>NZ_QWVS01000023.1 GCF_003570725.1 Peribacillus asahii
GCCCTTATGGTAGGTATCGCTTTTTTCTTTTACATCATCCAATTTACCCGCCTTCTTCCCGAACGCTAGTTTCCATAATTATACAATAGTGAAAAATAAAAAAACAAGAGAAAACTCTTGTCTAGGCTTTATTCATTTCAGATACTTGAAGTACCACAAATCTTCGATTTTTTGTGGCACTCCGTATCTGACCTCACTTTCATCCCATCCCTAAAGGGGGTGCTAACGCACCGTAATGGGCTTTCTCGTTCGGAAAGTTCTGTAATAAGGCAGCTGTGGCGACACTAATATCACGCTGAATTGTACGGATAAGTTGTTTTTCTTGTTCTAGTTCATTGTTCAATGCTGCTACACCTTCTTTTCTGCACGGTTATTTCGCCTAGATTAATTGTATGAATCAATCTTAAAAGTGGATACAGAAAAATAAAAAAGGAAATCCCACTCACATTCGCGGGATTTCCTTTTTTTATACGTTGTGCTCTACCCGAATCTTTTCAAGTAAAGCCTGGCAGCCGTCTGTAACAAGGTCAAAGGTTTCCTGGAAATCCCCTGTATAGTAAGGGTCCGGGACATCTTTTTTATGATCCGTTAAGTCGAGTAGACGGATAATTTTTGGATGATTAGGTTGGCCCGTCATTTCATAAATGTTTGCAACATTACTTTCATCCATCCCGATAATATACTCGAATTTCTCAAAGTCTTCTTTTTGCAGCTGGCGTCCGGTAAGGCCTGCTGATGAGATGTTATATTTTTTTAAAATCGTCACCGTCCCTTTATGCGGGGGACTTCCAATATGCCATGAACTTGTGGCCGCTGAATCGACTGTTATTTTGTCGCTTAACTGTTCTTTTTCAAGTAAGTCACGAAAGATTGCTTCGGCCATCGGTGAACGGCAAATGTTTCCGAGGCAGACAAATAAAACGTTAATCATGTAGTAGGCTCCTTTTTATCTGTGATTAGTAAATCTAGATTGTCTAACCGTTCTAGACGCTCCAACACTCGTCTTTTTTTATACAGCATATTCGCGGCTTCGCCAACATCTTGAATCGCTGTTTTGTTCATATACGCTCCGAAAATCATTCCGGCAATCGGAATCATTTGAAAGAGCTTCTTCCAGCCAAAATTATCTCGGTACGTCATAAATACTTCTCGCCATCCTTGCAGTTGGGAGAAGCCTTGCTCTCTTTTGGGAGCTGTCAATTCTTCTAATATAGCTTTTTTTCCTACGACATCGGATGAAGTAAATTGCATGCATTTGACCATAAAGATTCGTTCTTCTTTATCTGTCGGGTCATACCCATAAGCGACAGCTACTTCCTGAATCGTTTTCAATGTTAATCCTAGAATAAGCGGAATATCGATGGCTAACGTAAATATCCCGCCAATTCCGGTAGTAGCTCCTTGAATTTGGGCATTTTTCGCTCTTGTCGCGATAAAAGCATTTGCGACTTTATCCATATTCTCAAGAGGGAATGTTTGAACATCTTCTAATGTAAATTTTTTATCGGAGGATAATAGTTTAGACGCTTTATCTAGCGTAGCATCATTGTTCACTAAATATTGACCGCCAGTGTCGATATAATTCGCAACTTCATCTAGTAAATCGTTTATTTTATTATGAAGAAATTTAGGCGTTACTTTGTCCAGCATCATAAAAGGGATGCGCCCTAGCTTCTCCCAAAAAAACAATCCTTTTTGATCCTTCTCCCATTTTTCAATCGTTTTCAATTCTTCTCGCAATTGGTCTTTATTTTCCATTGGAAACACCTCGGCCACTTGTAGATATGTTTTTCATGTAAATTAATGTAAAATTTTGTATTGAAAGGCTTTTATTTGCCCATTTCATCGTATCATAAGAGATAGGGAAATTCTATTTATAAGGGGGATGTACCAGTATGGGGAATAAGAAGATGTTTAAAGTGGCAATGGCCGCGGCAATCGCTGGAAGTGTGATTACGACGGTTGCTCCGGCGCAGTCAGAAGCAGCAGATAGCCTCAGAAGCAAGATTCAATCGGCGAAATCTACTATGAAGAAACCTTATGACACCTATTTCAAGACGACGACATTAGCTTCTATAGCAACGGTTGAAAAAGAGATTAAAGCCGCGAAAAAAGCAAAAAAAGACATCAACGCGGCCATTAAAAAATCCAATCTATCCAAAAAACAAAAAGAAGCTCGGTATAAAGAAATTAAAGCATACAACAAGTACATCGCGCGTGCAGAAGGATATGTCAAAGGCTACAAAGCAGCCGAAAAGGCAAAAGCTGCGAATGATAAAGCAGTAAAAGCACTCGAGCAAGCAGCGGTGAATCAGAAGCCGAATCAAGTAATCAAACGATATGAAGCGCTGCAGGAAGCTGTTAAAAAAGCAGATAAGGCAATTAAAAATACCGTATACGGCGCCAAAATTGAAGCACTTCTCTCTAATCAATTCACAAAAGCGACGAAACACGCGCTAGCAGGCGATATAAAAGTATATTATTACTACGCACAGGCAGAGGATTTAATTGAAAAAGGAAAATTGCAAACGGCAGAGAAGCGGATGACAGCCGTTGCTGCCCAGCTTGAAAAAGTCGATGAAACCTCGGTGTTGGGTCAAGCAATTCATCAATATGTACAAGCTGTAAAAGCGAAGTATGATGCAAAAGCGAAGTTCACCTTATCTTTAATGCACACGAACGATACGCATGCTCATCTTGATAATGTCGCAAAACGAGTAACGGCAGTGAAGGAAGTACGTGCGAGTAAACCGGCTGCTCTGTTAGTTGATGCAGGTGATGTGCTAACAGGTACGTTATATTTTAATGAATTTAAAGGACAAGCTGATCTGAGGTTTATGAACCTAATGAAATACGATGTAATGACATTTGGCAATCATGAATTCGATTTAGGCGCAGCGACTGAGGGGCATGAAGCATTAGCCCAGTTTGTAAAGGGAGCTGAGTTTTCATTTGTCAGCTCCAATGTGAATTTTAGCAAAGACGACAAGCTGAAAGGATTGTTTAAGAATGCCGTTACGACTAAGCCGAGGGATGGTCAGATTTATAATGGAATCATTAAAGAAGTAAACGGTGAAAAGGTTGGCATCTTCGGCTTAACAACAGAGGAAACGAAGGCTATTTCGAGTCCTGGAAATGTTGAGTTTGAAAATTATAAAGAAGAAGCGGAAAAAGCCGTTGCAGCCTTTGAAAAACGCGGCGTAAATAAAATTGTCGCTGTGACTCATATTGGGTATGATGACAATCCAGCATATGATAATGACCTCACATTAGCGACGGAAGTGGACGGCATTGATGTCATTGTTGGCGGGCATAGCCATACCCAATTAGATCAACCTGTCGTCGTCAATAAAGATGAAAAAGGGAAAACGAAAGCGCCGACTGTTATTGTTCAGGCATATCAATATAGTGATTACTTAGGAACGGTCGATGTTGAATTTGATAGGAAGGGGCAAGTTGTCGGCCAAGCCGGTCAACTGATTAAACTAGCCGATAAACAAGAAGACCCTGAAGCGGCCACATTGTTAAAAACGTATTCAGCGAAAATAGAAGAAGTGAAAAACACGCCAGTTGGAGCAACAGCCGTTCAAGCCCTAGATAATCCTCGTGATTCCGGGGATGAGACGAAGCCAAGTGTGCGTAAAAACGAAACAGAGCTCGGGAATTTGATTACAGATGGCATGTTGAGTAAAGCGAAGGAGTTTAATAAAGATACAGTGATTGCTTTTCAAAATGGCGGCGGAATCCGTGCGGCGATTGACCAAGGAGAGATTACGTTAGGCGATGTGTTAACGGTGCTTCCATTTGGAAATACGTTAGCAACAGTGAAATTGACAGGAGCAGAGATTATCCAAGCGTTAGAACATAGTGTTAGTCAAGTGCCGAAAGAGAGCGGCGGCTTCTTACATGTATCAGGTTTGAAATTCACGTTTGACAGCAGTAAACCTGCGGGCAGCCGTGTTCAGAAAGTAGAAGTGCTACAAGGTGGTTCTTACTCAGAGTTGCAGCTATCCAGTGAATACGTTGTTGCGACAAATGCCTTTACCGCAAAAGGCGGAGACGGCTTCACCGTTTTCCAAAAAGCCTATGAACAAGGAAGAGTCACCGACATCGGCCTAGCCGACTGGGAGAACTTTAGTGAGTATGTGAGTGGGTTGAAGACGGTAGATCCTCAAATAGAGGGTAGAATCAAAAACGTGTCACAGTGACTTTTCAAAATGTGTATAACATGTGGATAACTTTGTTGATATCTAGCTCAAAAAGGAAGATGCATCCGATAATGGATGCATCTTTTGACGTGTGGAGTCATTTTAAAGTCACAGTGACTTTTCGGATTGTGGATATCCTGTGGAAAACCCAACACTTTAGAAGTTTTTGTTAATTTTAACCAAAAAAGAAGGAATTGTACCTAGTTTGTCGTATTGATTAACAGATATGTTCTAAAACATTTAATTAGTTAACATCGGAGGCGAGTATTCATGTTTGAACCGTACAAGACAGGTCATTATTATGATGAAATGTTGCAGGAGAATGGTGAGCCAAAAGAGCATTATCGGCAATTTCATTCTGTGCTGCAAAGGTTGTCAGAAGAAGAGTTTAAAGAAAAGCACGAAACAGCACAATCTAGCTTTCTGAGACAGGGTATTACCTTTACCGTGTATGGAGAAGAGGGCGGAACGGAGCGGACAATGCCTTTTGATTGCGTTCCGATTATTATTCCAGCTGACGCTTGGGAGACGATTGAAAAAGGAATGAAACAACGCGTTGAGGCGCTTAATTTATTTTTAGAAGATATTTATCATGATCAACACATACTCAATGATGGCATTATTCCGAGAGAACTTGTAGAACAAAATCCATACTATTATAAGCAGGTAAGCGGCACTCAATTCCCCTTGAAAAACCACATTTTCCTAGCAGGGATTGATTTAATAAGAGATGAACAAGGGACATACCGTGTACTTGAAGATAATTTACGTAATCCTTCGGGCATTTCTTACGTCTTTCAAAATCGATTTGTTATGCGGCAAGTGTATCCAGAGTTTTTCTCAAGACACTCTCTTTGTTCGCTGGAAGATCAAATTACCCATCTTCAATCTGCCCTGCTTTCACATATCCCATCTAATATGAAGAAACATACCGAACCTCGCGCTGTATTGCTAACAGCAGGTATGTACAATTCCGCTTATTATGATCATGTTTTTCTCGCGCAACAAATGAATATTGCGCTTGTGGAAGGGCGGGATTTGATTGTAAAAGATAACGTTGTCTATATGAAGACGATTCAGGGGTTAAAACGAGTCGACATTATTTATCGTCGAATTGATGATGATTTCTTGGATCCAACAGCGTTTCGTGAGGACTCTCTGCTTGGTGTTCCAGGTTTAATAGACGCTTATAAACAAGGAAATGTCGCCATTTTAAATGCCGTTGGTAATGGAGTGGCCGATGATAAAGCAATGTATACATATGTTCCTGATATGATTCGTTATTACTTAAAAGAAGAACCAATTATTCAAAACGTCGAAACATATATTTTGAGCGATCCGAAGCAGCGGGAGTGGGTGCTTGAGCATTTGCATGAGCTTGTTGTGAAAAATGTTGGTGCTTCAGGTGGATACGATATGTTAATTGGACCGCATGCATCAGAAGAAGAAATTGAAACATTCCGCTCGAAAATTTTAGAAAATCCGAAGCAGTACATCGCCCAACCGACGATTAAGCTATCCAGAGCTCCAGTCTATCAGCAAGGCAATTTTTATCCATGCCATGTGGATCTGCGTGTCTTTGTCATGAAAGGGGAAGAAACGCATGTCTTACCTGGGGGACTTTCACGAGTTGCTTTGAAAAAAGGTTCGCTCGTCGTTAACTCGTCTCAGGGCGGCGGCGGTAAGGACACATGGGTGTTGAAGGGGGTTATGCAGCATGCTTAGTCGCGTAGCGGATGCGTTATATTGGATGGCTAGAAATGGTGAACGAACAGAAAATAATGCTCATATTCTTCAAGTTCAATTGGTGAAAATGCTAGAAGAGTCTGGTAGAGAAAGTGTAAATTATCAAGATTGGCAGACGGTAATCGATATATGCGGCTCGAAATCAGCGTATGAAGAGGATTACGGAGAGCTTCGTGTGCACAAGGCCGTTGATTATATTGCGTTTTCTAATGGGAATTCGAATGCCTTAACGAATACACTCTCTTATGTTCGAGAAAATGCACGCATGACACGAGATGTGATTCCGAATGAATTATGGGAAGTATGGAATGACCTATATTTACATTCACAAAATAAAGGGCCGCATACAGAGTTCTCATTTCAAGATATTCATAGTTTTTTGCGGCATATTAAAACAACGTCCATGACATCGACAGGAATTATTGATTCAATGATGTCTCGGGATTTACCTTATCATTTCATGAAGATTGGACAGTGGTTGGAGCGAGCTGAAAAGACAGCCCTTATTATGAAAGTCATGCTCCAAAAGGCGAAGTTTTCCGATTGTCAGAGTTTTAGTGAATATGATGGACAATTTGCTCTTCGGCTAGTGAATGGATATCAGGATTATTCAAAGAAATTTCGTCTCAAAGATCCGGCACTTATCCTGCAATTTCTTATTTCCGACCGGACGTTCCCGCGCTCTATCTACTATTGTATCGAACATGTTAAAGAAGTAATTTGGAAGATTGAAAGTGAGAAGGTGGCACATTATTCTTGGAGAATGTATGCCGCTTTAGATGAATTAATCGCTTCAGTCGAGGCCGTTTGTGTTCAACAGCTAAGTTTTGAAGAACTAGAGATGTTTATCGCGGATATACTGAATCAATGTATCGAGTTTGGCAAAATCTTCTCAACGACGTATTATTTAATAGAAGCTGATGCAAGCAGATGAAAGAGTAGAAATGTTAAAAGGTCCTTCTCTCTTAATAATCAGCAATAATTTTTGCATCTAGGGAGTGGATGGACAATGAAATATGAAATTGTACATAAGAATACCTTTTATTATGAAGATGATGTACAGCAAAGTTTAAATACGGTTCGCTTAAAGCCGAGAAGTGACGCATGTCAGCGCCTGCTGTCTTATCGTAAAAAAGTAACACCGACCTCCATGGCGAAGGAACATATCGATATATGGGGGAACTATGTAGAAAGTTTTTTTATTCCGGAGAAGCATCGTATTTTAGAAGTCGAAGCAACATCCGTTGTCAGCATTCAAAAAACACCATTTATTCATCAACTAGACTACTCACCAGAAATGAAATCAATCTTTCATTCAGAATTATTCCACGAACATTATTTACCTTTTTTAAATCCAACCGCTTACACGTATCTCGAACAGCACCAAATCGATGAAGTCGTTCGGGAAGTAGGAGATATAGACAATCCGATTCAATTTGCCCTACAGTTAATGAGCTATTTGTTTGAAGTATTCACATATGACACCGAAGCAACAACGGTGGAGACGAAGGCCGTTGAATCTTTGCAGTTAAAACGAGGGGTTTGCCAAGATTACACCCATGTCATGCTAGGGATTCTGCGAGCACGCGGTATTCCTGCACGATACATGAGCGGCTATTTATATGTTGGTGAGAATTCAAACCTCGTTGGTAGCGCTGCATCACATGCTTGGGTAGAAATCATGGTACCAGGCATCGGCTGGATCGGCTTAGATCCAACGAACAATGTAGAAGCCATCGACCATCACATTTGCCTATCAGTCGGCCGCGACTACGCAGACGTCAGCCCGCTCCAAGGTGTCTACCATGGCGGGAACCATACGCTTGAGGTGGAGGTTGAGGTATCTAAGTCACACCTCTAAAGTCACAGTGACTTTTCAGTTTGTGGATAATGTGTGGATAAATATGTTGATAAGTCTATCGGAGTATAGAGTGATAAGAAATGCATCCAATAAATAGTGGATGCATTTTTTTATGGCTAAGTCACAGTGACTTTTTAGAATGTGAATATTCTGTGAATAAAAGTTTCGAAATATTAGAAAAATATCCTTTATTAAAGATATTTAGCCAATAGAGATATATATTGGAATAATTTTTTTGTTTTTATGAGCGTGGAATGTAGGTCTAATATCACAACAGTATTTTCATATAAATGGATTAGTTGGAAATGTTGATATATAAGCATTCGTGATAGTGTGACTATTGTATCTGTTAATGTTAAAAAGATTACAAAACTAGTGAATCATAACTCCTATTATGTAATAATTGTTATATTAATCTTTATATTGGAATAAAATTGGTGTATGATAATTGCAGGGTAAAGAGATTAGAAAAATTACCCTTTATTGTTATATTAACGATAGTTTTTGTGAGAAAAGTAGGTTTTAAAGTCTACTAAGACCAGAAACTTCTAATAAGATAGGACTCTTATTCTATGGACAAAAGAATGGGTAAGAGTAAATTTGAGGGGAGTATATTTTACTATGAGTAAAAAGAAAGCAATTAAAATCGCAACAGCATCGGCAATCGCTTTAACAGGAGCAGTAGCAGTGGCACAACCACAAGCAGACGCTGCAACAAACTCTGTAGACAAAGCAATCACAAAAGCTACAACACAAGTAAACAAAGCATTCAACCTTTACTACAACACTGCTAAGAAAAGCAACAAACTTCCTAGCGGTTCTGCAATCAGAAAAGAAGTTAAGTTAGCTGAGCAATACTATACAGCTGCACAAAAAGAAATCGCTAAAAACGGTGGAAGCAAAACGAAAAAAGCTGCTTACACTAAAAAATTAGAAGCAAGCAAAACTTCTTTAAACCGTGCGAAAAACTATGTTGCAGCAGTTAGCGTAACATTAAAAGCTTCAAGAACTGCTCTAGATTCAGCAATCAAATCTGGTACACAAAGCAAAGTTCTAGCGGCACAAACTGCATTAGACAAAAAAATTGCTGAGTTCGAAAAAGCAGTTGCAAAAGTATACGGTCCAGATACTCGCCGTTTATTAACAAAAACTTACACAACTCCAGCTAAAGCAGAATCTGCTTCTGTAGCTACTGAAATGAAAGTGTATGCTGCTTATAAAGAAATCGAAAGCAAAAAATTAATCACAACAGATCTTGAAAAAGCTGGCCAAAAAATCGAAAGCGTTAAAGCTGATGTTGAAAAGTTAAAAGCTAAAAATACTAAATTAGCTAAAAACATCTTAAAAGCTGTTGAGAAAAACAACGCTAAATATGAAGCTGCACAATCTCCTGCTGTTACATCTGTAACTGCACTTAACGCTCAAGAGCTTGAAGTTACATTTAACCAAGCAGTAGATGCAACTGATGCTGCATTAACATCTAAATATAAAGTTGAAGGCGAAACAATTACTAAAGCTGAAGTTTCTGAGGATGGAAAAACAGTTACTTTAACTACAGCAGATGAGTTAAAACTTTCTAACGCGAAAGTAACAGTTTCACCAATTAAAACAAAAGCTGATGCAAAAGTTTCAACTGCTGAGTTCAACAAATTAATTACATTTGAAGACAAAACTCCTGTAGCTGTAAAATCTGTTGAAGCTAAAGGAACTGAAGCTGTCATTACATTTGAAGAACCAGTAAAAGATGCAGGAACAGTAAGCCTTAACGGAGTTCAGTTAACTTCAGGCTATACTCTTTCTGGAAAAACTCTTACAATTACAGGTTTAACTGCTGAAAAATCATATACAGTAGATGTTGTAGGTGCAACGGATTTTGCTAACAATATTGCTAATCCAATCGCTGTTAACTTCACAGTTGCTAAGCCAGAAGTGGATAGTTCAAAACCAACTGTTAATGCTACAGTAAATGGTACTGAAATTACATTCGACTTCTCTGAAGAACTTGCTGCTCAAAACTTAGATGCGGCTCAGGGTGATGATGAGTATGCAAAAGTAACTGTTGGAACTACAGTTTACTACTTAACAGCTGCTAACCAAGATGCTGATGACAAAACTAAATTCACTTTAGATGCAAAAACTGCTTTAGGAACTAACAGCTTTGTTAACACAACTATTAAAGTTGAAGGACAAAAAGACAAAGCAGGAAATGCTGGGGATGCATTTGAATTTAATGCTACTCTAACTAAAGATACAACTCCTGCAACTCTTGCATCTGTATCTGCTAAATTGTTAGTAGCTGACGATACAAATGCAACAACTGATAAAGATGAGTTATATCTTACTTTCAATGAACCTGTAAAAGTTAAGGGTGACTTAACTCTTAAAACTAAAAATGGTATTGTTTACACTACTGGAAACGTAACAGCTGTTGATGAGTCTGCTGGAACTGGCTTTGATGTTGACGGTAATGGCAAAATTGAAGGTTCAGAAAAGAACACAGTTAAAGTTTCAATTGACTTAGACAGCAATTCAACGTATGCATTTGAATTAGCAGCTAAAGCTGTAGCAGATTTAACTGGAAATGTAAATGCTGAAGCAATTAAATTCAATGTTTCAACAGGTACTTTCGAAGCTAAACCGGGAGAAGTTGAAGCAAACTTAGCATTTGCTACTAGCACTTTTAATAGCAGCACAGTGTTCACTGTAGAATATACTGCTGATGTGACTTCTTCAGCAACAACAGCATCTAACTATACTTTAGGTGGAAAAGCATTACCTGCTGGAACACAACTTCAGTTCGTAGATGGAACAAAGAAAGTAAGAATCACTTTACCAGCAGGTTCAATCACTGCTAACGGAAGCTATGTATTTGAAGCTAAGAATGTTGTTGATACAAAAGGTAACACTCTTAAAGATGGCAAAGCTACAACTTCTGTTGCTCTAAAAGAAAATGTAGCTCCAGAAGCTTCTAAAGTAACTGTAGTAGATAGTAAAACATTTACAGTTGATTTCTCTGAAGCGATTGCTGATGAAGCTGCTGTTGCAGGTTTAACTGTTAAAATCGGTGGTGCTACTGTAACACCAAAAACTGCTGTAGCAGCTAATGGTAAGTTAACTGTTACAACAACTAATGATTTCGCTCAAACAGATAGCATTTCAGTAGAATTTAAATCAACTAACCTTGTTGATAAAAATGGCAATAAAGTTACAGACGCAACTGTTTCTAAATAATTGATTGTGTCACAGTGACTTTTCAAAATGTGGATATTCTATAGATAAACACAGTTTGAAAGGAGAGGGTCTATCATTTTTCAAATGGTAGGCTCTTTTTTTGAGTTTCATAGATTGAAAGGCTAGGATTGCCACAATTACGACATTGATTATGTCACAGTGACTTTTTTAAATGTGGATATCTTGTGGACACCCCCAACAAAAAAGGAGAATCCCTCATTTTTTTTAAAATGGTGGATTCTCCTTTTATTTTTCAAAAATTCCCCTAATTCTGATGGGTTTTTCGTGTTAAAATGGATAAGGTGTTCTTATTTTACGATATGTTATCTATTAATAGCAGAAGAAATGAAACAATATCAACATCGAACTCATTCAAGTTAGTGGGAATTTGAGGAGATTTAATCGATAGAATAGATTAAATTGTTGTTTGTGATGAAGTGATCAAATCCTCCAATGGTGGGATTTTCTTTTGGGGGTCGTTAATGATATAGCCTAAGAGTAGTGGTAATACTTTCTTACGTAAAAAATCTAAAATTAGAAAATATCTCAAAAAATGTATGCTATAATAATGTGTAGTTTTTGTCGAGAAATAATATATCTTGGAGGAAATGATGGAAGAGACGATTAGTTTACGAGAATTGTTTGAAACGTTAAAAAAACGGCTATCTTTAATTCTAGTTATCACCTTACTAGCTGCAGCAGTTAGTGGCGCAATTAGTTATTTTGTACTAAAGCCTGTTTATAAATCATCGTCACAAATTTTAGTGAGCCAATCAGCGGCGAGTTCGTTAGCTTCGATTGCAGGTGTTTCTTTAGATACAGACGCGAAATATATCGAGACGTACAATGTTATTTTAAAAAGTCCATACATATTGGACCAAGTAATCAAAGAGTTGAAGATGGACACAACTCCTGAACAGCTAAATGGCAGTGTGAGCGTTACCCAAGAAGGTGCATCACAAGTCGTGACGATTAGTGTTACGAATAATGACCCAGCAGAAGCGGTACGTATTGCGAATGAAATCGCAGAAGTATTTCAAAGAGAAATCGCACAATTAATGCGAATCGATAATATTACCATCCTTTCAAAAGCAGAACTAGCGGACAATCCAGCTCCTGTGAAACCAGAACCACTATTAAATATTGCGATTGCGATTGTCGTGGGATTAATGGCTGGAGTAGGGCTAGCTTTTCTACTTGAGTATTTGGATAACACAATTAAGTCTGAACAAGATATTGAGAAGCTATTAGAACTTCCTGTCTTAGGTGTTGTTACAACGATTACCCCGAATGAGGAAACGGAATCTTCTTCAGTTTCAGTACAAAAGAAAGCAATATAAACTTGAGGTGAACATGCTAATGTTTGGTAAAAAAAAGAGAAAAGAGCAACCTTTAAACCGGACGTTGATTACACATACGGATCCACGTTCGCCTATAGCTGAGCAATACAAAACGATTCGTACGAACATCGAGTTTTCTTCAGTGAGTGAATCCATTCGTTCTGTAGTTGTTACATCATCAGGACCAGCAGAAGGAAAGTCCACGACTGTATCTAATTTAGCAGTAGTCTTTGCCCAACAAGGGAAAAAAGTATTGCTTATCGATGCCGATTTGAGAAAGCCAACTGCTCATTATACATTTAGAAAAGATAATCGAGTGGGCTTGACAAATGTACTGACAAAACAAATGGAACTAAGTAAGGCTGTTTCTAGAACAGATATCGAGAATCTATATCTTTTAACAAGCGGTCCAATCCCGCCGAATCCAGCAGAACTGTTAGGTTCAAAGGCAATGGACGAATTACTGGATAGCGCTTTTCAATCTTTCGACATGGTGTTATTCGATACGCCGCCAGTGCTAGCGGTGACGGATGCACCAATTCTAGCTAGTAAATGCGATGGTACGATTCTAGTTGTTCAAAGTGATCAGACGGCTACTGAAGCTGCCAAAAAAGCGAAGGATTTGCTTGTAGCGGCTCAAGCTAAAATTATCGGCAGTGTATTAAACGACAAAAAACAAAAAGGGAGTCATTATTACTACTATTATGGTAAATAATTAACAAAAACATTACGAAAATGTGACATTAAAACCTTTTTTTGTCTAGTTAATAGGTCTATAATAATAGTTATATATAAATAAAAAGAGTGTATTTTTAATACAAAAGGAGGGTTTGCGATGATTGATATACATAGTCACATTTTACCGGGTATCGATGATGGAGCTATGGATGAACAAGCAAGTATCGCGATGGCGAAACAAGCCGTAGCAGAAGGGATTCATACAATTATCGCAACTCCTCATCATAAAAACGGACAGTTCGAAAATAAAAAAGATTTTATTTTACAGCAAGTAAAGAAATTAAATGAGATTTTTTCAATAGAATCAATTCCTCTTATCGTACTTCCTGGACAGGAACTGCGGATTAATGGGGATGTTCTCGCTGATTATGAAGCAGGAGAACTCCTCACTCTTAATAGAACACAATACTTATTTATTGAGTTTTCTTCAGGACATGTTCCACGCTATGCCGAACGATTATTGTATGATATTCAATTAAAAGGGCTTACACCAATTATTGTTCATCCAGAACGAAATCAAGAGCTTATTACAAATCCTGACTTGTTATATCAATTTGTGGAAAAGGGTGCGTTAACACAAGTAACAGCAGCGAGTATTACCGGAGGGTTTGGAAAGAAAATTAAGAAGTTTTCTCATCAACTAATAGAGGCTAATTTAACCCACTTTATCGCCTCAGATGCTCACAATATCACAAGCAGAAGCTTCAACATGCAAGGAGCTTATAGTGAAATTGAAAAGGAATTTGGCAAAAACATCGTCTATCTGTTTATGGGAAATGCCGAGCTATTAGTAAAAGGGAAGCAAGTGTATAAGGAAATGCCGCAGAAGGTAAAAACGAAGAAGTTTTTAGGTTTATTTTAAAAAACTTCATAGATTGTCAGAGTTATTGACCGGTGAGGCTTCCTAACCGTTATCAACGGAAGCACTCGATCATACTGTGGGTGGCTTATATCTGCACACCTTAGACGCTCGTCGTCAGGAGTATGGTGTGAGGGCGGGTTAGATGCCCGAATTTATTATATTAAATCATGCTATTTATATTATCGTCCAGTATATATAACTTTTTAATAGATTTATCAAAAAAAATCCGATTTTTTTTAGATGGTTAATGAGAATACGTGTATTTAACATGTTTTCTCATTAACTATCTATTTATAAAAGATTAGTATTTTAAAAATAGGGGGGCGGTGGTTGATTGAAGAAAGTAAGAAAAGCAATTATACCTGCAGCGGGGTTAGGGACACGGTTTTTACCAGCTACAAAAGCGATGCCGAAAGAAATGCTGCCGATTGTCGATAAACCGACGATTCAATACATTATTGAAGAAGCGGTCGCTTCGGACATTGAAGATATCATTATCGTAACTGGAAAAGGGAAGCGAGCGATTGAAGATCACTTCGATAAAGCCTTTGAGTTAGAAGCCAATTTGATGGAGAAAAACAAATTTGAATTGTTAGAGAAAGTCCAAGCTCCTTCTAAAGTGGATATTCATTATATCAGACAAAAAGAGCCAAAAGGATTAGGACACGCGGTGTGGTGTGCGCGAAAATTCATTGGTAACGAGCCGTTTGCAGTACTATTAGGAGATGACATCGTCAAAGCAGAGACTCCATGTTTACGCCAGTTAATCGATGAATACGACCAGACATTGTCATCTGTAATCGGAGTACAAGCTGTGCCAGAAGAAGAAACATATCGTTACGGAATTATCGATCCAAGTGAACAAAATGGCCGACGATATCAAGTGAATAACTTTATTGAAAAACCGGAAAAAGGAACAGCACCTTCTAACCTAGCCATTATGGGAAGATACATATTAACACCTGAAATATTCATGTTTTTAGAACAACAAGAAACAGGTGCAGGCGGAGAAATTCAGCTGACGGATGCGATTCAAAAACTAAATGAAATTCAACGGGTGTTTGCCTATGATTTTCAAGGAAAGCGATATGATGTAGGGGAGAAACTAGGATTTATTCAAACGACGATTGAGTTTGCGTTGCAACATGAGGAAATAAAAGATGATTTATTGAGATTCCTGGAACAAACCATTAAAAATAGTTCTTCAGACAAGAATTGAAGTTTAAATTGCGATAAGTATTCAAACTATGAAACATATTTTAGGTGAAGGAGGGATCGCAATTGGTTTATAAAAGGCGGGTTCCATTATTAGTTCTGTTGGACTCCATCATTGTTTTATTTGCAATCTTTATTGGCTATTTTATTTTAAACCCCTATATGAATGTGTATACGATTCCTATGCTATGGATAAGCGCGATATCTTTACTTATAAGCCATCATTTATTTGCGACTATTTATCGTCTTTATCAAAAAGCATGGGCTTATGCAAGTGTCGGGGAATTAACAGCGATTGTGAAAGCCATTACGTTTTCTATTATAATGACAGCCATTGTTCAACTGATTGTGACTCAGGATATTTATTTTAGAGTGTTAGGAATTACGTGGATGCTGCATGTCATTTTAATTGGTGGATCTCGATTCTCATGGCGAGTTTTTCGGGATCGGCTTATTGCACCAAACCCAGATAAGAAACGGACGTTAATTGTTGGAGCCGGTTCAGCTGGAACAATGGTTGCAAGGCAGCTTTTGAAAAATACAGATGCGGATTTATACCCGGTTGCCTTTGTAGATGATGACCCTACAAAATATAAACTCGATATTTATGGAATTGAAGTACAAGGGACTAGTCAAGATATCCCTCGAATTGTCGAAGAATCAAACATTGAAAACATTGTTATTGCGATTCCGTCACTGCAAAAACAAGAAATGAAAAAAATCTATGAAGAATGTGCAAAAACAAAAGCAAAGACAAAGATTATGCCATTAATAGAAGACCTTGTAACGGGAAAAATTTCTGTTAATCAAATGAGAGATGTTCAGGTGGAAGATTTACTTGGCCGTGAGCCAGTAGAATTAGATATGAGCGCGATCTCGGCAAAGTTGACAGGGAAAACGGTGCTTGTTACAGGTGCTGGCGGTTCTATTGGTTCAGAAATATGCAGACAAATATCTAAATTCCAACCGCAGACATTACTTCTTCTGGGTCACGGTGAAAATAGTATTTACACAATTGACATGGAATTAAGAAAAAAATATGCAGGTGAATTTGAAATTATCCCAATTATTGCTGATGTTCAGGATCGAGATCGAATCTTTAGTATCATCGATAAATATCAACCAGATGTTGTGTATCATGCTGCTGCTCATAAGCATGTTCCGTTAATGGAATATAACCCCATGGAAGCAGTGAAGAATAACATTTTTGGCACGAGAAACGTAGCAGAGGCTGCTGATACGTTTGGGGTAAAAAACTTTGTCCTCGTTTCAACGGATAAGGCAGTCAATCCACCCAATGTGATGGGTGCCACAAAACGTTTTGCGGAAATGATTATTCAAAACCTAGCAAAAGAAAGTGAAACAACTTTTGTTGCCGTACGTTTTGGAAATGTTTTAGGAAGTCGAGGAAGTGTAATTCCACTATTTAAAAAGCAAATTCAGGCAGGTGGCCCCGTTACGGTCACTCATCCAGAAATGACGAGATATTTTATGACAATCCCTGAAGCTTCACGACTTGTTATTCAAGCTGGTGCTTTAGCTCGGGGCGGTGAGGTGTTTGTCCTTGATATGGGTGAGCCTGTTAAGATTGTAGATTTAGCCCAAAATCTTATTACTCTTTCGGGATATACGGAAGAGGAGATTGGCATTCGATTCTCGGGTATAAGACCGGGAGAGAAGTTATTTGAAGAGCTATTGAATGAAAATGAGGTTCAGGCGAAGCAAGTGTTTCCTAAGATTCATATTGGGAAAGCGGAGCCTATGGAGAAGGAAGAGTTATATTCTATGATTGAGACTTTGCCTTATAAGGATGCGGTAGAGTTGAAGGAAATATTGGTGGGGGTTGCTAATACTAAGTTTGGTGAGAAAACGTCTTTAGTAAGTAATGTGTGATAGTTTTATGAAGGGTGTTATTAATGCAACTTGATTTATTTTGAAGAGATTTTTCAGGGCATTTATTTTTACACCCTTCGAGCTTTAGATTAATTTGGAGGATGACTTATAAGGGGGATCAGATACTTTTATCCTTTTTTTAACAATATCGGAAATAGTGAGGGTGGCAGTGAAGTGAAAAGGTATGGATTATGAGTCTGGTTAATTGAATTAAGAATGCAATATGCGTATATGAATTAGAAATAATTTAGTGGTTTAGTAGTTGATTGGAGAAATTAAAGTTCCAATAAAGTCCTAATCTACTAAAAAGCAATTTGTTAAATATTGTATAAAAATATAGCAGAGGAGTTTTGAGCTTATTATGTTTTATAAAAAGGTGAAGAGGTTATTAGATATTGTTTTATCTCTGATTGGGTTGACAATTCTTTCTCCGATTTTATTAGTAGTAGCTATCGCTATTAAACTTGAGTCTAAAGGGCCTGTCATTTTTCAGCAGGAGCGTCTTGGATTAAATGGAAAGGTATTCAAAATATATAAATTTCGTTCAATGTGCGTTGGTGCTGAAAAAAGCGGTGTGTATGAAACTAAAGGTGATGCTAGGGTTACAAAAGTTGGGAAATTCATTCGTAAAACTAGTATTGATGAATTTCCACAGTTTGTAAATATTATTAAAGGAGACATGTCGATTATTGGACCTCGACCTACTCTAACATACCATCCCTGGCCAATTGATGAATATACACGGGTGCAAAAAAAGAGATTCGACGTTAGACCAGGTGTTACAGGGTGGGCGCAGGTTAACGGGCGAAAAGGTTTGCCTTGGAATAAAAGGATTGAGTACGATACTGAATATGTTGACAACCTTTCCTTTGGCTTTGATTTGAAAATATTCTTTAGAACAATTATTAAGGTTCTTGCAATGCAGGATAATGTCAATGTTAGTGAGACTGCTAAAGTAGCTACAGATAACAATCAGGAAACCGAGATAGCAGCAACAAAAGAAGAAAGTGGGGCAAAGTAAATGCCTTTAAAGTTAATGTACATTACAAATAGAGAAGATATCGCAAATATAGCTGAAAACAGCGGTGTAGATTGGATCTTTATTGATCTCGAGATTAATGGTAAAGACGAACGACAAGGACATTTGGATACAGTCATATCCCGACATAGTATAGAAGATGTTAAGAGAGTCAAGAAAATACTTACTAAATCCAAGCTGCTTGTTCGGGTTAATCCAATTTATGAGGGCTCAAAAGAAGAGATAGATAGAGTGATTCAAGATGGAGCGAATATTGTAATGCTTCCATTCTTTAAAACCAAAGAAGAGGTCGAGGTTTTTGTCAATTATGTAAATGGTAGGGCTGAGACATGCCTTTTATGTGAAACATCAGAGGCTGTAGAAAATATAGATTCTATTTTAACTGTTCAAGGCATTAACTACATTCATATTGGCTTAAACGATTTACATCTTAGCTATAATATGAATTTTATGTTCGAACTTTTAGTAAATGGAACAGTTGAAATGCTTTGCAAAAAGGCTGAAGCTAAAGGTATCCCTTATGGTTTTGGAGGAATAGCACAGCTCGGACAAGGAACCCTTCCTGCAGAGAACATTATTGCAGAACATCATCGTTTGGGTTCTAGCATGGCCATTCTATCTAGAAGCTTTTGTAATACTAATAAGAAATGTGATATTGGTCAGATAGCAGAAATTTTTAGGAATGGTGTTAAAGAGATAAGAGACTATGAAGATAGATTATTAAATGAAGAGAAGAATTTTTTTGATAAAAATCAAACGTTCGTTCATGAAAAAGTAATGGAGATTGCGGGGACTATTACAAAATAATTGATTTGGAAGAGGAAAAGTATATGAAACTATTACTTACTGGGGCATTTAAATATAGTGAAGAACAACTGAATAGGCTAAAGTTACTTGGCTATGAAATTATCTTTGTTCAGGATGAAAGAGTTCCTTTGCAGATAGATGTTTCAGATATTGATGCAGTGGTTTGTAATGGTCTGTTTCTCTACAATGACATTAATAAGTTTAAGAATCTGAAATTCATACAGCTTACTAGTGCTGGGCTGGATAGGGTACCACTTGATTATATTAAGGAGCGTGGAATAAGGCTTTTTAATGCAAAGGGAGTGTACAGTATTCCAATGGCTGAGTGGGTGATACTAAAGATTTTAGAAATTTATAAAAAGAGCAGACAGTTTTACGTGGCACAGCATGATCATAAATGGGAAAAACAGAGGGATTTGTTAGAACTGACAGATAAGACTGCCGGCATTATTGGTTTTGGCAGTGTTGGTAATGAAATTGCTAAACGACTTAAGGCTTTTGGTGTTAATATTATAGGGGTTGGTAGACGACAAATAGAATCTGATTTACTTGATGAGTATTATTCAATTGATGATATAGATGAAGTTCTGAGAAAAAGTGATATTATGATCTTGACGATTCCACTTACAGAGGATACGCACCACTTGATAAATGATCACAAGATAGAAAAGATGAAAGATCATAGTATTCTTATAAATGTTTCTCGTGGTGGTGTGATAGATGAAGTAGCATTGATAGAGGCAATTCAATTAGGAAAGTTTCTTGGAGTTGCTCTTGATGTATTTGAGGGCGAGCCTTTGTCTAAAAACAGTCCATTGTGGGGGAGGGGGAATGTAATTGTCACACCTCATAATTCATTTGTTTCTGATAAAGTCAATGAAAGGTTATTTGATTTAGGGATTAAGAATTTAACATCAGTATTTAAATCTTCTTGAAACAGAATATTGGTAGTGGTATTGAGAGATTTGAAATTTATTACCGCATAAAGTACATCAGTAGAAGAAGATTTAAAGTTGAATAAAAAGTATATAATAATATTTTTCTTATGTAAAGAACTAATGAAATATATGTTGAATTCAAATTTTTTGTAATGGAATTTTAAGGATGGTAATTTTATGAAAATTTTGATGTTTAGGCCGAGCTATTATCCTGAAATATCGGGTGGTACCCATCTTGGGATGGATTTGATAGCAGATTTAATAGATGCGGGTCATGAAGTCGTACTTGTAACTCCTGCGCCTTGGAGAGTATCTGAAGAGATTAAGCTAAAATATAGGAATATGAAAATTGAAAAGCAATATAATGGCAAACTTGTAATTCATAGAGTATATGTTTCTGCAAATGAAAAGTCTTTAACATCTAGAGCCATTAGAATGTTATTACTTACTTTAGGAATGTCTTTCAGGGCATTAAAAGAAAAGAAAGTAGACATAATAATGAGTCACTCGATGCCTGTTTTTATAGGACCTATTAGCGTTCTTATAAAAAAGTTAAAAAGAGTTCCACTGCTATATCTGGAAAGTGATGTTGTTTCTGAATCGATTATTTCTACTGGGATAGCGAAAGAAGGATTGAAAAAAAAGTTATTATATTCACTTGGGAAAACCTTAGAAAAAGTTTCACTAAAAGGCAGCCAATATATTATAACGGTATCAGAATTATTTCGAAGAAGAAATATTGATACCGGGATATCAAAGGATAAAATTGAAGTTATTTATAATTGGATAGATACAGATAAAGTAGTTCCTATTCCTAGAAGAGATAATATTTTATTTGATAGATTTAAGCTTGATAGAAATAAATTCTTTGTTACTTATTGTGGGAATTTAGGATTACCACAAAATGTTGAAATTTTAGTCGATGCTGCAAAAGATTTAGAACATATAAAAGATCTTGAATTTGTAATTATAGGCGGTGGAGTCAGAAAAGAAGAAATAGAGCAATATATTGTTGACTCAAATGCTTCAAATATTAAGTTCTTTCCCTTACAACCATTAGAAGAAGTTTCTTATGTTTATAGTTTAGGCGATGTAGGTATTGTTTTGGGGAAAAAAGGGACTTCGAAGAATGGCTTTCCGAGTAAAACATGGACAATGATGGCTACTGGTCAAGCAATAATAAGTTGCTTTGATTTAGATAGTGAATTGAGTGCATCTGTTATTGAAGGAGAATGCGGAATTGCAATTGAACCAGACTCTGGTGAAAAATTAAAACAGGCTATTTTAGAAATGTACAATAACAAGCAATACACTCAAAAATGTGGATTGAATAGTCGGAGATACGTAAACGAGAAATATTCAAGGATAATTGCTACAAAAAAATATATTAATGCTCTAGAAAAGGTAGTTACAAATAAAAATTAATGAATGGGGAAAAGTAATATGTTCAAAGATAAAACGCTTTTAATAACTGGTGGAACAGGTTCTTTTGGGAATGCCGTAATGAAAAGATTTTTAGATACAGATATTAAACAAATCCGAATATTTTCTCGAGATGAGAAAAAGCAAGATGATATGAGGAAGTTATATAAAAATGATAAGCTTAAGTTCTATATTGGAGATGTTCGTGATTTAGCAAGTGTAAAAAATGCAATGCATGGGGTAGATTATATTTTTCATGCAGCAGCACTTAAACAAGTACCATCATGTGAGTTTTTTCCTCTTGAGGCAGTCAAAACGAATGTAATGGGAACAGATAATGTTATTACAGGTGCTATCGAAATGGGGGTTAAAAAGGTTATTTGTTTGTCTACAGATAAAGCAGCATACCCTATAAATGCAATGGGGATTTCCAAAGCTATGATGGAAAAAGTTTTTGTGGCGAAATCTAGAACTGTGGAACCAGAAAGAACTTTAATTTGTGGTACTCGATATGGTAATGTTATGGCATCTAGGGGTTCGGTTATTCCATTGTTCGTGGAGCAAATTAAGGATGGAAAGCCTTTAACAGTTACTGACTCAAATATGACGAGATTTTTAATGAGTCTTGAAGAAGCGGTAGAACTTGTAGTTTTTGCATTCGAAAATGCAGAAGCAGGGGATATCATGGTTCAAAAAGCACCAGCCTCAACTATCGGTGACTTAGCTCAGGCAATCAAAGAATTATTTAATGCTGATAATGAAATCAAAGTTATAGGTACTCGTCATGGAGAAAAATTGTATGAAACCCTTCTCACAAAAGAAGAACATTTAGTCGCACAAGACTTAGGTGGGTTTTATAGGGTGCCGGCCGATAAAAGAGATCTTAACTATGATAAATATTTTGTAGAAGGTAGTGAGGAGTTACAACAAGTTGAAGATTATAACTCTCATAATACGGAAAGACTTAGTATTGAAGCTATAAAGGATAAGCTACTTAATTTAGACTATATTCAGGGAGAATTAAAAAGCTGGAGGAATAGATAGATGAAAATTTTGGTGCTTGGTGCAACTGGGATGGCTGGTCATATAATTTCTATCTATCTAAAAGAAAATGGTCATGATGTAACTGCCTTTAGCAGAAGACGATTTGAGTATTGTAATAATATAATTGGTGATATTACTAACTTTGCTTTCGTAAAAAGTATTGTGTTAGAAGGCAACTACGATGCAGTCATTAATGCGATAGGTATTTTAAATAATGATGCTGAAGAGAACAAGTCTTTATCAATTTTGTTAAATAGCTACTTGCCACATTATTTAAGCGATATTACCAAAGATTCGAAGACTCGGATCATTCATATGAGTACAGACTGCGTTTTTTCAGGAAAAACAGGTGGATATACTGAAATCTCATTTAAAGATGGAGCAACTTTTTATGATAGATCTAAGGCACTAGGTGAGCTTGAAAATAATAAAGATTTAACTTTTAGAAACTCAATTATTGGTCCAGATATGAATGAAGAGGGGATAGGGCTCTTTAATTGGTTCATGAAACAAGAGGGGCAAATCGATGGTTATTCTAAAGCAATGTGGACAGGAGTTACGACATTAACTCTGGCCAAGGCTATGGAGAAAGCTCTGAAAGAAAATTTAACTGGTTTATACAATTTGGTGAATAATAGGTGTATTAGCAAGTTGGATTTACTTAAGTTATTTAACAAGCACATGAGAGACGAGACTATATCGATTATTTCAAGTGATGCTGTAATAGTTGATAAGTCCCTTATTAATAATAGAAATGATTTTAAATTTATAGTTCCTAGTTATGAGCAAATGGTTATAGAGATGAAAGAGTGGATACAAAATCATAAAGAGCTTTATAAGCATTATTTTAAATAGATGATAGAGGGAGGAAAACTAAGTGAGCAAATTAAAATTGATGACAATCGTGGGGACTCGTCCGGAAATTATTAAACTATCCGAGATAATAAAAAAGTGCGATAGGTACTTTAATCATATACTAGTTCATACAGGTCAGAATTATGACTATACTCTAAATGAAGTGTTTTTTGAAGAGTTAGGGTTAAGAGCACCTGATCATTATTTAGGTGTCGTGGGAGATAATTTAGGTAAAACTATGGGAAATGTACTTGCAAAGTCATATGAAATAATGGTTGAACAAAGGCCGGATGCAGTTTTAGTCCTTGGCGATACAAACTCTTGTCTTAGTGTGATATCAGCTAAGAGATTGAAAATTCCTATTTTTCATATGGAAGCAGGAAACAGATGTTTTGATGAGAATTTGCCTGAAGAGATTAACAGGCGAATTGTAGATCATACAAGTGATGTTAATCTTTGCTATACAGAACATGCTAGGCGATATTTAAACTCTGAAGGGGTGGCGAAAGAAAGAACCTATGTTGTAGGGTCACCTATGGCAGAAGTTCTTAGTGTTAATGCTGATAAGATTAACAAGAGTAAAGTATTAGAAACTCTTGATCTAGAGAGAGGTAAATATATTTTGTTATCGGCTCATAGGGAAGAAAATATTGATAATGAGGAAAACTTCATGGCCCTTATGAACGCAGTCAATGCAATGGCTGAAACTTATGATATGCAGGTGATTTACAGTACTCACCCAAGAAGCAAGAAGTTTATTGAACAACGTGGATTTAAATTTCATTCGAATGTGAGAAGTCTACAGCCTTTTAGTTTTTCAGATTATAATAATCTTCAACGTAATGCGTTCTGTGTAGTTTCAGATAGTGGGACTGTTGCAGAAGAGGCTTCATATTTTAAATTTCCAGCAGTTTCTGTAAGGACAAGTACAGAACGTCCGGAAGTTTTTGATAAAGGCAACTTGATTATTGGCAGCATAACTACTGAGCAGGTACTTCAGGCTGTGGATATGGCAGTAGGCATGAATGCTAATGGTGATATGGGGGTAGATGTCCCTAATTACACAGATGAAAATGTCAGTGTAAAGGTAGTAAAGATAATTCAAAGCTATACAGGGATTGTTAATAGAATGGTGTGGAGAAAATCGTGAAGACAATGGTCTTTGATGTTCCTGCGGAAAGTGGAGGAGCTTTATCTATCTTACACGAATTTTATAATAAATTTAAAGAGGATGAAGAGAATGAATATATTTTTGTCGTAAGCAAGCCTAAACTTGATGATACACAAAATATTAAGGTTCTAAGCTTTCCATGGATAAAAAAGAGTTGGCTGCATAGGCTCTATTTTGACAATTTTGTAGCATCTAAGTTAATTTCCAAATATGAAGTAGATAGGGTGCTTTCATTACAAAATATGATCATTCCACATACTAATGCTTATCAAACAGTTTATGTTCATAATTCATTGCCTTTTGTTGAGCATAGATTTTCTATAGGTGAAAGTAGATTACTCTGGATACACCAAAATATCTTAAGTAAAGGTATTTTTCAGTCAATTAAAGAGGCTAATAAAGTAATTGTTCAGACTGAGTGGATGAAGAAGAAATGCATAGATATGCTTAATGTGGATTCAAATAAAATTGAGGTAATAAGCCCCCAAATAGATATCGATGTCAAAAAGCGATTTGTTGAAACAAGACAAAGTCTTTCAACGTTTTTCTATCCAGCTAGTGGTGCTTTATTTAAAAATCACAAAGTAATCATTGATGCCTGTATAAAACTTAAGGAACAACGAATAGGTGATTATAAGGTAGTATTTACACTAAGTGGCGATGAGAATGAGCATATATCTGCTTTGTATAAGAAAGTAAAAGAGAAAGAAATTCCAGTACATTTTATTGGAGGGATATCAAGAGAAGAAGTATTTGAATACTATTCGAATTCGATACTCGTATTTCCTTCTTTTATTGAAACGGTCGGTCTTCCTTTAATTGAAGCAAAAATGCATGGAACACCAATTCTAGCATCTGATTGTGCCTTTTCGCATGAGATACTAGATGGGTATGATAATGTTCAGTTTTTTAATGCTTTCAATAGTGTAGAATTAACAAGGAAGTTTAGTGAAGCAATTAAAGGGTGATTTAATGAAAAACATTGTCTTTATAGTTGATGGTTATTATCCAAATTTTTCAGCAGTAGGTGTATGTATCTACAATTTAGTTCAAGAATTGTCTGAGAAGTTTAATATTACAATAATAACGAAAAAAAGTGAAAATAGTCAAAAGAATATTTATTATGAAAATAGTCGTATAAGGTATATCAATACAACTGATAACTATTCAAGAAATAAAATATCTGAAAGGCTTAAAACATCTCAAGGGGTAAGAAGACGGTTTCTTCAAATGGAAAAGATATCTTTAAGAGCTTATGGGTATATGGGTGCGCTTATAAAAAAGAGCAATGTTAAGCAGAAAGATATTGAAGCCTATTTACATGAGTTAGAAAAATTAAATGGTGAAATTGATACGATTATTCCCACCTGCCTTCCTTTTGAAAGTGTTTTAGCAGCACTTGAATATAAAAAGAAATATAATAATAAAGTGAAGGTTGTTCCTTTTTTGTTTGATAAATTCAGTCAAAATAAAACATTACACAGAACAGAAAATAATCGAAAGAAAAAATTTAAAAATCACCTTTTGTTAGAGAAAAGAATGTTAGAAGAGTGTAATAAGGTGCTTTTTGTAGATTCATGGAATAAGCATCTTGAAACATATTTCCCTCAGTTTGATACTAAATTTTTCCAGGTGGAACATCCTCTTCTAAAAAGAATAACAACAATGGAGAGTAAGATATTTGATCCTAATAGGATTAATATAGTATATACAGGTTCTCTATATAAAAAGTTAAGGTCCCCATTAACTGCTTTAAAATTGTTTACTAGGATAATTGAAAAGGATAAACGAATACTTTTACATTTTTATATCAATGGAGATTGTAGTTCTATAGTAAATAGCTATTGTGAGTTGTATCCAGAAAATATAATAAATCACGGAAGTGTACCAACGGGTTTTGCTAAGGCTGCAATTATCAATGCGGATATACTTCTTTCGATAGGAAATTCAGATATATCACAATTGCCAAGTAAAATATTTGAGTATGTCTCTACTGGGAATCCTATTGTTCACTTTTATTCAAATCTAGAAGATCCAGTGATTTCGATACTTAAGCAATATAATAATTCTTGTTGCGTAAGTAATGCCGAAAACTTAATAGAAAAAAATGAATTGAATATTCTAGAATTAATAAAAAGTTCAAATAA
Source organism: Peribacillus asahii (assembly GCF_003570725.1). GTDB lineage: Bacteria > Bacillota > Bacilli > Bacillales > DSM-1321 > Peribacillus > Peribacillus asahii. Next base: position 26,518 of record NZ_QWVS01000023.1, read on the forward strand.
TCGAATTGAATTTGAAGAAGTTGAAAATATTTATTATAAAGCAACACCAAAATATATTGCTAACAAAATTATTGAGTTATTCTGAAATTTCCAGATTTAAAGAGGGTATACAAAATGAAAATACTTCAAGTAAATATACTCTATAACCAAGGGAGTACAGGTAAAATCACTGCAGATATTCATAAAGTTTTAGAAGAGGACGGTATTCAATCATTAGTCTGTTATGGTGCAGGCCAAAAAGTTAATGATTCAAATATATACATGGTAGCGAGTCATTATGAACTTTCTTTTTATAGAATTTGGGCTCATTTCATGGGATTACAATATGGTTCTGGTTATATGTCAACTCTTAGATTAATTAAATATATAAAAAAAGAAAAACCTGATGTTGTACATTTGCATTGTATTAATGGCTTTTTTGTTAATATATATAAACTATTGGAATTTTTAAAGAAAGAAGATATAAACACTGTTTTAACTTTACATGCAGAATTTATGTATACTGGAAATTGTGGTCATGCTTTTGAGTGTGAAAAGTGGAAAACAGGATGTGGTGCTTGTCCTCAATTATGGGATGCTACGTACTCTTACTATTTTGATAGAACGGCAACCGCATGGAGAAAAATGTATAAGGCTTTTAAAGACTTTAATAACCTTGTTATAACTTGTGTTTCTCCATGGTTACATGAGAGGGCACAGTTAGCTCCAATTCTTATGGGGAAAAAAATGGTGACGATTGAAAATGGAATAGACACTAAAAATATATTTCATCCGGTTCCTTTTAATGATTTGAAAAAAGAATTAGGGATTGAGGAACAGAAAATTATTTTACATGTTACAGCAAATTTTACTACTAGAGAAGATGATTTAAAAGGTGGAAGGTATATATACCAACTAGCTGAGAATCTTAAAGATGAGAATGTGAAAATCGTTGTAATAGGTAGTAATGATACTACAGTAAAGGTACCACCTAATATGCTTAATATTGGAAGAGTTAACGATCAAAATATTTTAGCCAAATATTATTCTATGGCAGATTTAACAATTATAACAAGTAAGCGAGAGACATTTAGCATGCCTTCGGCTGAATCATTGGCATGTGGAACACCTGTAATAGGATTTAAGGCGGGAGGTCCCGAAACAATTTGCTTAAAAGAGTATAGTGAATTTGTCGAATATGGTGATATTGAGGCATTGACTAATTGTACTTTAAAGTGGATTAATTTCAAGAATAGACAGGGGGAAGAAATTTCAAACAGGGCCTATGTACATTATTCAAAAGAAAAAATGGTTGAAGGATATTTAGATGTATACAAAAAAATGATTAAATAACTAGGAACTTAAATGTTGGAGCGATTAATAATGCACATAAAAAATTTTAACACTACAAATGAGCTTAAAGGAAAAGGATACAGAAACATAATAAGTTTAATTGTTGTTTTATTCCTTTTGGCGATACAAAGTTTATCAATTGATAAGCTTTCTTTTTTATCCGTTCCCTTTTTATTGTTAATGATATTTATATTAGTGTTAAATATAATGCTGCTCGGCATAAGAATTCACTTACTTGAAGGTCACTTATGGTTAATTCTTTGTTTTTTTATGATGCTGTTTTCAGTATTAGTGAGTGATAATTTTTCAAATTCAATACAATATTTTTCTTATTATGTTTTATTTGGGATAATTCTAATAATATTATCAAACACAATAGGGTGGCATAGTATTTGTTTGAAAACACAACTTGTGTTTTCAATGACTCATGCCATTATTACTATAATATCTGTATTTTTACCTATAGTATACTATGCATTGGTACTTCCTATGTACTCTACAATAAATCAAAACTTAATTGTTTATTGGATGCAGAACAATAGTTACCCAGGAATTGCTGGTCAATTAGGAACAAATTCATTTTTAATAACTTTAGGAATAGCAATTGTATTTGCTAATATTTTCAGTAAGAAATCACAAAAGGGGAAAATCCAAATTATATTTTTGCTAATATTGATAGCTGCATTATTTCTTACTGGGAAAAGGGGAATGTTGATTGGTAATATTATTGCAGCTTTAGTTACTTGGTATGTTGGTCCTTTAAGCCTTAAGAAAACACGAATATTTAATATTCTTTTAGCATCAGCTATAGTGGTAATTACCATATATATTTTAAGCGGTTTTATTCCAGCTTTAGAACAAACTTTGGGGAGGTTTGTTAATAATGGCGATGACACAGATTTTTCATCAGGGAGATTTGAATTATATGAAGGTGCATTGCAGCTTTTTAAAGAGTATTATTTATTTGGATCAGGTATTGGTACGTATACATCATTAAGTAATGGGGAGATTGATACAAGTTTAGGTGCGCATAACGATTTACTACAAATGATGGTTGAGACTGGGTTTATTGGTTCGGTTATATACTTTATACCTATTATTTGGGTTTTGAACAGAACGTTTAAATTGATTCGAATGGCATATAGAAATCAGTATGGCCATGAATTTTATAAATACAGACCTTATCTATTAGCATCTTTATATATACAGATAATAATTTTGTTTTATTCTATGATTGGAAATCCGTTTCATTATTATAATATGTTATTCATATATATGATTTTTGCGGCTATACCAATGGGGGTAGAATTAGCATTTAAAAGAAAGGAACAAAATAGATGAAAATTGGTATTTTAACTTTTCACTATGCGACTAATTACGGAGCAGTTTTACAAGCATATGCAACTCAAACATGGTTAATAAAACAAGGGATAGATGCTCATATTATAAATTATGTTCCATTCCTGCAAGAAGCAGCGTATCTACCAAGAGAACAAGAAAGAAAGTGTCTAGTTGATTTTCGAAAAAATCCTATCAAAAGTATTGCAAGGTGGTCACGTTACAAATTATTAATTGAAAAAGATTACACGAAGAAGAGAAATAAATTTAATGAATTTATTGAGAAAGAGCTAAGGCTTACAATAAAGATTAATAATATAAATGAATTAAATGTTAATTTTTCTGCTTACATTTGTGGAAGTGACCAAATTTGGAATCCTGAAATCACCAATGGGTTTGATTCAACATATTTTGGTGGGGTTTTAGACAATCATATTAAGAATATTTCTTATGCAGCAAGTGTTGGTGATGTTGAGGTTATAAACAGAAAAGCAAAGAAAAAGGCATTTTTTGAACTACTTAGGAACTTTGATTCAATTGCAGTACGTGAAAAGTCTTTAGCTGATTATATATCAAATGAGTCCGATATGTGTCCAACAGTTACCTTAGACCCGACCTTATTATTGGAATGCTCAGACTATGATAAAATAACGATAGAGCCTCAAAATCAAAAGAATAATTATCTGTTAATATATCAATTAGCAAGGAATCCAAAAGCTATTGAAGTTGCAAATAAAGTAGCTAAAGAACGTAAATTGAAGATTATTGAAGTTTGCGGAATACCTTACAATAGGCCTCATTCAAAAGACATAATTTGTAATGCTGGACCATCTGAGTTATTGGGTCTTATTAAGAACGCCTCATATATTGTTACTAATTCATTCCATGGAACAGCATTATCGATTATCTACCGGAAAGATTTCAATTCTATATTAAGTAGAAGTAGGAATTCTAGAATTGTTGACTTATTAAATTCGCTAGAACTGCAGCATAGAATAATTACAGATCAAGATGATATTTTTAATAGTGAACAAATTGACTATTCTAAGCCGCTTAGTATATTAGAGGAAAAAAGAGCACAGTCAATGGATTATTTAATAAACGCATTGGAAATTAAATGAAGTAATGAGTAGGACTAAGAAATTTTTATACAACTCAATATTCAATGCAGTTCTTCAAATATTAGTATTGATTTCAGGCTTAATTATACCCGGGGTAATGCTCAAATCATATGGTTCTGAGATTAATGGTTTAGTATCCTCAATAACTCAATTTGTTGTTTACTTTAATTTGGTAGAAGCCGGGTTATCAAGTGCTGCTGTATATGCCTTATATAAACCCCTTGCAGATGATGACCATAAAACTATAAATAGAGTTATAACAGCAGCAAAGAAGTTTTATACACAGGCAGGATATATATTTGTATCACTGACAATTGGCTTAGCAGTGATATATCCAATGTTCATAAAAACTGATGCTATAACACCGTTTAATGTTGGATTATTGGTTTTGATTCTTGGTGTTAATGGGGCTTTAGAGTTTTTTACACTTTCAAAATATAGGGTGTTACTTACCGCAGATCAAAAGACCTATATTATATCTTTGGCTTCAATAGTATATATTATTGTCAATACTCTGATTATTGTTGTTCTAGCAAATCTACATGTTGACATAGTAATTCTACGTGCTGTGGCGTTACTATCAATATTCTTACGGTCATTTATATTAATGATTTACGTAAAGATTAAATATAAGTATATAAACTACTTTGTAGAACCGAAATTTGATGCTTTAAAAAAAAGATGGGATGCATTGTATCTACAAATTTTAGGGGCAATACATACTGGAGCTCCGATTATTATTTTAACAATAGTTTCAAAAAATTTATTATTAGTAAGTGTTTATTCGATTTTTAATATAGTTATAGCTGGTTTGAATGCAATATTAAATGTTTTTGCAAATGGATTATCAGCATCGTTTGGCGACATTATTGCAAGGGGAGAGAATAAGACTCTCCAAAAGGCTTATAGAGAATTTGAGTTTGCCTATTATAGTTTGTTAACAGTTGTTTATTCTATCGCATTAGTAACAATAATGCCCTTTATCCGAATATATACTAATGGTATTACGGATACAAATTATGACTTACCATTGATTGGTTTTTTGTTTGTTATCAATAGTTTATTAAATAACATTAAGGTTCCACAGGGGATGCTTGTTATTTCTGCAGGTTTGTTTAAAGAAACTAAGATACAAACTACCATTCAAGGTGCTATTGTTGTAATTGGTGGTATTGCATTAGTTCCTTTCTTTGGTATATCAGGAGTATTAATAGCTTCAATTCTTTCAAATATTTATAGAGATATAGATTTACTATTCTTCATTCCAAAAAATGTGACGAAACTTCCTGTTAAAAATACGGTATATAGAATTGTTAGGACGTTTATATGTATAGCAGTTACTTGGATTCCGTTTTTCTTTATAGAACTAAATCCAGTAAGCTATGTATCATGGTTTGCAGATGTGTTTCTAGTGGGGATACTTTCCTCTTTGGTGATGGTGATCAGCGGCTTTATCTTTGATAGAAACGACATGAAAAATACAGTCACGAGAATTGTGGGGTTGGTGAAGTAATAACGAATAGGGTTGTTTTGATTATTCAATGTATATATGTAGTGTGACTTTATATGGATTTTTAATTTTTAAGGAAAGGAATGATTATTAAATGAGTAAGGAAAATAGGATAAAGAGTATACAAACGGACACCTTATCTAAATTTAAAACACACCATCATTTTGAGAATTATGGGGAAATTAAATCAATAGATGATTACATTTTTTTTGTTGAATGGGCAAAAAAGTTCAATAAAGAAATATATATATTAGGAAATGGATCAAATACGTTATTTACAAAGAAAAAAGTTAAGTCGCTAGTATTAAAAAATAGTATTCCGAAAAACATTAAATGTATTTCAAAAGCAGAAAGTTTATTTGAGGTATCCTCGAATGTTATGATGCATGAGATTCTAAATTATTGTTATAAAAACTCTTTAGACTCTTTTTATTTTTTAGCTTCAGTTCCAGCAACACTTGGGGGAGCACTAGCTATGAATGCAGGAGAAGGTAAACATATTAATAGAACAATTTATGACTACGTTGAAAAAGTTATCTATATAGATATTGATAATTCAGTACAGGAAATTGAGAGAAAAGATATGGATGTAGAATTCAGGAAAACAATGTTTACTGGTTGTCAAGATAGGTTTATTATTAGTGCAGTTTTTAAATTTCCTCAGAAAGATTTTAGCGAATTAAATCCAATTATTGAACGTATTCGATGGGCGAAAAAATATCAAGATAATGTTGCCCCAAATTGTGGTTCAGTATTTAATGAGAATAATGGTCGTATAATGGGGTGGTTAAAAGGATTTAGAGTAGGTAAAGCACAATATTCTTTGAAAACGAGTAATTGGATAAAAAATAAATCCAGTAGTCCATTACCAATTTTAGCTCTGATAAGCATTGCTAAGATATTACACTTTGTTTTTGGTAAAAAATTAAAAATTGAGGTAATCCGTGTTAAATAAAGATACATTAACAGTGTATTATAACCTAATTTTATCGAGTATTTGAGTTTTGGGCGGTAGCTATGATTATTCTTTGACAATTTTTTATTAAGTGTAAATTTTTTTGATTATTTTTGTTTTTTACCCCTCTCCTCCGCCTTATATCCAGCTTGTATACGTTGAATCAACTCCCACTTTTTTGCCTCACCAACGGTGAGACAAAAAAGTGGGAGTTTTCTATAAGATGAGTATGTTCCTCAGTACATGATTTCATGGATTAGAGGTAGACTTTTCTGGGGAATATCCTTTTTAAAAATTGTTTAACCTTTTTATTTAGGTTATGAACTAGGTGCCAACAATCTATGACTTGGATTGTATTTAGACATCCTTCTCTGATTCTCTTTGTAAATTCAGTTGAACCATTTTGTGTTGCAGCTTTGATTGAAGGATAATTCGGTAACCAGTTTGATGCTTTCTGTACAGTGCGGTTTGTATATTTAGCAAATAATATAAACTTTACAGTAAATAGAAATGGTCCATAACTCGTATAATTGGTCTTCCGGTTTCTTCGATTGTTTTTCGATAAGTAAAGTAATCCGTCTCGTGTCACTGATTATAAGTTGGATGATTCTGAATCCATCTTGTGACATCTTTTTGTTTTCGTAAAGGAAGTAAGTCAAGCAGTTTTCCAATTTCTAAGTCACAAAGAAGTTTACCATAATGAATATCTTTTTGAAATACAAAATCATCGATAGCCATAAAAGGGAGAATCCTCATATGCAGGTTTTATTTCTGTATGTGATTAACTTTAATAGTGTATCGTGACTAAGTTGACGTATGCAGACGTTGATACAATTTTTCAGTTTGATTACAACTCATAGAAAAGGCAAGAGTATGTAGATCTCTTCTAAACGATTGGTTTTTCTATGATAAGAAATTAGCCTAGACATGATAACCGTTCTGTAAATACTTTAGTAATCCATTTTGCTAGATTACCAAATCATTAATGTAATGGAATAACAAGTATTAATTCTTGTTTACCTATAGGTAAATCGCGAACGGTGCGAGTGTATAAGATAATGAGGACGAGAAGAAAAATGACTGTAATGAGGACAAACTGTCGATTTTGTTTCGAGTTTAAAAATCAATACAAGGCTTTTAATCTTTCGAAAAAATGTAATAAATATAAGTATTAACTAAGTTAGTGAAGGACTTCAAATATTGTAGATTCCCTCTTTCTATTCTTTCCAATTATTACATTATAAAAAGGGTCAAATCTGCTCTTCACCAACTTTACGTAAGAGCCAATTTCATATTGACAAAAATAATTGGCTTACAACAGATAAAGATATACTATTGCTAGTGATACTTGTATTTATGAACTATATAGATAAAGACATAGAGATAATTATCGCAGCATGCTATCTTCCTTTTAGTAAGGGCATAAAAGAAGAGTATATTAGTCTCTTAAAATACTCAAATGAATGATGTATGGGAGCGAGAACAAAAAATTATTGATATAACGAGTGTTATTAGCCATACAGAGAAAGTATTTTTTTAAAATATTTAAATTTCCTAACAATTATATATACATAGAATTGCCAAAAGTTTGCAAGAACCAAATGTAATTGGCACTTACAAGGAGGAATATGCTTTGAAACGAAGAAACTTATTACGCATTTTTTTTCTTTCTATTTTTACTTTTACTTTGGGTTGGATAATAAAAAAGGAAAGTGAAAGTACGATACTGCAACGAGGTGATTCTGGGGAAGTTACAGGGAAGAGTAGGGGACTATTAGATACTGATGAAATTAAGCTTTTAACCGAACAGTTCGCGGATATAGTGAATGTTGATGTACAGTTCCCCAGACTTGCAGTTGAAACAAGTGATTCCCCAAGATTACAAAGGGCAATTGATTCAATTAAAACAACAACAACAGGAGCCAAAATTGAATCTATAACAGGGGTAATTGGAGCTAAAAAACAAATTTTGCTACCGCCTGGAAGGTTAATAATAGATCAAACTGTGAAATTACCTTCTTATATTCCGTTTGTGGGAACTGGTAGACATACCACTATTTTAGAATCCAGTATTACAGATGGAAGTCCATTATTGTTAATTGACGGAAATGCTGATGCTAGTACTCATGCATTTTATAACACAATAAAAGGTTTTTCTATAGACGGAAAAGGATTAAATTGTCAGGGGGTGAAATTTAATTTTGCTCACAGATGGACATTAGATGATGTTTTTGTAGGTAACACAAAGAAAGAAGCACTGTATTTTTGGGAATCCTATATTGGTGATGTTCGGTCTTGTTATGTGTCGGGTTGTGGAGATGTAGGAACACCATCAGTAAAAATGGATGGTATCGATTTTGACCGAGGAAATCATGCTGTAAACTTTTTTGGCGGTGAAATTGTTGGTTCGAGGGATTATGGACTATATATTCGTTATGGTGCTTCAATTTCTATCTTTGGTACAACTATTGAGGGGAACACAAAAGCTGGCGTTGTTTTAGATAATACAATATCAACAACAATTTTGGGCTCTTATTTTGAATCTAATTTAAACCATATAGAAGTAATTAATGCTACCAAGCCAACTATAAAGGACAATTATTTAGCTAATTTAAAAACGGGTTCCACAGGAAATATAGGTATAGGAAAAATGGCTGGTGGAGAAATATCAAGTAATACATTTGCTGGAGCGTTATCAGCTAGTCAATATGATTTATTTGCAATCGGTGCTGATGCAGACTTGGTGTTTAGAGCATCAGAAGTTAAGGGGAATCTATGTAATACAATGCCTATTGTTGTACAATCTAATTTATTAAATCTAGCAAAAACAAAGGGAACCTTAATTCAAACTGATGATTCCACTAACAGGGTTATATATTCACAACCTCGATACAAAGATGGTGTAGGTATAGGTAATTATAGTTCACTTGTTGGTGGAAGTGGAGACCCAGAAACTGCAATAACATCATCAAAATCTAGTTTATATACAAGGTTTGATGGTTCATCGGATACTTTGTTATATACAAAAGATGCAAGTGGAAACACAGGTTGGATACCTGTTCAAACTATTAAATACGGAACAACAGGAGAGAGACCTACGGGATTAACTACAAGTTTTATGTATTTTGATTATACATTGCATAAACCCATTTGGTGGGATCCTTCATTGTCAGTTTGGAAAGATGCAATGGGGAAAACTGTTTAACATATGATGGTGAGATAGGTATGTTTAAATGTATTTATCTAATGTGTGTTAAAAAGTAACACAATTGTTAATGGTTATACTCGTCATCTCTGTAGAATTATCTACCTGTTGTATTTACAGCTGAATAGTCAGATCGAATTTTATCAACATTTGTAGAGTTGTATATAACTAAATTGTTTAGATTTTATGCCCTGTAGTTCAACAACTACAGGGCTTTGAGCTTTGTTTTATAATAAGCTATACTAAGTAAGTATATTCTGAATGAGATAAAGGACTACATCCAAAATGAAGATATTAAATAATGAAATGAAAGTAGAAAAGAGGAAAAGAAAAAGATGGGTCATATTATTAGGCTTGTTTCTCTGTGTTCCTATTACAATTTTAACGGTACTCTATTTTCCAAAGCTACTATTAATTGATTTCTTATTTTATGAAGAAGAGCCAGTGAAAGCGGATGTGATTATTTTGCTTAGTGGAGATAGTCAGCGAATGGAAAAGGTAGCAGAATTGTATCATGCTGGCTTTGCAGACAAGGTGTTATTAACAAATGCACGGGTACCTGGGAGCACAGTTGAATATGCTGAATCATTTGGTATTCCACGTGATAATCTTTTAACAGAAAATGAAGCAACTAGTACGTATGAAAATGCGCTTTATGTAAAAGATATTGTATTAGATCATGGGTTTGGGTCGGCACTAGTAGTAACAAGCAATTATCATATGAGAAGAACAAGATTGGCTTACGAGCGAGTATTTCATGATACAAATGTTTCATTTACCTATGTCCCTTATCATCATGACTCGATAACAAGAGACAGTTGGGAAGAAAATGAAGGGCTATTCAAGCGAGAATATAAGAAATTAATGGGTGGCTATTTCTTGTACTATGATGGAATTATTACACCTATAAGGAAAAAGTTCGAAGAGGTCATAGAATAGACGTAGAATTCTGGTGCCTATCTCCCTATAATTTACTAATAAAAATTTGGAACTAAAAAGAAACATAAGATTTAATTAAAGGAGAGGTTTCAAGGTTCTATTTATTTGAAGTTATATTAAGTAATGTAGTTTGGAGTTACGCAATTCTAATCAGTATTGAATGGAAGATTTAGAGTTAATCATGTAGACCATGATTTTTTTTGTTTTTACAGTGTATCGAGGTAAAAACAAAAAAAATAATGGCTATGGGGTCTATGCCTCATAGCCATTATTTTATTTAATTAATTTCCGATTCTGCTTCCAGACCTTCACGAAGAGATGTCCATCCTCTGTTTTGAAAAACTTGATACCTATCATTTTTAAAGGTGTCCAAATTTCTTTCATATGGTAGTATGGCATTTGGGTTCCCCCTCCCTTTTGTGAAAATTATCCTCCTTATTTCTACCTAGTCTTAATATATGTCCCTTTATTATACATTATTGTTATTAAATGGTAATAATTATTCGTGTTCAAAAATCTGACAAATTTAGATTGAAACGCAGCTTTAATTACAGAACATACCTATTTATAGATTTTGGGTTTTATAGTAAAATTTATATGGGAGGCGTGAACTAGTTGAACATGTTTGAACAATTACCTAAATCGGTGAAGAAAACATTGAGATATATTAAACAAGATGTACATTCTATTGAAAAATTAGAAGCAATACAAAAAATTCTTAATATTTATATAAATAGACGTAAAGAACAATTACAAAAACAAAAAAATCTTTAAATCATTCTATTCTTTTACATATAGAGTACAATCATAATCAAGTAAAAACTGGGAGAGAACATGTATGAAAACAAGAAATAAAGTCCTTGTCGTTATTGGCAGTGTATTTGTCATTATTATGGCATTTATTATCGTTAATCAAAAGAGCCAGAAGGACGAGGGGGAATCTGTTACTGTTAGTGAGAAAAGTCACGCCTCAGATTCTAACGATGAGACAAAAGACCAAAAAAAGGGAGAAGAAGTGGGGAATGATGGGGACTCTAATCCCGATTCTGCATCTGTAGGTAATGACGAAGAACAATCTGGAACAAGTGCTAACCATGATGGAAATAAAACGTCGGGTAATGAAGCTTCTGAATCTGAGGACATTCCTAAAACAGAAGATGATGATGTAAAGAGAGAAGCAGGATCTTCAGTAACTGGAGAAGTAGCGGGTAAAACGTCAGAAACGTCAAAACAGGATACACAGGACATACAAGACACTGAGGCAGCACCTTCAACGGAGGAGGAATCTGAAGGAGAATCTGGTGGTTTACATTTTTCTTCAAGAGAAGAAGCAATGGCATTTGGATTTAGTCGTTTTACAGCGGAAGAAATTGCGCTTTATAATAAAGCTGCTGAGCGGGGATTAACGCCTGAACAAGAAGCAATGGCTCTTCAAATCGCTTATTCCCGTTTTACAGCAGAAGAAATTGCAGCGATAGAGGAAGCTTTAGGAAGGTAGTCGTGATACATAAGAAGGTAAAGAGGAGTTTAATATGAAATCAACTAATATATCAAATGAAGCTTTTTATCAACTCCTAAGAGAAGCTTTTGAAAAGGGTGAACAAGACCCTAATGTTACCGCCGATGAATTGGTAGAAGAACTGTCTGTTAAATTAATGCAAATGGTAGAGTATAGAAAGCGATGAAACGAAAGTTGTTCATCGTATTTCTTGCTTTATGGGGATTGCTTATTTTCTTTTTTTCCTCACAATCGTACAGTGAGCAGAATCTCACGCCTTATCTCACGGTTCTTTTAGGTGATAGTAATTTTGGTAAGGTTTTTTCTCATATTCAATTCACGTATGCAGGCCGTGAAATAAGTGTGTCGAATTTAGGCATGGTTCATTTCGTCGAATTTTTTATCCGGAAAGCGGCACACTTATTTGTTTTCTTTGTGTTGGGTGCTTTGTCATGGCTTGTTAGTACTAGGGTATGGAAAAGCAACAGGACGGCTACGATTGTGGCGGCCTTCTTTGTTTTTCTCTATGCTTCTTTAGACGAAATTCATCAGCATTATACGAATGGACGAAGCCCTTTAGTAGAGGATGTTCTATTAGATACATGCGGAGGGATTCTTGGAATTATGACGTATATCATTGTTTTTCGAATGAAGAAAAAGTAAAAATAACCTTATTTCGATTTGCGAAATGAGGTTATTTTTAGGTTTAAAAATCTTTAATCTGACTGAGAATTCGTGTATATCGTTCTTTTTTCTTTTCTTTATAAGTACGCTGAAACTGCTCAGCTTCTTTGGCATTGTGTCCGTTTTTTTCAAGGTCATATTGTAGCTGTTGATAGAGGGCGTTGAAGCTTTGGTCAGCCTTTTTCTCTAATTCTTGTGCCGTTTCTTGATATTTTGTGATAATTTCAGTTTTTGATTCTTTTTTACTCACATAGTCTGCTTTCGCAGCTACCATTAGCTGATCGATTTTGCTTGTTTCTTGTGCTTCTAATTCTTCAAAAAGAGCACTATATTCTTTTTTTATTTGCTTAACGGACTTCTTTTCCGAACTTATTTGATTGGAAGTGTTGGATTCTTTTTCAGTTAATGCTTGCTTAGCTGCTTGTACGGTTTCATTTACATTGTGCTTCCAATACAAATTACCACCGATTAGAGTCCCAATAGTGACTAGACCAACGATTGGTACGATTATGCGCTTCATATTTTTTCACTCCATACGTATAGCATCTTAATGCCATCGTACCATAAAATTATGTAAAAGGGCAGACTGGTAGAAAAAAACCTTAATATGAAAAAGTAGGGTATTTATATATAGTAAAGTTGGCATAGTTCATTTACTATGTTTATATACGTAGACAAAATGTAGTAGAGAGGGGAATTACATAATTATGAGTAAAAAGAAAGCAATGAAAGTAGTAACGGCTGCAGTTATCGCAGGATCAGCTATGACAGCAGTAGCACCAGCACAATCGGAGGCGGCAACGAATTCAGTAGATAAAGCCATTACGAAAGCTACGAACCAAATGACGAAAGCGTTTAATGTCTATTATCAAGCGGCTAAATACAAGGACAAATTACCTAGTACGACAACAATCCGTAAAGAAGCAAAACTAGCTCGACAATACTATGAGGCGGCTAAGAAGGAAATTTCTAAAAAAGGCGGCAGTAAAAAAGCAGCCTATACGAAAAAGCTAGAAGCGAAAAAGCCATACTTAACTCGTGCGGAAAACTATGTAGCTGCAGTGAACGTAAACATCGCAGCGAAGAAAACAGCGTTCAATACAGCTGTTGAAGGTGGAACGCAAAGAAAAGTGCTCCTAGCTCAACAAGCTCTTAATCAGAAAAATGCTGAGTTCAAAAAAGCGGTAGCGAAGGTGTTCGGTCCAGATGCTCGCAAACTTCTAATTGCTAAATATTATACACCGGCTGAGAAATTATCAGCGACTGTAGATGCGGAAATGGCTGTTTACCAGGTGTATAGAGAGATTGAGCAAAAGGATCTGATTGAAACAGATTTAGCAAAAGCAGCGCAATTAATTGAGAGTGTAAAAAAAGAAGTTGCTGCGATTGAAAAGAAAGATACGAAACTAGCGAAAAATATTATGAAGGCTGTTGATAAAATCCATAGATATAAGCCAGCACCAGTACCAACACCAACGCCAGGGCCGGCACCAGCACCCACACTGGAACTAGCATTAAATAGTATCCAGGCATCTGTGAGCAATGGTGGTACATTACGTCATGATACGGCTAATACATATATATTAGAAGGTCCTTCAACAGCTGTCGTGAATTCTCTTATTGTTGGGGCTAATCTGGATGGTTTCACTGCAACAGTCGTTTCTGTAGCTGGTTATCCAGTGAATAAATCATTTACAGATAACGATGGAGACACTAGTATTACAGTAAATCTTAACGATGTCCTTCCGATTGAATTTAGCTTAGGTACGATGGAAACCTTTTTCAAAGAGGGAGCTGCTGTCGTAATCAATTTAAGTAAACCAGGAGCAAAAACGGTTACGGAAACTATTACTTTAGATATAGAGGTTGTAGATGCTAAATAAATAGTTTGAGTGCAAGCCCTGTAGAGATTACTCTATGGGGCTTTTTTGTGGTGGTGAATGTCATATTTAAGAGGATTGTTAATATTAAACAGGGCAATTTTCCTATTATAACGCGGTGAATTTTTTCACAAATCGACAAATTTAATAGGTTATTTTTACATATATTATGGTAGAATTGACATAGTAAAATTTAATATGTTTATGTGCGTGTAGAGTAAATAGACATAATAAGCAAGATATTTTGGAAAGGGGATTACATACTAAATGAGTAAAAACAAAGCAATTAAAGTAGTAACGGCTGCAGTTATCGCAGGATCGGCTATTACAGCAGTAGCACCAGCACAATCGGAGGCTGCAACGAATTCAGTAGATAAAGCAATCACGAAAGCGCATAACCAAATCAATAAAGCGTTTAATGCCTATTATAAAGAGGCTAGATTTGACAACAAACTACCTAGTACGTCACAAATCCGTAAAGAAGCAAAACTAGCTCGAGACTACTATGAGGCAGCTAAGAAACAAATTTCTAAAAACGGCGGCAGCAAGTCTAAAAAAGCAGCCTACCTGAAAAAATTAGACACGAAGAAACAATCTTTAACTCGTGTAGAAAACTATGTGAAAGCAATTAACGTAAATGTTGCAGCTAAGAAAGTAGCGTTCGAGTCAGCTGTAAAAGGCGGCACACAAAGCAAAGTATTAGCGGCTCAAACAGCTCTTGACCAGAAGAATGCTGAATTCAAAAAAGCAGTAGCGAAAGTGTTCGGTCCAGATGCTCGTAGACTTTTAACTTCTAAATATTACACACCAGCTGACAAATTATCAGCGACTGTAGATAATGAAATGGCTGTTTACAGAGCGTATAGAGACATCGAACGCAAAGATCTAATCGAAAAAGATTTAGCAGCGGCAGAAAAATTAATTGCTAGCACAGAGAAATATGTTGCTAAGATTGAAAAGAAAAATACAAAACTAGCACAAAATATTATGAAAGCTGTTAAGAAAAACAAAGCAGCTTATGAAAAAGCAAAAGCTGGTACAGTAACTAGCCAAAAACAATTAGACGCGATTCTTGCTAAAGCAAAAGATGGCGATAAAGTAGAGATCAAAGTCAACGCAACTGAAAGCTTAAAAATTGCAACGACAAAAGCTCTTACAATCACGCTAACTGGTGATTTCAAGAAGAAAGATCTAACAATTGATGCACCAAACACACACGTTACAAACAAAGCAGCTAATTCAGGCAAAGTAACAATTAATGATGTATCAAACACAAGTTATGAACAAGTAGGTTCATACAGCTCATTAGTGTTTAATGACACGAATGGTGGACGCATCATCAACAGCACATCAGCTCCATTAAACATCACAATCGCTGCTGGTGCAAAAGTTACACTAGTAGGTAACTTCGGTAAAGTCACAGTACTTGGAAACGCTGAAGTAACTCTAGCAGCTAACACAATCGTTCAAGAAGTAGCTACTGACACAGCAATCACAGTAATTACTGAAGAAGGTGCGAAAGTAGAAAAAACAACAGGTAGCGGTACAGTAACAGTTACGCCACCTACGCCTGTGACACCTCCTGTTGGTGGAGGGGGCGGCGGCTCTACTCCGGATTATGTACAAGTGAATTTATCACAGGCAACTACAACAGTAGATTTATCAGGAGCAGCTGATAGTCGTACATTTGATGGAATTCAAGTAACTGGTGCAACTCTTGGGTCTGATTTTGTCGTTAAATCTGTTAAAACAAATAGAAACCAAGAGCCAGTTAAAATTAACAAAAGTATACCTATTATAGCAACAACTATGACTATTACTCCGGCACAAATCCTAGGCGATATTGCCAATGGGGCAACTCTTGGCACGCTTAGAAGCGTTTTAGGCGGTGGGGATATAGTAATCGATGGTGTTGTTGAGAGTAACTCATCAGGAGTCGCTGATCGTCCTGTGACAATTACTATCAAGTTAGGTAGTAGTGTGGGATCTCCAATAATTAAAAATGATTATTTTAAAATTGAGAAGAAAGGGATAGTGAATGGACAAAAAACGGCTGAAGTAACTATTTACACAGATAAAGATGTTACTTTAGGGGCGTTATTTGACAAAAACGATATTGACTTTTCTGCTATCCTAGCACGTAATGCTTTTAATGATCCGGTTATTACAGGTGGAGCTGCAACAACAGTTGAAGCAGTTGAGGCTGAATTACTTAAAATTATAGACGGTAATAAACTAGAGTTAGCTAAACTATCTAGCTTGGTAGATAAAACAATAACTCTAAATGGATATACAGTTACATTCAAAGCTGAGTAATAAATCACGAGCCCTATAGAGATTAATCTCTATAGGGTTTTTTGTGTTAGTTTTTAACTATGGCTTCACTCGCAATGTTATTCTAATATATATTCCATCCGATTAAAATCCTAATAGTTACTAGACTAACAATTGGTATGACTCCACATTTTATAGGTATATTTTGCTATAGGGTAGAAAAGCGAAAAGCACTACTACACTATATATAAATAGGAGTCTTTACACATAGTAATGTTAGTATAGTTAATTTAAGATATTTATATACATAGAATTATAAGCAAATAGACATAATGAATAGGATATTTTAGGGAGGAGAATTACATACTAATGAGTAAAAACAAAGCAATTAAAGTAGTAACGGCTTCGGTCATCGCCGGGTCGGCTATTACAGCAGTAGCACCAGCACAATCGGAGGCTGCAACTAGTTCGGTAGATAAAGCAATTACGAAAGCTAATAATCAAATCACGAAAGCGTTTAATGCCTATTATAAAGAAGCTAAATACGAGGGCAAATTACCTAGTACGACAACAATCCGTAAAGAAGCAAAACTAGCTCGAGACTACTATGAGGCAGCTAAGGAAGCAGTCGCTAAAAACGGCGGAAGCACAGCTAACAAAGCGGCCTATACGAAAAAGTTAGATGCGAACAAGGTATACCTAAATCGTGTAGAAAACTATGTGAAGGCAATTAACGTAAACGTCGCAACTAAGAAAAAAGAGTTCGAGGCAGCTGTAAAAGGTGGAACACAAAGCAAAGTATTAGCAGCTCAAGAGGCTCTTGATCAGAAGAATGCTGAATTCAAAAAAGCAGTAGCGAAAGTGTTCGGTCCGGATACTCGTAGACTTTTACTTGCTAAATACGCTGCACCAGCTGACAAATTATCAGCGACTGTAGACGCTGAAATGGCTGTTTACAAAGCGTATAGAGACATCGAACGAAAAGATCTAATTGAAACAGATTTAGCAGCAGCAGAAAAATTAATGGATAAAGTAAAGAAACAAGTTGCAGCGATTGAAAAGAAAAATACAAAACTAGCGAAAAATCTTATGAAAGCTGTTAAGAAAAACAAAGCAGCTTATGAAGCAGCAAAAGCTAGCTCAAAACAATTAGATGCGATTGTTAATAAGGCCAATAACCAAATGAAGAAAGCGTTTAATGCGTATTATGAAGAAGCTAAATACAAAGGCAAATTACCTAGTACGACAACAATCCGTAAAGAAGCAAAGCTAGCTCGAGACTACTATGAGGCAGCTAAGGCAGCAATCGCTAAAAATGGTGGTAGTGCATCTTATACGAAAAAGTTAGAAGCGAACAAGGTATACTTAAATCGTGTAGAAAACTATGTGGCTGCAATTAATGTAAACGTGGCAGCTAAGAAAAAAGCATTCGAGGCAGCTGTAAAAAGTGGAACACAAAGCAAAGTATTAGCAGCGCAAGAAGCTCTTGATCAGAAAAATGCTGAATTCAAAGCAGCAGTAGCAAAAGTGTTCGGTCCAGATGCTCGTCGACTTTTACTTGCTAAATACGCAGCACCAGCTGATAAATTATCAGCTACTGTAGACGCTGAAATGGCAGTTTATATAGCGTATAGACAAATTGAAAGAGAAGATTTAATTGAAAAAGATTTAGCAAAAGCAAAACAATTAATGGATGACGTAGAGAAATATGTTGCTGTGATTGAAAAGAAAAATACAAAACTAGCACAAAATATTATGAAAGCTGTTGAGAAAAACAAAAAAGCTTATGACGAAAGAGTAGTATCTAGCCAAGAAGAATTAGATGCGATTCTTGCTAAAGCGAACGATGGAGATAAAGTAGAAATCTACATCGAAGCAACTGGAAATTTAAAAATTGCAACAGAAAAAGCTCTTACAATCACGCTAACTGGTGATTTTGATGGGAAAGATTTAACGATTGATGCACCAAACGCACATGTTACAAACAAAGCGGCTAATTCAGGTAAAATAACAATTAATGATGTAGCGAACACAAGTTATGAACAAGTAGGCACATACGGTTCATTAGTTGTTAATGACACGAATGGTGGACGCATCATCAATAGCACATCCGCTCCATTGAATATCACAATCGGTGCAGGCGCAAAAGTTACACTAGTAGGTACCTTTGGTAAAGTAACAGTACTTGGAAATGCTGAAATAACTTTATCAGCTGGTTCGTTTATCCAAGAAGTAGCGACAGACGCAGAAGTAACAGTAATCCTTGGAGAAGGCGCGAAAATAGAAACAACAACAGGTAATGGTATAGTAAAGACTCCTGGCGGCGGCGGACCTACGCCTACCCCAACTTTAGCATTAAATAAAATTGATGCAGTTGTGAGTGGTGGAGGTGCATTAAGTAAGGATACGGCTAATAAATATACATTAGAAGGTTCTTCAACTGCTCAGTTGTCTTCTCTTACTGTTGAAGCTAATCTGGATGGTTTCACTGCCAAGATAGTATCTATAGATGGTTACACAGTGAACAAATCATTTACAGATAGTGTTGGGGATGGGGATACTAGTATTACGGTAAGACCTAATGAATTTATGCCAGTTCCATTACAAAATGGACTTAGTTTAGGTGTACTGAAAAGTGTTTTTGGAGAGCAAGCTACTATCGTACTTGACTTGACTAAAGAAGGTGCTACATCGGTTACGCAAACAGTCACTTTAGATATAAAGGTTGTAGAAGCAAATAGCTGGTTTGAGTTAAACAGAACGGCTGATAATAATATTGAAGTTGAATTTAAAAAACCTGGTTCACGCATAACTGACATGTATGATTATACTCAGGCAAATGAACAACAATTTTTAACATTACTATTATCATTTGTTTCTCCTGGAGATTCTGTAATTAAGTTACGCGATAATACGGGAACTTATAAAGGCCTAACAGAATACACTAGTACAGAAGTAAAGAACCTGTTAGGAATAACTTCTTCTGATACGACGTTTGGAGATCTTGTTGGTACAACGATTTATGCTACAGTAGATGGAACTCCACGTACAATTACATTTGTTCAGTAAAGTTAACTTTTAAGTAGTAAGGGGACCCTGTAGAGATTAATCTCTATGGGGTTTTTTGGGTGTATGTGTTTGTGTCACAGGCACTTTTCAGTTTGTGGATATGATGTGGATAATTTTGTGGATAAATGGAACCCCCACACTAGATCTGAGACATTTAGTTATATATCACTGTAAGTCTATTTACCCAAGTAAGCATTTTGTGTATTCTTATCTATAGCCATAGGGTAGATATGAATAAAGATAGAAGGAGATTTGTGAATGGGGAAAGATTTACATAAGAGTAGCGGAACGATATTGATTGGGGGCATTGTGTCTCTACTAATCTTTTTTGTGATGATGTTAGGTGTTCAGAAGGAATTTATCTTATCTTTTGATCACTCTGTTCAGGATATATTTAGCGGGACTGGGGAAGGTGCACTTCATTTTTTTGAAGGTGTTTCTGCTATGGGTTCGACGGCTGCCATTGCTGGGGGCAGTTTATTGTTCCTTTTGTGGTTATGGTTTGTGAAAAAACATTATGTAGCGATGGCTATTTTTGCGGTTGGAGTAGGTGGCGGAAACCTGCTTAATAAGTTTGTAAAAAATAGTATCGAGAGAGAACGCCCTGTCGGCAGTGCAGAGGCCGAAGCGATGAGCTACAGTTTTCCAAGTGGCCATACGATGGTTGGGTTAGTTTTTTATGTGTTGCTTGCGTATTTTATTACGAAAGAAATTAAATCCGGAGCAGCAAAATGGTGGATTAGCGTGGTTGTTGTCGTGCTTATGTTAGTAATGGGCGTAAGCCGAATTGCTGTGAATGCCCACTTTATGTCGGATGTTATCGCTGGCTATGCCCTTGGAGCGGTGTGGAGTTTGATTTGTATATATGTGTTTAGAAAGATTGTGTCACAGTGACTTTTTGAGTTGTGGATAGTATGTGTATAACTTTGTGGATAAATTGATTATTTATCTTTCTTTTCTCCTTTTTGCTTATAGAGATTCTAGCAAGTATACTAAAGCAAAAAGGAGAAAAATATGGGTCATAGAATTAGGGAATGGTCTCCGGACCAATATTATCACGTTAGCAGTCGTGGAAATCGGAAAGAGCCGCTGTTTTTGAGCGGGGAAGATTATTCTGTGTTCTTGCATTTACTCTCGAAAATCCATGAGAAGTATCCGATTGAACTTACCTCGTATTGTTTGATGACGAATCATTACCACCTCCAAATCTGCTCCCCTGAAGTTTCCCTCTCTAAAGTGATGGCACTGTTAAATAAGCGCTATGCTCATTATTTCAATAAGAAGTATGATAAAACAGGTCATCTGTTTGAAAAGAGATTTTTTTCTAAACGAGTTGAAGGCCTGATAGGGATGGCTGAAGTAAGCCGCTATATTCACTATAACCCTGTGAAGGCATGTATGGTTTCAGAACCACAGCTCTATCAATGGAGTAGCTATCGCTCGTATTACTCTTCATATACCTCTTACCCCTTCCTCAATAAACAACCACTATTATCCCTCTTTAATCATTGCCCTCAAGCTTATCATGAATGGTGTATCATGAAGTCACAGTGACATTTCCAGTTGTTGATAATATGTGGATAATTTTGTGAATAAAACTGTCGCTAGCCCATTGATAGCGGCGGTTTTGTTCTGGAATGTGCTTGTTTGGCCCCTTTCTATGGGGATAAGTGGTAATATAGTGATATGTCACAGTGACATTTCCAATTGTGGATAACCTGTGTATAAACTTGTTAATAACTGTCTATAGAGGGGGGAATTATGATTGTAAGGTTGAAGAGAAGAGGAGCGTTATGGACGGCGGTTGTGCTCGTGTTGAGTTTGTGGGGAGGGGGAATGCCTCATTCAACAGACGCTGCGACAAAAAAGATATATACAGTTTCACCGACAACAAAGCCGGTGAATACGACGATGTTAAAGTATAAGTCATATACTAGCTATACGAAGCATTATTACTTATTACGCTCTTACTTAGAGAAGTTAGAGAAAGAAGGCGGCGGTACGCTCGTATTAAAAAAAGGAACGTATACAATTAGTAATGTATTGTATATTCCTTCAAATGTAACAATTAAAATGAAAGATGGCGTTAAAATTGTAAAAGGGACCGAGACTGGTACAAAGATATTTAGTGCGTCAAAATCTATTTTTCAATTAGTTAGACCATCGAAAGCTACTAAATCAGGTGCATATGGAAAATATAACGGTGAGAAGAATATCTCTTTCATTGGTGAAGGTACAGTTACAATTGATATGAAGTATGTAAAAGATGGAATTGCGATTATTATGGGACACAATCAAAATATAAAAGTGGAAAATATCCAGTTTAAGAATATGTATTCAGGCCATTTTATTGAGCTAGATGCCTCCGACAATGTCGTGATTCAAGACAATACATTTATAGGTTCCAAAGCATCAGATAACATAAATAAAGAAGCGATTAACCTCGATACACCTGATAAAACGACAGAAGGATGGCATCAAAATTGGAGTAAGTACGATAAGACTCCAAATCGCAATATAACGATTGAATACAATCTATTTGAGAAGTTAGACCGTGCGGTTGGTACACATAAATATTCTGGTGGGAAGTATCATGATCAAGTAGTTCTTCGAAATAACTATATTGCCGAAACACGTTCGGATGCGATTCGTGTGATGAATTGGTCAAACACGATTATTGAAGACAATATTATCGAAAACGTAGCGGATGGAGAGGCTGGTAAACGAGGCATTTTAGCTAGCGGTGCCATTAATCCAACCATTCAAAATAACGATTTTTATAATGTAGGAAGAATCATGCAATTCATCGCTTGGAAAAATAGCGGCCCAGGCTCACAATATGCGATTACATATAACGAACTAAGCGAAGAAAACAAACAAGCATTCCTAACAAACACAGCAACCGACATATCCGAAAGCATCATTCGAATCAATAACACTTATAATGAATTTGTGGCAGATACAGAGAAGATTGAACTTGAGTCACAGTGACTTTTCAAGTTGTGAATAAAATGTGGATAAGTCTGTGCATAACCGTTTCTATTATTTGGAGAGGAGATTTTGAAAGTATGATGAAGAGGTTGAAGAAAACGGGAGCACTATTAGTGGCTTTTGTGCTCATGTTGAGTTTATGGGTGGGGATAGCGCCTCATTCAACAGAGGCTGCGGCGAAGAAAGTGTATACGGTTTCACCGACAACAAAGCCGGTGAGTTCAACAATACTAAAGTATAGTACCTATAATAGCTATACGAAGCATTATTATTTACTACGCTCTTACTTAGAGAAGTTAGAAAAAGAAGGCGGCGGTACGCTCGTATTGAAAAAAGGAACGTACACGATTAGTAATGTATTATATGTTCCGTCGGATGTAACGATTAAAATGAAAAATGGCGTCAACATTGTGAAAGGGACGAAAACAGGCACAAACAAGTTTAGCCCGTCAAAATCGATTTTTCAATTAATTAGGCCATCGAAGTCTGAAAAGTCAGGCGTATACGGAAAGTATAATGGCGAGAAAAATATTTCTTTTATTGGTGAAGGCACAGTCACAATTGATATGAAGTATGAAAAAGACGCAATTGCGATTATTATGGGGCACAATCAGAATATTAAAGTGGAGAATATCCAGTTTAAGAACATGTATTCAGGCCATTTCATTGAGATGGATGCCTCGAGTAACGTTATGATTCGAAATAATAAATTTATAGGCTCAAAAGCATCAGATAAAAAGAACAAGGAAGCGATTAACCTTGATACGCCTGATAAAACGACAGCGGGTTGGAGTCAAAAGTGGAGCAAGTATGACAAAACTCCAAACCGCAATGTAACGATTGAGAACAATACATTTAAGAATGTTGATCGTGCCGTAGGTACGCATAAATATTCTGGTGGTAAGTATCATGATCGAGTCGTTCTTCGCAATAATACCATTGATGGAACACGTTCAGATGCGATTCGTGTGATGAACTGGTCCAATGCAATTATTGAAAATAATGTAATCAAAAACGTAGAGAACGGTAAAGCGGGTACACGAGGTATTTTAGTGAGTGGTGCGATTAATCCAACATTTCAAAACAACGAGTTCAACAATGTAGGAAGAATCATGCAATTCATCGCTTGGAAAAACAGCGGCCCAGGCTCACAATATGCGATTACATATAACAAACTAAGCAAAGCCAACAAACAAGCACTCCTAACAAACAAAGCGATTAATACATCGGAAACCATCATCCGAATCAGCAACACGTACAACGAATTTGTGAAAGATACAGAGAAAATCGAACTTGAGTCACAGTGACTTTTCAAGTTGTGGGCAAAATGTGCATAACTCTGTGGATAACCCAAAAAGGAGCGAAATGATTTCGCTCCTTTTCATTTGGTTCTGACAAGCTATTACTGGTTTCCTAGCTGTTGCCCCGGCGTAAATGGAATATCAGCAGCGTTTGTAATGATAGTTGAGACATCGGTGTTGTCGATGACCCGATTAAAGGCCTCGCTTCCAGGTCCTGTTGCGAATATTGGAATCATATTGGCTGTATGTCCACCAGTAGAACTGGCGGCACGAATGCTGGAATTGACCACGCCTACGTTGTAATGTTTAGCGATGGTGCTGCCGACTTCCCAATTGACGCGATTTTGTGGATAGACCATCGTGCGATTGCTTTCTATATTCGTAATGAATTGCTGTGCTTCTTTTAGTGTAAGCTGGATATTGGCATGTTTACTAAACACCTCCATCACACGTTCAGGTGCAAGCCGAGCACCTTTAGCTACTTGGAGCTGTTTCCCCATATATTCAGCGCTCACGTTTACTTTTTTCAAGCCCTCGATGTCCATCTTTTCTGTTGCCGAGATCCCCATCGTTTCGTGATCGGCTAAGACAACGACGAGGGTGTCGTTTCTTTTTTTCGCCCAATCCACAACTGCTTTCACGGTTTGATCAAACGCAATGGTTTCTTTCCAAATACCAGTGACATCGGCAGCATGAGCCATATGATCGATTCTTGCTCCTTCAGCCATTAGAAAAAAACCTTCTTCTCCCCGGGATAGAACATCAATTGCCTTCATCGTCATCTCTTGTAAGGTAGGCTCTTCAGATTTATATTCTTCCTTATCAATTTGAAAATTCATATAGGCAGGGTGGAACAGACCTACTAGTTTATTGTTCCGCGGTGAAGCAGCAACCAACTCATTGCGATTCGTTGCAATCGTATAACCGGCCTTACAGAATTTTTCTATTAAATCAACGCCATTTTGCTTCTTGGGCATAAAATAGCTGGCCCCACCGCCAAGGATGACATCAATTTTATGGTTAAACAGCTGCCGCGCAATATCAGCCGCATCTGTCCAGCGGTTGGCGACGCTCGCTCCAAAAGCAGCAGGTGTCGCATCTACAACCGTGTTTGTAGAAATGATGCCTACTTTTTTGCCGTGTGTTTGAAAGGCATCGAGTATACTATCTACTTCTTGTCCTTTCTCATTAATCGCAATCGATTCATTATTCGTTTTAATACCTGTCGCAATCGCCGAACCACCGGCCGCTGAATCGGTGACAAAGTTATTGGCTGAGTACGTACGCATCAGACCGACATGATCGAGCGTCTCCATATGTAAAACGCCTGTCTTGCCATACTCCAGCTGACGGGCCACTTCCAGCTGACCAAGTCCCATCCCATCACCGATGAGCAAAATCACGTTCTTCGCAGGAGTATCTAGCTGCTGCTTACCATGAACCTGCATCGGAGCAGCTAGGAGGAAGAGCACAACCAGCAAAATGTCACAGCGACTTTTTAAGGTGTGGATAATATGTGTATAAATCTGTTGATAACTGTTGTTCAATTTATATGTCTCCTTTATTTTTAGATGTTGGTTGTAGTATGTGCAGAATTTGGACATATAAGTAACTTAATGTAAAGGAATTGTTTCGTTTAATTGTGTGATTTTTAAGAAAAATATTACAATTATATGACAATTTTTATATTTCTTTTAAAAATATGGGTATAGATTAGTTTTTTTGAAATGGGATGTTTGTTACGATAAACATAGTTTGCTAGATTAGGAGGAGATTTGTTGAAGTCGATTACGAAGAAATTAGTAGCGTTAGGAGCAAGCTTTGCGCTTGTAGCTTCACCATTTGCTAGTATGACAGTGGAAGCTAGTGCAGATCCGATTGCGAAAAAACTGCAATCCGTCAACAGTTCTGGAGCAGTAGCCAAACAGTCTATAAACAACAGTCTATCCAACAAGGACAAAACAAAAAATTTTAGTGACGATACCATCATTGTTAAATATTCTAAACCGTTAACGGTTAATGACCATAAGAAAGCCGGTGGAACGGTTATTCAACAGGTCAGCGGACTAAAGTATGTTGCAATTAAGGTGAAAGATAAGAAAAAATTACAGCAAACGATTAAAAATTATCAAAAGAACAGCAAGGTTATGTCTGTTCAACTAAGCCCTATCTACAAGCAAACGGGCACGATTGATCCAAAGATTAGTGAGCAATATGTTCATGCTCAATTAAATACAGCGAAAGCACAGAAGCTAGCAGGAAAGAATCAAGTGAAAGTAGCGGTTATCGATACGGGGATTAATCGTAGCCATCCTGAGTTAAAAGGTTCGATTATCTCCAGTACAAATATCATTGACCCGATGAATCCAGCAGTCACTGATATTCATGGAACACATGTGGCGGGAATTATTGCCGCGAAGAAAGATAATGGAATCGGTGGATATGGCGTCAATCCAAATGCTAAAATCCTCTCATTCGATGTGTTTGGCGGTGATATTTGGACGTTCGATTACACGATTGCTAATGCTATTTTGGAAGCCGTTGACGAAGGAGCTAAGGTCATTAATATGAGTTTAGGTGGCTCTATGCCTTCTGATCTTTTAAAAGAAGCGGTCGATAAAGCCATTGATCGCGGCGTTGTGGTAGTCGCTGCGGCCGGAAATGATGGAATGAATTTGCCAAGCTATCCGGCAAGCTATGAAGGGGTTATTGGGGTCGGCTCTGTCAATAAAGACAAGAAACTAAGTGAATTCTCTACATATGGTGCTTCGACAGATATTGTCGCACCTGGGGAAGACATTTATGCCCCTTATTATGATGTAAAGAAGGGCTCCACTTTTGAACGTTTAAGCGGTACATCAATGGCCTCACCTGTGGTTGCCGGTGCTGCGGCATTGCTATTGTCCAAGCATCCGAAGCTAACACCAGCGGAAGTGGAATATGTGTTGGAAAAAACAGCAACAGACCTTGGTGAAAAAGGGTTTGATACGAAGTATGGAAATGGTCTTGTTAATCTAACAGGCGCATTAACATACGACGTGAAGAAGATTCCTACTATCGTAAAACAAACATGGGGACAAAAAGAAATCATAAATAATGCTGAGACAATCACTGCTCCAGCAGAAGTGAACGACTCTTTAACTAAGCCTTCGGAGCAGAAGTGGGTGAAGCTGTCGGTTGAAAAAGGCGAATATATTCAAGCTTCATTAATCGGTAATGCTTTTTACGATTATAAAATGAGCATTCATTTTTATGGAGACAATCAGCAGCAACTGACAGATATTAATGATGTAAAAGAAGGAAAAGTAG
This sequence comes from Peribacillus asahii, assembly GCF_003570725.1. Classification (GTDB taxonomy): domain Bacteria; phylum Bacillota; class Bacilli; order Bacillales; family DSM-1321; genus Peribacillus; species Peribacillus asahii. The sequence continues at coordinate 53,924 of NZ_QWVS01000023.1, forward strand.
AAGGGAAATTGATTAAGGCGCCGTTTAGCGGGACGGTTGCAATCGGTGTGAAAGATGTGAATGGCAGCTATGATGATTCGAGCCGCAAGCAGTCTTCCTACACGTTGAAAGTGGACAAACTAACAAGTTTACCGGAAGATGAAGCGACATTAGAAGCTCCTATTGCCATTTCAAGCTTACCATTTACGCAAAACAATTTAGTTTTCACAGGGGAAGAAGGGGAGGATGATTTCTTCCACTTTACATCAAAAGAAGCACAGCTAATGAAGTTTGATATTTCCGGTATTCCTGGAGTAGATGTTAGTGCTCACGTGTATGAAAAAGATCAGCTGTTCCCGCCGGCTATTGAAGGGGAAGGACAGCCAGCAACGGAAATGCCACAAATGGAAACCGTTGTGGACGAGATTCCACCGCTCTATTCAAGCAATACTGGTAGAGTTGGAGAGTCAGAAACTCTTATTTTCAATACGGAAGCCGACAAAGAATACTATATTAAAGTGACAAATAAACCGACATACTATGAAGTTGCTGCCAGCGATTTCGTATTTGAATCTATAGGAAACACAGAAGCGGCCCCATCTGCACTGCCATATAGTGTAAAGCTTGAAGGGAAGATAGTTCCTGAAGATGAAGATCAATATGCTGGTGGAATAGAATTTGAGGAAGAATCGAAGTTTATTGAGTACTTAGCTACGATTGCTAAGCCATACGAGATAGCCTCAACACTTAATGGCTATTTACAAAATACAGGTGATCAAGATTGGTATAAACTGAATCCAACAGCGACAGGGATTTATCAATTCAATCTTCCGACACCAACCGCCAATGTACCAGCTGTTAACTTGTACGAAGTAATCGAGGGGAAAGATGAAGAAGGGAAGCCTTACACATACTTAGCCCCAGTTGCATCTAATGAAGAGTTTAGCTGGTATAGCTGGACGGCTTTAATGGCCAATAAGATTACAACCGGTTTAAAAGCAAATAAAACATATTACATGGCCGTTAGTCCAAATTGGAGTGTAAATCAAATCCCATATGAAGGTTATAGCATCTCATCTAAGCTTCTGATTAACAACCCTGGGGATAAATATGAGGAAAATGATTTGCCTGAGCAAGCAAAAGATTTACCGGCAAAAGGGGTAGAAGCAAACTTTGCTATGCCGAATGATGTGGATACGTATTACTTCACAGCTAAGCAAACAGCAACGTATGGGGTGAATTTCGTTCGTACCCAACCAACGGCTGCTTTGAAGAATAAATATGGTGAAGAATTACTTGCTCCTATTTATGGAGAGATTGTGATTACAGAAGATGTGAACAAAAATCGCAAATTAGACGAAAATGAGTATGAACGTTCGTCTTATATATGGAATTATACAGCCTTAGGAATGACGACGGGCTCCTTTAAGGCAAAGAAAAATCAATCGTATTTCGTTAGCACGCTTGGTATGACAGAGTCGGGTTCGGGCATTTCTCTATTACCGTATAAATTAACTATTGATGCGGTGAATCGAAAAGATGAAGATGCTGGTTCTAAGGTGAAGAATAATACACCGTCTAAACCAATTGCATTAAAGAAAAAGAATAGTAAGTCTTATGCTGCAACTGCATACTTAAACACGGGCTATCAAAATGGAGATACAGATTGGTTCACCTATAAAGCAACTAAAACAGAACAAGCAACGGTAACACTAAATGCCGGAGCCGAAATTGATGGAATAATCGAAGTATACAAGAATGGAAAGCGAGTCGCTAAATCCGATTACTATGGACAAGGTGACAAAGAGATTCTATCTTTGAAACTAACAAAAGGCACATATTATATCAAAGTACGCGACAGCAAAGGCCATGCCTCATTTGACCCGTACACATTATCGTTAAAATTGAAGTAATAGTAGAGCTGGGAGGCTGCCCCAAAAGTCATGGAAAATGGCTTTCGGGGCAGCCTCCCTATTTAATTTCTCCCTAGATACTTCGTTTTTGTGTTCTCAAGGTGTATTGAAGGGCAAAACCGAGAACTCCAGCCAGGGAAAAGTCCTTCATCGAGGTTATGAAGGACGAAATGGGGAACTCCAGCCAGGGAAAAGTCCTTCATCGAGGCTATGAAGGACCAAATCGAGAAATTCAGCCAGGAAAAAGTCCTTCATCGAGGCTATGAAGGCCCAAAATGAGAAATCGAGCCGGAGAAAAGTCCTTCATCGAGGTTATGAAGGCCCAAAGTGAGGAATTCGGCCAGGGAAAAGTCCTTCATTAGAGTCATGTCACAGCGACTTTTCAAACTGTGCATAAACTGTGCACAACTCTGTGGATAACTTCCACCCGTTCTTTTGTGCGGAAGGACGGAATCTCATCCTATAGGCACAAATTGGTTCTTTTTTACATCTGACCAGGATATAGCTAATTATGATATAATTTTACTAGTGTTAACTAATAGAAGTAATTAGGAGAGAAAACCCTATGTTATCTAGTGTTAAGAAACTATTTAATGATAGTTCAAAAGATTTAAAACGCATTTATAAGCTTGTCGATACAGTTAATAGTTTAGAAAGTAAATATGAAGCTTACTCTGACGAAGAGTTGCGTGGTATGAAAGATCAGTTTAAAGCGATGTTAGCTGAAGGAAAAACGTTAAAAGATATTCAATGTGATGCGTTTGCTGTTGTTCGTGAAGCAGCGAAACGTGTATTAGGCTTGCGTCATTATGATGTGCAATTAATTGGCGGGTTTGTATTAAATGAAGGATCGATTGCGCAAATGAATACAGGGGAAGGGAAAACGCTCGTTTCTACCCTACCTAGTTATTTGCATGCGTTAGAAGGAAATGGCGTTCATATCATTACTGCTAATGAATATTTAGCGAGCCGTGATAGAGAGATTATGAAACCAGTTCACGAAATGCTTGGAATGACCGTTGGGTTAAACGTGTCTCAAATGGACTCTTCTTCCAAAAGAGCAGCGTATGCAGCTGATATTACATACGGTACCGGAACAGAATTTGGTTTTGACTATTTACGTGATAATATGGTGTTTTATAAAGAAGCTAAAGTGCAGCGTGGGCATAACTTCGCGATTGTCGATGAAATTGATAGTATTTTAATTGATGAAGCGAGAACGCCGTTAATTATTGCTGGCAAATCAAGCGAGGGGCAAGAGCTGTTTGCGATTACGGCACAAATTATGAAAACGTTCCAGAAAGACGTTGACTATGAAGTGTTTGTAGAAACAAAGCATACGTTTTTAACAGACGAAGGTGCAAATAAGATTGAAAAAGCGTTCGGGATTGATAACTTATACGATCCAGAACATCAAGAGCTGCTTCATAATGTGCTTCAATCATTGAAAGCATACGTGATTATGAAGCGTGATGTGGATTATATTATTAAAGATGGCAAAATCGAATTAATCGACAAATTCACAGGCCGAGTGATGGAAGGCCGCTCATTCAGTGAGGGCTTACACCAAGCGATTGAGGCGAAGGAAGGCGTAGAAATTACGGAGGAAAATGAAACGCAAGCAACGATTACCGTTCAAAACTATTTCCGTTTATACAGCACGTTGTCAGGAATGACAGGAAGTGCAACGCCGTCGAAAAAGGAATTTTGGGAAACGTATCAGCTTCCAGTCGTTACAATTCCGACGAATAAACCGATTTTACGAATCGATGCACCTGATTTAATTTATAAAGATCAAGCAAGTAAAATGAAGAAAATTGTCTCTGAAGTGAAGCGGGTGAACAGTGTAGGACGTCCAGTTTTAATTGGAACAACGTCTATTGAGCAATCAGAAGAGCTGTCGGTTCACTTGAAGAAAGAAAACATTAAACATCTTGTCTTGAATGCTAAAACAGAAGCAGATGAAGCGGAAATTATCGTGAAGGCAGGGCAAAAAGGCCAAGTGATGATTGCGACTAATATGGCAGGTCGTGGTACGGATATTTTACTAGATGATGAAGTAAAAGAATTAGGTGGCTTGTATATTCTAGGAACAGAGCGTCATGAAAGTGAACGAATTGACATGCAGCTTCGCGGTCGAGCTGGACGTCAAGGAGATCCAGGGAATTCACAATTTATTATTTCATTAGAAGATGATTTATTTACGTATTATGACGAAGAACAACATGAACGTTATTTAAGTAAAGTAAAAACAGACGCAGAGGGGCTTGTATTATCACCAGCACCTGATAAGTATATGAAGAAAGTGCAAGAAACGATTGAATATATGCATCAATCTGCTCGTAACCACTTATTAAAGCTGGAAAACCCATTAAATGAACAAAGTAAAATTATTTATTCTATGCGCGATCGCATCTTAGACCTTGAGACAGAAGAAATGTTTTCTATCTTACTAGAATATATGGAAAAATACATTCGTCGACTTGTTGCGGTTTATTATCCGGAAGAAGAAGTGCTTGAAGATGGTGTAGACCGTAGTCCAGAATCGTTTATTAGAGAGCTTTCTATAGTGTTCCTATCATTAGATTGGCAGGAAGAAGAGTTAATCGATGCGGAGCGGGAACAAGTAGAAGAACGAGCAATGGCAGAATTTGAAGAGTTGAAATCCTATATTTTAACGCTTCAAGAAAATGAGGAGCTTGGTCAACATCTGAGAAGCTTCATGCTTGAGCAAATTGATACGCATTGGATGAGCCATTTAGATCGCTTGAGCAACATTAAAGAAGGAATTAGCTTGAGCGGATATGGACAGCAAGATCCGTATCAAATATTCGATAAAGAAGCACTAAACGAATTTAACATGTTAATGAATGAAATCGAATCTGGCATTAGTATTCATTTTATGGATCACGTGAAAGAAGAGCTCGAAGAACAGATGGAGGAAGAGGAGTAATGGGTTTATTCGGAAAGAAACAGAAAAAAGCAGACAATGTAGCTGTTGAAGAGAAAATCGAAACGGCTACAGCGGAAGAAGCCGTTTCAACAGATTCAGATGCGGTCCAAACAAATCTTGTATTTCATGAGGAGTGGCAGCCTTCCACACAAGAAAAATATGTATTAATGTTCCGTCATCAACAGCTGCCAACTCTAAAACCGAATCAACTTTCCATTTCAGGGATTCGTTTGACACGTTTTGAGGAAGATATTCTTGTAGAAGCATTTATTCGTAACGCGCTATCTCGAGCTGTGGAATTTGACATGGTTGATTTAGTATTATTGGATGAAGAGGGTCAACCGATTGTAAAAGGTTCGTTTGATTTATCAGAGATGGGAGAAATGCCGGCGTTATCATGTGTGCCTTGGAGATTTTTCTTTGAGGAAGAGTCGCTGTTAACAGATACGATTCCAGAAGAAGGCTGGACGATTGCATTTGAATTAAAATCTCAAGCAGCAGAACATCAGCTAGATTTAGAGCCTAACTGGAAAGAGCAATTATCTGAAGCGCAAATTGAACATTTGCAGCAGATTGTCGCAGGTCTTCCAGAGTTGAAGAAAGACGAGGTTAATTTTATGGGGCTGGAAGCTGCGTTGAAGGAAGATGCTAGCTTCGCTGTTACTGTATTCATCCGTAATGGAAGTTCGAACGCTATTAGCATTGAACAGCTGCCATTAATTGTGGAAGATGCGGATGGCGACCGAGTTTGTCAAGGCAGCTTTGCGCTTAATGACTTTGCTGTACAGCCGAATACGACAAAGCCATGGACGTTTATTTTTCCTGAGCCGCTTGTTCACAAGAAAAATCCGAATTTATCAAGCTGGAAAGTCTACGTACCGAATGCTTAATCAGCTTGAATCTAAAGACTCCTCATCGATGGATGAGGAGTCTTTTTATCATTAATTTTACATGGAGGAATCAAGAAAATTCTGGCCAATTTGTTTGAACTTGATCTCCCGTAATCTTTTCGAGCGTACGATATGTAAAGGGAATAAGTTCAGTTTCTGATTTATCTGTAAATGGTTGAGCTAGTTCATAAGGAATTAACTCAAATTGTTCCTCAGTTTCAGAAATCAAATAAACACCAACAACTTGGCCGTTATTTGTCATATCTAAAGTTACAAAGGCTGGATAATACGTTTCGTCCTTAGCTTTAAGAACAGCCTTTGCTGTAATCAAATTGTTTTCTTCCTCTTCAACAGCAGGATTGCTGATTTTCTCTAGTGCCTTTACAGCCCATCCTTGCTTTTTATAACCTCCGATAATTTTAGGAGGGTTCTCCTTTAATTGCTCTAAAAGTTCATTCATTTGTTCCTGAGTAGTCATGTATTCCGTATTCCCTCCAATAAAATTAAGTGTTCGAGCAGCGTTAGTTGATTGAGTGAATTATTATTTATTATACACGCTGTATTTTATATAATACACTTTCTTTCGCTCTATTTTATATGATACACTTTCTTTCATTTGCAGGTAAAACATCTTATAAAGTTTTGCTAGAACTTAATAATTGTAACATAGTTGTTATTAATCAAACGATTGATTAAGAAGGAAAAAGCGCAATCATTGAATTTCAAGATGCGCTTTTAATTTATTTTGTGCTTTCAGTCGTTCTTCCTCTGGGACAATTAAGTACCAAATTCCATTAATTCGTTGTCCATTTCCTTCAATAGTCGACTGTTTAATGGATCCTAGAGCCTTTTTGTAATGGTTTTGGATGCTCATCATTTCATCGAAGGTTAAATTTGTTTCTACATTTTTACCGAGAGCTTTGAAAATGCTGCGATAGTTTGTTAAGGATGATAAGCTGGCTCCTTTTTCCACAATCGCTTCAATCACTTGGCGTTGGCGCATTTGGCGGCCAAAATCACCTCGTGGGTCTTCTTTACGAATTCTTGAATAGACAAGAGCCTCTTTTCCGTTTAACGTAATCGTACCTTTTGGAAAACTATAGCCGCCATGGGAAAGGTTCATATCATTTTTAACCGTAATTCCTCCGACTGCCTCGACAATATCTTGAAAGCCTTCCATATTCATCTTGATATAATAATCAATTGGGATATCTAGAAAAGCCTCAACGGTCTTAATAGACATTGGAATACCGCCATATGCATAAGCATGATTCATTTTATCGATTGTCCCATGTCCTACAATTTCTGCCCGTGTATCACGAGGAATGCTGAGCATTTCAACCGATTCCTTTTTGGGATTGACTGTAACAACAATCATCGTATCCGAGCGTCCAACATCATTTGCTCGTTCATCCACACCTAATATGAGCACAGAAAAAGGGTCTTTATTTTTGAATTTAATATCTTCTAGTCGTTTTTCACTTTTATGATCGGTTCCTTGCATACTGTTGACGGCTCCTTTGAGCGATTGGTAAACCATCGCACCATATACAGCGCCGCCAATGAGGAACAGAAGGAATAGAATGCCGAAAAATTTCAGCCATTTATTTTTTCTTTTCTTCTTTTTACGTTCTTGTCTCATTCCAACACCTCCTAGTTCGTTACTATGAAAAGGGATGATTTAAGGAAAAAGCGAAGGGGGGTTCTACCTTCGCTTTTTCCTTTATTATTAGCTGTGTTAAGCAGCTATTTCATCTTCATTCGTTTCTTCTGATGGAGTCGGTTCAGTCGGTTCTTCAATCGGCTCTTCAACTGGGAGAGCTTGTTCAATCTCGGACTGCCACTGCTTTAAGAAGGCTTCTGCTTGTTCAAATTTCTCTGTTGCAACAGCTTGTTGATTCAGCTGCTCAAGCTTCACTAACTGTTCCTTAACGGCTTCATATTCTTTATTATCTGCTTGTTTATCAATTGTAGTCAGTAAAGTATAGCGAGCCATTAAGTTTGTAACAGCTGGTAATTCTTTTTCTACAGGTGCGATATATTTCTTTTGAGCGAGTGTACGTACTTTTTTACTATACATGTTCGAAATCTTTGTTTCTGTCGTGCTTGTTGATTTTTTCCATGTTGTAAACAAACTGTTTGTCTTTGTATTGAACGTTCCTTTTGTAAGAGTGCCAATTAGCTCTTCATGAGTATCTGCTAAGCCTTCACCAGCTTTTACTGCTGTTTGATAAGTCAGGTAGCGATCGCGATATAGTTTAGTTATGCGTAAAGATGCATTCGCTGATGATTGGTAAGCTTTAGGAAGCTTGGTAATAGCTTTTTCTTGCTTCGTAATCTCTTGCTTTGTTTTATTATAAAGGGTTGTTTGTGCATTTGTAATGCGTAAATCACTTGTTTTGTTTACAGACGTGAAATAATACGCTGAAAGTTTCTTCGCTGTTTTGTTAAAAGTTTGAATATCTGTTGTTAGAGCTTTGCTTTTGGCAAGCTGCTCTGTGTTATATAGTTTGGCTCCTTCTTGGGCAGTATATAAACCAATAGCTGCGTTTTGTTGCCAAATCTTCTTAAAGTACTTAATTGGTACATGTGTTTCTCCCGCGTATGGTGCTACTTCAATTGTGTAAGCGGGCTTCTTTTCGGCAGTGGAGAACCAGTCGCTAAACCCGCCGCCGCCTGTATAGCTCGAAGGGGAGATTAAACGATAGCCTGTCATACTGCTGATTTTACGGGCGTGTATACGATCTCTTGTATAGCGGCTGCCTGTTTGACCGTATTTCCAGAAAATGATTTGCCCGCTTGAATGATAGGAAATGGCCATTTCCGGGTCCGTATCTTTGACAAAATCAAGGACCACCTGTGTTTCTTTTGCTGATTCGGGGCTTGTGCCTTTGTAATTTTTAAATTTTGGTACAGAGCCGCCGCCAAGATAATTCCAGCGAGCATCATATTGTCGGTTTAAGTCAATGCCTTTTCCATTAGCTTTCCAACGCTTAAAGTTTTTGCTTCCGTCATTCATTTTAATCAACTTAGCATGATCCTGCTTAGGAAAGGATGTAAGTCCAGTTTGCTGCAGCGTTACACCATCCGGATTAACCATTGGGATAAACCAAAGCGTTGTACTGTTTAAAATTTTCTTAGCATCATACCCATCTATTTTACTGCCTTCTTCATAAGCATTAGCATATTTGTCAATCATGTTCATATTAACAGTTGTTGTAATCCATTCGCGAGCGTGATGAGAGCCGTTGATGAAGACAGTTGCATCTCCTTTTCCAAGAGCGACAGCATAAATATCCCGTCCATATTCAGAGGTCCCAATCACTTTGGCATCCACTAAATCGGGATAGGTTTGTTCTAACTTTTTAATATCCTTGACCATTTTAGAATACGTATACGTTTGATTTGGATTGACAATGTACGATTGTGCGGAAGCCATTTCTGAGAACAGAAAAGACAGTCCGAAACAAATCAATACGGATAGGAGTAGTTTTAATTTGTTCATACGAGCCACCTTTTTGATAGAATATTGAGTTATTTCATAAAAAAAACGAGCTTGGTAATAAGCTCGGTGGTTTAAAAGTTTAATTTTTTATAGCCTATTAATCTACTTTTATAGTAAGCTTCGTTGACAGAGCTAATCATGACACCTTTGCTTGAACTTGCATGGATAAATTGGTTATCTCCTAAGTAAATGCCTAGGTGGTTAATAACTGACCGGTTTGAGCCTGTAGCGAAAAAGACTAAATCGCCTCGCTGTGGTGAGGATACTTTTTTGCCAAGAGCGTAGTAAGTAGAAGAAGAATGTCTAGAAATGTTATATCCAGCTTGTTTAAACGCATAATAAACTAAACCGCTGCAATCAAAGCCTGCAGGAGTTGAACCAGCCCATGAATAAGGTGTACCAATTACCTTTTTGGCTTCTGCAATGACCTTTTCGATGCTTGGATCATTTTCTGTCTCATATGTATTAGCTGATGACTTTGTTTCTTTTGGTAATTCAATAATCATTTCCGGTGATGAACTGGATACAATTAATGTGTCTCCAACTTTAATGACAGTAGAAGACAGGTTATTTAGCTGCTTCAACTCACCCAATGTTAAATTATGTTTGTTTGCAATCTTTGTTAATGTATCGCCAGCTACTACTTTGTAAGTAGTCGTTTTTTCGTTTTTGACAGAAACAGTTGCTTTTGCTGCTGTCGTTTCTTTTTTGGATGTAACTAATTTTTGGTTTACATAGATCGTATTAGACTTTAAGTTATTTAGTTCTTTTAATTTTTTTACAGTCAGATCATACTTTTTGGCGATTTTTGTCAGTGTGTCGCCTTTTTTGACAGTATAAGTACTGGCTGAAGCAGATGAAACAAATAGACCTGATAGCAGAGCTGCTGCTGAAAAAGCGACAATACTTTTTTTCACGAACATTTACCTCCCATAAATCTCTCATATACCTTTTTTCCTATTCTATCAGACAAAAGAGTGGGAACTATATTACAGTTATATTACAAAGTGGTTCAATAGGTAGATATAACTGATTTTATTGAAGAAAATATTACAAATTTCTAAAAAAACTTCCCGTGAATATGGGAAGTTTTTAGAGTAAAGTATTTTTTTAGTTGATGATTAGTTTAATAGTCACGGTTGCTTTTTGTTTATTTGAGTCGGTTGCTGTCGTGGTTACGCTATATATGCCATTTTGTACTTGTATGTTGTTTGAATTTGTCTCATTTTAGCTGAATTTGTGATGACTTGTTTACGTATTTCGAACCGTTACGTAAGCGACTCTGTAAACGGAATGTTTTCCATTGCTCATTTTAGCTGTGACTTTTACTTGACCAGATGGTGCAAAGGAGCCGCTATCTGTTTTTCCGTCCCATTTTCTTGCGTATGTACCACCTGTCCATGCTTTATTTGTAGCTAGTCTTCGAATGACCTGACCCTTTGCATTTTTAATATATAAAGAGATCTTTGTTCCTTTTTTAGCACTAAAGGATATAGGTAGATTATTTGTTCCATTGAAAGCAATCATACGACTAGATAGTTTAAGCTTTGACATCGGCAGTGCAGGTGTTTGTTTTAAGGCTGCATAGGCATCGATTCTTCCGTAGCCATAATAGTTGTCCCGTCCTTTAGCTCCTAAATCAACGCTTGATTTTTTCAAAATATTTTCGACCTCTGTTGGGGCAAGGAACGGATTCTTCGATAAGATTAAAGCACAAGCTCCGCTAACAGTTGGTGCAGCCATGGATGTTCCGCTGTCTTTTGCGTAGCGGCTCGTTGGAACTGTCGAGTAGATGTCGACACCAGGAGCAGCTAGGTCAATATAGGAACCAAAATTAGAAAATGAAGCTCGCGTATCCTTTTGTGTCGTCGCACTCACTGCAATGACGTGCTTATGAGATGCAGGATATTGAAGGCGGCTTGTGTTATCATTTCCGGCAGCAGCGACAACGATTACGCCTTTTTTATAGGCCTCTTGAACAGCATAGTCCAACACATCGGTGTAATCTTCTGTTGTTAAGCTTAAATTGATAATATCAGCACCTGCTTGAACCGCATAATCGATGCCATCAACGACTGTATAAATATCGGCTTCTTCACCTTCAAATACATTAATAGGAATAATCTTTACTTTCGGTGCAACACCGGTAATACCTGTTTTATTCATTGAGGCAGCGATAATGCCAGCAACATGGGTTCCATGAGCGCTAGCTGGTATCGACTTTCCGCCGGTAAGTGCATTGTAAGGAGCAATGATATGTGTTTTTAAGTCTGGATGGCTCGTTTGAACCCCGGCATCAATCACCGCTACTTTGATATCGGGACTTCCAAATGTGACATTCCACGCTTTTGGCATATTGATTTTTTTTAGATTCCATTGCTTTGAATAGTAAGGGTCAGATGGCGTGTGATTCGTCGTCACTTCATAGTTTCGATCGACTAATTCTACTTCTTGGAATGTTGAAAGAGTATCAGTGACCGTATTTAAATCGCTTCCTTCCGGGAGTGATATGAGTGAAAAGTTCCCATTTTCAATGGTTGAAAGCTCATTGGCGTGAACAGTTTGAAAAATGGTTTGCTTTTGAATCGAACTTGTTGAATCTTTGAATTTAATAATTAATTGGTTAGCTGAAGGATTGGCTGCTTCTGTTAAAGATCCACTAATTAAATACATGGTGAAAATAAGTAAAAAGGAAAGAAAAGTTCTCATCACAAGCCTCCTTGTACTAGTCAGTTATATATTCGCATAATAACTAGTTTGATAATATTTAATTGTAGCATGAGTAGAATCCTATTAGTAAAATAAGTTATACCAAAATGTACAAAACTTGTTCACAAATTCCTCTTATTCTACGATATTATAATTATAGAAAATTATAATTATAAAATTTGTAAAAGGAAAGAGCTAAGAGGTGAAAGTTTAGTGAAATCAAAATGGTTAGTCGTTAGTGTGTTTGCTTTGTTTATGTGTCTATTTACTAGCAGTGAATATGCGATTTCAAAAGCGGAGGCAAGCGAAAGTAAGTGGACGGTGACGTATTATTCAAAGCTGAATTTTACAGGTTCAACGGTACAGAAGAAAGCAGACCGTATAAACTACTCATGGGGAACTTCAAATCCTGTTAAAGGAATCCCGCAAAATCGTTTTTCTGCAAAAATGACAAAAACAATTTCCGTTTCAAGCGGGGGAGCTTACCGAATTTCTGGTAAAGCAAATGATGGCGTGAGAGTATATGTAGATGGGAAGAAAAAAGTTGACTATTGGAAGTCTGGCTCACACACATTTAGCAAAGATGTGATGCTTTCAAAAGGAGAGCATAAGATTGAAGTCCACTATTATGATCAAACAGGGACGGCCTATATTACAGTAGATGTGAATAAAGTGGCTGTGAAACTATCAACAGAGCAGTGGACGGGATTGTTTTTTCCAAGTAAAAACTTCACTGGAACACCAGTTAGTACGTCCGTCAAGTCGTTGAATGCTTCATGGGGGTCTAAAGCGCCGCATACAAAGATTCCAGCAGGAACGTATTCTGCTGTGTATCAAAAGAAAGTGGTTGTGGCAAAAGATACGAAGTACATATTGATGGGAAAAGCCAATGATGGCATCCGAATTTATGTAGACGGTAAGAAACAAGTAGATTATTGGAAGCCTGATACGAGAAACTTTGAGAAAAATATTACCTTGAAGAAAGGGACGCATACAATCAAAGTACAGTACTACAATGAGAGTGGAAGTGCAAGATTACAGGTTGATTTAAAAGACGCCTCCACTGTGACACCTTTAGGAAAATGGGATGTTACATTTTATGATCAAAAAGAATTAAAAGGAAAACAAGTAAAACAAACGGCGAGTAAGTTGAATTATAAGTGGGGAACGGCATCTCCTGCTTCAGGCATTCCAAGCAATGGGTTTTCAGCGAAGTTTGTGAAGCGAACTGATCTAAGCGGCGGTACTTATATTATCTCTGGTGGAGCGAATGACGGTATCCGCGTGTATGTAAACGGAAAAAAACAGATTGATTATTGGAAAAACGGAACGTATACGTTTAATCAAGAAATCAAGCTAGATCCTGGTATTGCGATTATTGAAGTGCGTTATTATGACAATACAGGCGATGCACGCATTCAGATGAATGTAACAAAGAAATCAAAAAAGAAGTCGGTTGCCTACAGTAGCCATAATATTACACTGGATACAGCGTTAACGAAGCAAATGAAGACTTCACCACAAACCGATAAGAAATATGGCGCATATGTTCCAAAAAGCAGTGTGAAACTAGCTTCTACAGGAACGAGTGGAAAAACGGTCGATAACGTTGAGATTATTACGACTTCATCCCGCGTATTAGGAAATCTAAAAGAGAATACGAACGTGACGATTCAAGGGGAAAAGTCATTTAATGATGCCGACTATTATAAAATTTTGACGGGCTGGGTAAATGCTTCAAAAACTGATACGAAGTATTACTTAAATCCAGATAGTTTTACGAATAAAAACGAGAAAGAGTATTATCAATATGTGAAGCTTTCTGCGTTCTCTGCTTTAAATGAAAATGAGTTGAATCAAAAAATTCTTTACAATAAAGGGATTTTAAAAAATCGAGCAGATGCGTATTTAAAAGCTGGATTTAAGTACGATGTGAATGAAATTTACTTAATTTCTCATTCATCTCTTGAAACGGGGAATGGTACGTCCCGATTAGCAACAGGGGTGAAAGTCAAAACGAAAAAAGATAGTAAAGGTAACATCGTCTATAACGAAAATGGCGAGAAAGAAATTGTTGTGCTAGATAATGATGCTAAGTCGTATGAAGCAAAAGTATATAATATGTACGGCATCGGTGCTTATGATGATTGTGCACTTGAATGTGGAGCAAGACGTGCGTTCAATGAAGGCTGGACAACGGCAGATAAAGCGATTATTGAAGGAGCAAAATTTGCCGCTGAAAATTATATTTATGCCGGACAAGATACGCTTTATGAAATGAGATGGAATCCAGAAGCTCTTGTTACAAAGGGAGTTCCGTATCACCAATATGCAACAGATATCGGCTGGGCCGTTAAACAAACAGGCAGTTTTGAGAAGCTGTATTCATTGCTTGATAGCTATACAGTGGAATATGATGTACCACGTTATAACTAGGATACGAAAAATGCCCGTGCGTTATGCACGAGCATTTTTTTTCATTTCTGCTGAAAGTAAAAGGTCTATAAGCTGTTTACTCGATTGTCCATTAGAGTAGGTATTCCATTTCTCATTAAATGGCGCCACTTTTTCAAGCATGAAATCATGCGAATGGATTTTTTCGAGGATTTCCTCGGTATTATACACAATTGGGCCGGGCATACTCTCTGTATAATCTTCCCAAAAGCCGCGACGCTCAGCGTATTGTTCTAAATCATAAGCAAAAAAGAGCATTGGTTTTTGGAAGAAAGAAAATTCAAAAGGAATCGACGAGTAGTCCGTAATTAATAAATCGGTTATAACTAATAGCTCGTTTATATGCAGCCCGCGTTTTATTTGATAAACAAAGCCAGGAAATTGCTGCGTCATATTTGGATTCATTGTTACAGCGGGATGAAGCTTTAATAAAACAACATAATCTTTCTCGTACAGCTCCTTATACAGCAAATCCAGATTTAACGCAATGGTGTCAGCATGTAACTCTTCATCGCGAAAGGTTGGAGCATAGAGAATAATTCGTTTCGTTTTTAGCTCTGGGAACGCTTCGTAAAAGGCACGGCGTGAGCGCTCTTTTGCTTGTTCGTCAAAAAAGAAATCCGTTCTCGGTACACCTGTCCGTAAAATTTGGCGATCTTCTACTTGAAAGCTTTCTTTATAAATGTCAGCCATAATCTCCGAGCCGGTTGTCACATAATGAAAGCGGCGGTACACCTCTAAAAAACGCTTTTTAGCTCGTGCTGAACGATATTGGATAGATGGATCGCGCAGGCCAAACTGTTTAACCGCTCCTGCTGCGTGCCATACTTGTACACAGGTTACTTCTCGTTTAAAGGTAACGGCAGCAAGAAAGCCGAAGTAATTATCGATGACAACCCATTTGGACGTAGCAAGATGATAAAAAGCCTGTAACATATGAAAGACATTCTTCGTTTCAAACGGAAGGACGATGGTATGTCCATCGCCCTTTGCATCAAGATTGCTGCCTGATTTTTTTAATAATACTTTTTGAATGGGAATGTTTCGTTGATTGATTTCATCCAAAAGAAATTGGCAATTATCACCGAACGAAGAAACAAAGGCAATCTTATTTCGTACAGGAAAGAGTTTACAGATAGAGAATACCACTTTAATGAAAAGTAAATATCCTTCTATAAAAAGTTCCCTAGCCATTATTTAACTTGCAAAAGATCTTCTTTAATTTGAGAAGTAGAAATACCAATTGTTCTTGGCAAGTATACGACTTCACATACTTCGGATAATTCGTCGAATTTGCCTTTCCAATCGTCTCCCATAACAAAGATGTCGACGCCTTCACGAATAATATCTTCTTTCTTTTGTTCCCAATTGTTTTCTGGAATGACTTTATCGACATAGCGAATGGATTCCAAAATCATTTTTCGGTTCTCGAAGCTATGGTACGCTTTTTTATTTTTTAATGCGTTGAATTCATCTGTTGAAATCGCCACGATTAAATAATCGCCTAATTCTCTAGCGCGCTTTAATAAATTAATATGTCCCCAATGAAGTAAGTCAAAGGTTCCATATGTGATTACTTTTTTCATGTTTTATTTCCTCCCGTAGGTCGTTTCAATCTATAATCAATAGAATATTTATGAACGAAAAAGTCCATCATAGTGGAGAAGAGATAAGCCTACCTTATTATAACCTATTATATTTACAATGAAACAACAAAATTTTAACATCAGTTGTTCAAATATTACAATGCGTTCGGATTTATCCTTCATTTTATAATTTATCTAGTGGATATTCAATATAAATAACCTTTTTTACGTAGAAAACCCCGAATAGGAGGGTGTCCTATTCGGGGCAATCCTGCTTTCTTCATAGTTTAATAAGTTGGTAGATATGTTGTTACATCTAATTGAAGGTTGTATGTAGAAAGGGCATCATACATCTTCGCAATTCGATCGGTTTGTTTAACAGCCCAGCCAATATCTGTTGCATATTGGTGCGTTGCATATCCGTATTTCTCCATACCTGCTGGATTCCAACGCATTTTATAGAGCGTATCTTGGCCAGCATTTACATAACCATTTCCGATGAACTGTGCACCGCCGATAATCGCTTTTTCAGGAGTTGTCCAGCCAGCTTTATAGGCGTATTCAGAACCGCATTGCAGGGCACAAGCATCCTTAGCGCCGATTCCGAACATATTATAAACGACTTTCGGTGTAACCGCTTTGCCGTCTACTTCGCTTACTTTTATACCATTTGAAAGTGCAGAGTAGCCATTTCCTGTTTCAAGCAAGGCATGGCTAATTAAATAAATTTCATTGACGCCGTGTGTTTTGGCAGCCTCAATGAAGGCTTCTCCTTGATTAGCTAGAATGCCTTTTCCACTTAATAAAGCATTATTAAGTTCTGTAGCCTTTGTGTCTGCGAGGTCTGATAGAACTAAGAACTGGTAGGAAGATGTGTCATTCGCTAAGAAGTTCGTTGGATCTACGTAATATTTAACTTGTGTTGCATTGGCTGTTTTCCAAGAGCCAGACTCATCTGTCATAGGCTTCACTTTTACTTGCATTGCTGTTGCTTCATCTACTGTTAAGTTATAGTAAGATAAACCTTTGACATCGTCTTTATGAATGTAACCGGTTGTTGCTGTTCCTGATATGTATATGTTTGCCGTATACCAATTCTCAGAAAATGTTCGATATTTTAATACCTTACTTTGTGTATAGCTTCTTAATACAGAAGAATTCGTAGATGCTTTACTATATACCTTTGTTGGTGCTTTTAAGGCTGCTCCTTCAAGAAGCTGCTGCTTGGAAGTCCAAGCTTTCTCAATATCATTGACATGAATATAGCCCGTTTTCTTTACACCTTTCACATAGATGGTAGCGGTATACCAATTAGGTGAGAAGGTTTGCATTTTAAGAATTGTTCCTTGAGCATAGGATTTTAACTTAGAAGAGCTTGCAGAAGCCTTCTCGTATACATTTGTTGGATTCTTTAAGCCGATTCCAGAAACAGACTCGGTAGATGTGAAAATATCTTCAAGATCATCGACATGAATATAGCCTGTTTTCTTTACACCTTTCACATATACGGTTGCCGTATACCAATTAGATGTGAAAGTTTTCACTTTAAGAACCGTTCCTTGAGCGTAGGATTTTAACGCAGTAGAGCTTTCAGAAGCTTTCGAATACACTTTTGTTGGGCTTTCTACACCAATTCCAGAAACAGACTCTGGAGATGTTGTCACAGTTTCAACATCGTCTTGATGGATATAACCAGTGACGGCTTTTCCATTTACATATACCGATGCTTTATACCAATCATCCGTATATTCTTTGTAGCTAAGAATCGTTCCTTGACTATAGCTTTTTAAAACTGTTGAACTTGTGTTTGTTTGCTCGTACACCTTCGTTGAACTATCTAACGCTATACCTTGCAAGGTAGTAGCAGCGGAAGCGATAGAAGTTGAAAGAGGCAGCAGAGCGAGTGCAAATAGCAGCGTGAAAAAATAGTTGCGAATCTTTTGCAGCATACATTCTCCTCATTTCGTTAAAATTGCTAGGTTATCCATAATTTATCTATTAACCTATTAATTCTAGCATGGTTATTTAAAGTAAGTGAGAGAGAATCATTTTTGTAACGAATTTGTAATGAACTTGTAAAATAGCGCAGATAAAGTGAAACTTCCATCAGTGAGGGTTTTCCTTCATCCCTCACTGATGGTTAGTTGAACCAATCGGACCTTTACGGGCAGTTAACTCCCACCCATCTTCTTTGTTTCCTCATAAGCTTGAGGTGGGAGTTTTACTGCCCGTTAAGTGTGTGAAAAATAAAGGAGAAGTAGTTCGCTTCTAAATGGATATATTATAGAAGAAAAACGAGAAGTTTTTGAATAAGGCTGAACGCTTTCTGCAACTTCTCGTAACGGTATGAAATAATAAGATGAAACAAATGGCACAAAAGTATAGCACTATTGAGAAAAAATAAAAAAACGTATATGATTTTAAAGGTACTAAACAACGGTAAAAAGCCTAACTTAAACTAAGAATTATGGGTGATTTCTATGAAATGGAGTTCTTTTCGAAATTTATTATATAAGAAAAGACCTAAAGTGAAATTGAAGCACAATATATCAATTGTGCAAGATAAAGAAAACGTTACAATCCAAGGAGAGTTTTCTAAAGAGTATTACTGTGCCAAGGAACTGTGGTTTAAATCTAGAAAAGAGGAAGACGATGTCATAAAGGTTGCAGAAATTGCTCCAACTCCTCACTTTCTATTTCAGGTTAATTTGGAAGAGTTGCTGAACAAGTTTCAAGACCTTGAACCAACGATATACGATTGCTATCTCAAAGTACGGGTTCCTGTTGAAGAATTAGGAGAAAAAACGTTAGAACGAATTGAAGAGACAGCGGAGTTTTTCGAGGAAAATGGAGTAAAAATAGCGGAATACTTTATTCGTTTTGGACGTTTTCAAAATACAGTTATTCAACATACACAGACGCATCAATCGGGAGAGAAGCAAGGCGGATTTATTATAACCAAAAAAGGGAATATCTCCTTTGCTTATAATGTCATTCTAGCTCCTTCTGTTAAGTTACAGATTGATAAAATTCAAAATCAAGCAAGTAAGATGATTATCGAAGGAAAAATGTTTACGAAGAACTCTAGAATTGTATCTGGAGAAGCGATTGTTAAAGGCAGAAATAATAAGAAGGAGTATTCTGCACATGTTTCTTTCCTTCACAAAGAAGAGGCTACGATAAAGAAGTATGGCTTAAATCGTTACGAATATGTAGTGGAGTTTGATCGTGAACATTTAGTGAGTAATCAATGGGAAGATGACATATACGATTTTTATTTAAATTTAGATTTGCATGATCAAGAAGAAGAGAAATTAGTACGGATTGGCCGTCCGACGACAAGAGTGAAGTTATTTATTAAGGAAGATTCTGTACAAAAAAATGATGCAGTGGCGGTCATTAATCCTTATTTCACATTTAAAGCCTCCAATCTTTCTTTAGAAGTGTACAACTTTCCTGTGGAAACGTATCGTTTCTTGAAAAAGAAAATGCGCTGGTCGAAGCTTCTGCGCGCTACTCATAAGAAAGATGATGTGTGGATCGTTGGAGAACGAACTTATAAAGCGCAAGATACGGGATATCATTTCTTTAAGCATATGAGACAGAATTACCCTGACAAAGAAGTCTACTATGTGATTGAAAAAGACTCTCCAGAAGCAAAAAATGTAGAACCGTTAGGCAATGTTTTATATTTTAAATCAAAAGAACATATTATGAAGACACTTATTTCAACGAGAGTCATTTCATCGCATCATCCGGATTATTTATATCCAATCCGTACAGGTTCTTTTAAAAGAAAAGTGAAGGCGTTAAAAGTATTTCTTCAGCACGGGGTTATGGGGACGAAGAATATGGTCGCCAATTATGGAAAAAATTCGACTTCAGGTTTTAATACGGATATTTTCCTCGTGAGCTCTGATTTTGAAAAAGATATGATTGTCACGGACTTTGGCTATGATGAAAATGAAGTGTTTGTAACGGGACTTTCGCGTTTTGATAAGCTGTTTGAAAAAGACGTCCCTGTGAAAAAGCAGCTATTAGTCATTCCGACTTGGAGAGACTGGATTACATCGGACGAGGCGTTTTTGGAAAGTGAATATTTTGAGCGCTATCAACAGCTGATTCATCATCCTGATTTGCATGCACTTGCGAAAACACATCAGTTTGAAATTATCTTTTGCTTGCATCCGAATATGCAAAAGTTTACGCACTATTTCCAAGATGCTCCTGTTAAAGTCATCAGTCAAGGAGAAGTGGATGTACAGCGTTTGATTAAAGAAAGTGCGGTTATGATTACGGATTATTCAAGTGTGGCCTTTGACTTTAGTTTTCTACATAAACCAGTTATCTATTATCAATTTGATAGAAGTCGATTTATTGGGAAACGCCCGTCACATTTGAATTTAGATAAAGATCTTCCGGGAGACATTGTGAATGAGCTTGAGGACTTGCTTGCGAAGCTTGAAGAGTCGGCTAATAGTGATTTCATCATGAAGGAAGAGTATATTGAAAGAGCTGATCGTTTTATTAAATATCGAGATTTAAATTCAAGTGAGCGCATATATGAAGCGGTTAAGGAAGCTGAAAAAGAAGAGGGCTTAGTCGAAAAAGTCGTTCATCACCCTGTTTCCAATGTGTTGAAAAATCGCTTTAGAAAGAGTAAACACTATTTCCCAATTATGAAAAAAGCTTATAAAGTAATGTCTAAGGTTCTTCCGGTTGATAAAAATTTAATCCTGTTTGAAAGCGGACTTGGAAAACAGTTTTCTGATAGTCCAAAATATATTTATGAAGAGCTGTTAAAAAGGGATGCTCCTTATAAAAAAGTATGGGTCTATAATAATAATCTACCGGTTAAGGATAAGCAGACGAAACGGATTAAGCGATTGAGCCCCGAATATTATTATTATTTAGCCAAAGCGGGCTATTGGGTGAACAATCAAAACTTCCCAACTTACTTAAGTAAGCGGAAGGAAACGACGTATCTTCAAACGTGGCATGGAACACCGCTGAAGAAAATGCAATTCGATATTGAAAATATTCAAGGAAGAGACGATGAATATTTAAATAGAGTGCATCATGCGACGAAAACGTGGGATTATTTAATTTCACCTAGTCCTTATGCGTCAAAAGCATTTAGAAGTGCCTTTCGCTATGAGAAGGAAATCCTTGAAATTGGTTATCCGAGAAATGATTTGTTTTACCGCGACGACGTCGATGAATTATCGCAGGAGATTATTCGTAAATTAAAATTACCAACTGATAAGAAAGTCATTTTATATGCCCCAACGTTCCGCGATAATCAAACATCGAAAAATAATAAATTTGTGTTTGAACTTAATTTTGATTTAGAAGCGATGAAACAAGCGCTTGGCGATGAATATATTCTGCTCTTGCGTATGCACGTTGTCATTAGCAATAATTTAACGATTCCAGAAGAGTATCAAGACTTTGTGATAAATGTATCGAAATATCCTGATATCCAAGAGCTTTACTTAATTAGTGATATATTAATGACCGATTATTCTTCCGTTATGTTTGATTTTGCTAATACGAATAGACCAATCCTGTATTATACGTATGATTTAGATGATTACCGAGATAACCTGCGAGGATTCTATATCGACTTTGAAGATGAAGCCCCAGGTCCATTAATGAAAACAACAGAAGACATTATTGATGCAGTGCTGCATTTAGATGAAGTAAATAAGAAATACGAGACAAAGTATCGTGCTTTTAGGTCCAAATATTGCGGCTTAGAAGATGGAAAAGCAAGTGAGAGAGCAGTAGATTTGGTTTTTAAGGATTAATATATTGTTCTGGAAGTTCAGCACGTTTCGTTGTCTAGCTGCAGGCGCCTTGCTTCGGAAGGTAAGGAACAGCGGGCGCCTTACGCTTTGGTTAGGAAGGAGAAGTATATGGCATCATTGACACATAAACTAAAGACGATGCTTACGAATACATATAAAGTCGCTTTTGGCATTGCTGGGAAAGTGCTGCCTGTTGACAGAAAGCTTGTGATGTTTGAAAGCTTTCTTGGCAAGCAGTATAGCTGCAATCCGCGGGCGATTTATGAGTATTTGCAAACCCATCATCCGGAATATAAGATGTATTGGAGTGTGGATAAACGGTATACGAAAACCTTTGAGGAGGCAGGTATTCCTTATGTGGCCCGTTTTACGATTCCTTGGCTGTTCAAAATGACACGTGCCCGCTTTTGGGTATCGAATAGTCGTTTGCCGCTTTGGATTCCAAAGCCAAAGCACACTACCTATTTACAAACATGGCATGGAACACCTCTGAAGAAATTAGCAGCGGATATGAAAGAAGTACATATGCCTGGCACGGATACGGAAAAATATAAGAAGAATTTTCACGCGGAATCGAGTAAGTGGGATTATTTAATTTCACCGAATGAATACTCAACGGAAATTTTTGCCCGTGCATTCAATGTAAGCCCGTCTAAAATTATTGAAACTGGCTATCCACGCAATGATATACTGTACAATGGGAACAATCGTGATACAATCGATGCATTGAAGCAAAAAATGGGGATTCCGTTAGATAAAAAGGTAATTCTTTATGCACCAACGTGGAGAGATGATGAGTTTTATGGCAAAGGCAAATATAAATTTGATTTGCAGCTTGATCTTCAGAAAATGCGTGAAGAATTAGGACAAGAGTATGTAATTCTTTTACGTTTACATTATTTGATTGCCGAAAACTTAGATTTATCTTCCTACGAAGGATTTGCTTATAATTTTTCAAACTATGGCGATATCAGCCACCTGTATTTAATTTCTGATTTAATTTTAACCGACTATTCATCGGTATTCTTTGATTATGCCAATTTAAAGCGGCCGATGCTGTTTTATGTATATGATATTGACAAGTATCGAGACAAGCTTCGCGGATTTTATTTTGACTTTG
Organism: Peribacillus asahii; assembly: GCF_003570725.1. GTDB lineage: Bacteria > Bacillota > Bacilli > Bacillales > DSM-1321 > Peribacillus > Peribacillus asahii. The sequence goes on from NZ_QWVS01000023.1 coordinate 76,843, forward strand.
AAGCGACAGCACCAGGTCCATTAGTGAAAACGACAGATGAGGTAATTGCAAGCATTCGCTCTTTAGCTGATGCAGATGCCAACAATGACTCCTTCTACAATAAATTTTGTTCGTTGGAAGATGGCGAAGCTTCTCGTCGTGTCGTAGAAAAAGTGTTTTTAGGAAGGTCTGGGTAAATAACTTATGAGTGCAGCGTGGACTGTTTTAAAAGAACAAATCAATCATTTCTATTTAGTGAGGCGCTTGTCGGCGTATGAGATGAAAAGTGCCAATAGCGGTAACTATCTGGGGATTTTGTGGGAAATCATTAATCCCATGATTCAAATTGCAATCTTTTGGTTTGTATTTGGGTTTGGTATTTTTAATCGTGAGAAAGTAGATGGTCATGATTTTCTTCCTTGGTTAATGGCAGGGATTGTTGTGTGGTTTTTTGTAAATCCAGCAACGACACAAGCCTCGAAATCCATTTATTCGCGTTTAGCGATGGTTTCGAAGATGAGCTTTCCAATGAGCGTTATTCCTACTTATGTTATTGTTGCGAAGCTGTATCAACATTTTATGCTATTAGGTGTCATCATCGTTCTTCTAGCTACAACCGGCTATTTTCCTACAGTGTATATTATTCAGCTTCCTTATTATATATTGGCTGTGCTTATTTTACTCGTTTCATTCGGGTTAATTACGTCAACGTTAGCGACCATTATCCGTGATGTGCAAAATATGGTAACATCTTTAATGCGGATTTTGTTTTATTTAACGCCGATTCTATGGGTATTGGATGCGAAAGACCATCCATTGATTGTTCAGATTATGAAGTTGAATCCGTTATATTATATCGTGGAAGGCTATCGCGCTTCACTGCTTGGAGAATCGTGGTATTTCATTGAAAACTGGGAATATACGATGTATTTCTGGTTGGTTGTGATTGTTTTCTTCCTCATCGGTTCTTCATTACATGTGAAATTTAGAGATCGCTTTGTGGACTTCAAGTAAACGGGACGTGATAAGGATGGAAAAATCAGTAGTCGTTAAAAATGTAACGAAAAAATATAAATTATATAAAAAGAACTCCGACAAGCTTTTGGATTTATTGCTGCCAAAAGAGTATGGAGAAGAGTATTTTGCGCTAAGAAATGTTAGTTTTGAAGCGGAAAAAGGCGATGTCATTGGATTTGTCGGTATCAATGGTTCCGGTAAATCAACGCTTTCTAATATTATCGCGGGGATTGTCCCGCCCACAGAAGGTACGGTGCAGGTAGAAGGGAAATCAGCCTTAATCGCAGTATCATCCGGGCTGAATAATAAATTAACAGGCCGAGATAATATCGAGTTAAAAATGCTGATGCTTGGCTTTGATAAAAAACAAATTCAAGAGCTGGAACCAGAAATTATCGAGTTTTCAGAGCTTGGAAAGTTTATTGACCAGCCGGTTAAATCGTATTCAAGCGGAATGAAGTCGCGCCTAGGTTTTTCGATTTCGGTTCATATTGATCCAGATGTATTAATTATCGACGAAGCCTTGTCTGTTGGCGACAAGAACTTTGCTGAGAAGTGTTTAGATAAAATGAACGAGTTCAAAGCGAAAGGGAAGACGATGTTTTTCATTAGTCATTCACTTGGGCAAATGAAGAAATTTTGTCAAAAAGCGGTTTGGCTTGAATATGGTGAGCTAAAGGCATATGGAACGATTGAAGAAGTAATGCCGCAATATGAACAGTTTTTGAAAGACTATAAAGCCATGTCCAAAAAGGAACAAAAGAAATTCCGCGAGGATAAAATGAAACAACGTAGTCAAGCGACTGTTTAAATCGTGTATGAGTGAGATTTTTTATTTCAAAAAAAACGGGGCTGCACCAAAGTATATACTTTTGGGACAGCCTTGTTTTATAAAGTGAAACTTCCATCAGCGGGATCCCGCTGATGGTTAGTTGAGCCAATCGGACCTTAACGGGCAGTTGTCTCCCACCTATCTTCTTTGTTTCCTCATAGGCTGGAGGTGGGAGTCTTACTGCCCGTTAAGAGTGGGGTAAAGTTTTTGGTGTCTAGCTCAAGGCCAGCGGCTCGTCTTATAGGTGCCTGGAGCTTTTTAAAACTAGTGGACAGAAGAAAGGCTGGCAGACATGACAGAGAAGTTTGTAGAGATTTTAACGATTCCTTTTATTCGAACGACAAAAGATGTATTTGTGAATCGAATCATCTATCCTAGGCTTATGAATGAACAAAAAACCTTTGTAGTTACAGCAAATCCTGAAATTGTGGAATATGCGAATAAACATGAAGAATATAAGCAAATTATTTTGTCAGCAGATTATATTACACCGGATGGAATTGGAATTATTTATGCTTCGAAGTGGTTAAAGCAGCCGCTGGAAGAACGAATTACAGGCTACGATATGATGCATGACTTATTCGAACTGGCTAATCTGCATGAATTGAAAGTGTATATGCTTGGTGCTGAGGAAGCGGTCATTGAAGCAGCTGTAGAAAAGGTCAAACAGCAGTATCCACATTCACGGATTGTTGGGCACCATCATGGTTATATTAATATTGAGGATCAGGAATTAGCCAAGTCGATTGCTGATCTGAAGCCAGACATTATTTTAACAGCGCTCGGTTTTCCAAAGCAGGAACAATGGGTGAATATGCATAAGCATCTATTTGAAAAAGGGCTGTTTATGGGAGTCGGCGGCAGTTTTGATGTGCTGGCTGAAAAAGTACAACGTGCACCTGTTATTTGGCAGAAAGTGAACCTAGAATGGCTATACCGTCTTATTCAGCAGCCAACTCGATGGCAGCGTATGATGGTGTTACCAAAGTTTATGTTAAACGTCTTAAAAGAAAAAGGATAATCCAGAACATAAATTGACAAAAAACTCTTGTTCTTGCAAAATAATTCCATAAGCTAATTTTTTTATAGAGATTTTCATTGAAAACATATATACTGGGGAAGTGAGTATCAAATCAATAAAACAGCGAATGTGAATTTTTTTTGCAAGTACGTGTGTTTTATGTCGAAAAAGAGGTGGGTCTTATGCTATTAGGGGCCTTGTTGATCGCTTTTTTACTATCTATGTTCTTAACTCCTTACGTTGGGAAGTTAGCATTTAAACTAGGCGCAACAGATAAACCAAATGCACGAAAGGTACACAGTAAAATTATGCCGCGTATGGGCGGTTTAGCGATATTTTTAAGCTTTCTCTTTACTTTCTTAATCTTTAGCGACCAAGTGATGCAGCAGCTGCCATTACTCATTGGTGCCATTTTGATTATTATCATTGGAATTGCCGATGATATGGTTGAGTTGCGCGCAGCACCTAAGTTTCTTGGACAAATTGGAGCGGCCTTGATTATTGTACTTTGGGGCGGTTTGGAAGTAGAGTTTATTAATCTACCATTTGGTGAACCATTACAGTTCGGAGTATTGAGTATCCCTATTACTATTTTGTGGATTGTTGGGATTATTAATGCCATTAATTTAATTGACGGATTAGATGGACTGGCTGGCGGTGTCTCAACGATTGCTTTAATTACGATTGCGATTATGGCGGTCATTAAACAAGATATTTTCGTAGCGACGGTTGCTTTAATTGTAATAGGAGCAACAGTTGGCTTCTTGAAATATAATTTTCACCCAGCAAAAATCTTTATGGGTGACACAGGGGCCATGTTTTTAGGGTACGTCATTGCCGTGCTGTCTTTACAAGGGTTCAAAAACGTAACGATGGTTTCGTTAATTATTCCAATTATCATTCTAGGTGTACCGATTTCGGATACGTTCTTTGCGATTATTCGCAGGGTCGTGAACAAAAAACCGATTTCTGCTCCGGATAAATCTCATTTACACCATTGTCTATTAAATGTAGGATTTACGCATAAACAAACGGTTATTCTTATTTATGCATTAGCTGCATCGTTCGGTTTAGCTGCGATTATTTTCTCCTATGCGACATTATGGGGAGCTTTGTTAATCATAGCTATTTTACTCATTACGATTGAGATTATCGTAGAGAAGATTGGGCTTGTCAGCTCGAATTATCAACCATTATTGAAGATTCTTAATCTGAAGAATGTGAAGGATAAATCATAGATTTGTAGAAAACCTCCATTATAATATGGAGGTTTTCTATTGGCATGATTTTAAGGTGAATCGGCGGGATTTCTCTTGAATTTGGCTGGATTATAAAGCAATTTGGCGGGATTTCCCCCGGATTTGGCGGGATTATAAGCAAAATTGGCGGGATTCCTCCCGAATTTAGTGAGAGTATAAGACAAATCTGCGAGAGTATAAGCGGAATTCAGAAAAAAGCCCTCCGGCAATGGAGGGCTTTTTTCATTGTACAGGCGATTGTACAGCTTCTGTTGGTGTGGACGTTGGTGCAAGGTTTAAATGCGATTGTAGAACGTAACGCACTTCTTCAACAGATGTTTCGTCTAATTGATAATAGTAGACGCCGTTTTGATATAAATCATTTCCTTTAAGCTTTACAGATTCAAGGTTGATACCTTGATCTGCTGTAACATAGTTTACGAATCCTTTAATTTGTGAGAATTGAAGGTTTGTTGACATATTGTCGCCAACTGCTTCTATCACATTCGTATATTTCGTCACGCCGTTAACAGACATGGCTTTTGCCATAATGGCTTTTAGAATTTCTTGTTGACGCTCCCCGCGTTGAATATCGCTATCTTGGTGTCGCGTACGAGCAAGTGCTAAAGCTTCTTCACCTGTTAAGCTTTGTAAGCCAGGTTGTAATTGAATCGCTCCTTTTTTATCATGTGAATCCATTTCACTAAGCTCATATGGAACATCTACGTCAATTCCGCCGAGTGCATCGACCACTTCAATAAAGGCATTAAAGTTCATGCGGACGTAGTAATCGACAGGAATATCTAATAATTCCTCAATCGTATCCATCGTTGCTTTTGGACCGCCTGCTGCATGAGCTGCGTTAATTTTTGTTGTTGTGTTTTTAGCTGGTATATATACATAGGAATCACGTGGAATGCTTAGTAGTTTAACAGACTTTTGATCTTTATTAAACGTAGCAAGTATAAGCGCATCTGAACGAGAGTTGCCTTTAAAATCACGTTCATCACTATCGTCAATTCCGATAAAAAGTATCGAGAAATTGTCTTCAAGCGGATTGACGGCTTCCCCATCACGTTTGGAAGAAACCTCGACAGGGTTGTAGGCTTCCTGAAACACATTTTGCGCTTTTAATACTAATTTCGCTCCGTAAGCGGATGTGCCTAATATAAGAACGAGCAGAGGGATAAGGAATAGAAAAACTCTTCTACGCCGCCTCTTTTTTGTCTTTTTGATTTTATAAACACGTCTAGTAGTAGACATCTGTTCTTCTCCTTTTAAAAATAGCCTAGTGCATAGATGCTATTTTTCGAGTGTATTTGATAATTTTCTTGAAAAGATAGGCCGAACTTAATTTTACATGGATTTTAGATATTCGTAAAATAAAAATTTCTTTTCAAAAAAATTACACGTAGAAGAGAGCAAGGTGTACTAGGATTTGCTGATTTTTTGTTCCAAATATAGGATATCTCCTTCTTGAATAATCGCTTGTCCATTAGTGAGTTCGGTCATCCAGTCGATGTAGTCCTGCTTCTTTTCTTCTTCCGCAAAAATGTGAATGATGACTTGATCGAGGTATTCGATTTCTTTAATCGTATAGATGGAAGCGCGCAATTCATTTTCGAGCTTACCGAGCCATGTGTAGTCGACTTTTGTGGAAATCACACGCATAAGCTTTCGTTCGACAATTCCGGTTGCTTCAATGCCTTCCGAGGTGGATTTACTATAAGCGCGAATAAGACCGCCAGCTCCAAGCTTAATGCCGCCAAAATAACGTGTGACGACAACGGTTGTATCTTTCAAGTTTTTCTTTTTGAGAACTTCAAGAATAGGAACGCCAGCCGTGCCGCTTGGTTCTCCATCATCGAGTGCTTTCTGAATTTCATCACGCTCCCCAATAAGATAAGCAGAGCAATTATGAGTTGCATCTTTATGCTTTTTCTTAATTTCCGCGATAAATGTTTGAGCTTCCTCTTCTGTTTCTGTACGAGCAACGTGGGCAATGAAGCGCGATTTCTCAATGACGATTTCATGCTCGCCTCGATGCTGGACAGTCAAATAATACGGTAACATGCTATTTCTCCTTCCATTATTTGAGTAAGGGTCTTAGTACCTGTTCTTTGTCATAAAACAGTAAACAAACTTTAATGTATGACGAAAAACCTACATGCTATAATAAAAGCTGTTGGTATAGCAGTATATACTGAATGTTTAGGATGGTATTATCTTGTTGTATTAGGATAATTATTTATAGTCTATAATTAGGTAAAGATATTGTATCATATTTGATTTAGGGTAAATGTTTCAACGGAGCGTATTTTTCGTAGCTTTTTGGTACAATATGATTATCATACTATAGTGTCTAGGTCATATTCTACTGAAATTTTAATGAGGCGCTATACCTATGATGTATAATGGAGGAGTCGATATGTCCATAAAAAATATCAAGACTCAATCTTTGGACATCATCCTGGAAACGATGATTAGCACGGTTGGTGAGAGCAAAGATGAAGTTTTTGAGATTGAAGAGCAGTGCCGCCGTGATTTTGAAGCATTAACGAAAGAGCTTGAAGATATTCGAGTCCGTGTAGCCTTTGTGATTACTGAGAACGACCTTCTAGATAAGAAGGCTCGACTGGCCAGAAAGCGGCTTTCAGAGGTTAGCCGGAACTTTAGTGAATTTTCCGAACAACAAGTGCGTGAAGCCTATGAAAAGGCCCATCAGCTTCAAGTTGATTTAGAAATGAATAGACAATTGGAGAAGCAGTTGCGCCATCGTCGTGATGATTTAGAATTTCGATTAAGAAATATACAGCAAACGATTGATCGAGCTTCTCACCTTGTTTCACAAATAACGGTTGTGATGAATTATTTAACACAAGATTTTAGATTTGTTGGCGAAGCTTTGGAAGAGGCTAGACGCAAGCAAGATTTTGGTTTAAAAATCATTGAAGCACAAGAGCAGGAACGGAAGAAGCTATCTAGAGAAATTCATGATGGTCCAGCGCAAATGCTTGCAAACGTGATGATGCGTTCAGATTTAATTGAGCGTGTGCAGCGTGAAAATGGTCCTGAAGCTGCATTAGTTGAAATTAAAAGCTTAAAGGGTATGGTTCGCAGTGCTTTATATGAAGTACGTCGCATTATTTATGACCTGCGTCCTATGGCACTTGATGATTTAGGTTTAGTACCTACCCTCAGAAAATACTTGCAAACAATCGAAGAGTATAATAAAGGTGCCAAATTAAGTTTTATTAATTTAGGACAAGAGAAGCGATTGCCTTCTAACATGGAGGTTGCCTTATTCCGGCTTGTGCAGGAAGCTATTCAAAATGCTTTAAAACATGCAGAGCCGACCCTTATTGAAGTAAAGTTATCAATTGGTAAAGAAATGGTGAGTGTTTCTGTGAAAGATAACGGAAAAGGGTTCGATGTGGCAGTTCAAAAGGAAAACTCATTTGGTTTAATTGGTATGAAAGAAAGAGTCGATTTATTAGAAGGAGAACTCACTATTCATTCATCTCCTAAAGAAGGTACACTTGTTCTTATTCAAATACCTTTTATAGAGTAAACAGAAAAAATAACATATAACAAATAGAATGTAGGGAGATGTAGAAGCCGATGAAAACGAATATTGTTATTATTGATGACCATCAGCTTTTCCGTGAAGGTGTTAAGCGTATTTTAGATTTTGAAGCGTCTTTTGATGTGGTAGCAGAAGGTGACGACGGCAGCGAGGCGATGAACCTAGTTGAAACCTATCATCCGGATGTTGTCATTATGGACATTAATATGCCAAATGTAAATGGGATAGAAGCAACACAGCAGTTGATTCAACAGTACCCAGAGACAAAAGTAATCATCCTATCGATTCATGATGATGAAAACTATGTACAGCATGCACTTAAAACAGGTGCTCAAGGCTATTTATTAAAAGAAATGGATGCGGATGCTCTTATTGAAGCTGTACGTGTTGTAGCGGATGGAGGTTCTTATTTACATCCGAAGGTGACACATAATCTAGTAAAAGAGTATCGTCGTCTAGTTTCAGATGAAAATGCTAACCAAGATACAATTCACGCACCAGAGATTAGAAGACCGCTTCATTTATTAACAAGACGTGAATGTGAAGTTCTTCAGCTTTTAGCTGACGGACAAAGCAACCGTGCAATCGGGGAAACATTGTACATTAGCGAAAAAACAGTGAAAAACCACGTAAGTAATATTTTACAAAAAATGAACGTAAACGACCGTACACAAGCTGTTGTCTTAGCGATTAAAAACGGTTGGGTAGAAGTAAAGTAAAATACAGTCTACTTGATAAACCTGGCTCATACTGTGAATGGGCCAGGCTTTTTACTATGCAAACTATTATGCTTTCCTTTACAATATGAACTACTATATAGAAAACTTTTAATAAGGATGGTTTTAATTTATGAAAACGGCAGTCGTAACTGACAGCACGGCCTATATCCCTAAGGAAGTCCGAGAGCGCTTGCATATTCATATGATTCCTCTGCAGGTCATTATGGGGGGAGAGGTATACGAGGAAGAAGTGAATCTAGATACGGATGATTTTTATGACAAGGTCAAACGAGAAGAGAAGCTTCCAACAACCTCACAGCCACCAATTGGACAATTTGTAGAGAAGTTTGAACAATTAGCAAGCGAGTATGACGCGGTCGTTTCGATTCATTTATCTAGTGGCATTAGCGGTACGTACCAAGGAGCAATTTCCGCAGGTGAAATGGTCGATGGCATCGATGTTTTTGCGTTTGATTCGGAAGTAAGCTGTCATGTTCAAGGTTTTTACGTATTAGAAGCTGCACAAATGGCTTTAGACGGTAAGGGACCAGACGAGATTGTCGCAAGACTTAACGAAATGAAGCAATCGATGCGAGCGTATTTCATGGTGGATAACTTATCCCACCTGCAACGCGGCGGCCGTCTAAGCAGTGCCCAAGCTTTAATCGGCAGCTTACTGCAAGTAAAGCCATTGCTGCATTTTGAAGACAAAGTGATCGTTCCTTTTGAAAAGATCCGCACCCGCAAAAAAGCGATGAAACGAATCGCGGATTTATTAGGAGAAGCAGTAGCCAGCGGAGAACCTTACAAAGCTGTGATCATTCATGCCAAACGTGAGGAAGAAGCAAAAGCATGGAAAGCAGAACTTGAATCGCAGCTTCCAAATGTGGAATTTGACCTAAGCTACTTCGGTCCCGTCATCGGCACGCACCTTGGCGAAGGATCATTAGGATTAGGCTGGTATAAAGTGTGAAAAAGAAACGTCTTGTGTGGAGACGTTTCTTTTTTTGTGTGGCGGGGGCGGAAATCATGCGGAAATCATTCAGAATCATGCCAATTTCGGTAAAAATCATGCGGAATTTACGAATAATCATGCCAATCCGCTGCAAAATCATGCCAATTAAGATGATACACTCGATCTCTTGTTGAACCGGTATAGGGCAGGTTCATAGAATGAAGCCATTTTGCAGCAACAGATGCAGAATCCAGCCTCAAAAAATCCCGCAATTCACGATTCGTAACCGTCGGCTTAATGAGGAGCGCGTAATCGCGAATGGCGGCTAGATGTGCATCACTTGAGCAATAGGAACAGCTTTGGCAGTGCCACTTGCCCCACTTTCTTTTCATTGGCAATGCTCTGCAATTTGGGCATTGCACACCGGTTAACAGCTCAGTTGCTGAAATTTTATAAGTTGTAAGCAATTTTGGAATATAAGGAGTGTGCGCTTTTAACAGTAAATTTGTTAGTCGCTTCAACTCTTTTTTAGATAAAATGTCTTCTTGGTGCTTTTTGGCAAGTGAATTGATTTTCAATGCTAAACTATTTCTCCTTACGACTTTTTCCGTGACCTCTTTATTTTTCGCACGCACAATTGTTAGGGAATTGGCGCTGACTACTAATGTTTCAACCGGAATTGTAGGTGCCCTTTTAGGCGTGAGCCACTGCAGAAGTTGTGTACGCTGGCGGTTCACTTGCAAAATCGGATCATCATAGGCTTGTGCTTGGTCATGTTTGGTTTGAATCAGCTGATGAAAATCATCATCGAAGTATATTTCGCCCGCGATATTTTTCACCTCAAGAATGAGAAAAAATGATGAAGAAAGAATGAGGATGTCCAATTGGAATGGGTAAGGGGTACTGGGGATGCGGAGGTCATGAAAGAGGAGATACTCTTTTTCGGGAAGCACTGCTAACACGGAATCAATCGATTGTTCCCCGCGATAACCTGCCATACATTTGCCGAGCTCTGACTCTAACACCGGGCGCTTTGGATGAGCGACGGGTAATCGACAGAGCAACGCTTCAAGCAGCCTTGCTTTAATCGGAATTTCACACGGTTTTATAATCAAATTATCACTCCTTTCCTAAACAACATTCAGCATTCATACATGAAAATCCTTCTGGATGAAAAAGGAATCTGTCACAATACGTCGAACTCTTTAAAAAAGGAGGTTGAACATGTGAATCCTATTTCTCACTCCCCGCTTTCTATCCCTCAACAAGCTTATTCCACTGAACTTCAGCATCATTTATTTGGCCGTCAATTGTTAGCGGCTGAAATTCCGTTTTCCCTCGATGTACTTGAGACACATATTGAACAAGGTTATGTCGCAAAAACGTTTGGAATTGAATTGGATCATTGTATTCGATGCGGCAACCAAGACAAGCAGTTATTTTATACGTTTCCGTGTGCGATATGCCGGCAGCTCTGCACGTATTGTCGTTCGTGCATTATGATGGGTCGTGTGAGCGAATGTACGCCGCTGTATACGTGGACCGGCCCGGCTTATGATTTCCATGTCCCGAAAAGCGTGATGAATTGGTCAGGTACGCTTTCCGAAGGGCAGCAAACTGCATCGGACCGAGTGAAGCAAGTCATTCTTCATCAAGAAGAGCTTCTCGTTTGGGCCGTTTGTGGAGCTGGAAAAACAGAAGTGCTGTTTGCGGGAATTGAAGCAGGGCTGCTTGCTGGAAAGCGGATCTGTATTGCAACACCGCGAACAGATGTCGTACTGGAATTAGCACCTCGGTTGAAAAAAGCATTCCCCTTTATCGAAGTAGCCGCTCTTTATGGAGGCAGTGATGATCGACATAAGCTAGCGCCGCTTACCGTGGCGACGATACATCAGCTCTTTCGCTTTAAAGAAGCGTTTGATGCCATGATTATCGATGAAGTTGATGCCTTTCCGTATTCGATGGATCCTTCGCTTCACTATGCGGTACAAAAAGCAAAGAAGCAGACGGCCGCGACTATTTATTTAACGGCTACACCATCGAGGCAAATGAAAAAGCAATATCGAAGCGGCAAACTTCAAGCGGTCACTATCCCGGCGCGCTATCATCGCCAGCCGATTCCGGTCCCAGAGATGAAATGGTGCGGCAACTGGGCCAAGCAGTTTCAGCAAAAGAAAATTCCGCGTCCCGTTCAAGCTTGGGTGAATGAACGCCTACAAAGCAAAACACCCATTTTATTATTTTTTCCAAGCATTGCCGTAATGGAAACGGCACGCCCTCTTTTTCAAAACCTACCAGCCGTTTATGCGGAGCACCCAAGCCGGAAGGAACGCGTGCAGGCATTACGGGACGGTGAACTGCAGGGTTTATTAACGACGACGATTTTAGAACGAGGCGTGACGATTGAGCGTTTAGAGGTTGCGGTCATTGGAGCGGAGCACGAAGTTTTTACGGAAAGCGCCCTTGTCCAAATTGCCGGCCGCGTTGGACGCAGTTTCGCTTACCCCACAGGGAGCATTACGTTTTTTCATTATGGAAAAAGCAAGGCAATGGTAGAAGCAATTAGGCATATTACATCGATGAATGAGGAAGCGAGAAAGCGTGGGCTTCTCGATGGCTAATTGTTATATATGCTATGAAAAAATGAGGAAGCCGATAACATGGACCAGTTTATTTTTAAGACAGCCGAAAAGTCGTATATGTTCAAATTGTGAGGCGAAATTTGCTTGGATTTCTGGAGAAACATGCGCGATTTGTTCACGTGAGCTTGATGAATCATTTCGGCGTGAACAGCTTTGTTTAGACTGCCTAAGGTGGGAGAACAATCCTGAATGGGCGGGATATTTAACGAAAAATGTCTCGCTGTTTCATTATAATGATTTTTTAAAAGAGTTGATTGCGAAATATAAGTATCGCGGTGACTATGCTTTAGCGGAAGTATTAGCGCCATTTATGAAGGAATGCCTGCAACAGTTGGAGTACGACCTCATTACCGTTATTCCATTAAGTAAGGATCGTCTGCAAGAGCGTGGCTTCAATCAAGCCCAAGCATTGCTTGATATTCTGCAGATAAACAGTACAGAGCTGTTAACGCGTATTCATACAGAAAAGCAATCAAAGAAATCGCGTCAAGAACGAATCAATTTACCGCAAATTTTTAGAGTGACAAGCCGAACAGCTATCCAAGGGAAAAGCGTTGTCATCGTGGATGATATATACACAACGGGTTCTACTGTTCGGCATGCGGCTAAAGCATTGAAGCTTGCCGGAGCAGAAAAAATCGAAACAATGACCATTGCTAGATAATATTTTTGCCGAATGTCTAAAGCATTCGGTATTTTATTCGATATAAATAGTACAAATGTACCGTTTTTGGTGGTTGAGGGGGGAAAGAACGTGGATTTAATGAATTGCCCAAACTGTAGGGCACTTTTTGTGAAATCGAAATTTAGAGATGTATGTGATGCTTGTTATAATGAAGAAGAAGAAAAGTTCGATGAAGTGTATCAATTTATTCGCAAGCGCAGCAATCGAACAGCGACGATGGCACAAGTAGTAGAAGCAACCGACGTTGACGAAAGTTTAATCCTTAAATTTATTAAAACAGGGAGATTACGAATATCGCAATTTCCTAATCTAGGTTACCCTTGTGAGCAATGTGGGACGTTAATCCGTGACGGCCGAATATGTGAGGCATGTACAAAGAAATTACGAACGGACTTGGAGAATCTTGAAAAAGAAGAGCAACGCAAGCGTGAAATGACAGAGCAGGAAAAGAAAGTTACTTATTTTGTGAAGGAGAATTTACGAGAATAGAGACTTACAGTTTTTATTCATGCTAGGTATTTCTACTTACCATAAAAATGGTAAGATGTATCGATGGAAAGATGCTTTGAAACAATAAAAAAAATGAAGATATGGCCGATAATAGAGGTAGGGAGAATCAACAAACGATGATGAACGCAATATACATTGTTTGCTAAAAAACGAGTTGACCAAAGGGGGAGGCTTTGAAAAATGAAAATTCATTCTTTTGGTGTATCGAGGGTAAATCCTTATAATCTGCAAGCGAATAAAATGAACAACCAGAAGCTTTCTCATAAGAAAGCAGTTGATAAATTAGAGATTTCTTCGGAGGCTAAAGTGATGCAGGAAGGCTCCAGTATTCAAGCTGAAAGACAGGCAAAAATCGAACAGCTGAAGCGCCAAGTAGAGAATGGCACATATACGTTGGATTCAAAGGCCACAGCGAAAGGAATTATCGATCATTTTAAACGTTAATCAAACGTTTGATTAAAAAGGGCGGATGGCTAGAATGTCTATCCGTCCATCATCTGTGTATAGAGGAGGAATGGACATGTCCGCACAGCCAATCATCGAGGCACTCGAGCAATTAATTAAGCTTCACCAAGACTTTAATAAACTAGCGAGTAAAAAAAAGAACATCATCATAGAAGGTGACACGGACGCCCTTACCGCTCTTTTGATGGATGAACAGAAGTATGTGAAAGCTATCTCACAAATAGAAATCAAACGACAAGAAGCTGTTCAAACGTTCTTGGATAGTCAACAAAACGCTACGTTTGATCAGGTCATTGAAGAAGCACCTTCTTTTGAAGCAGAGATTTTACAGCGTTTAAAAATGGAACTTTTAGAAGAGGTAACACAATTAAAAGAACAAAATGAGTTCAATCAGCAATTGCTCGTTCAGTCCTTGCAGTTTGTCAATCTATCATTAGATGTATTGCGACCGCAGGACCGAAACTATAATTATGGCAACGAGCAAGCACCGAAGCAATCCATCAGCATGTTTGATTCAAAAGCATAATACATAGAAAGAGAGGGTAAATAGATGGTTTCAACTTTTATGGGCTTAGAAACATCCAAGCGCGCACTTAGCGTTGCTCAATCCGCCCTATATACTACAGGCCACAATGTTGCGAATGCGAATACACCTGGATATTCACGTCAGCGCGTCAATCTATCAGCAACAGAGAGTTTTCCTTCTCCAGCATTGAATAGCCCGCGAATAGCGGGACAACTAGGAACAGGTGTGGAAGCGGGTTCTATTCAGCGAATTCGCGATAGTTTTTTAGATAGTCAATATCGCAGCCAAAGCAGCAAAGTAGGCTACTATAGTTCGTTAAGTGAATCATTGACGAAAATGGAAGAGATTTTAAATGATCCGTCAGAAAGTGGTTTATTAAACACGATGAACAAATTCTGGGGTTCGTTGGAGGATTTAACAACAAATACGGATAATATCGGGGCGCGGGCCGTTGTCGCTTCATCTGGGCAAATGGTCGCTGAAACGCTGAACTACTACTATAATGCTTTAACGAATGTGCAAGAGGACCTTCGTTATCAAATTGGCGTAGAACAAAGCGGAATCAATACGATTATCTCTAATATTCAAAGCATTAATGAGAAAATCAGCAAAGTCGAACCGCATGGCTATGTCCCAAATGATTTATATGACGAGCGAGATACGCTAGTTGATCAATTATCACAGTTCATGAATGTGAAAGTATCTACGGTGTTTCCAGAAAAATACGGGATTGTGGACAAAGCAGCCGCTGAAGGACTGTATAACATTGAATTAATTCAAGAGGACGGTTCTTCTTACATGCCGCCAATTAACTTAATTAGTGTGAATCATACTGGAATTGTTGGGGCCAATACTATTGAAGTTCAAACAGATAGTGCGACAGGCGCCATTAGCGGTGTGAAAATTGGCGGCACGACCTTACAGGACTATAAATTTGCCGGTGCACTTACTGGGCTGATTGAAAGTGCTGGGTATGTAGAAGATGGTACGGTGAAAGGGGCATATCCTGATATGCTGCAAAAGCTGAATGATATGACAGAAGCTTTTGTGAATGAGTTTAACTATGTTCATAGTCAAGGGTTCGTAGTAGGAGATCCGCCGACCAAGGGTGGAAATTTCTTTGAAATTACAGCTGGAAAGAATGCAGCCCAAACGATTAAAGTCAACGCAGACATTATTAAAGATCCGTCCTTGATTGCTTCTGGTGCAAAAAGTAATGCGGCTGGTGATAATGAGAACGCTCATCATTTAGCGGCTATTAAGTCAAAGGATTTCACTCAGTATGAAAGTGGGAACATACCTCCTGGATTAAATGGCACGTTTGATACATATTACGCAGGCGTTATTGGAAACCTCGGTGTCGATTCTGCCAGCGTGCAAAAAGACCATTCAAATGCACAAATTTTAGCGACTTCAGTGGATAAAAATCGTCAATCGGTGAGTGCGGTTTCTTTAGATGAAGAAATGACCGATATGGTGAGGTACCAGCAAGCCTACAATGCAGCAGCACGAATGGTTACATTAGTGGATGAAATGCTCGATAAAATTATTAACGGTATGGGCACTGGCGGCAGATAAAAGGTGAGGTGAGGATACATGCGCGTAACGCAATCGATGCTTTCAAATAACATGATTCGTAATATTAGCAACAGCTATGAAAGACTGGCAAAATTGCAGGAACAAATTTTAACGCAAAAAAAGTTTTCTAAACCATCGGATGATCCAGTAGCGGCGATGATGGGGATGAACTATCGAACAAGCTTAAATCAAGTGGAACAATATTCACGTAATATTAGTGAAGCAACAAACTGGGTCGAGAGTACCGACTCAGCATTAGGACAAGCCATTTCTGCCCTTCAACGAATGAGGGAGTTAACAGTACAAGCGAGTAATGGGACATATGAGTCAGACCAAAGGGACAGTGTTAACGAAGAAATTAAGCAATTACGACAACATTTAGTCGATATTGGGGATACTCAACTTGGCGGGAAGTATATTTTTAACGGCTATGATACAAATAAACGACCGTCAGATACGATGGTTGACGGTGCACCAAGCTATGGAACGGATGAAATACAAGTCGAAGTGTTTACAGGAATTAAAATTCCGATTAACACAAGCGGACAGAGCACATTTGGAGAAGCACTTAAAACGGGCGGTACGATTGATCAATTAATGGCCAGTTTAAAGAGTACAGACGAAGCGGATATTACGAACCGATTAGCAGAGTTGGACGAGACGATTAATGTATTTATTAAAGAACAAGCAAAAGTCGGGGCCAAGCAAAACCGAATCGATCTAATGACCGATCGTGTAGGCCAACAAGAAGTCTTCGCTCAAAAAATCCTTTCTAGCAATGAAGATGTAGACATGGAAAAAGTCATTCTCGACTTCACGACACAAGAAAGTATTCATACCGCTTCATTAAGTGTTGGTGCTAAAGTGATTCAGCCGAGTTTACTTGATTTTCTAAGGTAAAGCTATTCTATATGGATAGCTTTTTTCTATAAGAGGTGAAAAGCATGCAGCAAATTAGAATGCAGTCTACGTTTATTCAAACAGATTTAACCATTGAAGACCCAGTTCAACGTATGGAGCCATCAAAGGTGATTCAATCGATTGAACAGCCGCAAGCGGCTCTTCATATCGAGAGAACCCCAGGGAGGCTGACAATCGATCAAACAGAAGCATGGGAGCAGATGGATATTAAGCATATTTTTCAAAGGACCGCAGAATTAGCTCAGGAAGGGAAGCAAAAAGTATTAGAAGGAATCGCCCGAAGATCCAGGCAAGGCGATGAAATGATGCATATTGAAAGAGGCGGCAATGTACTAGGTGCACATGCCCAGCAAAATAGCGAACGACCAACTAAACAATTCAATATCGGCTGGATTCCAACTCCATTCAGTGTCAAAACATATTATGAACAAGCCAAACTGAATATCGAAGCGCAAACGCACAAACCGATTATTGACGTGCAAATTCAAAAGCCAGTTCACGATTACACACCGGGTAGTGTGAAGATGAATGTTACCCAAGAAAATTCATTAAATATTGATGTTGTAAATGTATAAGAAAGTAGGGATAAAGATGAAGATTTCTACAAAATTTCATGGTGAAATAGAGATGAATGAGGAAGAGATTTATACATTTGAGAGCGGGATTCCGGGATTTTTAGAGGAGAGGCAATTTGGCTTACTACCACTTGATGAAACACCATTTTTCGTTCTTCAATCTTTGAAAACACCAGAAGTTGCTTTCATTATGACGAATCCATTTGAAGTGTTTCCAACGTATGAAGTGAATCTTTCTGACGAAGTACTAGCTGATTTGCAAATTCAATCAGAACAAGACGTGACGGTATTCACAATTTTATCGGTACGAGATTCATTTGAACAAACAACGGCCAACCTGCAAGCACCGATTATTCTCAATCACACGAAGAAATTAGGAAAACAATACATCATGAAAACGGACAGCTATACAACTCGCCATAAGCTTGTCCCATCTCCAATTATGCAGGAGGCCAAATAATGCTTGTACTCACTAGAAAGTTAAATGAATCAATTATGATTGGCAATGATATTGAGATTACGGTATTAGCTGTTGAAGGAGAGCAAATCAAACTCGGCATTCAAGCACCAAAGCATGTCGACATCCATCGGAAAGAAGTATATTTGTCCATTCAGCAAGAAAATAACCAAGCCCTAAATACCGAAGTCAACACTTTGACAAATTTAAGCGAGTTTTTTCGAAAAAAATAAATGTATTCTCTAAATAAAACAGTGAAAGCACCGATATTAAGGATGTAAGGTTGAATAGTGATATAGGCGGCCGACTTAATCACTATTCAACCGAAATAACCACATGGATGTGGGAACTGAAAACTCAAGGAGGAAATAACAATGAGAATTAATCATAATATTGCGGCGTTGAACACTTATCGTCAGTTTGGTGCAGCTAATGCCGCGCAAGGCAAATCAATGGAGAAATTATCTTCAGGTCTTCGTATCAACCGTGCAGGAGATGACGCAGCAGGTCTAGCAATCTCTGAAAAAATGCGTGGACAAATTCGTGGCTTAGACAGAGCTTCAGCAAATGCTCAAGACGGTAGACTAGAAATGCCGCTCTAAGCAGTAATGCTTAGATGAACACTCCGTGAATTCGGTGGAACCCCAAACCAGCATTTTGTGGATGGTGGGCAATACCGAGCCAAGCCTAATGAATCGGTAATTAGTAGTTAGGAAGGTGTGACGGTCAGGTGGTGAGGAACCGTACCGATAACCCACCCACGAGCGCGGGGCATCCTATTGGGATGAAGATATGACCTGAACTTTATGGAAACATAAAGAAGTAGCGGATAAAAAGCCACTGCGATAACATATTTGATTTCTATGATTCAAACTGCTGAAGGTGCATTGAACGAAACACATGATATCCTTCAACGTATGAAAGAGCTTGCTACTCAAGCAGCCAACGGTACAAACACAGATTCAGACCGTGGAGAAATCCAAAAAGAAATGAATCAATTAACATCTGAAATTAACCGTATCGGTAACACTACTGAGTTCAATACAAAGAAATTATTGCAAGGTAGCAATAGTAAATCAGATGTGGGTGCAACAGCAGCTGCTGGAACTTCAGCAGTTGATGCAGTAACTGCAACAAAAGCTGAATGGAATACAGGTGCATTAACTGCTTTGACTAATGGACAAGATGCTACATTCGAGTTTATGGGTACTACAATTACCATAAATGGTGCCGATGATGCAGGAACATCTGGGGATGATACTGGTTTTGGTACTGCAACTGCTACATCTCAAACAATCACACTAGATACAGCTGGTGCTACAACAGCAGCTGCTCAGGCTGCTCATATTGTTAAAGCCCTTAATGACATGAAGGCTGAAGCAGGTTCACCACTGGCAGATTTCACTTTTGCAGTAGATACAAATGGAGTAAAAATAACAGGTCCAGCATCTGCAGGTGATGATAATAATACTCAAGCTATTACGTATCAACTTACAGATGGAACGAATAAACAAACTAATACAACTAATGCTGCTCAGTTGACCACAGCTGGTGTTGACGCAGTTGCAGGGGTAGCTCAATCTTATGATTTAACATTCGATAAAGCTCCAACTGAAGGTTCTACTTTTACTGTTGCCGGAAAAGATGTTGCATTCTATGATAGCAGCAAAGGTACTTATTCAGATGCGGCAGATGCTCAAACTAAATTAGGTGCAGATCATGTAATTGATGTTAATGGTAAAAACACTTCTGATATTGCAGCGGCTGTAGCAGCACTCGACTTTACGAATTCAGGAAATGGTGCAACAGCAACAGCTGTAGGAAACAAAGTTACTTTTACAGCCGAAACAGCTGGAACAGCATCAGCAAATAATGCTAAGGTTACTACTTCTGATGCTTATGCAGGAACTAAATCTGTTTATTCTGCAGCTGCAGGAGCAGCAAATGCTGACTTAAGCGGTGCTGCAGCAGATGACTTCCAATTATCAGTAACTGTTGGTTCTAAAACATTTACAGTTGATTCATCTTCATTAAATACCGACTTAACAGGTATTGCTACCTATGGTAGTGCTCAACAAACAACTGTAATAGATGCGTTTAAAAACGCAACAGCTGCAGATGGTACAAAATTATCAGATTTAGTAGATGTAAGTTTTGATAATGGAGCTTCTCAGACTCTTACATTTAACGCAAAAGAAGTAGGTACTGATAATATTTCTGTTGTATTAACAGGAAGTGATGCAGCAGCAGTAGATAATGCTATTGGTATAACAGCAGGAACAACCAATGGAACAGCAGGAACTGATGCATTTGCAGATGGTGGAAAAGCTTTTGAAGAAACTTTCCAAGTAGGTGCAAACCAAGGTCAAAGCTTCAGTATCAATATTAATGATATGCGTTCTAGTGCATTAGGACTTACTGGTGATTCTGCGGGTGCTACTAATAAAGATGTTGTAGGAGCTAAATACACAACTTCTAAAGATGTAACAAATGGTACTGACGATACGGGTGTAGAATTTGCATTAGATGTATCGACAACAGAATCAGCATCTGCGGCTATCAAAGTTCTTGATAATGCCATTCAAAATGTATCTGCAGAACGTTCTAAACTAGGGGCATACCAAAACCGTCTAGAACACACAATTAACAACTTAGGAACATCTTCTGAAAACTTAACTGCTGCGGAATCTCGTATCCGTGACGTTGATTATGCTTTAGCTGCTTAAGAGCAGTGACAAGCACAGTCGTCCTAGCTGGTAACGGCTAGCGATTATTATCGGGTGAATTGCTGGAAAACCCTTAGAGCTTTTCTTACCACAACGTAGTTGGAAACGACAAGCGTGAAGGTTTGAAAAAAGAAAAGATGTGGGCAATCAGCAGCCAAGCTCCTGTTCCGAAAGGATGGAGAAGGTTCAACGACTAGGAAACCGTCTAAGGCAATAGCTATGACGATGAATCCATAGGTGAAACAATGTATCATCAGCATTGTGAATCCGAAGTGCCCGACCCCTATTAGAAGGCTATAGGGTGAAGATATAGTCTAGTCATTTGTGAAAGCAAATGTTCGCACGATGGCGAAAGAAATGATGAGTCAAACTAAGAATTCTATTCTTTCTCAAGCAGCACAAGCAATGTTGGCTCAAGCTAATCAACAGCCACAAGGTGTACTTCAACTATTACGTTAATTTAGATATTTATAGAAAGACCTTAGGATTTTCTAAGGTCTTTCTATTTTATTCTTGTAAATTAAAAAGGATTGATGGTTTATGGATGAATTGAAAAATGCATTTTATTATTTCGGTGAAAGTATTAAAATAGGACAAAATTTAACTCTTGATGATCCCTCTAAAATCTATATCGGCAACAATGTAAAGTTGAGACAAAATGTATGCTTATCTTTAAGTAAGCGCGGCAATCAAAACCAAGACTTAAGAATAAAATTGGAAGATAGAGTCTATGTTGGGATGGGTACAATAATTGAATCCTATAATCAGGTTATAATTGAAGATGATTGCTTAATTGGTCCTAGGGTTTTTATTTCTGATTCTCAACATGAATACTCAAATCCTAATTTGCCGATCGCAAATCAAGGTATTAAATCAATTGTTAATAGGCTAATTGTTAAAAGAGGAGCTTGGATTGGAGCAAATGTTACTTTAATAGGTGACATTTCTATAGGAAATGGAAGTGTAATAGGGGCTAATTCAGTTGTTACAATGAGTGTTCCTTCACATTGTGTTATATACGGTAATCCAGCATCAGTTTTGAAAATCTATCATTATAAAAAGAGAGAATGGGTACAACCTCATTCAGACGAAGAGATTTTAGAGATTCTTCAACAACGAGGGAATTTTGAAGGATATAATGATGATTATATTTTAGCAAGTCTCAAAAAAGAGTTAGAAAAAATCAAGAATAGTTCTATTCTGTAAGATACAGTCGTAAAGCAAGCAAACCAACGACCATAGAAAGTTCTGCAACTTCTTCGTTAAGAATAAAGTCAGAGGTCATGGAATTTATCCACGGCCTTTTATTTTAGTACATAATGGGAATATCATTGGAGGATAACTGAGTGAATTGCTGGAACTTCCTAAAGCTTCATCAACCACAACGTAACTGGAAACGGTCAGCGTGAAGGTGTGAAAATGATGAAGATGAAACAATGGATAATCAGCAGCCAAGCTCCTGTGAGGAAACTGTGGAGAAGGTTCAACGACTAGAGAACACGGTCTAAGGTAAAAAGCTATGGCTATGAATCTCGTAGGGCAGCTAGTCTGTTCGAAGCGCCCAGCTCCATGAAAAACATGGATGAAGATATAGTCTATTCTATGATCGAAAGACATAGCGGCAAAGCAAGCCAATCAACAACCACAAGGAGTTTTACAACTTCTTCGTTAATTTTAGATTTTATACAGGAGACTCTAGGTTTGCTAGGGTCTCTTTTACATTATTGTTTCTGTAAGATAATGGAGGGGAACTATGGATATTATTATAGAAATAGATTATATAGATGGCTCTTATGAACCTTCTATTAATGTTATCGGTTCATTTGCTGTTTCAGGTATTTCAGATTTTGAGTTGAAAGAGACCTTATTTGAAGCAGTAGAAGCTATAAAAAACGCTTTGAAAAATATTGATTTTAGTAAGTGTACAGTTGTGTTTTGTTCCAGCGCTAACAAAAATCATAGGGGAGTTTTAAATCATGATGATATAGAACTTTTTGCAAACAATGATTTTTTGGACCTCGTGGCTAGTGGTCAAACCTCGTAGTCGTTATAAAAAAAGCTGTTTGACAGGAGGTAACTAGATGGATAAGGATGAACAAGCACATAAAGAGTTTCTTGAAGAACAGCTTCAATGGTGTAAAGAACAAGACTGTGTCTTAGCAGAGATAGAAATAAAGCTTCATGAAATGAAAAAAATAGCTCAATACGCTCTCAATCATGAACTTACTGCAATAGAAATTGAACAATTCAATGCTCAATTAAACGAATTGAAAGTTGAGGTTCATTTTCTAGAAAAGCAACTACACTCTGTTGTCCATTAGAAAGAGAAAGGTGGTGTTTTATGGATATTGCATTAATGTCAATGGCATTGAGTCAAGGACAAATTCAACAACAAGCTTCGATGTCAGTAATGAAGGTGGCAATGGGAAATGCAGAACAACAGGATGAAGCTCTTCAGAAGTTAATGAGTACGACTGATGCAACAGCAATTCAACATGCTGTTCAGCCACATTTAGGTGGAAACATTGATTTGAAATTGTAGAAGAACCATTTTAGAGTAGCCAAGCTGAGGTTGCTCTTTTTTAACGAATAAGTCACAATGTCGGTTCTACTGAATTTCGGTTCCTGTCCCCCACTCTACTAATTTTTGGAACTTAAGACTGTATAAAAGGAAAGTTATCGTTTTACCACTATTAATTTAACTTTCTAGGAAGTGGTAAACGAATAGGTATCTGGACCATCTACACGAGGGCAAAAAAGGAGGGAATACCAGTTAGAAAATGGGCAGGATGCAAATAGTTATCATCTATTGTTAAAAGCAATTGCCCAAAATCCACCTATTGTTAGTATTTCTCTAGACGAAATGAAAGAAAGGGTCAATCAGCCAACAATCCATTCAAAAGAAAAGATTGAGAGAAATAAGATTAGAGACGCTTTTCAAAAATTGATGTTGTGTCACAGTGACTTTTTGTGATTTTTTGAATTGTGGATATCCTGTGTATAACTTTGTGGGAAAACCATAAATCCTATGTATTACTTAGGGTTTATGGTTTTTCTTTGTTTTTGTGAAAATATCCCTAGGATTTCCAATGAAAATCCTTTGTTTCTAACCGATACAAAAGGTAGGTTAATTAGAACGGGGTGTAACTTGAATGCAAATTATTCAAAATAACTATAGATCAATTTCACAAACAGCAGTTCCTTCTTCGCAGCCGGATGTTGGGGATTTGCTTCAAGTATCTGTAAAGGAACGAGTGAGTAATCAAGAAGCCTTTGTTTCGATCAGGGGAACGACCACAAAAGTTCAATTTGAAGGCAATGTTCCGAAGCAAGATCAAGTGTTTGTTGAAATTACAGGAAAAACAGCGGAAGGATATTATACGGTTAAAAGGTCTGATAAAACTCCGAGTATGCCTGCTGCTCAGACTAATATGTCGCATAGTGCGGATTCCGAATTAACTGAGATTGTGAAAGCTTTTTCATCACGTGGAGTGTCACTGACGAAAGATCAAATGAATGTGATGAAGGAGTTTATCGCTAAAGGGCCAGGAACAGCTGAACAAAAAGCAGAGACGTTACGTGTAATGGCTCAAAAGCAAATTGGCGTTACGAATCATACGGTCAAGGCGGTGCATGAAGCGTTAAATGGTAAAACGTTATCAGCATCGTTAATGTCAGTGTTAGATGAATTAGGTGTACAACTTCAATCGAGAAATACTTCTACGCCGGCTAAAAGTATAGCAACAGTGCGAACAGAAGCACAACGAGAACCGAATGTAGCAAAGTCTATCCAAATGGTAGAAGATTTTTTAAAAAGTACGAATTTGAATGAAGCAAGCAAAAAGAAATTAGAACAAAGCGTTTCAGAAGCGAAGAAACTCTCGCAAGCAGGACAAACCGTTCAGGCGAAAGTGCAGTTGATTCAACATTTAGTAGCAGTCGAGAAGCAAGTGAATGCTGATAAGGCTAATACCACTGCGGAGATGTCTGCTTCTAAAAGTGCTAGTGAAGCAATCCTTCAGGTAAAAGAAAAGGTAGCACAAGAATCAAATGTAGCCCGAGCACTAGAACAAGTAAGAGAAGTAGCTAAGACGGAGAATCTGCCAGTGAAAGCAATGGAAAAGCTAGATAAAGTCATAGAGGAAGTCACACGTTTAGTCCAAACAGGTCAAAGTGTTCAAGCGAAAGCTCAGTTAACGCAGTCTTTAAGTCAACTGGAGCAAGAGCTACGAGTAGAGGAAGCGCAACCAAGCGAAGTGATTCGCCAGGTGAAAGAAAAAGTAGCGCAAGAGCCGAATGTAGCCCGAGCGCTAGAACAAGTAAGAGAGGTAGCTAAGGCGGAGAATCTGCCAGTGAAAGCAGTGAAAAAGTTGGATAAAGTGATACAGGAAGCGGCACGCCTTGTCCAAACAGGTCAAAGCATTCAAGCGAAAACGCAATTAACGCAGTCTTTAAAACAACTGGAACAAGAGTTGCAAGTAGAAGAAATGAAACCGAGCGAAGTGATTCGTCAGGTAAAAGAGAAAGCAGCACAGGAACCAAATATATCCAGAGTGCTCGAACACGTAAAGGAAGTAGCGAAGGCAGCAAACCTACCAGCACAAGCGGTAGAAAAGCTAGATAAAGTGATACAGGAAGCGGCACGCCTTGTCCAAACAGGTCAAAGTGTCCAAGCAAAAGTGCAGTTAACACGAGCCTTATCGCAACTAGAACAACAGTTGCAAATGGCCGAAATAAACCCAAGCGAAGCAGTCCGTCAGGTCAAAGAAAAAGTAGCACAAGAGCCGAATGTGGCCAGAGCACTTGAACAAGTAAAAGAACTGGTAAAAACTGTGGATTTACCAGCAAAAGTAGCAGAACAGCTAGACAAAGCGATGCGAGAAGCGATCCGGCTTGTGGAAACAGGTCAAAGTGTCCAAGCGAAAGCGCAGTTAACACAAGCCTTATCGCAACTGGGACAAGAACTACAAGTAGCCGAAACAAAACCAAGCGAAGCAATCTATCAGGTAAAAGAAAAAGTAGCCCAAGAGCCGAATGTGGCTAGAGCACTCGAACAAGTAAAAGAAGTAACGAAAAGTGCAAACCTGCCAACAAAGGTGATAGAAAAGCTAGATAAAGTGATGCAGGAAGTGAACCGACTTGCTCAAACAGGTCAAAGTGTTCAAGCGAAAGCGCAGTTAAAGCAAGCTTTAAATCAATTGGAACAAGAGTTACAAGTAGCCGAAATAAAACCAAGCGAAGTAATTCGCCAAGTAAAAGAAAAAGTCACGCAAGAACCAAATATAGCCAGAGCGTTAGATCAAGTAAAAGAAGCAGTAAAAACGACGAACTTACCAGTAAAAGCGGTAGAAAAACTAGACAAAGTGATACAAGAAGCCACCCGTTTGGCCCAAACAGGTCAAAGCGTCCAAGCGAAAGTCCAATTAACGCAATCTCTTGTACAATTGGAGCAAGACTTACAAATAGCTGAAACAAAGTCAAGCGAGGCCATTCGCCAGGTGAAAGAAAAGGTAGCGCAAGAACCGAATATAGCTCGAGCTCTAGAACAAGTAAGAGAAGTCGCGAAAACTCCGAACCTGCCATTGCAAGCAGCGGAAAAACTAGACAAAGTAATACAAGAAGCTGCACGTCTTGCGCAACCAGGCCAAAGCGTCCAAGCGAAAGTGCAGTTAACCCAGGCTTTGAATCAACTGGAACAAGAGCTACACGTAGCTGAAATGAAACCAAGTGAAGCAATTCGTCAAGTAAAAGAAAAAGTGGCGCAAGAATCGAGTATAGCTCGAGCGCTTGAACAAGTGAAAGAAGTAGTAAAAACGTCGAACCTACCAACAAAAGCAATAGAACTAGAACAACTAGACAAGGTGATGCAAGAAGCCACACGCCTCGCACAAACGGGTCAAACTATCCAAGCGAAAGCACAGTTAATACAAACGTTACATCAACTCGAGCAAAATTTACAAGTCGAGGAATCACCAAAGTCAACGGCGGCTCTAAATCAATTAAAAGACAAAATCATGCAAGAACCGAATATCTCTAAAGCGATTGAACAAACGAAAGAAGCTATAAAAACACCAGGAATGCCAACGCAAGTGATTCAGAAGCTTGAACAAGCAGTTCAGGAAGCAACGAAACTTCACTCGATTGGTCGAGATGCTCAAGCGAAAATTCAACTAACTGGTCACCTGAATCAGTTGTTGCAATCTGTAGGAACAACTGAAGCTAGTGCTACAACTGCGAATGAGCAACAAAGTCCTTCTGTGGCCTCTAAAGATACAAATATAGCAGAGACAATACGTAATCTAGTAAAAGATATACAAAAAGATCCGTCATTAGCGAAAGTACTTGATAAAACAGCGGCATTGCTCGCTGAACAGGGCACAAATGAAGAATTGAATGAATTAAAACAAGCACATGACAAAGCGCAACAGCTTCAAGAAAATGGGCGTGAATTAGCAGCCAGACGCGAACTTTCAACTGCTCTTTCGAAAGTCGAACGGAATCTCGGCATTCAGCAATCTACTTCTCAAGAAAATACATTATCGCAAGCAGAACAATATGAGATTAATGAGGCGGTTCAAACATTAAAATTGGATTCGCAAAATGTCATGGTGACTGAAATTACGAAGAAGCTGTCACAGATGGCGATTGATTTTAAAACGTTGAAGCGGGAGATTACAAGAAATTTAGATAATATTTCAAGGATGCTTGAAAATCGAAATATTTTACCACAAGCCAATGTAAAGCAAATTTTAGAGTCGACGATTCATAAGCTCGATAATGCGATTTTAAAGGGAGACTATTTGCTTTACACAGATATGTCGACAGAAAAGAAAATGCTTGCCGTAAGCTCTCAGCTGGCTGAAGCAAAAAAATTACTAGCAAAAGGCGAAATTAGCGAAGCGAATAAAATTGTGAAAGAAGTGAAGGCAAATATCGAAAACATTGTCTTCAAGCCTTCGGATGTAAAGGTGAAGCATTTTGTTTCAGACAAGCTTGGTTTAGAAAACTTTTCTTCAGCGCGTCAAATGGCTAGCACCGTTGAACAAGCGGTGCAACCTTTTACAAACAATGAGCCTTCAGCACGTCAAATGTATGACACGATTCGAAGACTCGGCTTAACGCATGAAAATGATGCCGGTTTTTCACTTGTTTCCAAAGATGGAACATCAGCTGATCCGCAGCAAACAGAAAATTTAAAATCGGCATTAATGAAAATGATGAAAAATGAAGAGATGAAGCCGCAGCTTATGCAGCAAGTAGAGCAAACGGTGAATAATATTACCGGTCAACAGCTTTTGAATAAACAAGACTCTTCAGGGATGCAAAATTTATTTTTTCAGCTGCCATATATGATGGAAAAACAAGTAGAAAACATCAAAATATATGTGAATTCACGAAAAGATGGCGAGAAGGTAGATTGGGAGAACTGCAGCATCTATTTTGTGTTGGAAACGAAGCGTTTAGGCGATATTGGAGTTCTTCTATCTTCTTCTGAAAAAAATGTGAGCCTTACGTTCCGCAGTAATAAAGAACAGTTGTCGGAGAAATTGGCGGACTTTACAGAAGTAACGCAAGAGCGGTTCCGCGAAATTGGCTATCAGTTACAGACGATGAATGTGAAGCCTCTCAATGAACCACAGGCAAGTGCGGCAACAGAAGAACGAGTTACGGAGAAAGCGCAATTAGCTCCGACTTTTACGGAGAAGGGATATGATTTTTCAATATGAGAAATTCACTATATGTTAACCAAAAAAATAAAAAAAAGGTGAGTGGACCGACGGCGGCTGTTATTCGATACGATGACAGCAAAGGAGCGGTGCCGACGGTCGTGGCTCACGGGTCCGGTCAAGTCGCTCAAAAAATTATGGAGCTAGCAAAGCAAAATAACATTCAAATGCAAGAAGATGAATCGCTCGTCGGTGCCTTATTAAACGTTGATCTTGGGGAGTCGATTCCGCCGCAATTATATGCGGTGATGGCCGAGATTTTAATATTATTGGAAGAACTCGATCAAAGTTATTAAAAGTTAGATAGCTTTTACCGATAATTATAGTAGCTAAGTTAAAAGGTGGAGATACAAAAGTGGAATTTCTTTCGGAAGAGATGATTTATCAAAAAACACCACAAGAACTAACAGCGTTTTTGTATGAAGGGTTAATCGAAAACCTAGAACAAGCTATGACCTTAATTGAAAAGAAAGATTATATAGAATCAAACAAAAAACTACAAAAAGCAAATGATATTCTCCATAGATTAGGTGTTGGTTTAAAGTATGAAGCAGGTCCGATTGCCGAACAATTGGATAGGCTGTATAACTTTATGGCGGATGAATTAGTCTCAGCCAACTTAAAAAAAGATACGGAAAAAATTCAAGGTGTGCTCAAAATTGTTGGAGAAATAGCAAGTGCTTGGAGTATCGCATTGAAAAAGACTCCAAATCCAACGCAAAAAATCAATCGAAAAGTTGCAGCGTATGAATCTAGCATTATGAGAATAAATCAATAAGTTACATAGAGGAGATAAATACATGAAGATCAATCATAATATTACAGCATTAAATGCTTATAGAAATTTATCGGTAAACAACTCTACTACGGCAAAAAGTTTAGAAAAGCTTTCCTCTGGATTACGTATTAACCGCGCCTCAGATGATGCAGCAGGATTGGCTATCTCTGAAAAAATGCGTTCACAGATCCGAGGTTTGGATATGGCTCAGCGAAATGCGCTGGATGGAATCTCATTTATTCAAACAGCTGAGGGAGCATTATCTTCTACGCACTCTATTTTACAAAGAATGCGTGAATTAGCGGTTCAAGCAGGTAATGATTCAAACACAGATGTTGATAGAGCAGCTATTCAAGAGGAAATGAATCAATTAACAAATGAAATTAATCGTATTACTAATACAACGGAATTTAATACGAAGAAGCTGTTGAATGGGGATCTGGAGATTATTGGGGATTTAAAACAAATAAAGAATGATTCAATCTCTGGTACATTAGGTAACTCAGTAGTAGTCGGGATGAATAGCTCGGAAGGAAAATACCAAGTTGAAATTTCAGATTTAGCAGACCCATTAAACCCAATTCAAAACTTAGATACTAACCAAGTAGATGGAGGTACGAACGCTACGGTTAGCCAAGTAATAGCAGGAGCAGATATTGACTTGGCTGCAGGTTCTTATAAGGCTGTAATTTCCAGTACACAAGCAAAAAACACAGCTAATTTAGGAGCTGTTGATAATGGTCAATCTGCTGCTAATATTAATGTTTTTGAAACCACTGCAGGAAACAAACCAATTACAGTTGATGCCGGTTCTAGTCTGAATGGGGCTGGTTACTATGTTAATGTAGAGAAGACTATTGACAAATCAATTGATTCTATTAGTGATACTTCCATTTCTAATTTAGATTTAGACACAGCAACTGAGGGAAAATACGAAATTACAACAAGTGTTAATGTAAATGGTAACGATGCGACTGGCAGTACATTAAAAGCTGATGGTGTCATTACTGCGGTAACAATTGCTGAAGACTCCGATTATGAAAATGATAATTATCAAATTACGTTAACACAATCTGATACAGATGCTACAGATGGAAAAGAAGTTTGGACTTTTGCTTTATCCCACGATGGTGTAGTAAATGATACATCTATTAATGTTGATATAACTAGTACATCGGGTCCTCTAACTATTCAATTGGGTGACATGAGCATTAGTATTGATTTAAATAAGTTGAAATCAGGGAGTACTTTTGACGATGGCAATGCTGACTCACCATATAATGGAGGAATCCTTAATTTAACAATTGGTAATGAAGTGACTGTTAAACAAGAAAAAACTGGGGTTACCGTTACACAAACATTTGCTAAAGGTAGTAACGTAAATCAGTTAGCATTTGATTTTAGTAATAATGGTGGAGAAGGGCAATTAAAGTTAGATGTAGTTGATGATTCAAACCAGTTTGTTGGAGGAAATTCGTATACTACTGATATTCATTGGGATGATAAATATACAGTTGGCGTATATGATGGATCTAATAATTTATTAGGGACAGAGAAGGAAATATTAGAAAATGATCTTACAGATTTATCTAAGCTTACGAATGTCCAACTAGGTGAGGCTGCACATGGAGTATTTGTTGACTTGACACGTGACGGCTTAGAATCCATGACAGATAGTGAGCAAGTCAAAATGAGCTTTGATGTAACAAATAATACGGAGCGAGCTGTTCAACTGAAAGATGCTTCCGGTAACTCAGTTTCTAGTTTGTTTGTTCTTGATAATTCAATCGGTGAAGAATCGAGTGTCATAGTGGGTACAGGTCTAAAATTAGATTATGACGGATTGACTATTCAAAATGGCGAGATTGAATTTGAAATCGAGAATGTTGTTCCAAGTGATTATAGAATGACATTGAAACAAGATACTGATGGTGACGGTAATTATGAAACAACTGTAGTAGATAAACAAGCATTTACCTTAGGTGATAAAGTTTCGTTAGGTACATCAGGTATTGAAGTACAAACTAATTTATCAACTGCCATTACGGATTCTGCTACCTTTGAAATCGAAAATGCTGAGGAAGATAACTCTGCTACTTTACAAATTGGAGCAAATGCTGGTCAAACTGTTAATCTTGAGATTAAAGATATGAGTGCAGGGGCTCTTGGTGTAAGTGCGAGTGAAGAAGGCGGAGAGCAAGAGATTGAATTGCTAAATGGTGAGAAAGTAAAAGTTTGGTATACAACTACAAAACAAGTCAATGACGGTATGTCTAAAGAAGCTATTGAGTTTGGGCTTGATATTTCTTCTAATGAAAAAGCCGCAGCGGCGATTACTGTTCTTGATGATGCGATTCAAAGAGTATCTGCTGAACGTTCTCGTATGGGGGCAGTTCAAAACCGTTTAGAGTATGCGATAGATAATTTAAAATATATGAGTGAAAATGTGACAGCGTCTGAGTCTCGTATTCGTGACTTAGATATGGCTCTTGAAATGACAACTTATACAAAGAATAATATCCTTGTTCAGTCAGCTCAAGCAATGCTTGCACAAGCGAATCAAATGCCTCAAGGCGTGCTACAATTATTAAAATAATAGTATAAAGTCAAAGGAGAGGAGATCCCTCTCCTTTTTTACAATATCTTGCTAAATTAGGTGATAGATAATGGACGTTCAACGAATTAGTAAAGCGACTCTTAACGGTATACAGGGTAAAGGGGAAGTAGCTAAAGACACGATTCAATTTCAAGCGATGATGGATAAAAAGCGCCAAGAGACGACGTATGATCGTTTAACAAAGAAAGTCGCTGAAATTGAACAACAAGGAAAGAAACTAGCGGATAATCATTCGGTTGAAAACTTACGTAAATATAAAAAGATGGTTAAGGAATTCATGGAAGATGCGGTGAAGAACGGCCTTGAATTAACCGAGCAGCGCGGTTTTAATCAACGTGGTTCAACGAAAGTGTATAAGTTGGTGAAAGAAGTCGATAAGAAATTAATTGATTTAACGAACGAAGTGTTAGATAAAGAGAAAAAAGGATTAGATATCCTTAATATTGTTGGTGAAATTAAAGGGATGTTAATCAATATTTATACGTGACATTGTAATTTAATCAAACGATTAATTGAAAACGATTGTATTCTTTCCGATATAAATAATAACGAGACACATATCGGAGGCGAACATGATGTTAGAGAACCTTTCTACAAATGTTCTTTCCTCACAACTTAGAACAGCTATCTTAGAAGGAATGAACGATTATTTTCAAAATGAAGCAAGAGTTATCAATGAAGCGGCATACAGCCCACAAAAAATAAGTAAAGAACAAGTACAAGAAGCAGTAGATGAATTAAATCAATTTTTACAACCGACCAATACGTCTATTCGTTTTGAGTATCATGAACAGTTAAATGAATACTATGTCAAAGTAGTCGACGATAAAACAGAAGAAACAATAAGAGAAATACCATCAAAGAAACTATTAGATTTCTATGCAGCGATGACGGAGTTTGTTGGACTAATGGTAGATAAGAAAATATAAGAAGGTGATAGTATGGTAATGCGAGTTAGTGGGTTAGCAAGCGGGATGGACATTGATGATATTGTATCAAAACTAATGACAGCTCAACGTGTTCCTTTAGATAAGCTATATCAAAAGAAAACGTATACAGAATGGCAACGCGATGATTATCGTACGATAAATACGGCATTATCGGAATTAGATAGATTGATTAGCGATGGAATTGGACGGCAAGCCTCTTTTATTAAAAAGACGGTAAGTGTTTCGAATCCAAATGCTGTGTCTATTAAAAATGTGAATTCAACGACTGATTTTTCAGGGACGATTGAAGTGAAAGAACTTGCGACTGCGGCGACGATGGTTAGTACTGAAAAAGTAATGGATGTAACCAATGCAACAAAATTTGCTGGGCAAACAATTACAATAAAGGCAATTAATAAAGATGGTACTTTTGATAAGGTCAAAGATAAAGATGGAAATATAGTAGATAAGGTGTTTACTTATGAGGTTAAATCAGATGACACATTAGACAGTATCATTTCTAAAATTAATGCAGAATCTGGGGTTACAGCTTTTTTTGATGAAAAGTCGGGACGGTTTTCAATTACTGCTAAAAATACAGGTAAAGCAGTATCAGAACATGAAATTGCGTTGTCTAGTAGTGGTGATTTCTTCACTAAATTAAAAATGAGCGCTACAAGTACAGAGGCTGCCACGGCCGATTTGAAAAATGATTCAGGTATTGTTGTTGGTAAGGCTGGAACTGTGGGTGAAAATGCTGAAGTGGTTTATAATGGCCTAACAATAGAACGATCTTCTAACACATTCCGAATCAACGGTGCTGAATTTACTCTTAAGGAAAAAACGACGGGGCCTGTCACGTTCTCATCCACAGCTGATGTAGACTCCATTTTTGATACAGTTAAGAAGTTTGTTGATAGCTATAATGGATTAATTGCTACCATTAGTAGTAAAACAAGCGAAAAGAAAAATTCTAGTTACCCACCACTTACAGATGAGCAAAAGAAAGAAATGACGGAAGATCAAGTGAAAAAGTGGGAGGAACAGGCGCGGAAAGGTACATTGCGTCGAGATTCTAATTTAACAAGTTTACTTACAAAAATGAGAACGTCTCTTTATACACAAGTTGAAGGTACATCTTTAGGAACTTTGGATAAAATCGGCATTACCACAACGAAAAACTATCTTGAGGGCGGAAAGTTAGAGATTGATGAAGAAAAGTTGAAAGCAGCGATTGCAGAGGATCCAAATGCCATCTATGAATTGTTTATGCAGGATGGTGATCCGAAAGAAGGTAAACAAGGAATAGCTAGAAGATTAAGAGCGGAACTTAGTGCTGGAATGAAAACGATTAGTGAAAAGGCCGGAAGTGCTTCATCAGTTAATAGTTCTTTTACATTAGGGAAATTGTTGAATGAATATGACAAGAAGATTGATAGTTTTAATGATCGTCTAACTGCACTTGAAACAAGATACTATAAACAATTTACAGCAATGGAAACAGCTATTAATAAGGCTAATAGCCAAAGTGCAAGTTTATCTTCATATTTTTCTAGTTAAGAAACAATAGAAAGGATGATTGAATCATGGTCATGAATAACCCATATCAATCGTATCAACAAAATGCAGTGAACACAGCATCCCCAGGAGAGCTGACATTAATGCTTTATAATGGATGCTTAAAGTTCATTACATTGGCTAAAAAGGCAATCGGTGATGGAAATGTAGAAGTGAAAAATACAAATTTAATCAAGGCGCAAAATATTATTCATGAACTGATGGTTACGTTAAATATGGATGTGAACGTTTCGAAGCAGCTAATGGTCATGTATGATTACTTACATCGTCAACTAGTGGAAGCCAATATTAAAAGTGATTTGGCTATTTTAGAGGAAGTGGAAGGCTTTGTCACAGAGTTTCGCGATACATGGAAGGAAGCGATTCAATTGAATCGTCAAAGTCAATTTACGACGAGCGGACAAGCTTAATGGAAGCTCTTCAAACGTTTTATGAAGCAACAAATGAGTTAATCCAAGTGTTACAGCAAGGTGAAAGCGATCGGGATGTTCGGATTGAACAGATACAGGCTTTACTTGATCAGCGAGAAGAGCTATTGAAGTCTATTCAACCGCCATTTTCTGAGCATGAACAAACATTAGGTAGGCAACTTGTACAATTGAATGGGCAAGTAGAACAGTTGCTGCAAAAGCAGAAACGAGAGATTCAACAAGATATGAAGAAGCTTAGTCTTCAGAAGAAATCGAATCAGAAATATACGAATCCCTATGAATCTCTTGCAACAGATGGCGTGTTTTACGATAAACGAAATTAATAAAGTAGATTATGACTGCTTGAACTCCAGGCGGTCATTTTTTGTAATCGTTCACAGTCTTTTCATTATTATTTTTCAGAAAATTCTGCTATAATAAAGCTATAGAAAGATACAACTCTTTCTTACCGGTTCCGATTCATTTTCCACTCATTCGATGTAAATTTTTCTCGAATTTTAGAGGAATTTGGAAACGGTCTATAGAATGTTAATGTATAGTCTTAATTTAAGGAGGACTCACTTTATGAATTACAACGTACGCGGTGAAAACATTGAGGTAACTCCAGCAATTCGAGAATACGTAGAGAAGAAAGTTGGCAAGCTAGAGCGTTATTTTAATAATACTCCAGATGCTAATGTATCGGTCAATTTAAGAGTGAATCCAGATCATACATCTAAAGTAGAAGTGACAATTCCAATGTCGAGTTTGGTTCTTCGGGCCGAAGAAGAAAATGCTGATATGTATGCAGCTATTGATTTAATTAATGATAAGCTTGAACGCCAAATTCGTAAACATAAAACAAAAGTAAACCGTAGATTCCGTTCAAATGGATCACCAGCAGAATTGTTTGCTGTAGGGCTTGAATCCAGTGTTGCAACAGAAGAGGAAGAAATCGAAGTTGTACGTAATAAACGTTTTGATTTGAAACCGATGGACAGTGAAGAAGCGATTTTGCAAATGAATTTGCTAGGTCACAATTTCTTCGTCTATACAAACGCTGATACAAATGCAACAAATGTTGTGTATCGCCGTAAAGATGGCCGTTACGGATTGATTGAAACGAAATAAATAGAATTGACCAAAAAAGCCGCTGACATTCAGCGGTTTTTTTATGTCGTTTTTAAAAAAAGTCACAGCGACTTTTCAGGTTGTGGATATCATGTGTATAAACCTGTGTATAACTTAAGCTTGAATCATCACTCTAGTTCCGTTTGGGATTTGGCTGGCTAGTTCGATTACGTCTTTGTTATGCATACGAATACACCCTTTTGATACAGATTTTCCGATAGAGGAGGGATCATTGGTACCGTGAATGCCATAGCCTGCTTTGGACAAGGAAAGCCACATGACTCCATATGGGCCGCCTGGATTGGGCTCACGGTTTACAACGACAAATTGGCCGACGGGTGTTTGGGATAGCATTTTGCCAACTGCAATCGGGTAGGTTTTGATGAGTTGATTTTGACGAAATAGTTGTAGTGTACGTTTATTTTTTGACACAACTAAGTGAAAAGGAATCGTATTAGGATCTGGCAGGCCGGGGATAAGAATTCGCTGTCCCGGCATGAGGACGTTTATATTTGTGATTTGCGGATTAGCGGCCACTAGCCGGGCAAAAGGAATACGATAATCCCTGACGATGGATGCCAGCGTTTCACCATATTTTACGATATGGAACATGATCGCTCAGTCCTTCCTTTTTTATCATAATATATTAAAGAGAATTTCTATTTGTGTAGGAAGTCTTTAATGCTGTGAAAATAGGAAAAAGGCGACTTTTATTCTTTAAAAAGAACAAGAGTCGCCTTTTTATTACGTAAAATGAAGATATTCCCTTTTTTCCTTATGATAAATGGCGCGGAAATTGGTAAAAGAATAGGAATAGTTGCAAAGAGTGTCGATGGAAAAGTGGTAATTTTCGCAGATTAGCGACAGCAAATGGCTCGATGAAAAAGAATGAATCTATTATAATAGGCTTATCCAACTATCCTTTAGTAGTTAAAAAGGTCCGCTTATTAAAATCAATATAGTTCAGAAGTTAGATTCTAAAACCTAACATACAAGAAGTACTTTAGGAGGGTGTTATGAGTGAGCGAACAAGAGCTAGATCCAGAATGGGTGGAATTAATAGTGGAGGCCCGTAATAAAGGCATGACGAAAGAAGACATTCTCCTTTTTTTAACGAGTTATAAGGAACAAGAAACAAATGAATAAATGGACCCGGACGCAAATGGAGTTGGAAATGAACGATTTATGCTCCGGGTTTTTTCTATAAAGTAAGTTATTTTTCTTGTTTACTTCTCCATTGATTAAACTCAATAAATTCTCTAAATTGTTGTTTAGATACACCGGATCTCATCGCTTGTTCGACGATTTGGAGCCATTCGCAATCAAGGCTTTCTCTGTTCGGCTTATCAAAAAGGAGCGCATCAAGGGGGACATCGAGAACGGCAGCGATTTTTTCAAGAAATTGAATAGAGGGATTCGTTTGTAAATTTCTTTCGAGCGAACTTAAATAGGATTTTGCAACCCCAGCCTTTTCTGCCAGTTCAGTCATTGATATTTTCTTTTCCTGACGAAGTTTTTTCACTCGTGCACCGATTATCATTTAACCACATCCTGAGACATTTTCTATTTTATTAGTAAGTATAGCCATAGTTGAATATGTATTTTATTGTTGTATCTATTTTACAGGTTATGGTTCGTTTCGCCAATGCTTTTATGAGAAATATGGGAGTTCCTTGTTATAAGTGGTATGAAGTTGTACGAGTAGGGTAGAAGTGGTAAGATAAATGAGAATATTCTTTTTGATGATGAGTTTCTTCCTACTATATATATTATATTTTTATAACAAGAGGAGCGTTTTTGAATGCTTAATATATTAAATAAAGTGTTTGATCCGAATAAGCGTGAAGTGAAGCGTTTAGAGAAAATAGCTGATCAAATTGAGGCGTTAGCCGATCAGATGGCAGCCCTAACGGATGAACAATTGCGCGGAAAAACGGACGAATTTAAAGAGCGTTACCAAAAGGGTGAAACAGTCGATGATTTGCTTGTTGAAGCCTTTGCTGCCATTCGTGAAGGTGCGAAGCGAGCTTTAGGTATGTTTCCATTCCGCGTTCAGTTAATGGGGGGAGCGGCCCTTCATGATGGAAACATCTCTGAGATGAAGACAGGGGAAGGGAAAACGTTAACCTCCACATTGCCGGTCTACTTAAATGCGCTGACAGGGAAAGGTGTTCATGTTGTCACGGTCAATGAATACTTGGCAGAGCGTGATGCGACGGAAATGGGAAAGCTATTTGAATTTATGGGCTTAACGGTCGGTTTGAACTTAAATAGCCTATCTAAAGAAGAGAAACGAGCTGCTTATGAGGCAGATATTACGTATAGTACGAACAATGAATTAGGCTTTGATTATTTACGAGATAACATGGTTCTTTATAAAGAACAAATGGTACAGCGACCATTGCATTATGCGGTAATCGATGAGGTCGATTCGATTTTAATTGATGAAGCGCGAACACCGTTAATTATTTCAGGTTCAGCTCAGAAATCGACACAATTATATATTCAAGCTAATGCCTTTGTTCGAACGCTGCAAAAGGACTTACATTACACATACGATGAAAAAACAAAAGGTGTTCAGTTAACGGAAGAAGGAATTAACCGTGCGGAAAAGGGCTTTAATATTGATAACTTATTCGATATTAACCATGTAGCGCTGAACCACCATATTAATCAAGCGTTAAAAGCCCATGCGTCGATGCATAATGATGTGGATTATGTCGTTCAAGATGGTGAGGTTGTGATCGTTGACCAATTCACAGGACGTTTAATGAAAGGGCGTCGTTATAGCGATGGACTTCACCAAGCGATTGAGGCGAAGGAAGGGCTGGAGATTCAAAATGAAAGCATGACGCTTGCGACGATTACGTTCCAAAACTACTTCCGTATGTATGAAAAGCTATCAGGTATGACAGGTACAGCGAAAACGGAAGAAGAGGAATTCCGCAATATTTATAATATGAATGTTATTGCGATTCCAACGAATCGTGACGTCATTCGAGATGACCGCGCTGATTTAATTTATGCGACGATGGATGGAAAATTCCGAGCAGTTGTTGAAGATATCGCAGAACGTAATCAAAAAGGGCAGCCTGTTCTTGTTGGTACGGTAGCAATTGAAACGTCTGAAATTATTTCGAAATATTTATCGAAAAAAGGCATTCAGCATGATGTACTGAATGCGAAAAATCATGAGCGCGAAGCCGAAATTATTGCGAATGCAGGTAATCGAGGCGCGGTGACGATTGCCACGAATATGGCAGGACGCGGAACAGACATTAAGCTTGGTGAGGGTGTGAAGGAGCTTGGCGGTCTTGCAGTTATTGGTACGGAACGTCATGAAAGCCGCCGGATTGATAATCAGCTGCGTGGACGTTCTGGTCGTCAAGGAGATCCAGGTGTAACTCAATTCTATCTTTCTATGGAAGATGAATTGATGCGTCGTTTCGGTT
Organism: Peribacillus asahii; assembly: GCF_003570725.1. Lineage (GTDB taxonomy): Bacteria > Bacillota > Bacilli > Bacillales > DSM-1321 > Peribacillus > Peribacillus asahii. The sequence continues at coordinate 115,897 of NZ_QWVS01000023.1, forward strand.
CCGATAATATGAAAAATATGATGGCTCGTCTCGGCATGGATGATTCACAGCCGATTCAAAGTAAAATGGTTTCAAGAGCCGTTGAGTCTGCGCAAAAACGAGTAGAAGGAAATAACTTTGATGCACGTAAGCAATTACTGCAATATGATGATGTGTTACGTCAGCAACGTGAAATCATTTATAAGCAACGTTTCGATGTGTTAGAAAGTGAAAATCTTCGTGAAATTGTTGAACAAATGATGGAAGCCTCTATTAAGCGAAATATCGCGTCATTTGCGCCAATGGGTGACGAGGAAGGCTTTAATACATCAGGTTTACTCGATTATGTGAACGGCAACCTTTTAACTGAAGGTACTATAACGATTGATGATGTAAGCGATAAAGATGAGGAAGAGTTATTTGAGCTTATTTTTAATAAAGTACAAGAGCGCTATAATGAGAAAGAAGAAGAGCTTTCTTCTGAGCAAATGCGTGAGTTTGAAAAAGTTATTGTGCTTCGTGCAGTAGATAGTAAATGGATGGATCACATTGATGCGATGGATCAATTGCGCCAAGGTATTCATTTACGTGCTTATGGACAAAATGATCCGCTCCGTGAATATCAGAACGAAGGGTTTGCGATGTTTGAGAATATGGTTGCTGCGATGGAAGATGAAGTGGCAAAATATATTATGAAAGCAGAAATTCGCAATAACCTAGAGCGTAAAGAAGTGATGAAAGGGCAAGCCGTGAATCCGAAAGAGGAAGGCGGCGGCAAGGCGAAGAAGCAGCCAGCTCGTAAGCAGGATGAAGTAGGACGCAATGCACCATGCCCATGCGGTAGTGGAAAGAAATATAAAAACTGTCATGGCATTTTAGGCTAGGATAGATAGAAAAGGGGGAACGAATATCGGTTCCTCTTTTCATGTTTTGTTGTCTAGCTCCAGCGCCTAGCCCCTCGAGTCGCGGTCTGTCAGCCGATGAAGTCAAAGAGCGACTTCACCTTCCGGCTTGCAAGCAGCTGTCGGGGCTGACCAAGGCGCTTGCGCTTTTCTCATATTTTGTTTGCGTATAGGACATTTTTTGCATATAGTTTAGAAGGATGATTAACATATTTTATGAGGTGAAAGAAATGGAATTAGCGGAAATTAGAAATACCCTTGAAAAAACAGCTCAGCGATTAGCGGACTTTAGGGGGTCTCTTTGACTTAGATGAAAAAGAGGCACGAATCGCACAGCTAGAAAATGAAATGACGCATCCTGATTTTTGGAATGATCAGCAAAAAGCACAAACGGTGATCAACGAAGCGAATGCTTTGAAGGATTCTGTAAATCAGTTAGCGGAAATGACAGAAACATATGAAAACCTTGACTTAACATATGAGTTAGTGAAGGAAGAAAGCGATGCGGAATTACAGGCAGAGCTGGAAGAAGAGATTGTTGCTCTTTCTCAAAAAATGAATGATTTTGAACTTCAGCTTTTATTAAGCGAAGAATATGATAAAAACAATGCTATTCTTGAGTTGCATCCTGGTGCGGGTGGTACGGAGTCACAAGACTGGGGCTCTATGCTGCTTCGTATGTACACAAGATGGGCTGAGAAAAAAGGCTTTAAAGTAGAAACGTTAGATTATTTACCAGGTGATGAAGCTGGTATTAAGAGTGTCACATTGCTTATTAAAGGTCATAATGCCTATGGCTATTTAAAAGCAGAAAAAGGGGTACATCGTTTAGTTCGAATTTCTCCATTCGATTCATCAGGTCGTCGCCATACTTCCTTCGTTTCTTGTGAAGTGATGCCGGAATTCGATGATAATATTGAAATTGAAGTTCGTACAGAAGATTTGAAAATTGATACGTACCGTGCAACAGGTGCCGGTGGTCAGCATATTAATACGACGGACTCAGCGGTGCGGATTACGCATATTCCAACGGGTGTTGTTGTGACGTGTCAATCAGAGCGTTCACAAATTAAAAACCGTGCTCAAGCGATGAACATGTTGAAAGCGAAGTTATACCAACGTGAATTAGAGCAGCAACAAGCTGAATTAGATGAAATTCGTGGAGAACAAAAGGAAATTGGCTGGGGAAGCCAAATTCGTTCTTACGTCTTCCATCCATATTCAATGGTTAAAGATCACCGTACGTCAACGGAAACAGGAAATGTTCAAGCGGTTATGGACGGAGAACTTGACTTGTTTATTGATTCTTATTTACGTTCAAAATTGTAATGTTTGTGAAGGGTGTCCAATTTGGATGCTCTTTTTTTATTTGGCGAGATTAGGTCATGAATTGGTGAGATTATCGTTAGAATTGGCGAGATTTTTGGCTAAATTGGCGAAATTATATACCGAATTGGCGAGATTACCATAAAGGCATCAAGGGAGGCACACCCTTTAACGCTTTATCACGCTGTCATTTACCGAGAGGAGAGCGGATGTTATACTACTTTCCGTCAAATACTAACTCATAATGAAAATTATAGATAAAGGTTGGTAGTATAAGGAGGAATTTATTATGAGAAAGCGACGTCGAGAGCCGCAGCATCCGGTCATTGAAAAGACTTTAGAATACATATTTATTTTAATTGGTTCGGCGTTAATTGCGATTGCTTTTAATGTATTTTTGTTACCGAATCAAATTGCATCAGGTGGAGTTAGCGGGATTAGTACCATTTTGGCAGCGACGTTTGGGTTTGAGCCCGCATATGTGCAATGGGCGTTTAATATCCCGTTGTTTATTGCTGGATTAATTTTTTTAGGGATGCAATTTGGTGTGAAAACACTGATCGGTACGCTTTTTTTACCGTTTATTGTGTTTATTACACGAAGCTGGGAGCCGTGGACGAACGATGCTTTGCTTGGTTCTATTTGTGGGGGAATTCTTGTGGGCGTCGGTTTAGGTATTGTTTTTCTTGGCAAGGCTTCGACAGGGGGAACGGACTTAGCGGCGCAAATTATTCATAAATATACGCATTTATCACTAGGGATGTGTGTTGCCATTATTGATGGATTGATTGTACTAAGTGCTGCGTTTGTGTTTGATATTGAAAAGGGTTTGTATGCGTTAATTAGTTTGTATGCGACGGGCAAAACGATTGACCTTGTACAAATTGGCTTTAATCGCTCTAAGCTTGCCTTGATTATTACGAATAGTGAACCTGAAGTGAGGAAGGCTATATTACATGAGTTGGATCGTGGTGTTACAAGGCTCTCCGGTCAAGGCGGATATACGGATGATGAACGCCCAATTTTAATGTGTGTCGTCGATCAGTCCGAATTCACGAAACTGAAACAATTGGTCAAACTAGTTGATGCTAAAGCGTTTGTCATTGTAACGGATGCTTCTGAAGTACTTGGCGAGGGTTTTAAACGTGTATAAAGTTGCTATAATAGAATTTGGGTAAAATATACTCAGGAGGGGGATTATTCATGAAAAAGAAAATACTCGCTTTATTAATGGGAACATCACTCGTACTAGCTGCTTGCGGTGGCAATGATGAAGGCGCTGAAACAACAGATACAGCAGGTGCTGGGGATGCTGCTAAGTTGTATGAAAATAAATGCTCTGCTTGTCATGGGGGAGATTTAGTAAGCGGTTCAGCCCCGGACTTAGATAAAATTGGCTCTAGATTGTCACAAGAAGATATTGAGAAAGTGATTCTAGAAGGGAAAGGACCTATGCCTAAAGGCTTATTAGATGAAAATGACGCAGCTAAAGTAGCGGAATGGTTAGCGGAGAAAAAGTAAGAATAATTATTAATTTTCTTAACAAATAGTCCAAAAGCACCTGTTTGAGGTGCTTTTTTTGTGTTCCAAATGAAACTGAATTGTAATATATTTATTCTTAAATTGTCAAAGTTTGATGTTATAATGGTGTCTGTGAGTAAAAAGAAGGTAGTTTCTTGTTGTTTTTTGTCGAAGGAAGATAGGATTTAAAAACTAATTAGGTGGTTTTTATATGATAGAAATGAAAGATGTGTCTAAGACATATCCCAATGGCGTAGTAGCTGCCAATGGAATTAATGTGAAAATTGCAAAAGGTGAGTTTGTTTATGTAGTCGGTCCAAGTGGGGCCGGTAAATCAACATTTATTAAAATGATGTACCGCGAAGAGAAGCCTTCAAAAGGGAATATTATCGTTAATGGGATTAACCTTCCAAGTATTCGCAACTCGAAAGTCCCTCTATTTCGCCGTAATATCGGCATGGTATTCCAAGATTTTAAATTGTTAGAGAAGTATACGGTTTATGAGAATGTAGCTTTCGCCATGGAAGTAATCGAAACGGATCCTGCTGACATTAAACCAAGAGTAATGGAAGTATTGGACCTTGTTGGATTGAAGCATAAGGCCAGAATGAAGCCAACTGAACTTTCAGGTGGAGAACAGCAGCGTGTCGCGATTGCTCGTTCGATTGTTAATGATCCTAAAGTGGTGATTGCCGATGAACCGACAGGAAATCTAGATCCGGAAACATCATGGGATATTATGAACATATTTGAAGAGATTAATCGACGTGGCACGACGCTTGTCATGGCGACACATAATAAAGACATCGTGAACAATATCAAACATCGCGTTATTGCGATTGAAGGCGGCCGCATTGTTCGGGATGAGCAGCGAGGAGAGTACGGATATGAAAATTAGTACGTTAGGTCGTCATTTCCGTGAAAGCTTTAAAAACATTGCGCGTAATGGCTGGATGACCTTTGCATCGATTAGTGCTGTAACAGTCACGTTGTTATTAGTTGGTGTTTTCTTAGTGATTATGATGAATTTAAATCATATTGCGGATAATGTGCAGAATGATGTTGAGATTAAAGCGTTTTTGGACAATGCAGCGGACGATGCTGATCGAGTTTCGATTGAAAAGGATTTGAAAAAGATTTCTGGTGTGGATACGGTCGTGTTTTCTCCAAGGGATAAAGAGTTAGATAATTTAATCGATGATCTTGGTGACAGCGGTGATGTGTTTAAACCGTTTGAACAAGATAACCCGCTCCGTGATGCGTATGTTATTAAAACGAAATCACCAGAAGATGTAATTAAAGTCGCGAAAAAAATTGAAAAAATTGAGCTTGTTCAAAGTGTGAACTATGGTCAAGGTTTTGTAGAAAATTTATTTAGCTTTGTAGATATTGCCCGAAATATAGGGCTTGTATTAATTGCTGGATTGCTATTCACGGCGATGTTCTTAATCTCTAATACCATTAAGATTACGATCGTTGCGAGAAGTAAAGAAATTGAGATTATGAGACTTGTAGGAGCAACGAATTCATTTATTCGTTGGCCGTTCTTCCTTGAAGGATTATGGTTAGGTGTTTTCGGTTCTATTGTGCCGATTGCGTTGATTTCCATTTTTTATTCTCAATTATATACATGGGCTATGCCGCAATTTACGATTAAATATTTAGAAATGCTGCCGACTGGTACATTTATTCTTCAAGTTTCTACGGTCTTACTGTTACTTGGAGCAATCATTGGTATGTGGGGAAGCTTAATGTCGGTTAGAAAATTCTTGAAAATATAAGTAAACGATTAATCTTCTCCTTGAAGCTCAGATTTTCGGAGAAGAAAGGAGAATGTAAGAAATGAAGAAGAAAATAATAGCATTGAACGCAGCTCTTGTATTGGGAGTGAGCAGTATATTTACAGCTCCAGCAGCTTATGCTGAATCTCTTTCGGATTTACATGAAAAGAGAGATAACATTCAAGATAAGCGTTCTGATATAAAGGTAGATATTAAGGATACGGAAGAAGAAATTAATAAATTGGAAGCTCAGCAGCTAACCGTTGAGGAACAGCTGGAAGAGATTGCGAAAAGTCTAGAAGAAACAGCTAGTAAAATTGAGCAAAAAAATAATGAAATTGCTGAAACAAAAGCAGAAATCGAAGCGTTAAAAGCAGAGATTATTGTGTTGAAAGATCGAATTAAGAAACGAAATGAAGTATTGAAAGACCGAGCTGTTTCTTTCCAAGAATCAGGCGGCGATGTGAATTATTTAGAAGTAATCTTTGGTTCATCTAGCTTTAGTGACTTCCTTGATCGTGTGAATGCAGTAGCTACAATTGCTGAAGCAGACCGCGAGATTTTAATACAACATGAGAAGGATAAAGAAGAGTTAGAAGCAAAGCAAAAAGCAGTAGAAGACAAATTAGCCAGCTTAGAATCGATGAAGGCTGAGTTAGTAAAATTAGAAGAGAAGCAAAAGAAACAAAAGCAACAAAAAGAAGAGCTTCAGAAAAAACTGAAGCACAAACACAAAGAAGCAGAAGAGTATAAAGTAGGTCTTGAGGAAGAAGCAGCGAACCTTGCTGCACAGGAATCGGCAATTAAAAAGGCGATTGAACTAGAAAACTCACGTTTAGCAGAAGCTGAAGCGGCTCGTAAAAAAGCAGCAGAAGAAGCGAAGCAGCAATCAAGTAGTTCGTCATCAGCATCATCTTCGTCTTCACCTTCATCATCAGCTGCTGTAAAAGAGGCTCCTGCTGTTTCATCAGGCAGTTTCACACGACCAGCTGCAGGTGTTGTCACATCTCAAATGGGGCCGCGCTGGAATAAACAGCATGCTGGAATTGATATTGCCGCAAGTGGAACAGTTTCAATTGTTGCAGCCGCAGATGGAGTCGTGAGCCGTTCTTATTACTCAGATTCTTATGGAAATGTTGTCTTTATTTCTCATTCAATTGGCGGCCAATTATATACGACGGTTTATGCGCATATGAAATCTCGTCAAGCAAGCGCTGGACAAGTTGTATCAAAGGGTCAACAAATTGGTATCATGGGGAATACGGGTCACTCTTACGGACAGCATTTACACTTTGAGGTACATAAAGGACCATGGAATGTTTCGAAATCAAATGCCGTTAATCCATTAAACTATGTTTCTTATTAATTGATAAAAAAGCAGGTAGAGGAAAACCCTCCACCTGCTTTTTTACTTTTAACAAAATATTCATTAAAATAAAAATAAGAAAGGATGTGAACTATGGCCTATAAATCTCGTACTCAATCATCTCAATTACTAATTTTAAAATCGTTGAACATTCGTATGAATCTTTCTGACAATGAAAAACAGCAATATTTCAACCTCGAAAAGGGTTATGAAGGGGAGGCGTTTTTTGATACATTGACAGAAAAGCTGCAGTGTGAATGCTTGATATTAAATGATCTGCTGCTCAAAATGAATAGCACCATATTTCAAATTGATTCACTTATTATTACGTCAGAAGACATTTACTTTTATGAAGTGAAAAATTATGAAGGGGATTATTATTATGAATCTGACAGAATATATAAGAATCCCAAGTTTGAAATTATTAATCCAATCAACCAATTGAGTAGAAGTGAGTCCTTGTTACGTCAGTTACTCCACAATCTTGGATTTAATCTCCCCATTAATGCTTCAGTTGTTTTTATCAATCCGGAATTTACCCTATACCAATCACCTCCTAACAAGCCATTTATTTTCCCAACACAGGTTCATCGTTATTTAAATAAACTAAATAAGATATCTTTAAAACTAAATGAAAAGCACAAAAGGCTAGCCGACAAATTAGTTGAGTTGCATATTGAGGATTCCCCTTTTCAGCAATTACCATCTTATGATTATAATCAGTTACGAAAGGGAATGACATGTGTAAAGTGTGATTCATTTGCAATTTCTGTCGAGGGACACAAATGTATTTGTGAAGAATGTGGCCATAAAGAATTGGTTGAAACAGCTATCATGCAAAGTTTAAAGGAACTTAAGCTTCTTTTTCCTGATCAAAAAATTACGACAAATCTAATCTATGATTGGTGTAAAGTAGTGAAGTCTAAAAAGAGGATACGGAGGATTCTAGAGAAAAACTATAAAAAAGTGGGAGTTCATCAATGGTCCTTTTATCAATAAAAGTAGAGTGATAATCATCTACTTTCTAAATTAAAACTTTATTGGGGGGGCTGTTTTTTAGTGTTCCCCTGGAAAGTGTCCTTCATGACTTGGATGAAGGCCCTTTCGCGTGTAGGAATACAGGAAAAGGTCCTTCATAAAGCAGATGAAGGCCCTTTCGCACGTGAGAAAGCAGGGAAAAGGCCTTCATAACCCGGGTGAAGACCCTTTCGCATATGGGAAGGCAGGAAAAAGGCCTTCATAAAGCAGATGAAGGCCCTTTCACGTGTGGGAATACAGGGAAAAGGCCTTCATAAAGCAGATGAAGACCCTTTCGCATGTGAGAAGGCAGGGAAAAGGCCTTCATAAAGCAGATGAAGACCCTTTTGCATGTGAGAAGGCAGGAAAAAGGTCTTCATAAAGCAGATGAAGGCCCTTTCGCGTGTGAGAAGGCGGGAAAAAGTTCTTCATGAGGCAGATGAAGGCCGTTTCGCGTATGGGAAAGGCAGGAAAAAGGCCTTCATGAAGCAGATGAAGACCATTTGGCGTGTGGAAAAGCAGGGAAAAGGCCTTCATAACCCGGATGAAGGCCCTTTCGCATGTGGAAAAGCAGGGAAAAGGCCTTCATAACCCGGATGAAGGTCCTTTCGCATGTGGAAAAGCGGGAAAAAGTCCTTCATAAGGCAGATGAAGGCCCTTTCGCGTGTAGAAAGGCAGGAAAAAGTCCTTCATAAGGCAGATGAAGGCCCTTTCGAGTGTGGAAAGGCAGGAAAAAGGCCTTCATAACGCGGATGAAGGCCCTTTCGCGTGTAGAAAGGCAGGAAAAAGTCCTTCATAAGGCAGATGAAGGCCCTTTCGTGTGTAGAAAGGCAGGAAAAAGGCCTTTATAACCCCGATGAAGACCCTTTCGCATGTGAGAAGGGAGGAAAAAGTCCTTCATGAAGCAGATGAAGACCCTTTCGCATGTGGAAATGCAAGAAAAAGGCCATAAAGCAGATGAAGGCCCTTTCGCGTGTGGGAAGGCAGGAAAAAGGCCTTCATAACCCCGATGAAGGCCCTTTCGCGTATTGAATGCAGACAAAAAGTCCTTCATGCCCCGCCTTTTTTAATAGAGTGATAATCAGCTTCAGAGCTTTCGCTTTTCTAAATATCATCATATTTCCCCTAATCCACTCATATAGTGAAGTACATTACAGAGTAGAAAAGGTGAATAGGATGACTAAAAAATGGGTGCTTCCGTTAGTGATTGTCGTCTCGCTATTGGTGGGGTTTTCTGGTGGTTTATATTGGACAAGTTTTCAAAAGGATAGCGGACAGCAGAGCAAGCAAATAGGGAATGAAGTAGAGGAATGGGATAAAATCGAACAAGCTTATCACTTAATTTTGAATCAATATGTGGAGGAAGTAGAGAGTGATCAATTAATTGAAGGTGCGATTCAAGGGATGGTTTCCACCTTAAAGGATCCGTATTCCGTTTATATGAACAAAGAAATGGCCCAACAATTCAATGAAACGCTTGATTCATCCTTTGAGGGGATTGGTACAGAAATTGGAATGGAAGGCGGGAAAATTATTATTGTCTCTCCTTATAAGGATTCCCCGGCTGAAAAAGCAGGTTTAAAGCCAAAAGATGAAATTGTAAAAGTAGATGGAGAAAGCGTCGAAGGGTTAGATTTATATGAAACTCGTTTAAAGATTCGTGGAGAAAAAGGCACCGTTGTGAAGCTTGAGGTTAAACGTGAGGGGATTAGTAAACCGATTGAATTTAGTATTGAACGGGCAGAAATTCCGCTCGATACGGTTTTTTCCTCTATAAAGGAAGAAGCAGGTAAGAAAGTCGGTTACATCGAATTAACGTCTTTCTCAGAAAATACAGCAAAGGATTTTAAAGAGCAATTAAGCAAGTTAGAAAAAGCAGGGATGGAAGGACTTGTCATTGATGTACGCGGTAATCCAGGCGGCTTGCTTTCTAGCGTTCAAGCCATTTTAGAAGAATTTATTACAAAAGAAAAGCCTTTCTTGCAAATTGCTGAGCGATCTGGAAATACAGAATCTTTTTATACAAAGCTAACAAAGGAAAAGAGTTATCCGATTGTCGTATTAACGGATGGAGGAAGTGCTTCAGCATCGGAAATTTTAGCAGGAGCTTTGAAAGAGGCTGGAGGCTATCCGCTGGTTGGAGAGAAAACGTTTGGTAAGGGAACGGTTCAGCAAGCAGTAAAGATGGGAGATGGCAGCAATCTTAAACTGACAATATACAAATGGTTAACACCAGAAGGAAACTGGATTCACAAAAAAGGAATTGAGCCGACCATTCAAGTACAGCAGCCTCGCTTTTTCAATGTCCATCCTTTAACGGTTGAAAAAACATTGGAACGAGATATGACGGATGAACAGATTCAATATGCTCAAGCAATGTTAAAAGGGTTAGGCTTTGAAACAGGACGAGAGGACGGTTATTTTGATGTACAAACAGAAGTGGCCATTAAAGCTTTTCAGAAGGTAAAGAAATTGAACGTAACTGGAAAGCTTGACAGCGAAACAGCCTCAAAGCTAGAATCCAGCATTTTGGAAAAGATTCAAGATGAAAAGAACGATGTACAGCTAAGAACGGCAATTAAATATGTAGTCAGTCCATCGTTTAGCAGAATTAACGAGTAGCTACTAGGTCATGTATCTAAAGGCTTTGCTTCTGACCCAGGTGTGCGTGACCACGGTCCCGCACACCTTTTAACAGTGTCTTATTATCTACAAAAGAGATTCTTTATCTAATCTTTCAATTAATGAATCCGACCCTCCACCGGTTACCGTATTTTTGGTAGAATAGGAGATAGCAAAGGTGGTGGAGATTTAATGACAGACTGGCTGATTGCGTGCTTAGTTGGATTAGGAGAACTCTTTTTAAATCCATTGTTTTACTTGTCTCTGATATTATGCTGGTGGATTGGATCTCAACGTGTGAAGCAAGAACGGCGCAACTTTAATACGAAAATTTTGGATAGCTCTCATGAATGGCAAGGCTTGTTGCCTCAAGGGCTTCTATGGGGTCTGATTCTTTCGATTATTACGCTTGGGACAGGGCTGGCCATCCCAATGGCAGCTATGATTATTCTAACAGCTGTTACGCTAGTACTGGCGTTGACGTTCCAGTTCCGTTTCTTATCGCCAGCTTACACGCTCTCGTTGACATTTTTTATCGTCTTTTTCATGTATCAACAAAATGTGCAGCTTCCGGTATGGAATGAGTATTTTGAACAGCTAGAGAAGGCTATCTATCCAACATTGGCTATTTTACTTGGACTTTTGTTGATTGCTGAAGGGTTTATCATTCAGCGAAATGGTGCCAAAATTATGACACCGCAGTTCACTGTTTCTAAGCGGGGACAAACAATTGGATTATATGCATCACGCAGAATTTGGCTGCTTCCGATGTTTGTTTTTATTCCTGGCGGGGAACTTGCTGCACCGTTTACGTGGTATCCAATCTTTTCAATTGGTGAAGCACATATTGCGCCAATTGTCCTTCCAGTCATCATTGGTTTTACCCAGAACGTGCAAGGAATGATTCCAGAACAAGCAGTCAAGGCTCATGGAAAACAAGTTGTCTCTTTAGGTTTCTTTATGACAGTGCTTGCACTTCTAAGCTATTGGTATCCAGTGCTTGCGATTGTGACGGCTATCCTTGCGTTAGCAGGGCGTGAACTAATCTATTATCTACAGAAAACGGCTGATGACAAACGTCCATTCCACTTCTCGCAAAGTGCAAAGGGTGTCAAGATTCTTGGTGTTATCCCGCACACTCCAGCGGACAAAATGGGTCTTGAAAAAGGAGAAATCATCTCCAAAATTAATGGAGTTGTTGTAAAAACAGAAGCGCAGCTCTACCAAGCTCTGCAAAAAAATCGGGCTCACTGTAAGCTTGAAGTGATTGGGAACAATGGAGAAATGCGTCTTGTACAACGGGCATTATTTGAAGGAGAGCATTATGAACTTGGGTTGTTGTTTGTGGAAAATCAGCTGAAGGACCTTCAAGTGATGGGACAGTAATGAATATTTTAACGAAAAGGTTGAAGACCTTAATGAAAAAAGCTTTGGACGATATTCAACTCGTCCAAAGCTTTTTTTTAAAATAAATCAAAGTATGCTTGTAATCCGTTTGTGATTCCAGTAGCTGCATCCTCTTGAAATTCAGCTGTTGAAATAATCTCTTCTTCATCTGGATTAGAGATAAATCCTAGTTCTACTAAAAGTGATGCACCGTCATTTGTACGTACGACTTGGAAGTTTCCTGTTTTTGAACCACGATTTTTTAAACCTGTACTTTTAATTAATTCTTCTTGAACGATTTCAGCTAACTCTGCTTCATTCATATACGTTGTCCAATAGAACGTATCAATGCCGTTGGCTGTTTTGTCGGGGCTTGCGTTATAGTGAATGCTAATGAATACATCTGCATTATTCTTTTTACTAATTTGTACTCGTTCTGATAGAGTTGGGTAAGTATCTCCCGTTCTTGTCAGCACGACTTTAGCTCCAGCTTCTTCTAGTTTTGCTTGGACCTTTTTCGCAGTTGCGAGCGTTAAATCTTTTTCTTTATGCTCACTTCCAATAGCGCCAGGATCTTGAGCTCCATGACCTGGATCGAGCACGATAACTTTGTTCTGTAATCCTTTTGTCCACTTTTTGTTAGATACATAGGCAAGAGAAACCCAACCGGTTACATTATTAGAAGTAACGACTTTTCCCCAGTCTCCACTTGTTTGTTTTAATGTTAAAGCATCCCCGCGATAAACTGTTTCTAAAATGGCGGATGAGGCACTGTTTGATTTACGAACGTTTAACGTTTCTGATATAACATAGCGCATAGTGCTATTTGAAACCGTTTCAGCACTTGCTGTGACTTTTGGTTTTGTTGTAGATAAGTACTTCATTGAAACCCAACCGGTTACGCCAGAAGCCGTTTTAATCTTTGCCCAATCCCCTGATTTTGAATAATAAGTGACAGCGGCTCCTTTTTTAATAGCCGTAAGCACTTTAGCTGAAGTATTGCCAGCTGATCTAACATTTAATGAATTCGCTGTCACGTAATAAGTCTTTGTTACGACAGGCTTTGTTTTCGATAAGTATGTAAGCGAAGCCCAGCCTATTGTCCCTGAGCTTGTTTTTACTTTTGCCCAGTTACCAGACTTTGAGTAGTAGGTAACAGCATCGCCTTTTTTAATAGTTTTTAAGACTTTTGCTTTAGTAGTGCCGGATTGGCGAATATTTAACGTATCAGAAGTCACATAATATGTAGTTGTAGAGGCTGTTGTAGCTGCTGCTTTTGTGCTGGAAATATTCTTTTTTGTAACCCAGCCTGTCTTTTTATTCGATGATACATAGACTTGAAGCCAGCTGCCTTTAGTCGCTTTTATTTGCACAGAGGTACCTTTTTTTAAGGTAGCTAAAGATGTGCTGCTAGAGCTGCTGGATTTGTATAGTTTTAATGTAGTAGAGGTTACATATCCAATTTCATTTATGTATTTAGTAGAAATCCAGCCCGTTTTTGAGCCATATTTAATTTGAGACCAACTGCTTTGTTGTTTCGCAATCGTTACAGTCTTCCCTTTTTTCAGAGTACCGATTGTTTTGGAACTAGTCGATGCTTTTTCGCGAACATTGAGAGTGTTTGCCGTAACGATGCCTTCCTTACTCGCTGCAGAAACGAAATGGCTTTCGATGGAAGAAGCGAAGGTGGCGAAAAATACAAAGGTAGCTACGAGTATTATCATTACTTTACTTTTCATAAAGCTTTCCTCCTATGATTTTTGATAGGGTAATGCAAGATTTTTATAAATTTAATAGTCTAATTTTTACCCTTTTTACTATAAAAATAGAAAATTATTTCAGTCATTATAGTACATTATACGACATGGTAATGGTAGTTATTTCAATGTGTTTGTGTCAAATTAGGAAATTATGAGTAGTAATTTGGAATAAAAAGGGTGGTTTCGGATTGATGAAGGAGGAGCATTTTGACTATTAAATGAGGAAAAAGGTCAAAACTGAGCGGAAGACATATTGACAAATAGATGAGGAGATCCTGTAAAAAATAATCAGAGTGTTTGAGTAAGAAGGAAAGGTAAATCCCTATTTCGTGGATGCTTTACTTAATAAGTGTATCTTTTATAATTAAACGTTATAATGAATTCATTTAGGAAGTTATTTGTAAAGATTGTAAAAGAGAATGGTTTTCACTAAACTAAGAAATAATGCTCTTTATGATAAGGAGATGGACAATATGATTACGAAATTTCTTGCTGCGCTTTTTTTACCTTGTCTTCTTGTAATGTTATTTACAAGGGTTACGTATAACCATGTTATAGGATTAGTTTTAACGGTGGCATTAATTGCAGCATCCGCATATAAAGGCTATACGCATACATGGCCTCTCATTGTGATTGATGCGTTTTCGTTAACGCTAGGTTTTTATTTATCATCGAGAATGATGAAGAGAACATCGAAAAGCGCCTGAGCAGGTGCTTTTTTAGTTAGGTTAATAGTGTTCACTTTTGGAAAAAATGAGCCAGACATTGTGTTATCAACCATATTGTTTAACAAAGCCTTATTTTTCGGAAAATAAGAATGAACGTTCGCTTTTTGTTGGTTTGTAGATGGTCAGTTGTGGTAGAATGTGTATATATGAGATAAAACGGTTACGTAGGAGGCAATGTTAGTGAAGGATGTTTTTGAGTTAGTCTCTAAATATTCTCCTCAAGGAGATCAGCCTGCAGCGATTCAAAAGATTGTGGAGGGCATTAATGAGGGCAAAAGGTATCAAACATTGCTTGGTGCAACGGGAACAGGGAAGACGTTTACGATATCTAATGTCATTAAAGAAGTGAATAAACCGACACTTGTGATTGCTCATAATAAAACATTAGCAGGGCAGCTGTATAGTGAGTTTAAAGAGTTTTTCCCGAATAATGCTGTTGAATATTTTGTTAGTTACTATGATTATTATCAGCCAGAAGCGTATGTGCCTTCAACAGATACATTTATTGAAAAAGATGCGAGTATTAATGACGAGATTGATAAATTGCGGCATTCCGCGACATCAGCATTATTCGAGCGGAACGATGTCATTATTATTGCGAGTGTGTCTTGTATTTATGGTTTAGGTTCTCCTGAAGAGTATCGCGAAATGGTCGTATCATTGCGCACAGGAATGGAAATCGATCGAAATGCTTTGCTTCATAAGCTTGTCGATATTCAATATGAACGAAATGATATTCAGTTCACAAGGGGAACGTTCCGGGTACGAGGCGATGTTGTTGAGATTTTTCCGGCTTCACGTGACGAACAGTGTGTTCGTGTGGAGTTTTTTGGTGACGAAATTGATCGGATTCGAGAAGTAGACGCATTAACGGGCGAAATTACAGGGGAACGAGAGCATATTGCTATTTTTCCAGCGTCCCACTTCGTTACTCGTGAAGAAAAGATGCGCATAGCGATTGAGAATATCGAGAAAGAATTAGAAGAACGTTTAAAAGAGTTACGTGAGAATGATCAGCTGCTTGAAGCACAGCGTCTAGAGCAGAGAACGCGCTACGACTTGGAAATGATGAGGGAAATGGGCTTCTGTTCCGGGATTGAGAATTATTCACGTCATTTAACCCTTCGTCCGGCAGGGGCAACACCTTATACGTTATTAGATTATTTTCCAAAGGATTTTCTACTTGTTGTCGATGAATCACATGTGACATTGCCTCAAGTTCGCGGGATGTTTAATGGGGACCAAGCGCGTAAGCAAGTGTTAGTGGATCATGGATTTCGTTTGCCATCAGCGAAGGACAATCGACCTTTACGTTTTGAAGAGTTTGAAGAGAAAGTGCATCAGGCTGTTTTTGTTTCAGCGACGCCGGGGCCATTCGAATTGGAGCATACGCCGGAGATGGTCGAACAAATTATTCGTCCTACCGGCCTGCTTGATCCGCTTATTGATGTACGACCAATTGAAGGTCAGATTGATGACTTGATTGATGAAATTCAAGAGCGGATTCGGAGGAATGAACGTGTCTTAATTACAACGTTAACGAAAAAAATGTCTGAAGACTTAACCGATTATTTAAAAGAAATCGGTATTAAAGTGCAATATTTACATTCAGAAGTGAAAACGTTAGAACGAATTGAAATTATTCGTGAGCTTCGTATGGGTAAATATGATGTGTTAGTCGGAATTAACTTACTTCGAGAAGGTTTGGACATTCCAGAGGTGTCGTTAGTAGCTATATTAGATGCCGATAAAGAAGGCTTCCTTCGTTCAGAGCGGTCGCTCATTCAAACGATTGGGCGAGCAGCACGAAATGCAAACGGGCATGTCATTATGTACGCCGATCGTATGACAAATTCAATGGAGCTAGCCATCGAAGAGACAAAGCGTCGTCGTGAAATTCAAGAACGTTATAATGAAGAACACGGAATTGTTCCGCAAACGATTCAAAAAGAAATACGTGATGTCATTCGTGCAACGCATGTAGCAGAAGAAGCCGAAACTTATCAAGAACAATCTGCACCAAACTATGCAAAATTATCGAAGAAAGAACGCGAAAAAGTGATGCAGCAATTAGAATTAGATATGAAAGAAGCGGCTAAGGCGTTAGACTTTGAACGAGCAGCCGAACTTCGTGATTTATTACTAGAGTTAAAAGCGGAAGGATGACGAGAATATGGCAATGGATAAAATTGTAATAAAGGGTGCCAGAGCCAATAATTTAAAAAATATTGATGTGACGATTCCAAGAGATCAACTAGTGGTTATTACAGGATTATCAGGGTCTGGTAAGTCGTCCTTAGCTTTTGATACGATTTATGCAGAAGGACAAAGACGTTATGTAGAGTCTCTTTCCGCTTATGCACGCCAGTTTTTAGGGCAAATGGATAAGCCGGATGTCGATTCAATCGAAGGATTATCACCGGCTATTTCCATTGATCAAAAAACCACTAGTCGAAATCCACGCTCAACAGTCGGAACAGTAACAGAAATCTACGACTATTTACGACTGTTGTTTGCTAGAGTAGGGCGTCCTACTTGTCCGACTCATCACATTGAAATTAGTTCACAAACAATTGAACAAATGGTTGATCGGATTTTAGAATATCCGGAGCGGACAAAGCTTCAAGTGTTAGCGCCCATCGTTTCTGGACGAAAAGGGATGCACACGAAGCTATTAGAGGATATAAAAAAACAAGGCTATGTTCGCGTGCGAATTGATGGAGACATGTATGATTTAAGTGAGGACATTAGTCTTGAAAAAAATAAAAAGCATTCCATTGAAGTGATTGTTGACCGAATTGTCATTAAAGAGGACATTGCGTCGCGTTTAGCCGATTCGCTTGAAAGTGCGCTTAAATTAGGTGAAGGAAAAGTCATCATTGATGTGATTGGAGAGGAAGAATTACTGTTTAGTGAGCATCATGCTTGTCCACATTGTGGTTTTTCGATTGAAGAGCTGGAACCGCGTATGTTTTCATTTAACAGTCCATTTGGGGCCTGTCCTGATTGTGATGGCTTAGGAGCTACATTAGAAGTGGACCGTGAATTAGTCATTCCAAATCCAGACCTAACTCTGCGTCAGCATGCTATTGCGCCTTGGGAGCCAACGAGCTCGCAATATTATCCGCAGCTGCTTGAAGCGGTTGCTAAACATTACAATATCGATTTAGATACTCCGGTAAAAGATATACCAGAAGAACAAATGGAAAAGGTATTAATGGGTTCAGGTTCGGACAAAATCTATTTCCGCTATGAAAATGATTATGGTCGAATGCAAGAAGGATATATTCAGTTCGAAGGTGTATTGAAAAATATTGCCCGTCGTCATAAGGAAACAAACTCTGATTATATTCGTGAGCAAATGGAAAAATACATGTCCACACGTGCTTGCTCAAGCTGTAAAGGAAATCGATTGAAGAAAGAAAGCTTGGCCGTTCTTATTCAAGGAAAACATATTAGTGATACAACTTCATTATCTATTGAAGAGTCACTTGAGTTTTTTGAGCAATTACAACTTACGGAAAAAGAAGCGGCAATTGCAAAATTAATTTTACGTGAAATTCAAGAACGACTCACTTTCTTAGCAAATGTTGGATTAGATTACTTAACGTTAAGTCGAGCAGCTGGTACATTATCCGGCGGAGAAGCACAGCGAATTCGTTTAGCGACACAAATTGGTTCGCGTCTAACAGGTGTGCTGTATATTTTGGATGAACCGTCGATCGGTTTACATCAACGGGATAATGATCGGTTGATTGCAACGCTAAGAAATATGAAGGAAATTGGAAATACATTGATTGTTGTTGAGCATGATGAAGATACGATGCTTGCTGCTGATTATTTAATTGATGTCGGTCCTGGGGCAGGTACTCATGGCGGGCAAATTGTTTCAGCTGGTAAACCAGAAGAAATTATGAAAGACGAAAATTCCTTAACCGGTCAATATTTATCAGGGAAGAAATTTATTCCGCTTCCTTTAGAACGTCGTAAAAGTGATGGACGTTTTATTGAGGTAAAAGGTGCGAAGGAAAATAATTTAAAAAACGTCAATGTAAAGATTCCACTTGGGATGTTTGTAGCGGTAACAGGCGTATCTGGATCCGGAAAAAGTACGTTAGTAAATGAAATTATTCATAAAGAATTAGCGCAAAAATTAAATCGCTCCAAAGTGAAGCCTGGTGCATTCCGAGAATTAAAGGGAATCGAACATTTGGATAAAGTCATCGATATTGATCAATCACCAATCGGTCGAACGCCAAGATCGAATCCAGCCACTTATACAGGCGTATTTGATGATATTCGTGATGTGTTTGCGGCAACGAACGAAGCAAAAATTCGAGGGTATAAAAAAGGGCGCTTTAGTTTTAATGTAAAAGGCGGTCGCTGTGAAGCGTGTCGCGGCGATGGAATTATTAAAATTGAAATGCACTTTTTACCGGATGTGTATGTACCTTGTGAAGTGTGTCATGGGAAACGGTATAATCGTGAAACACTTGAAGTACGTTATAAGGGAAAAAATATTTCTGATATTTTAAATATGACAGTAGAAGATGCACTTGTCTTTTTTGAAAATATCCCGAAAATTAAACGAAAAATACAAACGCTTTACGATGTAGGGTTAGGTTATCTCAAGCTTGGTCAGCCAGCGACTACTTTATCTGGCGGGGAAGCACAGCGAGTGAAATTAGCGTCGGAACTTCACCGTCGTTCAACAGGACGCTCTTTCTATATATTAGATGAGCCAACGACAGGTCTTCATGTAGATGATATTGCTCGTCTTCTTATTGTGCTGCAACGCTTAGTGGAAAATGGTGATACCGTTTTAGTCATCGAGCATAATTTAGATATTATTAAAGCGGCTGATTATTTAATTGATTTAGGTCCTGAAGGCGGCGATAAAGGCGGAACGATTGTCGGCTATGGGACGCCGGAAGAAATTTGCCAAATTCCTGAATCGTATACGGGGAAATATTTGCAGCCTATACTTACAAGAGATCGAAGTCGAATGGAAAAGAGAATTGAGGAAAGAGAGCAATTCGTGTAAAAAGGCAGGCCGTTTTGGCTTGCCTTTTTTGTGGGAATTTTATTTAATATCGATTATTTCCGAGGAAATCGTCGAATGGAAGAAACATGAAACCTTTCAACTATCTAGGCGTATGTATAGAGTATAAAGCAGAAAGTGGGGAGTCGCGATGCAGGAAGAAAAGAAAAGAATTCTTCAACTCGTTCAAGATGGTAAAATCACCGCGGAAGAAGCGTTAACTATTTTAGAGGCATTAGACAAAGCTGGGAAAGAAAGCGAACAGAAAGAGCAAGTGTTGAAAAATGAGTTGTCAACAGAAGTAATTGAAGCGAAGAAGCAACATCATGATGACGCTCATGATACATTTAAGAAAAATATTCAATCATCGAAAGAGAAAATTTTTGAATTTGTTGAAAGTGCTTTTCAAAAAATTAGAGATACAGATTTAGATTTTAATTTTGGGAAGTCATTTACTGTTTCCCATATCTTTCAGCATGATGAAAAGGTCATTCAAGACTTAGATGTGGATATCGCAAATGGAAAAATAAAAATGATTGCCTGGGATCACCATGATGTGCGTGTAGAGTGTGAAGCAAAGGTGTACCGCGTGGATAACCAGGATCAAGCGCGGGAAGCCTTTTTAAACGAAGTGATATTTGCCATTGAAGATGGAACGTTGAAATTTTACTTACAAGAAAAGGGCATTAAAGCCGATGTACTGATTTATGTCCCGCAAAAGGAGTATAAGAAGCTTCAAATTAGGATGTTTAATGGAGGAGTAGCCGCAGAATCTTTAGCCGCAGAGGAAGTAAAAGTCAAATCAGCGAATGGGCCGATTTCAATGGATAGCGTCAGAGGAGAGAGCTGTGAATTAGAAACAGGGAATGGTACGATTACGATTCAAGCGTCTCGCTTTGATAAGGTTGAAGCTGAAACGTTGAATGGAGCGATTGAAGCGGGAGGACACTTTAAAAAGGTAGATGTACAGACCTTTAACGGGCAAATTATTTGTCGGAATGACAATGAAGAAAGTGATTCTTTATACGCTAGGTCGATTACAGGGAAGATTCAGCTATCTGTAGCGTCTGGAGCGGCTGTATCAGGGGAATTAAAATCGAATTTAGGTGGTTTTAATGTCAATCTAGACGGAATTAAAATCGTAGAAGAAAAAAGCGATGTAATTCAAAAAGTGTTAAAGTTTCAGACCGTGTATGACCAAACGCCGGTTTTGCATATTTTTGCAGATACGAAGACCGGTGCAATCTCAGTTTCATAACATTGAAGGGGGGCTTGTTTCAATTCGACAGGCCTCTTTTTATTTGTTGGTTTATAGTTTATAGATAAAAACATACCGGTCAGTAAATAGATATTTTCTAGAGAAGTATTGCTCATAAAAACGCATTGTTTGGATATTACGGGAAAAATGCTAAAATGGAATGAGCATTGAGTCAAAAAAATTTACTCCAAAAAGGAGGGCAGCCTAGATGGCTAAAGTTCGTATAAAAGATGTAATCGATATGTTTAACCTTGAGCTTGTTAGTGGTGAAGAAGGAATCAACCGACCAATTTTAACAAGCGACTTATCTCGTCCAGGACTTGAGATTGCGGGTTTTTTTGATTATTATCCAGCTGAGCGTCTCCAGTTATTAGGGCGGACAGAAGTGTCGTTTTTTACACGACTTAATGAAGCGGAGCGCAAACATCGTATGGAAGAGCTTTGTCGTGATTCGACACCAGGGATTATTATTACGCGTGGTCAGAATGTGCCGGAGGAATTAATCGAGGCTTCTGAACGAGAATCGGTTCCGGTTATGCTGTCAAATATGAAAACAACACGATTGTACAGTCGCTTAACAAACTTTTTGGAAAGTCGCTTAGCCCCAACAACAGCTGTACATGGTGTGTTAGTAGACATTTATGGTGTAGGTGTTCTTATTACGGGGAAAAGTGGTGTTGGGAAAAGTGAGACAGCGCTTGAATTAGTGAAGAGGGGACATCGCCTGGTAGCGGATGACTGTGTGGAGATTCGGCAAGAAGATCAAGATACGCTTGTTGGAAATGCTCCGGAACTCATTGAGCATTTGCTTGAAATTCGCGGATTAGGCATTATTAATGTGATGACACTGTTTGGAGCAGGAGCTGTTCGCAGTAATAAAAAAATCTCGATTGTTATTCACCTGGAGCTTTGGGAGAAAAATAAGCAATATGATCGAGTCGGGTTAGATGAAGAAACGATGAAAATTATTGATACAGAAATTACAAAATTAACAGTACCTGTCCGACCTGGGCGAAATTTATCGGTCATTATTGAAGTAGCAGCGATGAATTACCGCTTAAAACGAATGGGAGTAAATGCTGCTGAGCAGTTTTCTGATCGTTTAAATCATGCGATTGCAGGAGCAGATCATGATGATTTTTAAGTAGAAAAGAGGGACATAAATGGAACAAAATATTCAACCGATTAACCGTGTGGCGCTTGATTTAGGTGTGCTCCAAATTAATTGGTACGGCCTTATCATCGGAATTGGTGTGTTACTCGGCCTTGTGCTTGCTATTCGAGAAGCAGAGCGTAGAGGATTACATAAAGAGTTATTTGTTGATTTAATTTTATTTGCGGTGCCCATTTCCATCATTTGTGCACGCACTTACTATGTCATTTTCCAATGGGATTACTATTCGCAGTATCCAGGTGAGATTATTAAAATATGGAATGGTGGTATTGCCATTCATGGTGCGTTAATTGGTGCGGTGTTAACAGCGGTTGTTTTTGCGAAGGTTAAAAAAGTTTCTTTTTGGAAGATTGCTGATATTGCAGCACCAAGTTTATTACTTGGTCAGGCAATTGGTCGATGGGGAAATTTCATTAACCAAGAAGCACATGGCGGAGAGGTTACAAGAGCTTTTTTAGAAAATCTGCATTTGCCACAATTTATTATTAATCAAATGTATATTAATGGTGTTTATTATCATCCAACCTTCTTATACGAGTCATTATGGAATTTACTTGGTGTAGTGGTTCTTTTATCACTAAGAAAAGTAAATTTACGCCGCGGTGAAATTTTCTTAGCTTATTTATTCTGGTACTCAATCGGTCGTTTCTTTATTGAAGGATTGCGTACGGATAGTTTAATGTTAACAGAATCGCTTCGAATGGCACAGGTTCTTTCATTATCTCTCATTGTTGTAGCGATTGCTTTATTCGTCTATCGTCGATTTAGCGGAATGGCGAAGCAGCGATATTTAGATGCTTAGGATGAAAGAAAAGGAGAGAGGGTTATGTACGGGGAGTCAGTGAAGAAGGGATTCATAGTTGGATTAAAGACAACATGGACGTTAGGAAAAGTTATTTTTCCAGTTACGTTGATTGTAACCATTCTTCAATATACTCCGATTTTGCCATGGGTGATTGATTTAATTAGTCCATTCATGGCGCTGCTCGGTTTATCTGGAGATGCAGCTATTCCGCTCGTTCTTGGAAATTTTCTTAATTTATATGCCGGAATTGCGGGAATCTTGACGCTCGATTTAACGGTAAAAGAAGTATTTATTATTGCCGTTATGCTTTCTTTTTCGCATAACTTGCTGATTGAGACGGGTGTTGCGATGAAGGTAGGTGTGAAGCTGTGGGTGATTTTGACGGTGCGGCTTGGATTAGCTCTGCTAGCTGCGGTGATGATTAACCTCTTATGGGATGGGGGATCAGAAATGGCACAGTATGGGTTTGTTAGTCAACAAACTGCTGAAATGACAGGTGTGTGGGCCATTGTCTCTCATGGTATCGTGAAGGCGCTGCTAGGGATTGTCCAACTTGCGCTCATTGTCATCCCATTGATGATTATTATTCAAATTATGAAAGATAAAAAATGGCTGGAAGCTTTTTCACGAATGCTTGGGCCGGTTATGAAGGTATTAGGCATGAAGGAGAATGCAGCGCTGCCATTTGCAACCGGTTTAACAATTGGGCTTGCTTACGGGGCAGGGGTCATGATTCAAGCTGCTAAAGAAGAAGGTGTGTCGAAAAAAGATATGACATTAGCTTTTATCTTTTTAGTAGCATGCCATGCCGTAGTAGAAGACACGTTGATCTTTATTCCATTAGGGATTCCTGTTCTGCCTCTATTAATCATTCGGTTAGTGACGGCAATTGTCTTGACAATCGCCGTAGGATATATATGGAATCGCTATGAAAGTGTGCAAAGAAAGGGAGCTGTGTATGAGCAGTAATATTTCTACTTTATTATTCGATTTAGATGGAACTTTAATTAATACAAATGAATTAATTATTGCTTCTTTTACGGAAACACTCAATCATTACTATCCAGGACAGTATAAACGGGAAGATATTCTCCCATTTATTGGTCCGTCCTTAATAGAGACTTTTTCATCCATTAACCCGGAGCTTGCGGAGGAAATGATAGCTTTTTACCGCAAGCATAATTGGGAGCATCATGACTTGCTTGTGACTCAGTTTGATGGTGTATACGAGACGATAGAAAGCTTGTTTCAAAGCAAGTATAAGCTGGCCATTGTTACGACAAAAAAACGAGATATCGTTGAAAGAGGACTCAAGTTAAGCAGATTAGATCAGTTCTTCGATGTAGTCGTGACGATGGATGATATCGAAAAGCCTAAACCGGATCCGGAGCCGCTTTTAAAGGCGTTGAATGCTCTTGGTTCAGATCCAGCTGAGGCGATGATGATTGGAGATAATTATCACGATATTCTCGGTGGAAAAAATGCAGGGACGAAGACGGCTGGTGTAGCGTGGTCGTTGAAAGGAACGGAGTTTTTACAAACGTATCATCCAGATTATATGCTAAATCATATGTCAGATTTAATTGATATTTTACAAGGGAAGACGGTATGAGAAGAACGGTCCGCTATCCAGTCGAGGGATCCAATTCGCTTTGGCAAGTGTATAAGACCGTGTCCTTTTGGAAAGTTGTTAAGTGCTTTATCATCATTCAAATTGCTCGTATTACACCCTTTATGTTTGTGAAGAATTGGATGTATCGAACATTCCTGCATATGAAAATCGGCAAGCAAACGTCCTTTGCACTAATGGTCATGCCTGATACGATGTTTCCTGAAAAAATCTCGGTTGGGAATAATTCCATTATTGGGTATAATACGACTATTCTTGCCCATGAGTATTTAATTCACGAATATCGTTTAGGGGATGTTGTTATCGGTGATGAGGTGATGATTGGAGCAAACTCCACGATTCTTCCAGGTGTCATCATTGGGAATGGTGCGATTGTTTCTGCAGGGTCGCTTGTTCATAAAGATGTGCCAGCAGGTGCTTTAGTCGGTGGAAATCCAATGCGTGTCATCTATACGAAGGAAGAAATGGAAGAGAGAACGCGAAACTAAATGATTGTAATAGAACTTATTCTCCATTAGGAGGGTAAGTTCTTTTTAGTATAGTTTTTTAAAGATATCAGATAGGCCGCTTTTAATTTGGGCTAATATCTTTTCAATAGAAACATCTTCATCTGCTGTTGCAGATTCATAGGTTTGTCTTAATAGACGAAAGAAATGTTCTTGCTGTTGTTTATCCATGATTGAGCCCCCTGAATCTTAGGTTTTGAACGTTACCTTACAGTTTGGTCCCCTTTATATTGTGAAAATAGGCTGTGATTTCTCACAGCCCATTTCTCTATTTCGATACTTCAGTTTCTATTAAATCTGCAATTAACACGTATCGTTCAGGCGCATTACCAATATATGAAAAAGGATAGCAGGTGGTGACGGTTAAGGTTGCCTTCGGTTTAGGAACAATGACCGTACGATCATCCGCATCCACAATTCGTACTTTTCGTACTTTGAATGTGAAGGTACCTGCTTCTGTGTTCGTAATAAGTAAATCGCCTTTCCCTACTTCGCCCAGCTTTCGAAATACAGTATCGCGGTGTCCTGATAGTACGGAATTGTCTGCTTCACCAGGAAGCACCGAACCTGCATAATGCCCAACACCTTTCTCCAATTCATCTTCATCCGTTCCATGATAAATGGGCAAAGTGCTGTCTAATTTAGGGATGTAAAGATCTCCTATCATATCTCCTTTTTCAGGCCGAGTAGGATATAGTTTTTTTTGTTCTGTTACTTCGCTCTTTTCTTGAGCAGCCGTAACAGAAGTTTCTTTTTTATCCCCTTTATCATAACTTTTTAACAGGGGATAAGCATTCGTCGCTGTGAAATATACGCCTATAAATAACAGACAGATTGCTAAGAATAGGCTGATTCTTTTCTTTCGTTTGGAACGCCTATTGTTTTTCATAGATTAGTTCATTCTCGCTTTTCTGAATAAAACAAATGCTAAGCCAACCAGTAAAAGTCCTAGAATTGCGTTCATGGCATAATTGCCTGCCGTGTTAGGTAGTAGGCCGCCCTTAACAGTTTTTGGGACAGTTTTGTTAGTTTTAGCTTTTGACTTTATTTCTTTAATGACCTCAGGCGTCTCTTTCAAGCTTTGAGCTGTCTCCTTAATCAAATCACTGCCAAACATCTCACTAGTTACAATCAAATCCAGCAGCAAGTTTCCGTTTAAATCATGGATGGAAATTCGTAAACTAGCATCTTGTAATTCTTCCATGCTATATAGTTCCTGAATGGAAATTGGGGTTGTTACACCGTCTTTGATTAAATCAAATTTGAATTCAACTTGAAGTAAGTCTTGTACATCATTATAGATAGAGAATAACTCCGCTATCTGTTCAACCGTCAGGTCATCTAATGTTTCAAATTCTTCAAACTGTAACATACGGTCAACTAAAGCCATTAATTGATCTTCAAATCCAGGTTGTTCAAAAATCGGTTCTAGATATGTGAATAAGCGTTCTAGCTCTTCCTCATGTATATCAAATTCAGCAAGGCCGTCTAACAACTCAGCCGAGTCTATATCGCCCATGTCTTGATCGAAAAGAATGAGCAGTTCGATATCAGAGACAAAGTAAAAGGAATCAAGAATTGTTTCTCCTTCCTCCATTTCTCCGTATTCAATGAGTAAAGCCGTTAACTCTTCTTCTGTCATGTCATATTCATTTAGTAAATCTTCTAGGTTAGCTTGAGTTAAAGCAGGCCCTAACATATCACGAAGTTCATCAATAGAAGAAAATTCTTCTAATTCGACACCGTAGTAGTCTAAGTACTCTTCCAATTCTGTTTGTGTCATATCTACTTCAGTTAAATAGTCCTCTAAGTCTTGTTGACTAAGAGAGGCAGCAGCGTATCCAGGACTGCTTGTTAGTGTAAAAAACAGTACTGTTGCTAGAATAATGGATAAAAATTTCTGCATGTTCTTCCTCCTAAGTTATAGTACCTAATTAGCTATCAAACTAAAATTATAGTTGTTAACAGTTTTAGTTGTAAGCGGTAAATGTTTCAAATATGAAATGGGCGAATAGTCCTGACAAGGGTGAGCTTGTTAGTTCAGATATAAAAAGCCCTTAATTTAAGAGAAGGAAAAGGGAGTTTGTACTTGACTGTTCACAGGGGCAGGAGTACACTACATATAACTTCACTTTGTTACCATATTAGCGAACTAAAGGATTTTTACTTTTTTATTATAATAATTGCGATAATTTATAGGATTCTGTCCATTTTTTTGATACTATTTATAAATTAAAGAAAGATATGGTAAGAAAATATTCATTATATTAAAAGGATGTGCAGTCGTGACAAAGCCATTTATGTTTGAAAAACCGTTAGG
The DNA here is from genome assembly GCF_003570725.1 of Peribacillus asahii. Taxonomy (GTDB): domain Bacteria; phylum Bacillota; class Bacilli; order Bacillales; family DSM-1321; genus Peribacillus; species Peribacillus asahii. The sequence goes on from NZ_QWVS01000023.1 coordinate 143,019, forward strand.
CATGAGAGATACGCTGCCGGAGCTTTATGAAACAAAAGCAGCGGTCCGAAATAAAATGAGTGATGAAATTAAGAAATGGGGCTATCAATTTATTGAAACTCCAGCGTTAGAATATTATGAAACGATTGGTGAGGCATCAGCGATTTTAGATCAACAATTGTTTAAGTTACTGGATCAGCAAGGGCATACCCTTGTTCTTCGTCCAGATATGACGACACCGATTGCGCGTGTTGCAGCATCTAAGTTATTAAATCAAAGAATTCCATTACGCTTAGCGTATTCTGCAAATGTGTATCGAGCACAGCAGCGCGAAGGTGGACGTCCCGCTGAGTTTGAGCAAATGGGCATTGAATGCATTGGCAACAAGTCGACTAGTGCCGATGCAGAAATGATTGCTTTAATGGCTGATGTGTTAAAAGCGGCAGGATTAGAGAAATTTAAGATTACGATTGGGCATATCGGATTCGTTCAAGAATTGTTCCTAAGTATTTTAGGAAATGAAGAAAGAGCGGCCGTACTACGTAAATTTTTATATGAAAAAAATTATGTAGGCTATCGTGAGCATGTGAAATCTTTAACGCTTTCTTCTATTGATAAGCAACGATTAATTGAATTTATTTCTCTTCAAGGCGGGGAAAACACGTTAACAAAAGCCCTTGGCCTATTAGAAGGAGAGCATGGTCGCGAACAGCTTTCTGAGCTGCAAGAATTGGCGGTTCAATTAAAAGAATTTGGTGTTGATCAATATGTAAGCCTGGATTTAACACTTGTTAGTCATATGAGCTACTATACAGGAACGTTATTTGAAGTATATGCGGGCGGGGTTGGTTCACCAATCGGAAACGGAGGCCGCTACGATAACCTTCTTGATAAATTCGGGTGGGATGCATCGGCAACAGGATTCGGTATTCGCATGGATCGTTTGGTGGAAGCGATTGGTGAAATACAGGAAGCAGACGTACCGGAATGTATTTTATTTAGCCCAGAGCGTCGTAAAGAAGCGCTAGACTTTGCTAAGCAGAAGCGTGCAGAAGGCATTATGGTAACGATTCAAGATATTAATGCAGTAGAAAATGTAGATGCTTATACAAGAACGTTTTCAGATGTACATTTATTTGTAGGGAATGGAGGGAGAGTAAGCAATGAGTAGCTTTTTAACGATTGCGATGCCAAAAGGAAGAATTTTTGAAGAGGCTGCAGAGATGTTGCGTAAAGCAGGCTTTCGTCTTCCTCCTGAATTCGATGATTCACGTAAATTAATTATTGAAGTTGAAGAGGAAAATTTACGTTTTATATTAGCGAAGCCAATGGATGTTGTGACGTATGTTGAGCATGGGGTAGCAGACCTTGGGATTGCAGGGAAAGATGTAATGCTTGAAGAAGAACGCGATGTGTATGAGCTTCTAGATTTAAAAATTAGTGCTTGTTATTTAGCGGTGGCAGGACTTCCAAATACAAAAATTAGTGATATTGCGCCAAAGATTGCGAGTAAATATCCGAATGTTGCTTCAAGCTATTTCCGTGAACAAGGTGAGCAAGTCGAAATTATTAAGTTGAATGGTTCTATTGAATTGGCGCCATTAATCGGCTTGGCAGAGCGAATTGTTGATATTGTGTCAACAGGACAAACTTTAAAGGAAAATGGGCTTGTTGAATACGCACGAATTGCGGATGTTACATCACGCTTAGTAGCGAACCCTGTAAGCTATCGAATTAAAGAAGAGCGGATTACGGAAATTGTCGACCGGTTAGCAGAAATTATCGAATAAGTGATCGGATTTTTTAAATGAGGTGAGCGTATGAAAATTGAACGATTAACAAAAGACCTTTCTTTGAAGCGCTCGGTTGACTCGGGGACCGAGGATCAAAGAAAAGCCGTTCAAGATATTATTAATGATGTGAGAAAAAACGGAGATGCCGCTGTATCTCAATACACAGAAAAATTTGACGGTGTACAAGTTAAAGAATTACTTGTTTCCGAAGCGGAACTAGAGGCCGCTGTCGCAACTCTACCAGATCAACAGCTGGCGATTATACAAGAAGCGGCCGACAATATTCGAATGTTCCACGAGAAACAAACGCGTAATTCGTGGATGACGACAGATGAAACAGGAACGATGCTTGGACAAAAAATAACGCCTCTTGATGCAGTTGGTGTCTACGTTCCTGGTGGTACAGCTGCTTATCCATCTTCTGTATTGATGAACATTATGCCGGCTAAAGTAGCGGGTGTAAAACGAATTGTGATGGTTTCTCCTCCAGGGAAAGATGGTTCGTTATCTGCGCCTGTATTAGCGGCAGCTAAAATTGCTGGTGTAACAGAAATTTATAAAGTTGGTGGCGCTCAAGCGATTGCGGCACTTGCTTATGGAACCGAAACGATTGCTAAAGTCGATAAAATTGTCGGACCAGGGAATATTTATGTGGCGCTTGCTAAACGAGAAGTGTTTGGTGATGTAGCAATTGATATGATTGCAGGACCTAGTGAAATTGCAGTTTTAGCAGATGAAACAGCGATTGCTGCGGAGGTTGCAGCTGACCTTTTATCACAAGCAGAGCATGATGCTCGTGCGTGCAGTGTACTCATTACGACTTCGCCTGAATTAGCCGAAGAAGTGGCAAGTGAAGTGGAAAAGCAGCTTGCTTTGCTGCCTCGCCGTGATATTGCCGCAGCTTCTATTGCTGATTACGGTCGAATTGTTGTATGTGACAGCTTAGCTGAAGCCATTGATGCTGTAAATGAATTAGCGCCGGAACATTTAGAAATTATCACGCGTGATGCGATGGAAGTTATGGCACAAATTCGACATGCTGGAGCGATTTTTATCGGTCGTTTTAGCTCGGAACCTGTCGGAGATTATTTTGCTGGTCCGAACCACGTATTACCGACAAACGGAACAGCTCGTTTTTCTAGTCCACTGAATGTTGATGATTTTCAAAAAAAATCAAGCATCATTATGTACAGTGAAACAGCTTTTCGACAAAATGCTGAAAAAATTGCTGCTTTTGCACGAATGGAAGGTCTTGAAGCACACGCTCGTGCCATTGAAGCTCGTAAAAAATAAGAGAAGTGCAAAGGCTGCGTTGGCCTTGCACTAGATACTAAATATCAAAAATGTACTTTTATAGATACGATTGGACAGAAGGAGGGTTTATAATGGAGCGTTCTGCAAGTATTGAACGAAAAACGAATGAGACGAATATTAAGTTGGACTTTTCAGTTGATGGAGAAGGAAAAGCTTCGATTGAAACAGCGGTTCCATTTATGACACATATGTTGGATCTGTTTACGAAACACGGAAAATTTGATATGACGATCGATGCAAAAGGGGATACAGAAATCGATGATCATCACACAACGGAAGATATTGGGATTTGTCTAGGGCAAGCTCTTTCACAAGCTCTTGGTGATAAACGCGGGATTAAGCGTTATGGAAATGCGTTTGTTCCAATGGATGAGGCTCTTGCACAAGTTGTCATTGATTTAAGCAACCGTCCTGCTTTTGAAATTCGCGCAGATTTTCCTTCACAAAAAGTAGGTACATTTGATACGGAATTAATTCACGAATTTTTATGGAAGTTCGCCCTTGAAGCAAGAATGAATTTACATGTCATCGTGCACTATGGCCACAATACACACCACATTATTGAGGCGATTTTTAAAGCGTTAGGAAGAGCTTTAGATGAAGCAACGATGATTGATCCGCGCGTCAAAGGAATTCCTTCAACGAAAGGAATGTTATAAATGATTGGTATTATTGATTATGGGATGGGAAATTTATTTTCCGTTACAAAAGGATTGGAACGTCTTGAAGCACAGTCCTTTATTTCAAATAATCCTGAAAAGCTAGCTAAAGCAAGCGGACTAATTCTGCCAGGTGTAGGTTCATTTCGTGACGCAATGAACTTGTTAAAAGAAACAGGGCTAGACACGTTTGTTAAACAATATGTGGCGAATGGCGGTTATTTATTAGGGATTTGTCTTGGTATGCAGCTATTGTTTGATGAGAGCGAAGAAAATGGTCCGGCAGAAGGCCTATCGTTGATTCCTGGGAAAGTTGTTCGGTTTACTGGGGAGGACAATGGTGAGAAGTATAAAGTACCGCACATGGGTTGGAACCGCCTTTCTTTTAATCAATCTTCACCATTATTAAAAGGATTAGAAGAAGATTATGTGTACTTTGTTCATTCCTATTATGCGCAGACGGATGCAAGCTTCGTAACAGCTTCGGCTGATTATCATGTTGCAGTTCCTGCGATTGTGGGCACCGGCAATGTGTTCGGGATGCAGTTTCACCCAGAAAAGAGTGGACAAATGGGGATGTCGTTATTAAGAAATTACTTGGCGTTAGTGGAAGGGAAGGATCAGGCATGAGCGAGTTCAAGATTTATCCAGCCATTGATATGCGCGGTGGCAAATGTGTACGTTTAATTCAAGGAGATTATAATCAAGAAACGGTTTATGGCGATTCTCCTTTTGATATGGCGAAGAATTTTGCAGACCAAGGAGCAGAATGGATACATATGGTGGACCTTGACGGGGCCAAAGAAGGCAGTCGTATTAATGATGCGTATGTGATTCAAGCCGCGAAAGAATTAGGGGCAAAAATCCAAATTGGCGGTGGTATTCGTACAGAAGCTGATATTGCAACGTATCTTGATAACGGAGTCGAGCGTGTTATTTTAGGAAGTACAGCGGTTTCGGACCCTGCTTTTACAAAAGACATGATTCGTAAGTACGGTAAGCATATTGCAATCGGAATTGATGCAAAAGATGGCCGTGTGGCAACTCACGGCTGGCTTCAAACATCTGAAACATTAGCGATTGAACTTGGAAAAGCCTTAGCGGATGCTGGTGCGGAAACATTTATCGTAACGGATATTGCAACAGACGGCATGTTGTCTGGTCCGAATGTCCAAGGTGTTGTAGCGATGGCAGAGGCGACAGGAAAAGGGGTTATTGCTTCTGGCGGGATTAGTTCATTGGATGACTTGGCGGCTCTTCAAAACTACGAAAAGAGCGGTATTATCGGTGCCATTATCGGAAAAGCAATTTATACGAATCGCTTTACAGTAAAAGAAGCACTAGAAAAGGTGCGTGGTTAACATGCTCACAAAACGTATTATTCCATGCTTGGATGTGAAAGATGGACGCGTTGTAAAAGGAGTTCAATTCGTGTCGTTACGTGATGCTGGAGACCCGGTTGAATTGGCTGCTTTTTATGATCAAGAAGGAGCCGATGAGCTTGTTTTCCTTGATATTTCTGCTTCACATGAAGGGCGTGAAACGATGGTCGATGTCGTTCGTTCAGTAGCAGGAAGCTTAGCTATTCCGTTTACCGTTGGCGGCGGGATTAACTCGCTGGCTGATATGAAGAAAATTTTACGTGCAGGTGCGGATAAAGTATCGCTGAATACAGCGGCTGTTGTTCGTCCGGACTTAATTAATGAAGGCTCCGATTATTTTGGGGCGCAATGTATCGTTGTGGCGATTGATGCTCGCTATGATGAAGAGCTTGGTTCATGGCGCGTCTATACCCATGGCGGTCGAACGGCGACCGAGTGGGAAGTTGTTGCTTGGGCGAAGGAAGCGGTAAGCCGCGGGGCTGGCGAAATTTTATTAACGAGCATGGATTGTGACGGTGAGAAGCAAGGCTTTAATATCGCGTTAACAAAAGCGGTAAGCGAGGCGGTTTCTGTTCCTGTTATTGCTTCGGGCGGAGCAGGGAATGCAGAGCATTTCCAAGAAGCGTTTGAAGAAGGAAAAGCTGATGCTGCATTAGCCGCTTCTATTTTCCATTATAAAGAAACATCCGTTAAAGAAGTGAAGTCGTTTTTGAAAGAACAAGGAGTCGTTGTACGATGAAAATCGAAAGCATTAAATTCGATGAAAAAGGGCTTGTACCAGCCATTGTTCAAGATGCCAATACAAAAGAAGTGTTGACACTTGCTTATATGAACAAAGATTCTTTACAATTATCAATGGAGAAAGGCGAAACGGTGTTCTTTAGCCGTTCTCGCCAAGAGCTTTGGCATAAAGGGGCTACAAGTGGCAATACACAAAAGATTGTGGATATAACATTTGATTGTGATCAAGATGCATTAGTTGTACGCGTTATTCCAAATGGCCCGGCGTGTCATACTGGTACAACAAGCTGCTTCACGAAAACAATCTACCAAAACAAAGGGGCGAACAACATGGCTAATCAAGATGCTGCATTTTTATTTGAACTAGAAGAATTAATCGGAAAACGAAAAGAACAAATGCCTGAGGGTTCATACACAACGTATTTATTTACAGAAGGCGTAGATAAAATTTTGAAAAAAGTCGGTGAAGAAGCGGCCGAAGTTATTATCGCAGCGAAGAACCGTGATGCAGAAGAATTGAAATGGGAAAGTGCAGATTTACTATATCACTTACTAGTTTTACTTCAAGAACAAGAGCTTCCATTACAAGAAGTGTTAACTGTATTAAAAGAAAGACATGCATCGAAAGAAGAAAAGTAATAGCAGGGGGCTGTCCCAAAAGTCATGAAAATGGCTTTTCGGGCAGCCCTTTCGTATATTTAAATTTAATCAAACGTTTGATTAAATGAAAAAGATCAATAAACACAAGGGTTTAACTATCTTACACTCTATAGAAATTTTATAAAAAAGACACGTGAATACTCATGCAATCATGCACAAACCTGTTACAATAGATATATCTGTGAATTTTCTAGTTCCTGTTATTTATTTACTGGTTCGGCAAATAATCAGCATTATGATATACTACTGTAGTTAACAACTTGTGGATGGAGGATTACATGAGTAAAGACGCTAAACTAGGACAGCCGGCGAAAGTATTGTCCTTTTACCCGACTGGGGAATATTACTTCACCAAGGGATTAAAAGCATATCACAAACGTGAATTATATAAAGCAAAAAAATATTTGGAGCGAGCTCTTGAGCTTGAACCAGGAGAGCCAATGATTGCGTGTCAATTGGCTATTACATGTACGGAAATTGGCGAATACAATTACTCGAATAATCTTCTTGAAAATATTCTAAACGTGCTCGATCCTTATATGACTGAATGTCATTACTTCTTAGCCAATAACTATGCGCATCTGGGGATGTTTGAAGAGGCGTATCGTCATGCTAATGCGTATCTTGATAAAGAAGAACAAGGTGAATTTAGTGAAGAGGCTGAGGATCTTCTTGAACTCATTATGTTCGAAACCGATGAAACGGAAGAAAGCTTATTTAGTCAAGATGGACTCATTATGAAGCAAGAAAAAGCACGTGAATATTTAGAGGCGGGAAATTTTCCAAAAGCGATTGAAGTACTAAAGAACATGATTGAAGAGTATGAAGATTACTGGTCTGCTTATAATAATCTAGCGCTGGCCTATTTTTATTTAGGACAAATCGATGAGGCGTATGCCACTTTAGAGGAAGTGCTAGAAAAGAGTCCAGGAAATTTGCATGCCCTTTGTAATTTGGCTGTGTTCCATCATTACCAGCAGGATGAAGCGAAGCTAGGAGAGTTAGTCAATACATTAGCGAAGGTTCGTCCAATTTTAATCGAGCATCGCTTTAAATTAGGTGCAACTTTTGCGTTAATTGGAAAGTATTCATTAGCGTACAAATGGTTAAAGCAGCTGCAAAAGAAAGGATTTGAAGGCGACGCCTCTTTTTATTTTTGGTTAGCTACGTCTGCATACCATTTAGGGCATGAACAGACTGCTCATAAGGCTTGGAAAAAAGTCGTGGAAATAAATCCTGATAAAGAGGGAATGGAGCCGTGGAGCGAATCCAATGTAGCGATTGCTGGTTTTGAACATCATTTGCCGTCTATTTTACAACGTTTAGAAAGTGAACATATTGAAGAAAGATTGTTTGCGATTTTTCTTGTAAAGCATTCAAAGCATAAACAAAGCTTAGTGAAAAATAAGCTATTTGTGAAAAATACAGCTTTTACACCGTTAGAAAAGAGCTATGCTGATTGTGTAAAGGATGCCAATAAAGAGCGAGAGCTGACAGTTATTGATTTTGCGGATCGAACAGCGGATTTACTGTATCAGCATTTTAAACCGATTAAATTGACTGAAGCGGGAATTTACTTACTATGGTTTTCCGTATTTGTGGAAGCGGTCAAAGTACAGCATAAATTTAATAATCCTGCTGGCTGGGCGGCTGCTCTTGAGTATGTGTGGTATCAGATTCGTGATGAGAAAAAAAGCCAAGCAGCTATTGCTGAGAAGCACTTTATTTCCGTTTCTACCATTTCGAAGTACATTAAGCTTGTTCAATCTTTCTTAAACTGAGCAAATATTTGGACTGATGATTATTTGTTATATAGGATAATAGATAGGAAATACTATCGTTAATTAATTGGTTGGAAAGTCAGAAGGAGTGAACAATGTGACAGAAGAAAAAATTTATGATGTAGTAATTATTGGAGCTGGTCCAGCTGGGATGACCGCTGCTGTTTATACATCTCGTGCGAATCTTTCCACATTAATGCTAGAGCGTGGAATGCCAGGCGGACAAATGGCAAACACAGAGGAAGTTGAAAACTATCCAGGGTTTGAAACAATTCTTGGACCAGAGCTTTCTACCAAAATGTTTGAACATGCTAAGAAGTTTGGTGCTGAATACGCTTATGGTGATGTAAAAGAAATCATCGATGGCGAAGAATATAAAACGATTATTGCTGGTTCAAAAGAATACAAAGCGCGTTCCATCATTATTTCTTCAGGTGCTGAGTACAAAAAAATTGGTGTTCCTGGTGAGAAAGAATTAGGCGGACGAGGCGTATCTTATTGTGCTGTATGTGACGGCGCATTTTTTAAAGGAAAAGAATTATTTGTAATTGGCGGCGGAGATTCAGCTGTTGAAGAAGGTGTGTATTTAACTCGCTTTGCTTCAAAAGTAACGATTGTTCACCGTCGTGATGAGCTTCGTGCCCAAAAAATTCTGCAAGAGCGTGCTTTTGCGAATGAAAAAGTCGATTTCATTTGGAATACAACGTTGAAACAAATTAATGAAAAGGATGGCAAAGTAGGTAGTGTAACACTTGTATCTACTGTTGATGGTACAGAGACAGAGCATCCAGCAGATGGTGTCTTCGTTTACATTGGCATGCTGCCATTAACAAAGCCGTTTGAAAACTTAGGTATTACAAATGAAACAGGTTATATCGAAACGAATGAACGAATGGAGACAAAAGTAGCTGGAATCTTTGCTGCTGGAGATGTTCGTGAAAAAACATTGCGTCAAATCGTAACAGCTACAGGAGACGGAAGTATTGCTGCTCAATCTGTTCAACATTATGTAGAAGAGCTAAAAGAAAAGTTACAAATAAAAGCATAAATGTTTCCATGGAAACATTTAATCATATCGTTATTCTGTTTTAACTAAGCTGTAACACAGCTGAAATAAAGTTTAGGTATAGTAAGGGTAAGTAATTGACCCCCTTTTATAAGTAAACACGTTGTTGCACAGATCATTTTGGTCTGTGTCTTTTTTTGTGTGTAAGAAGAACATGTGGAATTTTTTGATTTCCTTTGAGGCCTCGTCTAGTTCACCACCTCGAAGAATAGGGGGGGTATCTGTCGGTTCTTTATGTTATATGGCTGTCGAGCTTCGCATCTTAAAATGACATGCGTTGTTCATTGAGAGCTTATAGTAAAAAGAGTATAATAAAAAGATATAACATACATGAGTTTTAGCGAAAACAGACTTCTAAGAATCAGAAAGTATAAGATTTTCGAAACGCTTTGTTGTTTAGCTCCATCTTAGAGGCTCCGAGCCCTTTGAGGTACTTCGATTTAGCCGATAGAAAGTAAAAAAGAGTCGCTTCACATTTCGACTCGCAAGCAGCTGTTGGAGCTAATCAAGGCACTTACGCTTTTCTTATTACTATACAAATTCAGCCTGTTTAAGTTAGTAGAGGGCAATCGAGGTGATAAATATGCAACGTGTGACAAATTGTGTATTAATAAAAGATAATCAGATTTTGCTTTTGAAAAAACCTAGACGAGGTTGGTGGGTTGCTCCGGGAGGCAAGATGGAGCCTGGAGAATCTGTTCGAGATGCCTGTATTCGCGAATACCGAGAAGAAACAGGTGTGTATCTGAAAAATCCATCGATTAAAGGCATCTTTACTTTTATTATGAAAGATGGAGACAAAGTTCTGACAGAATGGATGATGTTCACATTCTATGCGACAGAATCGGATGGAATTAATAATGATGTGTGTGAAGAAGGAGAACTTCATTGGCATCCGATAGATGAGACGAAAGAACTCGCAATGGCAGAAGGAGATCATCATATTTTAGAATATATGATTCACGGTAAAGGCATTATTTATGGGACATTTACGTATACACCAGACTTTAAATTGCTTTCTTATCGATTGGATCCAGGTTGAGTATAAAGAATGATTATAGGCGGGGGTGAAGAATTTGAACGAACTGAAGAATGAAACACAATTAGTCATTATTACAGGAATGTCTGGAGCAGGAAAAACTGTAGCGATTCAAAGCTTTGAGGATTTAGGCTTTTTTTGTATTGATAATTTACCACCTGCGTTATTGCCAAAATTTTTAGAGTTAATGAAGGATTCTAGGAATAAGATGAATAAAGTAGCGATTGTGATGGACTTGCGTGGACGTGAGTTTTTTGATTCCTTATTCGTTGCTTTAGATGATTTGTCGCAAACACCATGGGTCGTTCCACAAATTCTCTTCCTTGATGCTGACGATGCATCGTTAGTGCGAAGATATAAGGAGTCAAGAAGGACGCACCCACTTGCTCCACTTGATCGTCCTTTAGAAGGAATTAAGCTTGAACGTCATCTCTTAGATGAATTAAAGGGAAGAGCGCAGCTAATTTACAATACATCACAATTAAAGCCGCGTGAGCTAAGAGAAAAAATCACGATGGAATTTTCCACTAGTAAACAACCTGTATTTACAGTCAATGTGATGTCTTTCGGCTTTAAGCATGGTATCCCAATTGATGCTGATCTTGTATTTGATGTTCGCTTTTTACCGAATCCACATTATATTGAACATATGCGACCACAAACAGGGTTGGAAGAAGAAGTATCGACTTATGTGCTTAAATGGAGTGAGACAAAGAAGTTTTTAGAAAAAGTCACTGATTTGCTTACGTTTATGCTGCCATATTATAAACGTGAAGGGAAATCCCAGTTGATTATTGCAATCGGCTGTACCGGTGGTCAACATCGCTCTGTTGCGTTAACAGAATATCTTGCTAACTATTTCAAAAAAGATTACACAACGCAGATTTCTCACCGTGATATCGAGAAGCGTAAGGGGAAACAGGATGTCAAAAAAACAGAAGCAACCTAAAGTAGTAATTATCGGCGGCGGAACAGGGCTGCCGGTATTATTACGGGGACTCAAAAAACATCCTGTCGATATTACAGCCATTGTGACAGTTGCGGATGATGGGGGAAGCTCGGGCCGACTTCGTGAGGAAATGGATATTCCGGCTCCTGGAGACATTCGGAATGTATTGGCTGCGATGTCAGATGTAGAGCCCTTTATTGAAAAAATGTTTCAACATCGTTTTACTGAGAAAAATGAATTGTCTGGCCATTCTCTTGGGAATCTCATTTTGGCAGCTATGACTTCCCTAACAGGTGACTTTGTTCATGCGATTCAAGAAATGAGTAAGTTTTTGAATGTGCATGGAAAAGTGTTACCGGCTGCGAATCAAAGTGTTGTGTTACATGCAGAGATGGAGGATGGTTCGATTGTAAGCGGTGAATCGAAAATCCCTTTCTCAGGTAAGCGAATTAAGAGAGTATTTCTTACACCAGAACATATTAAACCACTAAGTCAAACGTTAACAGAAATTAAGCGGGCAGACTTGATTGTTATTGGACCGGGCAGTTTGTATACAAGTATTTTACCTAACTTGCTTGTTCCTGGAATTGGGGAGGCGATTGCAGAAGCCTCTGCGAAGAAAGTATATATTTGTAACTTAATGACACAAGCTGGCGAGACACTTGACTATACAGCAAGTGACCATGTGAAAGCTCTGTATAACCATGTTGGCTGTTCTTGTATTGATAGCATTTTAGTGAATAGTGAGGAGGTTCCTCGCGAAGTTCAACAACGTTATGAGGAGGAATTTGCTAAGCCCGTTGTTTATGATGTGGATAGCTTAAAGAACATGGGGCTTGAAATTATTCAAGATCGGATTTTTAGTTACGAAGGACATGTGGTACGCCATGATACGAAAAAAGTAGCGGAGTTACTGTATCATATGATTGAAAAAAAGTAAGAAGTGGCGGGGAATGGTAAGCTGTTCGAGCCGCTTGCGCATTTCTTCTTGTAATCGATTGGAGGTGAACAGGGTGTCTTTTGCTTCGGAAACAAAAAAAGAATTGACCACTTTAGAAAGCAAGGGCTGCTGCAGCAAAGCAGAACTCTGTGCGCTTATACGCATGAATGGATCTCTTTCATTTTCTAATCGAAAGTTAATTATCGATATTCAAACAGAAAATGCAGCAATTGCTAGAAGAATTTATACGCTGCTTAAAAAGAGCTATGAAGTGCAAGTAGAATTGCTAGTTCGGAAAAAAATGAAGCTAAAAAAGAACAATGTATATATTGTAAGAATATCAGCTGGCGGACAAGAGATTTTAACGGATTTAGAGATTTTAGGTGAGGGATTTGAAATTCTTCATCACTTATCCGATAACATCATAGGGAAGAAATGTTGTAAGAGATCTTATTTAAGAGGTGCCTTTCTAGCTGGAGGGTCGGTCAATAATCCAGAAACATCGTCTTATCATCTAGAGATTTTTTCACTTTATAAAGAGCATAATGATGCATTATGTGAGCTTATGAATATATTTGGATTAAAGGCTAAAACGTTAGAGCGTAAAAAAGGCTATATTACGTATTTAAAAGAAGCCGAGAAGATTGCAGAATTTTTGAGCGTAGTCGGTGCGCATTCTGCTTTATTACGATTTGAAGATGTTCGTATTGTAAGAGATATGCGTAATTCGGTGAACCGGCTCGTTAACTGTGAAACCGCCAATCTGAATAAAACGATTGGGGCTTCTTTACGACAAGTGGAAAACATTCGGTATATTGAAGAGACGGTTGGCTTAAGTGTGCTGCCAGATAAGCTTAGAGAAATTGCAGAGTTAAGAGTCGCTTATCAAGATGTGACATTAAAGGAATTAGGTGAGATGGTATCAGGCGGGAACATTAGTAAGTCAGGTATTAATCATCGGTTAAGAAAGATTGACGAAATTGCAGATAAACTTCGTGGAGGAGAAGCATTGTCGGCGAAGAAATAAAGGGGATAGGAGGAAGATGGGATGGTGGAAAAACAAATAGAAGTACAATTGAAAACCGGATTGCAAGCTCGTCCAGCCGCTCTTTTTGTTCAGGAAGCAAACCGTTTTAATTCAGACATCTATTTGGAGAAAGACGGTAGGAAAGTAAATGCTAAAAGCATTATGGGCTTAATGAGTCTTGCTATTAGCTCCGGTGTATCGGTGAAGGTTATTGCTGATGGGCGAGATGAGCAAGAAGCGTTAGAATCGCTCATCCAGTTTATTCAACAAGAAGGATAATACATCGAAAAAAGCGTCCTATAACAGGACGCTTTTTTCTAGAAGATAAAAGAAAATGTAAAGTGTCTAGCTCCAGACACCTTACATTTTTCTTACTTAAGATTCTTTTTTATCTTCTAGTACATTGCGAGTAATAACTTTATCAATTAAGCCATATTCAAGTGCTCGTTCAGCTGTCATAAAGTTATCGCGCTCTGTGTCTCGTTGAAGGGTTTCTAACGATTGACCAGTGCGATCGGCTAAAATTTGATTTAATTTTTCTTTTAAGAAAAGGATGCGACGAGCAGCAATTTCGATTTCTGTTGCTTGACCTTGCGCACCGCCAAGTGGTTGGTGAATCATAACTTCACTGTTTGGAAGAGCAAAACGTTTTCCTTTTTTACCAGCTGCAAGTAAGAATGCACCCATAGAAGCAGCCATTCCGATACATACAGTTGATACATCTGGTTTAATGTATTGCATTGTATCGTAAATTGCCATACCAGATGTAATACTTCCACCAGGGCTATTAATGTATAGAGTAATATCTTTCTCTGGATTTTCTGCCTCTAGGAATAATAGTTGAGCAACAATAGAGTTAGATACATTATCATCAATTGCGCTTCCTAGCATAATAATCCGGTCTTTTAATAAGCGAGAATAAATATCGTAGGCACGTTCCCCACGGTTTGTTTGTTCGATAACTGTAGGAATTAAGTTCATGTTTAGTTCCTCCTTTTGATTAAGAAAGTGGTTAAATTTGTTTATGTATGTATGATACACTTTTTGGTCAATTTAGGTCAAACAAAACAAACTTATTTATGTATATATTTGTTCGACATTTTTCTAGTGACTCCTTCCAAAGATTTGGATTTTACCTCTTCTTTGTTGTAATTTTGAATGAATAGTGAAAGTTCTTTATCCATTATATCCAAACGTGGCAAATTTAAACCACAAATTCACTTGCAAACATACCTTATCTAGCCTATAATGAACTGTATTAAAAAATGATTTTGCCCTCGTGGTGCAACGGATAGCACGTGAGATTCCGGTTCTTAAGATGTGGGTTCGATTCCTGCCGAGGGCGTCCAAAAGCTTTCTCCTTCATAAAGTGAAGGAGGGGGCTTTTTTTATTTTGCTACTATTTATTCACATAGCCGTTCCTTTACTCTACCTCTTAATTTGAAAGATTCATAAAGTGAAACTTTCACCCTCCACTGATAGTTAGCCGCCTCGCTTCAATCAAGTGACCGTACGAAACTGATTGGTGAAAGCTTACCGGTTGGACCTTTAAGGGCCTTTATTTCTCGCCTGTCTTCTTTGTTTCCTCATGAGTTTTAGGTTGGATTCTTACTGCCTACTAAGTGCGGGATAAATTTTTTAGCATGCGTTCGTCAATCTTTGTCGTAAATGTATGATTGCAACATATAGTGAATAAAAACAAATAAATAGGTAAGCGTTTGCAAGAAAAGTGTGTGTTATTTTTTTCAAATATTGTAAAATAGAGTTGGGGAGGGATTTGCAAGTGAATATGAAAGCCGGATTGTTTCAACAGCAAACATTAAAAATGGCAATGACTCAAGAGTTAACTCAATCGATAGCCCTTTTACAATATTCGACGCAGGAGCTTTCTGCCTTTTTAGAAAATAAAATGATGGAGAATCCTTTATTATCTGTTGATGAGCCTTCATCTACAATTTTTCACCTAGGGATGGATCGAAAAAAACGAAAACGGACGAAGAAAGATTATGATTCCGATTACTGGATTGAGCAAGCAAGTGAAGATCATCCTTCGCTTGAAGCCCACCTTCTATCACAAGTAAATCTTCAAAAATTAACGAAAGAAGAGCAGAGAGCCTTCAATCTTCTTATTCAAAACTTAGATGAAAATGGTTATTTACGTGTTCAACTAGATGACTTATGTACCCCTTCTATTACCTTTGATGCGTTACAAAACAGTCTAGAGTTACTCCAACAGCTTGAACCGCATGGGGTGGGGGCAAGAAACCTTCAAGAATGTTTATGGATTCAAGCCTATGCAGATGCTAGAGAGCCATTAGCCGAGATGATTTTACAAAACTACTTTCTTGAATTTGCTAATAAACGATGGAAAGAGCTTAGTAAGCAATTAGGTGTATCTTTACAAGACATTCAAAGAGTGTTTGATTATATTCAAACATTTAATCCACGACCAGCTTCATACTTTCATCAAGAAAAATCGACATATATTGTGCCGGACGTCATTGTTGAAGTTCGTGACGGCCAAATATTTATCGGCGATCTAGATGGCAATACACCAAAGTTAAGTGTTGATAAACAATATTTTCATAGAATGAAACAGCATCAAGATAAACAGGTTAAGCAATTTGTTCAAGAGAAATGGCAGGAGTATCAATGGATTTCACGCGGAATTCAACAGCGTAAGGAAACCATTTTGCGAGTCATGCGCTGTATTGTGGAAAAACAACCAAAATGTTTTTACCATGGACTAGAATACGTACAACCAATGACAATGAAGGATGTAGCCGATGAGTTGGAAATTCACGAATCGACAGTTAGTCGTGCAGTAAAAGGAAAATACGTACAGACCCCATTTGGCACGATTGATATGCGCACGTTTTTCTCTACTTCTCTTTCATCGACCGATTATGGAAAAGATATTTCGGGACTGCAGGCTAAGAATCTATTAGCCGCTGCAATTAAGCAGGAGAATAAGAAAAAGCCGCTTTCGGACCAAGACCTTGTCGAGTTATTACAAAAAGAACATGGTCTTGTATTGGCGCGAAGAACGGTGGGGAAATATCGTGAACAATTAGGGATCCCATCGTCATCGAAACGGAAGCGATTTGATTAAAAAGGATGATGGTAAGGCAGTGGATACATTTCAATTATATAGTCGAAAAAAATGTTGTTTATGCGATCAAGCAAAGCTCGTACTTGAAGAAATAAAGACGGAGATGGGAATTTTATATGAAGAAATTGATATTGACTATAGTGATGAATTAACCGAGCGGTATGGAATGATGATTCCGGTTGTGCAATGGCAAGGGGAAATAGTTCAGTATGGTCATGTATGGAAAGATGAATTGCTTCAGAGAATAAAAAGATAATTTTTTGATTAATATTTGAAGAACGATTATAATCCTGCTAGAATAAATTTATAGCAGGAATATTTTTTTGGTGTTAGTGGGACGATAAAGTCATGTGTGGGACGTTTTGTGTCCCTTTGGTTTAGATAGGGGTTTATACGAATGCAAATATTATTAGACATACAGAAAAAATTATTACCTGATCTCTTAGAAACGATGCAAAAACGGTACAACATTCTTCGGTATGTGAAGGCTATGGAGCCCGTAGGACGCCGAAGCCTTGCTAATCATCTGCAATTGACAGAGCGAACGCTTCGAAGTGAAGTTGACTTCTTAAAAAATCAGAATCTTCTTGAAGTGCATAGTTCAGGCATGAATCTTTCTCAAGAGGGACGGGAGCTTCTGGAACAATTAGAGGGGATTATGCGAGAAGTAATGGGGATAAATATATTGGAACAAAGGTTACGGGAGATGCTTCAAATTGATGAAGTCATTATTGTGTCCGGCAATTGTGATGAGTCACCTTGGGTGAAAAAAGAATTAGCAAAAGCATGTGCGGCCCGGATGAAGCATGAATGGAAAAATCGAAGGACCATTGCTATTACGGGAGGCTCGACAATGGCTGCTGTGGCAGATTCTCTCGTTTCGGATGAATATAGCAAAGGAGTTACCTTTGTCCCCGCACGCGGTGGAGTCGGCGAAATGTCTCAAAATCAAGCTAATACGATTGTTGAAAAAATGGCACAAAAAGTTCACGCTTCATACAAAGTTCTCTATGTTCCAGATCAATTAAGTGATGAAGTTTATGCTTCCTTGATGAAGGAGCCGTCCATGAAAGAAGTGATTGCGAGGATAAAGTCAGCAGAGATGGTCATTCATGGAATTGGAGAAGCGTTGGTAATGGCGGAAAGAAGAAAGTCTGAGCCAAGTGTTCTAACACGATTAGTGGAACAAAAGGCAGTTGGTGAGGCATTTGGATATTACTTTAGTGAAAGTGGAGAAGTTGTTCATAAAGTGTTGACAGTCGGTCTACAGTTAGAGGACCTTACTCCTGAAAAGAAAGTGATTGCAGTTGCAGGGGGTAAAAAGAAAGCGAAAGCCATTCAAAGCTATATAAGGGGGACACATGCTACAACTGTTCTTATTACAGATGAGGCTGCAGCCCGAGAATTAATCTCTGATTGAAAAGAAAAGCTAGGATGAACTTCAAGGAGGAATTTATAATGACAGTAAAAGTTGGAATTAATGGATTTGGACGTATTGGACGTGTGGCATTTCGTGCAGCATTGGCAAACCCAAATATTGAAATTGTAGCAATTAATGATTTAACAGATGCTAATATGTTGGCTCATCTGTTGAAATATGACTCTGTCCATGGAACACTTGCGGAACAAGTATCAGTGGATGGTGAGTATCTAGTTGTCGGTAGTCATAAGACAAAGGTGTTAGCAGAACGTGATCCAGCGTCATTACCTTGGAAGGAGTTAGGTGTTGAGGTTGTTATCGAATCCACAGGCCGCTTTACAAAACGAGAAGATGCGGCGAAACATTTAGAGGGTGGAGCGAAAAAGGTTATTATTTCAGCGCCTGCAACAGATGAGGATATTACGATTGTTATGGGGGTCAATGAAGAACAATATGATGCAGCCAGTCATCACGTTCTTTCTAACGCATCTTGTACTACAAACTGCTTGGCACCATTTGCGAAAGTGTTACACAATCAGTTCGGAATTAAGCGCGGTATGATGACAACGATTCATTCATATACAAACGATCAACAAGTGCTCGACCTTCCTCATAAGGATTATCGAAGAGCGCGTGCAGCAGCAGAGAATATGATTCCTACTTCGACAGGAGCTGCAAAAGCTGTTGCTTTAGTTTTACCTGAATTAAAAGGAAAGTTAAACGGGATGGCTGTACGTGTACCTACACCGAATGTGTCGATTGTAGACCTTGTTGTGGAACTTGAAAAAGATGTAACAGCTGAGGAAGTAAATGCCGCATTGAAAGCAGCATCTGAAGGGGAGTTAAAAGGAATTCTTAATTATAGCGAATTGCCATTAGTATCTGGTGATTATAATGGAAGTCCTGCTTCTTCTACGATTGATGCTTTATCCACAATGGCATTAGAAGGTAATTTAGTTAAAGTACTATCTTGGTATGACAATGAAACAGGCTATTCTCATCGAATTCTTGATTTAATTGACTATATAGCGTCTAAAGGATTATAAAGTGAAGCATCACACTCTTTTAATTAATGATTGGTTGAATTTACGGGCAGTCCCCCTTCTCAAGATTATGAGGAGAGGGACTGCCCGTTCATTGTATTGTAAGAAAAAGTTTTTAAAAAAAT
>NZ_QWVS01000024.1 GCF_003570725.1 Peribacillus asahii
CAGTACCTTTACCAGTACCTTTGCCGGTACCTTTGCCGGTACCTTTACCAGTACCCTTACCAGTACCTTTGCCAGGCTGTTTGTCATTTCCTTTATCTTTTGCCACTGGGTTTTGAATTAAGTACTCACTAAGACCTGCTTTTTTTGCTGTTTCAATTAACTCTAAAATTTGAGCTCCACCCATCGTTAGAGCCCCCTCTCTCCATAAAACTCCCTTAAAGTGTAAGGTTATGTAGTTTATGAATTCTTTTTTTATTTGTTCTAGGTTTTATTTATTTTATTATCAAATCCACTCATCTCCCATAAGATAGCAATGTAAAAGAAAAGAGGGAATGATGTTATGCAGCATAATATTCCTATAATGAGTATTTTTCTGGGGCCTAAGCACCTTGAAGTACTGGAAAGTGACATCTGGAACGAGGAGCTTCTTCCTTCCAAGCTGTTAGTAAACAATATTCCATACGAAATGGGTATTACTTATCGTGGGGAACACATACGTAACTTTCCTCAAAAGTCATTTAGAGTCGACTTTGGAACATATAATGAGAGATTTACGGGGCGCGAAATTCATCTTAATGCCGAATATAGTGATCCCTCATTCATTCGAAACAAGCTATCCTTTGATTTTTTTCAAGACATTGGTAGTGTTTCTCCTGACTGTAAGCATGTTTTTCTTGAACTTAATGGAAATCCTATGGGGGTCTACTTACAGATTGAATCGGTTGATGAATGGTTTTTACAAAAAAGGCAGCTTCCATATGGTTCAATTTTTTACGCGACAGAATACCATGCTAATTTTTCTTTATTAACTCCGGAAGAGGATCCGAAACTTTCTCTTCTATCCGGATATGTGCGGAAATTGGGTAAGATTGAGGATGACCTTGATTTAGAAATGCTCATATATAAAATTAATACGGTTTCGCGAAATGACTTTGGTAAAGAAATCACAAACTACTTAGATGTCGAAAAATATTTGTTGTGGTTATGTGGAATTGTTTGTACGCAGAACTTTGATGGTTTCATCCACAATTATGCACTATATCGAAATGGGGAAAGTGGATTATTCCAAATAATCCCTTGGGATTATGATGCAACGTGGGGCAGGGATTGGGATGGAGAGATAATGGAATACGATGAGGTCCCCATTGAAGGCTATAATACACTAACTGCACGTTTACTTGATGTAAAAGTATTTCGGAATCAATACCGTCTTCTCCTTGAGGAAATACTAGAAACTTCATTTACACCTGAAGCATTAGAACCGAAAATTACAAACCTTCATGGAAAAATACACCCCTATATAACTTTAGACTCTTATAAAAAGGAGTCCATCGATATATTTGTTAATGAACCGGAACTTATTCTGGAGTTTATAGCTAAACGTAATAAGTATCTTCGTGAGCATCTAAAGGACTTAACATAAGGAGGGAATCCTTTTGGAACCAATCAGTGTGAGAAATACAAAGAAATATGGCAGAGGGATATTTGCAGACCGTAACATTAAGAATGGTGAGTTCATTGAGGAAGCGCCAGTAATTGTTATTCCTAAAATTGAATGGAGGCGAATGAGGGAGGGAATTCTTTCAAATTATATCTTCCGTTGGGGAGAGGATAAAGCTCTTGCTTTAGGATACGGTTCTTTATACAATCACTCCTACACTCCTAATGCGAGGTATATTACTAATATTGAAAACCACTCAATAGATTTTTATGCGATGAGAGATATTCATGAGGGAGAAGAGATATTAGTCAATTACAATGGAGATCCAGAGGACCAATCTCCATTATGGTTTGAAGTTATAGAATAAAATGCGTGAAGAAAGATAGAATATGCAAGTTCAATTAAAAATAAGAATCTTAAATGACTTTTACTTTTTGATGATTGTAAGAAAGGCGCCAAACATGTACGGCATGTTCCAGCAAACTCCATAATCACCTGTAGAATCTTCAATCGATATAACTTCAAAAAAGAAAACAATCTTTCTTTTAACAAGGAAAAGTTGTTTTCTTCTTCCGATGTTTTCCCCATTTAGTTAATACATTCTTTATAATTATGAGTTGTGGGTCTAATATATCAAAAATATTATAGTATATATGGTAAAATAGACTTAATTTTACGCAATAGGGACTTTGATATGTTATGCAAATCATATAGCATTTTATTGGGACTCGGCTGCTATATTAGCGGAGATGGGATCGATCCGTTCAATTCTATAAAAAGATGGGGAAGTACAATTTAGTATGAAAGTAAATAAAATAAAGTTAATTTGGGTCTTATCTGTTTTTCTATTATTCTTTTTTATAAGTGTAAATATCTTTACTTCTTATGTAAAAATAAAAAAAACGGTTGAAGAATCAATCGCAAACCAAAGTCTGGAGGCAGCAAAGTCAATCGCTGCTTCGATGGATGTGGAAGCGTATAAGCAGTTCCTTCTTAATCCTACAAAAACCAAAGAATACTGGGAAACGAGAAAATACTTAAATGATGCAAGAGAAAAAATAGGGTCTTTATATGTATACACTCTTGTTGTTGATAATCCTAAAGTGTCGACAGCTATGATTATGGGAATGCCTAAAGAAGCTGCAGAGTCTTATCCGATAGGAGAGACTTGTACCTTACCAGAAGAACAAGTGAAACGAGCGTATGAGGGAAAGACATATGTTACAGGAGTGCTTAGGGACTCTAAATATGGAGACTATTTATCGGTTGGAGCTCCAATTAAGGATCATGAAGGTAAGATTATTGGATATTTAGGAATTGATATAAGCGCGGATACACTCAATAGTATAGAAAATAAAGTGCTGAAAAATAGTATTTTTAATCTTGCTTTTAACGCTGTATTTGTATTAATCGTATTAGGATCCTTTTTTATCATACAGAGATGGTATCAAAGAGAAACAACAAAGGAAATTGAAGATACCGAGGATACATATCAAACAGAAATTAGAACGTTAATATCTTCCGTTCAATCTTTAAGACATGATTTTACAAATCATATTCAGGTTTTACATGGTCTTCTCAAATTAGGAAAAACAGAGAAAGCTTTAGGGTATCTATCTTCTCTAGTTAAAGAAGTTCGTTCTATTGAATCTTTAAAAATAGATATAGATAACCCCGGGCTTTCTGTATTATTTCAAACAAAGAAGCTTTTTGCTGAAAATCATAATATCGATATTAATTTTGCAGTTTCTAATGCTGCATTTGATACAATCAAAACAATAGATTTAATCAAAATATTATCGAATTTAATTGATAATGCAATTGATGCAGCAATAGTAATACCTGAGAGTGAGCGGAAAATAAATATTGTATGTAAAGATAATTCAACCTATTATTTGTTTGAAATTACAAATACAGGTCCAAAGATTATTGATAAGGAATTGATTTTTAAAAGTGGATATTCAACCAAAAAGAAAGAGTCGGGAAAAATTAGAGGACAAGGTTTATTTATTGTTAAGGAAATAGTTCATAAATATGATGGGCGTATAGTAATAGAGTCAACGGAAACAGAGACTACGGCAACTGTGAATATTCCAATAAGAAAATTCACTTCATGAGCTAAGCGTCATCATTATTTGAATGATAAATTTATACGATATGTAAGCTGGCATAATAAAAGGAAACAATAATGTAAAGGTTTCCTAGCTCATATGGGTCAGGGGATAAAATTGCTTTTGATACACACAAGTAAATGTAGAAGAGAAGGCTTGTCAATCTGATAAGACTATGACAGTATATAAGCATATAACGAACTCTCTATCTGTTTTTTGTGAATTTCAAGTTTGCAGCAGCTCTTCTTATGAAGCAGCGAAAAGGGAATTGAAACGAACTTATACATTAGGAGAGTAACCGATTGTGAATGGAGGAAATAGAGTTATGTCAAATTTACCAAACTGTCCAAAGTGTAATTCGGAATATACGTATGAAGATGGAAACCTTTTAGTTTGCCCAGAATGTGCTCATGAGTGGACGCCAGGCTTGGAGAATGAAAATAACGAAGAGCAAAAGGTTGTCAAAGATTCAAATGGAAATGTTTTAAACGATGGAGACGCGGTAACGGTAATCAAAGATTTGAAAGTAAAAGGAAGTTCATCGGTTTTAAAACAAGGTACAAAAGTAAAAAGTATTCGTTTAGTCGATGGAGACCATAATATTGATTGCAAAATTGACGGTTTTGGAGCGATGAAGTTAAAATCTGAATTTGTTAAAAAGATATAAATGTGATTTTAATATAAAAATGGTCAGCCCCTAAACCTGAATATTATAATTGTTCAAGGTTTTTGAGGGCTGACCTATTTTAATTAAACACCCGGGAACCAGCCTGGTGTATGAATAATGGCATTCCATAATGGGTCAGGTATAACTAATTGTTCCTGTTTACTTTTGTCAATCTGTGTTACGATTTCATCTTCTCTTCCTTCTGCTACTTTTTGCACCCAATCAGGGTCAATAATTAACTCTCTACCAAGTGCTAATAAAGGGACGCCTGTCTCAAATGCTTTCCGAGCGTCATCAGCAGAATAAATAGAACCTACACCGATAAGAGGAACTCGATTATTAATCGTTTCCAGCAGGTATTCAATGCGTGTTTTATTGACATCATCTACGCCTCTTCTAGGTGTAGAAAAGAATTCAGTTAATGAAACATGTAGATAATCTAAGTCTTTATCGGCTAAAGCGTCTACTAAGGCTAATGTATCTGCCATTGTAATTCCAGGTGTTTCTGGTTCTTCCGGTGAAAAACGATATCCAACAATAAATGGAGATTGAGCGTGCTCCTTAACCACATTCTGTACCTTATCCACCACTGCCAAAGGGAAGGTCATCCGCTTTTCGAGACTACCTCCAAATCGATCTTCACGACGATTAGAATGTGGAGAGAAGAATTGTTGAATTAAATATCCATTTGCTCCATGAATTTCAACTCCATCGAATCCTGCTTTAATCGCACGTCGAGTCGTTTCTCCAAAAGCATCAATAATCTCTTCAACTTCTGATTCTGTCAAAGCTCTTGGCTTTATAGCTGGTTCTTCTGTTGAAGCGCCGCCTTTTTCTGCAGGTATATCACTTGCACTTACAATCTCACCATTAGGGACTAGCTCTGGAGGGCACATTCTTCCACCATGGAACATTTGTAAGACAGCTTTAGCGCCTTGCTCTTTAATTCCTTTTGCTAACTGCTTTAAGCTTGGTATCATTTCATCACTATCGCCGCCAAATTCACCACGGAATCCTTTTCCATTTGGTGTAACATATGTACAAGCAGTAATCACCATGCTGACTCCTTTAGAGCGGCGAGCGTAATAATTTACTTCTTCCTCTGTTACGGTTCCATCCGGATTAGATGAGAAGTTTGTCATAGGTGCCATGACAATTCGATTTTTTAACTCAACTCCATTTGCAAATGTATATGGAGATAATAAATGTTGGTCATTTTTATTCATGTTTATCTTTCCCCTTCATTAGGATATAGCTAACATACTAAATAAAATAAATATTTTACAATGTTATGCTTAGCTAATAAGCTGAACTTTATTAAAAATAGACGCTGCTTTATGAAAGGAAAGCGCCTATTTTGGGATGTTCTCTATTTTAAAAATCAAAGTTGTCAGGGTCTGGTCCTACTCGATGATTTTGATTTAGTTCATCAATTCGCTGCATTTCTTCTTTTGTTAACTCAAAGTCAAAAACAGCTGAGTTTTCAACAATTCGGTGTTCTTTCGTAGATTTTGGAATAGTTACAACACCGTTTTGTAAATCCCAACGTATAATAACTTGAGCGATAGTTTTATTATGTGTATGAGCAATTTCTTGTAGAACTGGGTTATCCAGTAATTGACCTTGCATTAAAGGTGACCAAGCCTCTAATTGAATTCCGTGTTCTTGACAAAAGGCTTGAACTTCTTTTTGCGTTAAACGTGGGTGATATTCTACTTGGTTAACCATCGGCTTAATCTCTGCATCTTTCATTAAGTCTTCAAGGTGATGGATTTGAAAGTTACTTACGCCGATTGCTTTTACTTTCCCTTCCTTATAAAGAGCTTCTAATGCTCGCCATGCTTCCTTGTATTTCCCTTCTACAGGCCAGTGAATAAGATATAAATCTAAATAATCTAGACCAAGTTTCTTTAGGCTCGTTTCATAAGCAGCAATCGTTGATTCGTAACCTAAATCAGAATTCCACGCTTTCGATGTAACAAATAATTCTTCTCTAGAGATACCCGTTTCATCTAGCCCTTCGCGGATAGCTTGGCCAACTCCTTCTTCATTTTCATAAATAGCAGCTGTATCAATACTACGATATCCATGTTTAATGGCGAATTTAACAGCATTCACTAATTCAGGGCCTTCTTCTACTTTAAATACTCCAATACCAAGCCAAGGCATTTTAACACCGTTATATAAAGTTGTTGTATCTTGTAAGTTTCTAGTCATTATTAATAAACCTCCTATTGTTGTTATAAGTAAATAGAGTTGTTCTATACTTGTTTAATATTTGGTCAATCACCTCCTTTAATTTATCTTTTTTTCAAGAATTCTACTCCAACCGGTAAGCATTGCGGCTATTAGTACCATTAGTGCTCCTATCCAAGAAGTATGAATTAGTCCGATAGAGTTTGTGATAACCCCGCCTAAATAGGATCCAAGCGCAATTCCAGCATTAAATGCAGCGATGTTAATCGCTGATGCGACGTCGACTGCTGTTGGTACGAAACGTTCCGCTAACATGACTACATAGACTTGTAAGCCTGGCACATTCATAAAAGCCATAAGCCCCATTAAGAAAATGGTCATTAATCCTGCTATTTTAAATGGTGCTGTGAACATTAAGATAAATAGTATAACAGCTTGTACAATAAACATATAAAATAATGCTTTAATCGGATTTTGATTAGATAGCTTTCCGCCTATCATGTTGCCAATTGCAATCGCAATACCGTAAATAAACAGAATCAATGCAACGGTTCCTTCCTTAAATCCCGTGATAGTCTGCAGTAACGGTGATAAATAAGTAAAGATAACGAATGTTCCTCCATAGCCTAAAGCAGTAATGATAAACATAAGCAGTAAGCGGCCGTTTGTTACCAATTTGAACTGATCCTGCAGTGTTGTACGCTTGCTCTTTCGCAGATCAGATGGAACCAGGATGCTGTTTGCGATTAGTGCAAGAACGCCGACTGCTACTATGACGATAAAGGCCATTCTCCAGCCGAATTGCTGACCGATAAATGTTCCAAATGGGACTCCTGTAACGGTAGCTACTGTCAGCCCAGTAAACATAATGGAGATCGCACTAGCTCGCCGATTTTCTGGTACTAAATCAGCGGCAATCGTGGAGCCAATTGACATGAAAATACCATGTGAAAAGGCAGAGATCACACGGGCCGCGAGTAAAATCCCAATACTGGAAGCTCCAGCAGCGATACTGTTTCCTATAATAAAAATAACTATAATCCAAATCAATAAAGCTTTACGTGACATCCTCGAAGTAAGAGAGGTGAGAATGGGTGCTCCAAATGTTACTCCTAAAGCATATAAAGAAACGGTTAAACCGGCTGTTGTAACAGGTATTTGTAAATCCTTTGCGATAAGAGGCAATAGGCCCACGCTGATAAATTCTGTCGTTCCAATTGCAAATGCACTGACCGCTAATGCAAGCAGTGCAAATGTACTTCTTTTTTTATCTATAGACATTTTTTTCCCTCCAAAGTGATTGTGACACTGTATTAATGAAGTCAGTTAAAGTAAACTATATAAATTAATGAATACGATAACTTTTAACTGGCAAATGTTATTATGGGATATATGTAAGTTAAAGAAAAGTACGTACTTTAAAGTAATATAGGTACCTAAAAGTTCTATAGATACTTTTAAGTACCTATTGATTGGAGGAGAAATTATGAAGAAAAAGAAATACAATATATCGGTAGAAGCGACATTAGAAGTGATAGGCGGGAAGTGGAAGTGCGTGATTCTATGCCATCTAACTCACGGAAAGAAACGAACTAGTGAATTGAAACGTCTTATGCCAGATATTACTCAGAAGATGTTAACCCAGCAATTACGTGAATTAGAAGCGGATGGAGTCATTAATAGAATTGTGTATAATCAAATTCCTCCGAAAGTAGAATATGAGTTAAGTGAATATGGGTGGAGTTTACAAAGTATTTTAGATTCTCTTTGTGCTTGGGGAGAAAAGCATATTACGAAAGTATACGGTGATAAATTTGCTGTGTTAGAAGAGAATGTTTTAAATGAACATTTAAAGTAAGAGGTCTTAGCCCTCGTCATGAAGTTCTTGGCTGTAAATGATTAAAAGGCCTGCTGTTGAATATACACAACAGTAAGCCTTTTTTAGTGATAAAGGGTATTCGTTTAAATGTTCTACTTGTCATAGGTCAGGTACTGTTCAAGTTTTTAAGAAAAAATCTTTTATTTCTGAGAAGCTAGAGTAGCATTAAGTGCCTGCCCTTTTTGGGGCCATTCACCGACAAACTCAAGTTCACTATAAGTAAAGTAATTATGCAGAATTTCCTCGCGGTTATCTAGGAAAAGCTGATCTGCTACGGCTGATACAAGCTTAGGGATACCAAACTTCATACCAGAAAGCGCAGAGGCCGAAATACCGCAACTGATTAAGGCTGAATAATTAAATGCAAAAATTCCATGAAGGAATTTTTTATTCCTTTCATCGCGGCTCAGGAAAGCAAAGCCAGGGCTGAGATAAGGGTGAGCATCGAGCAAAGGATTGCTTATCTCTTCTGGTGCTTTATATCGATCCTCCCAGCGAGCGATATAGTTTTCAATTAGTCTCAATTCTGGACGTAAAGCGGGATTAGTTAGAAGACCAGTGCTGATGATGAGGAAGTCAAAGGTGAATTTTCCTTGAGGTGTGGTGACTACTGCACCTTCGTCTGCTTCTTCTACATTTACCCAAGGCGCTCCTATATGCAGTTGAAAACCAGAACGTGAGGATGCACGTTCAAAAGTATCATTAGTTGGTGGTTGACTGTGTTTAAAGAAATGAGCCATTACAGCGTATTTATCAGCATCCGAAAGGGTATGAAAACGTTCGATTATTCCTGAACCTTCCATTTGGCGAATTGGATTGATGCGTGGAAGCTCTGTGCGACGAATGAAGACATGAGCCTCAGCCACACTTTGTGATAGTGCAAAATTGGCATTATCGAAAGCTGAAGCACCGCCTCCTAAAATACCAACCTTTTTATCTTTAAGTGCTTTGAAATCAATAGTTTCAGATGTGTGAGCATAAAGTCGATGTGGTAATTTTTCAGAAATCATAGGTGGTACATGCCATTCACCGCCACCTTGAATACCGGTAGCTAGAATGACTTTACGTGCAAGTAATAGATTAGATGGGGCTCCTGATCCCTCGATATGCAATCGATGAATGCCTTCGCCTGTAGGTTCAATGAGCTTAAGCTTTACTTCATTCATGACAGGGAGATTGAGAACCTTTCGATACCAACGTAAATAATTCATCCAGTCACTTCGGGGGATTTTCACAATTTGTTCCCAGCCTTCTGACCCGAATTGTGCTTCCCACCATGAACGGAAAGTAAGTGAAGGGATTCCGAGGTCAATAGAGGTTAGATGTTTGGGTGTTCGCAATGTCATCATACGAGCGTAGGTTTCCCAAGGTCCTTCTAATCCTTCCTCGTTTTCATCAATTACCAGAATATTAGATATTCGTTCACGCATAAGACCAAAAGCGGCACCTAGGCCACTTTGACCGCCGCCGATAATGACTACATCATAAACATGTCCTTCAGAATGATTGAGTGGGCGAATCCAATCTTCACCTCCAAAGGCAAGATAGGAAAGGTCTCTTTTTACTTGTTCATTTAAAGCCTCTAATCCCATAGTTTGTTCATTCCTTCCTTTCGATTGTATGTTTAATCGATCCTCTAATTCCTTTCTTTCATTCGTTTCAATCTGTAATAATGGCTTTTTTAACTGTATTAAAAGTGTTTTTCTTTACATTAGAATTCATTTTTGAGAAGGGTAAAAAAATGAATTGTTAACTAATATACTGAATGATGTGATTTTTTGTAACATAATTTCGTTTATGTTCTTATAGTATCACGTTTATTTTCACATTTCATTGTAATTTCATCTGAAATTTTCTTTTTTTATTGTGCAAATATACTAAGTTTATAATCTTCTTTTGTTATTAGGAGGTAAAGTTGAGGGTACGTAAAAATGGAAGATGATCAAAAATAATATTTCATGTTAAAAAAAATCACATAAAAATTATTGGATAGGTAATTTTTGCGGTAAATGCTTTAACCTTTGATAAAAAGGGTATATCGATACCTAATGAAGTGAATCCTATAGTTTAGGAGATTTTATTCGTGTTTTTTATGATGTTATCTAAACTTAAACTCATCAATGGTGAAAATAAACATAATAAAACGAACAATGTCTATTGACGTAATTTTAATATTCGTTTAATATAATTTGCGGAGTTAAAAATAAAAAAGAAAAATCATGTTCATTCGTATATTCTCAGTGATACGGTCTGAGAGTTTCTACTAGGAGCCGAAAATTCCTAACTACGAATGGGTAGTTCAACCTGCCCATTTATAGTTAGGAATTTCTTTTATTAGGGAGGATATATGGAACGTTTATTTAGATTGCGCGAATTAGGAACAAATGTAAAGACGGAACTATTAGCTGGTTTTACAACTTTCTTAACGATGGCTTACATTATTGTTGTGAATCCTGCCATCTTGTCCGCTGCGGGTGTACCATTTAATCAAGTATTCATTGCGACTATTTTAGCTGCAGCTATTGGAACATTAATCATGGCTCTCTTCGCAAATTACCCGATTGCCATTGCTCCTGGTATGGGGATGAATGCTTATTTTACAAGCGTTGTTGCTACCCAAGGAGTAAGTTACCAAGTTGTTTTTGGTACAGTTTTTTTAGCGGGGATTTTATTTATCATCTTGTCGTTGACTAAATTTCGTCAATTGCTTATCGAATCGATGCCTACTTCCTTAAAATATGGAATTACAGCAGGGATCGGTTTATTTATTGCATTTATTGGATTGAAAATGTCGGGGATTGTTGTAGCGGACCCTGATTCGGTTGTAGTTTTGGGTGATTTGCATAAACCTGTTACAGTCTTAACGATTGTGGGCTTGTTTATCACGTTCATTTTAATTGCTCGTAAAATAAAGGGTGCTTTGTTTATTGGTATGCTTATTACGGCAATCATCGGTTATTTTATGGGGATGCTACAAATGGAAGGTGTTGTATCCACACCACCGGCAATTGTGTTTTTTGATTTAGATATTACAGGTGTTTTTTCGAATTCGTTATATACAGTAGTGTTTGCCTTTTTACTTGTTACTATTTTTGATACAACGGGAACAATGATTGGAGTAGCGGAGCAAGCTGGTCTAATGAAAGATGGAAAACTGCCAAGAGCTAAAGCTGCTCTTGCTGCGGATGCTGTTGCGACAACTGTTGGTGCGACGCTAGGTACGAGTCCATCTAGTGCTTATGTTGAATCATCGTCAGGGGTGGCAGCTGGAGGTCGTTCTGGACTGACTGCTTTCGTAGTGGCGACTCTTTTCTTAATTGCTTTATTTTTCTCACCATTAGTAGCAGCTATTTCATCACTTTCAGCTATTACAGCTCCGGCTTTAATTATCGTTGGCTGCTATATGATGGAAGGGTTAGCGAAAATCAATTGGAAGGAATTTGATGAAGCATTCCCGGCTTTTGCGGTTATTTTGACTATGCCTTTAACGGGAAGTATTGCAACTGGGATTGCGATTGGATTTATTACGTATCCAATCATCAAGCTTGTAAGTGGTAAAGGGAAAGATGTACATCCGATCATTTATCTTTTTGGAATTATTTTTATCATTCAGATGGCCTTTTTTCCAGGGCATTAAGTTATGGGATATTCTCATAATACATGCTTTATGAATAACACCGATATAGTGAATGATATTATATTAAATGGTGGAAAGTGAAAACGGGATACCCTATCTAGGGTATCCCGTTTTTTGTCCTTCTTATGCTGAAATTCGGTGTTCAGATTTTGATTCCGATCTTATCATTTTTTCTTTCTTACCATGTAGAAGGAAATAAAGAGTAGATGCGACTAAGCTGAAGATACCTAAAATAATATATAAATTGCTATAGCCAGTCATTGGGATGATAAACCCAAGTACATAAGGACCGAAACCAAGCCCTGCATCTAGAAAGATAAAGAAGGTCGATGTAGCTAACCCCATACGATGAGGTTCAGTCAATTTTACGGCAATAGCTTGAGTGCAGGATTGCATATTACCAAATCCAAGGCCGATAAGGGCACCAGATAATAATAAAGTGATGCTGTTAGTTGCTATACTAAGGAGCAGCAACCCAGCCCCAAGGAAAACAAAGGCAGGATACATCACAATATTTGCTCCCTTCACGTCCATTAAGCGACCTGTGAAAGGACGTGACACTAATACTGCAACAGCATATACAACGAAGAAAAAGCTAGCCGCATTGACTAAGTTAATTTCGATTGCATAGAAGTTGATAAAGGAAAGGACACTAGAATAACAGAAAGCTACTGCTAGAGTAACCAACGCAATGGGCAGTGCCTTAGGCTCAATAAAGTCTGAAAGTTTGAGTCCTTTTACCTCTGAGTTTTTAGTTGATCTTTCTAATAACGGTACATATACAAAGAAGGCAGTAATT
Organism: Peribacillus asahii; assembly: GCF_003570725.1. Taxonomy (GTDB): domain Bacteria; phylum Bacillota; class Bacilli; order Bacillales; family DSM-1321; genus Peribacillus; species Peribacillus asahii. Next base: position 12,731 of record NZ_QWVS01000024.1, read on the forward strand.
AAACTAATTATTCCTAAGGAAAGACAAAGGCTAAAAATCATTTGGAAGCTTGTGTGTTGGCTCATATATAGCCCAATAAAAGGACCAATAGCTGTAGCGAGTGTCGTACTCATACTAAAATAGCCGATCCCTTCTCCTTTTCTTGTTTGCGGGATAATTTGGGCTATAATTGTACCAGCCGCTGTACTTGCCATTCCTAACGTTACACCATGTATAAAACGATTAAAAAGTAAGAAAGCGATGCCGTAATGTAAAAAATATAAAAATGTCGTCAAAATGAAGAAAGCTAAGCCAATAATTAATGTTTTTTTACGGCCAATCGAATCAATAATGCGACCGATAAATAGTCGTCCAATTAATGTTCCTATAATAAAAATTCCTGTTACAAGTCCTGCTTGGCTTGTCGAAGCGTGGTATTCATTCACAGCATATGCTGCAATGGTAACCATTAATAAATAAAAAATTAACGTTAAGAGAAAGTTAACAGAGGAAACAATAATGAAATCTTTTGTCCAAAGTTTAGGTCTTGATGAAGTCAATTTTTATCCTCCCATTCTATAAGATTATTGTGTATTTCCTTCATGATATGGATAGCGTTGAGCTGCTCTTGTTCCGAGACTCCTTTTAAAATGTCCTTCTCAAATTGGTCAATTGTTATACGGACATGCTTGTATACTTCTTTTCCTCGATCTGTAAGCTGTATTCTTTTTTCCCTTTTGTCCTTACTTGGAATTTGCTGGACATATCCTAATTCTTCTAAGCGATTTATGGTTCTAGTAATGGTAGGTTTTTCTACGCTTAAATAGTTAGAAAGCTCTACAAGCGTTATGGAACCGTTAAGGGATAAATAGTATAAAATCGTCCATTGCGCTCTTTGAATCTGATGCTGGCTAAGCAGTATATTTAATTTATTTTCAAAAGGGCGGTATAAAAGCGTGAATTGATGGAAGAACTTTTGGAATGTCTTTATGGGAAACACCTCCTGTATATAGTTAGCGAAGGTAATTGTTACTCAGGGTAACTAATTCAATATAACAGAATTCAAGGTGTGTGTCTATGGAATAACAAATTTTTACATAAAATTTGTTATGGTTCAAAATATAAGATAATCATTTTGTTATGCAAGAAATTTAATTTCATGCAACCTATATATTGACATTTTCCTTTGTTATATGTTATTTAAATAATGGTTAGCACTCTATGATGAAGAGTGCTAATGAAAGCGAATATAAGTATGGATGTTACGTTACTTTGATTATGAAAGGAGATTCTTTAAGATGGCAAAAAAGCAGTTTAAAGCAGAATCTAAAAGATTATTAGATATGATGATTCACTCCATTTATTCTCAAAAAGAGATCTTTTTACGAGAGTTGATTTCGAATGCTAGTGATGCAATCGATAAAATTTATTACAAAGCATTAACAGATGATACATTAACGTTTGATAAAGATAGTTACTACATAAAGGTCTCAGCGGATAAAGAAGCCCGGACATTGACAATCACCGATACTGGAATTGGGATGACCAAAGAAGAACTTGAGCAGCACCTTGGAACCATTGCAAAGAGTGGCTCCCTTGCTTTTAAAAGTGAAAATGAATTAAAAGATGGTCACGATATTATTGGTCAATTTGGTGTAGGATTTTATTCTGCTTTTATGGTTGCAGATGTTGTAACGGTTATCAGTAAAGCTTTAGGCAGTGATGAAGCTTATAAATGGGAGTCCGAAGGGGCAGATGGTTACAAAATTGAGCCATGTGAGAAAGAAACCGTCGGTACAGAGATTATTTTAAAAATTAAACAGAATACCGAAGATGAGAAATACGAGGAATATCTAGAAGAGTACCATTTGAAAGGAATTATTAAGAAGTACTCTGATTTTATCCGCTACCCAATTAAAATGGATGTTACTGGCCGAAGATTAAAAGAAGGCAGCGAAGATGAATACGAGGACTATCAAGAAGAACAAACAATTAATAGTATGGTTCCTATTTGGCGAAAGAATAAAAATGAACTGACTGCTGAGGATTACGAAAACTTTTATCAAGAAAAACGATACGGCTTTGATAAACCAATTAAGCATATCCATGTAAAAGTTGATGGTACGGTAAGATATAATGCGATTTTATTTATCCCTGAAAATATTCCTTTTGATTATTATTCAAAAGAATTTGAAAAGGGATTGGAGCTATATTCTAACGGCGTGTTAATTATGGAGAAATGTCCAGATTTACTTCCAGACTATTTTAGCTTTGTAAAAGGGATGGTTGATTCAGAGGACTTATCGCTTAATATATCCCGGGAAATTTTGCAGCAAGATAAACAATTAAAGTTCATCGCTAAAAATATTAAAACGAAAATTAAGAAGGAACTAGAAAGTTTATTAAAACATGACCGTGAAAAATATGAAGCATTTTATCAATCATTTGGCAGACAATTAAAATTTGGTGTGTATAATAATTTTGGACAAGAAAAAGACGTTTTACAAGATTTATTGATGTTCTACTCATCAAAAGAGAAGAAATTAGTAACGCTGGATGAATACGTATCAAGAATGCCTGAGGATCAAAAGTATATTTATTATGCAACAGGTGAATCAAACGAACGAATTGAAAAAATGCCGCAAACTGAGCTAGTTGCTGATAAAGGATATGAAATTTTGTACTTTACAGATGATGTCGATGAATTTGCGATTAAAATGTTGTTAAACTATAAAGAGAAAGAGTTTAAATCCGTATCCAGCGGTGATTTAGGAATTGAAGAAGAAAATGATAATAAGCATGAAGCAGAGGAGAAGGAAAATAAAGAGCTCTTTAACTTGATGAAAGAGGTATTATCGGAAAAAGTAACAGATGTGAAAGTATCTAAACGATTAAAAACTCATCCAGTTTGTTTATCAGCTAATGGCGAATTGTCGATTGAAATGGAAAAAGTACTGAACATGATGCCGAATAACCAACAGGTTAAAGCAGATAAAATTTTAGAAATTAACGTAAACCATGAGATTTGGCAGTCACTCAAATCAGCCTTCGAACAGGATGATAAAGAAAAGGTTCGATTATATACAAATCTCTTATATAATCAAGCACTGTTAATAGAAGGTTTACCAATTCAAGATCCGTTAGAATTTACAAATGATTTATGTAAATTAATGGTGTGATTTATAATCAGAAGAGGCTGTCTATAGGATAGCCTCTTCTTTCTATTATTACAAAATAAAGGGCGCTGATTAATGCAACAATCCTCCTAATTGACCCCCCAGTCAGTTCAACTATATTGATTCTTATCGCATCCGCTTTGAAAAAATAAATGCTTCTTTAATTGAAATTCCTTTTTCGTTGATGTTTTGTGTTGTAAAAACAAGGGAAAAGGGGTATATTTAAATGAGAATGATAATCATTTTGTGTTTGATTACCAAGGAGTGAACGGAAATGGAACAATTCGAATTATTTGATGTGACGGTAATTGGGGGAGGACCAGCAGGTCTTTACTCCACTTTTTATAGCGGACTTCGAGAAATGAAAACAAAGTTGATAGAATACCAACCAAAACTAGGTGGGAAAATTCATGTATATCCAGAAAAAATGATTTGGGATGTTGGAGGGATTACTCCTGTTCCTGGAGCAAAATTAATAGAGCAACTTGTAGAGCAAGGACTAACGTTTCATCCGGAAGTTGTGTTAAATGAGAAAGTGGAATCGATTACACGTAATGAAGAAGGGATTTTTGTTTTACATGCTGCATCTGGAAGAAAGCACTTCTCGAAAACGGTTATTATGGCCATTGGGGGAGGAATTTTAAATCCACAAAGGTTAGAAATAGAAGGCGCTGAACGGTTCGAAGTATCTAATTTAAATTATACAGTAAAGTCTTTAAAGCGCTTCAAAGATAAGACGGTTATTATTTCAGGAGGCGGAAACTCGGCAATCGATTGGGCCAATGAATTAGAGCCTATTGCAAAAAGGGTGTATTTAACATATCGAAAGGATGTTTTAGCAGGACATGAAGCGCAGGTCACGCAATTGATGAATAGTTCAGCAGTTTGTTTTTTGAATACGTCTATTACAAAATTAATTGCTGGTGATAGTCATGGGACTATTGAACGTGTGGAATTAACGAATCATGAAACAGGAGAGGTCGCTTGCTTATCGATTGATGAGGTAATCATTAATCATGGCTACGAACTAGATAAAACATTACTTGAAAATAGTGAACTAGATATTAAAGTAGTTGATCAGTACTATATTGAAGGAAATGCGTCCAGCGAAACTTCAGTGGAGGGACTGTATGCTGCAGGGGATATTTTAAAGCATGATGGAAAAGTACATTTAATAGCGGGGGCTTTCCAAGATGCGGCAAATGCGGTAAATAGAGCAAAACAATTTATTCAACCTGATGCTAGTCATGTTGGGATGGTTTCTTCACATAATGAAGTGTTTAAAAAGCGAAATCGAGAATTAATTCAAAAAATGATGAAGTAGCATAATAGTGAAATATTTAAAAGAGGGATGAAATGTTAATGAAGGAGATTGGTCCGACATTAATGTCTCATCCCTCTTTTATGTAAAATAAATGGTTTTTATGTAAAAATATACAATCAGTTGTGCTATACTATAGTCGAAAAGGGGGGAGAAATGATGGAAGAAATATTGGTAAAAGCCATTCAAGATGAATATCCAGATGATTTTGCTTGGTGTTACGGATGTGGAAGATTAAATAAAGATGGTCATCATTTTCGAACTGGTTGGGAAGGGGAAAATACGTTAACGGTTTACATACCAAAGCCGGAACATACAGCAATCCCGGGCTTTGTTTATGGAGGCTTGATTGCTTCGTTCATTGATTGTCATGGAACAGGTTCAGCTTCATTAGCCTTGCACCGTAAAAATGGACATGAACCAGGAGATGGAATCGTACCGCCGCCACGGTTTGTGACGGCTTCATTAAATGTCGAATTTGTAAAACCCACTCCACAAAATGTTCCATTAAGAGCAGTTGGGAAAGTGACGGAGATTCATCCGAAGAAATGGAAAGTGGAAACAGAAGTATTTGCAAATGATACACTTTGTGCACGCGGAGAAGTGATTGCTGTTGTCATGCCAGCTACTTTCACTCAAAAATAAAGACTTCGGTAAGCGTTTTCAACCTATATATAATAAGAACGGCAGAGTGCATGCACCCTGCCGTTCTTATTATATGAAAAAGTATCAATCCTTACTTTAAGTTGCGATTTAAGAATGCCTTTGTTCGTTCAAATTGCGGATTATTAAATAAATCTTCTGGATGTCCAGATTCGATAATTTCTCCATTATCCATGAACATGACTCGATTGGCTACTTCCTTGGCAAAGCCCATTTCATGTGTTACGACAATCATCGTCATTTGTTCTTCCGCAAGGTCCTTCATAACCTGTAAAACTTCCCCTGTTAATTCTGGATCCAAAGCGGAGGTAGGCTCGTCAAACAGTAAAATTTCAGGATTCATCATCAGTGCTCGGGCAATTGCCACGCGTTGCTTTTGTCCGCCGGATAGATTGGCTGGATACGCTGTTGCTCGATCAGATAGTCCAATTTTCTTGAGGAGCTCAGCGCTTCGTTGTTGAATGGCCGATATGGATTCTGTTTTTAACATTTTAGGCGCAATTTCTAAATTTTCTTTTACCGTAAGATGCGGGAAGAGATTGAAATGCTGAAAGACCATACCCATTTTGGAAGTGATTTTTTTAACTTCCTGTGCTTTTGAATAAACGCCGTCTTTCACTAAATAGTCGCCTGTTACACGAACGCTGCCGCCGTTAATTTCTTCAAGATGAATGAGACTGCGGAGCATCGTACTTTTACCAGAACCAGAGGGACCGATTACAGCCACTACATCATTTTTATTTACATCAAAAGTAATCTGTTTGAGTACATCTAATTTGCCGTATGATTTTTTGAGATTGGATACTTCAATGATAGCCATATTCGCCACTCCTTTTTATTCGAATTTGAATCGTTTTTCGAGCCATTTAAAGAACATTGTTAAGACGAGTGTAATTAAGAGATAGATTATACCCGCGATAAAGAATGGCACGATTGTAAAGTCGCGGTTTACAGCAGTCTGAGCAAAGTGTAATAATTCCGGTACGGCAACAGCATAAAGAAGAGCTGTATCCTTAACTAGCGTAATCGATTCATTCGAAACAGAAGGAAGGGCGATACGGAACATTTGCGGTAAGATAATCCGTGTCGTCGTTTGCCATTTATTTAAACCGAGTACTTTAGCAGCTTCATACTGGCCTTTATCAATAGAAAGAAGGCCGCCGCGGAAGATTTCAGCAAAATATGCTGCATAGTTTAAAATAAAACCTAAACAAGCCGCAACGAAGCGGTCCAAAATTAGATATTCCCCAATTACAGGAATAAGCGGCAGACCAAAGCAAATTAACAATAATTGCAGTAACAGCGGTGTACCGCGCATTAAGTAAATGTAGGTTTGGGCAAGCCAGGATAATGGTTTAAAACGGCTATTTACAGCTAATGTGAGTAGAAAGCCTAGCGGAATGGAGACAGCGATAGCGATTAAAAATAAGAGAATCGTCATCTTTGCCCCTTCCAGCATAGGCATAATCATTGTATTGAAATAATCGGCCATGAAAGGATTCCTCCAAAACAAAACAGGGTTTCCAAAGGAAATCCTGTTTTTGTCATAATTTGTTCAATCTGTTTACTTTAATACTTTATCTTCGCCAAACCACTTTTCTGAAATTTTAGCAGCTGTACCATCTTCATTCATCTCATCAAGTGCTTTTTGAAGCTTTTCTAGCAATTCTTCATTTCCTTTTTTAACCCCTACACCGTATTCTTCTGGTGCAAGAGATTCGTCAAGGACTTTAAATGTGTCTTTTTGTTTAGACATATAATAATCAATAACAACTTCATCGATAACGACAGCGTCTACACGACCTGATTTTAAGTCATTTAGTGCAAGTATGTTATCTTTAAACTCTGTTACCGTTTTGATTTTAGATTTAATTGGATTGGCATCTAACGCATCAGCTGCAGAAGAAAGAGCTTGAACACCAACAATTTTTCCCGATAAATCATTAAGTGTTTTCAGTTTTGAGTCAGCTAAAGTTACAACAACCTGTGCATTTTTTAAGTACGGTTTTGTGAAAAGAACTTTTGCTTTACGCTCTTCTGTAATCGTATATCCGTTCCAAATCAAATCAATTCTGTTACTGTTTAGTTCCGATTCTTTTGTTGTCCAATCAATTGGTTGGAACGTTACGTCCATGCCCATTTTTTCAGCAGCAGCTTTGGCGTAATCAATGTCAAAACCAACGATTTCATTATTCTTATCTCGGAAGCCCATTGGAGCAAATTGATCGTCAATCCCGATAACTAAAGTATCTTTTTGATCTTTAGCTTGATCTGTTCCTTTATCCTCTGCTTTACCGCAAGCTGCAAGGATGGAGAACATAGCTACTAAAGTCAAAATCATAGTTGCTATACGTTTCATCTTGAAGAAATTCCCCTTTGTCTACGTTATAATATTCCTTTAGTACGTTACCATATTATTATGATAACATAACTTTAAGGGGAGCAGTACCCATAATATTATGTTCTTAATTTTGGGAATCTTCCCTCTCTTTCATTTCAATATATTGTTCTTGGAAGATGCACATTCTTAATGCATCATGGTATTTACCACCAACAAAGAATTCATCTTGTAGTTCGCCTTCTATTTGAAAGCCGGCCTTTTGGTAAACATGAATAGCTATTTCATTCGTTTTATCAACAATTAAATATAGCTTATGTAAATTTAAAATAAAAAACGCATAATTCATCGCTAAACGAGTAGCAATTAATGAATATCCACAACCTTGGTATTTCGGATCAATAATAATCTGAAATTCAGCTCTGCGGTGGATGTAATCAATTTCTACTAGCTCGACTAGACCGAGAATATCCGTTCCTTGTTGAAGGATAAAGCGGCGTTCCCCTTGATTATGGATGTGTTTATCGAATAAGTCCTGTAATTCAACAAAGGCTTCATACGGTTCCTCAAACCAATAAGACATAATTTTAGCATTATTATTCAGCTTATGGACAAATTTCAAATCTTCTCTTTCTAATGGTCTTAATCGCACTTCCTCGTGATTAGTCATTGTTTATCCCCTCCAATGTACGCATAGTTCTTATCGAATAAATCTTGTATATAGTGCTCTTTTAGTATTCATTTTTTCTTAATTATCATGCTTATAGTACAAGGGTTATATAGGTGTATGGAATAATTTTACTACCAAAGAAAAAGGGTTGCAAATATTGATACATTAAACAATAGGAAGCAGTCTCGCTAAAAACTATATAGGTTCAATTTATTAAACCGATAGAAAAATGTTTATTTGAATACGCTGTGGATTTTTAGCTCCTGCTTGTGTAACAGATGTCAGAAAATCAAATGGGCTTTATATAGAATAAACGGGCCCAATAATAAATAGGGCCTGTTTATTACGAGTTTGATACTTGACTTGTCTGTGCCGTTTTATCTTGTTCCACAATAATCGTACTAGTAGGGAAGGCAAGGGATACATGTTCTTCTTCAAGAATTTCCATAATGGCATAGTTGATGTCTTCTTTTACTGTTAAATAGTCTGCGAGTTGTGTCGAATTCGTAAAGAAGTTAATGTAAATCATAAGGCCGCTTATATGTAGCTGCTCCAACTTAACTAAAATAGTTTCTTGGTGAACACCTGGATGATTACGTAATTCAAATTCTATTTTTTCTAACACATTTTTTACTTTATGTCTTGGAGTATCGTATTTCAACTCAGGTCTAAAGGTAACACTTCTTTTTCCCATCTTGCTCCAGTTGGTAATAACTTCATTGGATAGTGCTGCATTTGGTACGGTTACTACAGCTTGGGAGAACGCTCTTATAGAAGTACTTCGAAAGGTGATATCTTCAACAATTCCTTCTACACTTGCTGTTTGAATCCAATCCCCGATTGAAAAAGGTTTTTCGATAATAATGACAATCCCGCCGAAGAAATTGGCAATAGCGTCTTTTGCAGCTAAGGCAAAAGCAAGACCGCCCAGTCCTAATCCTGCTACAAAGCCGTTTACGTCATAATTAAACTCTTGGGCAATAATACTGAAACTAATTGCGATAATGATAAAACGTAAACCCTTTGATAAAAATGGGATAAGGATTTGGTCCATATTAATATCAAAACGGTCTCTTATCTTTTCAAATAAAACTGATGAAGCAGAAGCCATATTATATAATCCCCAGCTAATAATAAAAATTATGCTGGCACGAAAGAACTTCAAGAACAATGGATCTTTTTGATCTAAATAAGGGAAGTAACAAAGTGCTACATATACACCAACTATGATGAATAACCAACGAATCGGCTGTTCGAAGGAATTAAAAACATGTGTAAAGAAATTGGTCGGAGATTTTTTGCTGATTTTTAAAATAAATTTAAAGATATATGCAGTAAATATCTTTCTTAGCAACAAAAATAAGAGTAGAATCCCGATGGAAATCCCAAGGTTCGTTAATTTGTCGATATCATAATTTAAGGCCATATTACTTTCTCCTCTACATTGAATCGCTTCTTTGTTCTTTCATTAATATAAAATCGTATCGTTTGGGGGGAATAATTTTAATCTATTCCTATCTCAGGCTTTTCACACGTGTAAAATTTGTACAAGTAACAGCGGTGTGTTTCCTTTTGGGTTTTGCTCAGTATAAGCCCAATCTTTTTCTTCCATAATAAAATCGAGTTAATGATGAGGGGGGCTTAGATGAGGGGCTTGACTAAGCGTTTATGGATTGGACTTATAGTTTGGATTGCATTAATGGATAGTGTTGATGCAAAAATGAGTCCAAAGGAAGAAGCGTATTTCGATTATTATCGTATTGCCTTACAAATGATGAAAACGAAGGTAGAGGATGTTCCGAACACTGGTGATGTAACACTTGATTTCTTGTATGAAATGATTCCGCTTCATGAAGCGTCCATTGCTATGTGTGAAAATATCATGAGGTTTAGTGATCATTCCGAAGTGAAACAGATTGCCAAAAGGATAGTTCATAATGAACTTATTGAATTAGATAAAATGAAGGTACTTTTAGAGGAAACGAAAGAACATCCCCATATAGAGTTAGAAAAGGAAGAAGCTTATTTGGAAGTATATAAAGATTCGTTTCAACAAATGGTTGATAAAATGGAAAGAGCTAAGACGAAAGGGGATATTAACCAACATTTTTTAGAAGAAATGATTTCGCTTCATGAAGGAGCGGTTGAAATGGAGATTACAATTTTGCAATTTACCAACAATAGGGAATTGAGACGGATTGCACGAACGATGCTTGTTGGTCAAAAGACACAGCTTATACAGATGCAAAGAGTAATGAAGATGATTGAGTGATATAGAATGGTGTTCCATAAAAAATAGACAATAAAGGCAATGGCTGATAAACTTAAATATGATAATGATTATCATTATCGTATTTAAGTTTATCTTTATGATAAGGGGAGTAGAGATGAATACATTAGAGAAAATGGAGTCCTTTATTGTTTTGGCTGAATGTCATTCTTTTACGGAAGCCGCTCGACGATTGTATTGTTCCCAGCCTACAATTAGTCATCATATAAATAAATTAGAAGAGAACTTTGATTCTAAGCTGTTTCATCGTTCTGGAAGAAAAGTAGAGTTAACGAGCAAGGTGAAATTTTACTGCACTATGCGAAGGAAAATATGAATCTTGTTGATGAAGCGTCAGAAAAGATTAAGAAAGCCGACTATTATGAGTAAATGTTTCTAATTTCATGACGTACTTCAAGGATATCATAATCAATATTTGTAAACATGAGATAATCATAGTTGCCTAATTCATCGATAACGTTCTTGCTCCATCCTTTTTTACACTTCTATATGAAAAATACACCATTATCTTCATATAAATAGTAGTTCTGTTTTTTATCTCCTTGATGAGGATTAAGTTCACAAATAATGTATTAAAACAGTTGTTGATATCTAAAATAAATCATGCTATCTTTAAATAATGTGGAAACGGTTACATACTTTCAAGATTGAGGTGAGAGATTTGGCAACAATTCGGGATGTAGCAAAGGAAGCTGGCGTATCTGTTGCAACAGTTTCACGCGTGATAAATGGCAGTGGCTATGCTCATGAAGATACAAGAAAGGCTGTAATTGCAGCTGTTGAAAAACTGCAGTACAAACCGAATGAAGTAGCGAGGTCTTTATATAAACGAAAATCAAAACTAGTCGGCTTGATTCTTCCTGATATTACAAATCCGTTTTTTCCCGAAATGGCAAGGGGAATTGAGGATTATTTGCAACGGGAAGGATATCGTCTCATTTTTGGCAATAGTGATGAAAATAGGAAAAAGGAAAGAGAGTATCTAGATACCTTTTTGCAAAACAATGTCGTTGGATTGATTATATCAACTAATGAGCAAGATCATACGATATTTGATAATTTAACGATTCCAGCTGTATTGCTTGACCGTACAGCAGGACATTTGCCGGCTGTGTATTCCGATCAACAACAAGGTGGTAGACTTGCTGCAGAGATATTACTAGCAAGAGGTGCAAAAGAAATTACGATTATTAGAGGACCTGTTGAAATTAAAACGGTCTATGAGCGGTATTTATCAGCAGTAAGTGTGCTGGAAGATACTGATGTGAAAGTTCATATCTTAGATTCCGCACTCTCTTATCAAGGAGCAAGAAAGTGTGCTAAAGAAGTATTTGTGAAATATCCGGACACAGATGGCATTATCGCTTGTAATGACATTGTGGCGGCAACTATTTTGCAGGAAGCTTTAGCAATGGGAAAACGCGTGCCGGAAGACATTCAAGTGATTGGCTATGATAATGTTTCATTTACAGCTTTATTACATCCTGCGTTGTCCACTATTCAACAGCCAGCCTATGAAATGGGAACCAAGGCTGCAGAAATTTTAATTAAAAAAATTAATCAGGAAAAACTAGAAGAGATACATACCGTATTTCCTGTGTCATTTATAGAAAGAGGAACAACAAGAGAGGTGGAGTAGTCAACAATGGTGAAAATAGCAGTTGTCGGAAGTGTGGCCATAGATTTAGTTGTAACAGCAAATAAACGTCCTATCGCAGGAGAAACTGTTCTAGGTGATTCATTTAGAACGGTCCCTGGCGGAAAAGGAGCTAACCAAGCTGTTGCAGCGGCTCGTTTAGGAGCAGAGGTTAGTATGATTGCTTGTGTAGGAGATGATGTTTACGGACAAGCGATTAAGAATAATTTACAAGACAACGGTGTTGATATAACGTATGTGGAACCGGTTACAGGTATTGCATCTGGTACAGCTCATATTACGCTTGCAGAAGGGGACAACAGTATTATTGTCGTAAAAGGGGCAAATGATTCTGTTACTCCACAATTTGTTCAAAGAGCTCAGCCAGCTATTGAACGTGCAGATATTATTTTAGTACAACAAGAGATTCCAGCAGAAACCGTTGTTTATTTAGCGGAACTTTGTACAAAGTTAGGTAAAAAATTATTGATAAATCCAGCCCCTGCACGTAAAATCAGTGAGGTTGTTATTGAACAATCCGCTTATGTTACACCAAATGAGCATGAATTTGCCCTTTTATTTGAAGGGGAAAATCGTGCTGACGTACTTAAAAAGTATCCTAATAAAATTTTCATTACAGAAGGAAAAAATGGCGTTCGCTATTTTGACGGAAATGAAGAGAGAGTTATTCCTAGCTTTATCGTGGAAGCGATAGATACAACGGGAGCCGGAGATACATTTAATGGCGCGTTTGCGGTAGCTGTTGCAGAAGGAAAGAGTTATGAAGAAAGCGTAAGATTTGCGAATCGAGCAGCTTCACTTTCCGTAACAAAGTTCGGCGCTCAAGGCGGTATGCCGACAAGAGCCGAAGTGGAAGGGAGCTTGAACGGATGAAACGTCACGGCATATTAAACAGTGCTATTGCAAAGGTTCTAGTTGATCTAGGGCATACTGATTATATCGTGATTGGCGATGCTGGATTACCTGTTCCTTCTCATGTACCGAAAATTGATTTAGCGTTAAAGGCAGGCACACCTACTTTTCAAGAAGTAGTTCGTCTTGTACACGACGATATGGTCGTAGAGCAAACGATTGCAGCTGAAGAAGTGAAGGAACAGAATCCTGTGCAGCATCAGTTTATCGAACAACAATTTCAAGGCAATGTGGTCTATGTGACACATGAAGAATTTAAAGAGCTGACGAAAAAGGCGAAGGTTGTTATTCGTACAGGAGAAGTAACGCCTTATTCCAATTGTATCTTACAGTCTGGTGTATTTTTTTAATGAAATGAGGTGTAGAAGATGAAAATCGAGATGCGCGATATTTATAAAGCGTTTGGTCAAAATAAGGTGCTAGAAGGTGTGGACTTTGATCTAGAACCAGGTGAGGTCCATGCGCTTATGGGTGAAAATGGTGCTGGAAAGTCAACCTTGATGAATATCTTAACCGGCCTTCATAAACAAGATAAAGGAACGGTTAAGATTAATGGCGTAGAGACGGTGTTTAAAAATTCACTTGAAGCTGAGCGTTCAGGATTAGCCTTCATCCGCCAAGAATTAAATATTTGGCCTGAAATGACTGTTTTAGAAAACTTATTTATTGGCCGTGAGCTTACAAATGCATTTGGTGTTTTAAAAACAAAAGAAATGCAAAAAATCGCGAGTGACATTTTTAAGACGTTAAATATTTCGCTTCCATTTGATAAAGAGGCAGGTTTTTGTTCCGTTGGAGAGCAGCAAATGATTGAGATTGCTAAAGCGTTGATGACGGATGCAGAGGTCATTATTATGGATGAGCCAACGGCTGCTTTGACAGATCGGGAGATTGAAAAGCTGTTTGAAATTATGAAAGAGCTTACAGCTAAAGGTGTCTCGCTTGTGTATATTTCACACAGAATGGAAGAAATTTTCGCCATCTGTGATCGGATTACCGTAATGCGCGATGGTAAAACCGTGGATACAACCCCTATTCCAGAGACTAGCTTTGAAGAAGTGGTAAAGAAAATGGTTGGCCGTGAGTTAGAAGATCGTTTCCCGCATCGTGAAGCAAAGCCAGGTGAAACGGTTTTAGAGATTAAGGAGTTAAGTCGAAAAGGTGTATTTAATTATGTCAATATGTCTGTACGTCGAGGAGAAATTCTTGGTGTTGCAGGATTGATGGGAGCAGGTCGAACCGAAATTATGCGTGCTCTCTTTGGAGTGGACCAGGCCGATAGCGGTGAGGTTTTCATTGAAGGAAAGAAAGTAAGTATTCGTCAACCGATAGATGCGGTAAAACATGGACTAGCTTTTATTACTGAAAATCGTAAAGATGAAGGCCTTATTCTAGACTTTTCAGTTCGAGAAAATATAGGGTTACCGAATTTAGGAAGTTTTGCTCCAAATGGTATTGTGAAGGCAAATGAAGAAAAGCAGTTTGTGGAGATGATGGTGAAACGTCTTTCCGTAAAAACAGCTTCGCCAGAAACGATTATCGGTAATTTATCTGGAGGAAATCAGCAAAAAGTCGTTATTGCCAAATGGATTGGTACGTCTCCTAAAGTATTAATTATGGATGAGCCAACAAGAGGGATTGATGTAGGTGCGAAACGAGAAATTTATGAACTAATGAATGAACTTACAGAGCGTGGCTTAGCGATTATTATGGTTTCTTCCGAACTTCCAGAAGTTCTTGGAATGAGTGATCGAATCTTGGTTATTCATGAAGGGAAAATTGCTGGTGAATTAGGTAGACAAGAAGCAACACAAGAAAAAATTATGGCATTAGCGACAGGAGGGAACTAGGTTGGGTACACAAGGAAAACTAAATGATGGTAGTACATCAATTTGGCAAAAGTTTGGACCGCTATTTGCGTTGCTGCTTTTATTTATTGTCATTGCAGCATTAAATCCATCCTTTTTGGAACCTTTAAATATTATGAACTTATTGCGTCAAACATCGATTAATGCACTCATTGCATTTGGGATGACTTTTATCATTTTAACAGGTGGAATTGATTTATCTGTTGGTTCTATTTTAGCGTTATCTAGTGCATTAATGGCTGGTATGATGGTGTCTGGAATGGACCCAATTTTAGCTATATTAGTTGGGGTCTTACTGGGTACACTAATGGGTGTATTAAATGGATTGCTTATTACAAAAGGAAAGATGGCACCATTTATTGCAACCCTTGCGACGATGACTATTTACCGTGGTTTAACACTTGTTTATACGGAAGGTAAGCCTGTTACAGGATTAGGGGATTCAGAGCTATTTCAGATGCTTGGTCGGGGGTACTTCTTTGGAATACCTGTGCCAGTAGTCATTATGATTATTGCCTTTTTCGTATTATGGTTCTTGCTTCATAAAATGTCTTTCGGAAGAAAAACATATGCAATTGGTGGGAATGAGAAATCTTCGCGAATTTCTGGTATTAAAGTAGATCGCGTCAAAATTATGATTTACGGGATTGCTGGAACAATGGCCGCATTGGCAGGAGCAATCTTAACATCTCGTCTAAATTCTGCACAACCTACAGCTGGTCAAGCATACGAAATGGATGCGATTGCTGCGGTTGTATTAGGCGGTACAAGCTTAAGTGGCGGGAAAGGCCGTTTATTCGGTACATTAATTGGTGTGCTAATTATCGGTACACTGAATAATGGTCTAAACCTGTTAGGTGTCTCATCTTTCTATCAACAAGTGGTGAAAGGTGTAGTTATCATAGTTGCGGTCTTATTAGATCGTAAAAAATCTTAAAAGAGGTGCATACAATGAAGAAGTTATTCTCAATTTTGATGATTCTTTCGCTCATGGTTTTAGCAGCTTGTTCATCTGAGTCTAATCTAGAGAACAACAAGGCTGAGCCAAAAGAATCAATGGAAGATGTAACTGTGGGTGTAAGTATTTCAACATTAAATAACCCATTCTTTGTCTCATTAAAAGAGGGTATTGAAGCAAAAGCAAAAGAAAAAGGAATGAAAGTTTCTGTTGTTGATGCTCAAGATGATACAGCAAAACAAGTTAGTGGAATTGAAGACTTAATTCTGAAAAAGGTAGACCTTTTAATTATCAACCCTACAGATTCAGCTGCGATTTCTTCAGCTGTTCAATCAGCTAATGATGCAGGAATCCCAGTTATTACAGTTGACCGTTCTGCAGATGAAGGAGAAGTTGTAACATTTATCGCTTCTGATAACGTAGCTGGTGGAGAACAAGCGGCTAAATATATCGTAGAACAACTTGGTGAAAAAGCAAAAGTAGTTGAATTAGAAGGTGTATCAGGTGCTTCTGCTACTCGTGAACGTGGTGAAGGTTTCCATAATATTGCGGATAAGCAACTAGATGTTGTATCAAGCCAAACAGCTGAATTTGACCGTACAAAAGGTCTTAATGTAATGGAAAATATGCTTCAAGGAAATAAAGATATTCAAGGTGTATTTGCTCATAATGATGAAATGGCTTTAGGTGCAATCGAAGCAATTAAAGCAACAGGTAAAGATATTCTTGTTGTTGGTTTTGATGGCAATGAAGATGCACTAAAAGCTGTTGAAGCAGGAGACTTATCAGCAACAATTGCGCAACAACCTGCTTTAATCGGTGAAGAAGCAATCACAGCTGCTGAAAAAATCCTTAAAGGTGAAAAAGTAGAAGAAACAATTTCTGTACCATTGAAATTGGTAACAAAAGAATAAAACAGTAAAAAGCAGGTTTTCTTAAAGTTCATTCTTTAAGGAATCCTGCTTTTTTTTGATGCTTTGCTAGATGATGCTGTTGATTCAACACAGCCTTATAGATAAGTGGATTTATATGTAACAGACTGTAGCTGTTTATACCAAGCTTTGGTTTCTTCTGCATCTTTGCCATTAATGAAGATGTTCTTTCCGTCGACTTCTATGTGTAGAACTTCAGTCGATCCATCTTTATGAATAAACAGTATACTGCGGTTATAGCCCTCTACTTTAAAAGAGCCCTTTGCAACTCGTTCCGTGCCAAAGCCATTTAACTTGGATGTAACTGTAGGCATTTCATTTAGTAAATTCACTCCTGTGATGTCTGAGTAAAACCACTCATCCCCGGACATACCGGTAATCTCAAATGATGTCTCCTTTAAAATGAATTCACTCTTTTTTTCTCCAATAAGAAAAAGAGTAAGAACGAACCCTACTATAATGACAAAGAGGATAGAATAAATAATATAGCTTCGCTTACGCTTTGCTGGCAGCTCATATTTCGATAGATAAATGCTGCCGCTTAATGTGAAAATAAGGAGAAAGCCAAATTGAACTTCGAATGTATAAGGGAAAGGATTAAAGGATAAAGGCAGTAAAGTGAGCAAGCCCATACCAGTTAGCAGAAGCCAGGAGCCTGTTTTTTGGGGATAGCCATTTTGAATTAGCTGTCGTTGTTCTGCATCTGAACGACTGTTAAAGCCGGATATTAACCAATATGCTTTTCTGTGTCGAATACTCCAGCCAAGCAGCAACAATAGGAAAGTTATCCCTAAGTGTACAATCATAAGCACTGACATGATAGGGCACCTCCTTTTATGTTTCCTTCCCCCATATTACCATTCATTTATAAAGTGTTATATAAAAGAGTTCGCTCAGTTTATAAAAGGCTTTTAGCTTGTTTCATGTGAAACAACGTTGTGTAAATAGATTTAAATCAATAAAAAAACTGCCGAGAAAATCTCGACAGTTTTAACTAGTTATAGAAGATTAAACAAGTCCTTGGAACATCATAGCGTCTGCTACTTTAAGGAATCCAGCGATGTTAGCACCTACTACTAGGTTACCAGGGTGGCCGTATTCTTCAGCTGCTTCAACACTGCTTTTATAGATATTTTCCATAATTGCGTGTAGTTTTGCATCAACTTCTTCAAAGCTCCAAGCGATTCTTGCACTGTTTTGAGCCATTTCAAGAGCAGAAACTGCAACACCGCCAGCGTTAGCTGCTTTTGCTGGTCCGAAAAGGACTCCGTTATTTAAGAAGACATCGATTGCTTCAAGTGTTGAAGGCATATTAGCACCTTCACCTACAGCTTTTACATTGTTTTTAACAAGTAATTTTGCTGATTCTTCGTCAATTTCGTTTTGAGTTGCACATGGAAGAGCAATATCACAAGGGATAGACCAAATACCTGTGCTGCCTTCATAATATTCTGCTTCAGGATGAGCATCTACATATTCACTTAAACGTTTTCTTTCTACTTCTTTTAAACGTTTTACTGTATCAAGGTTGATTCCGTTTTTATCATAAACGTAACCGTTTGAATCACTACATGCAACTACTTTTGCACCTAGTTGAGTTGCTTTTTCGATTGCGTAGATTGACACGTTACCTGATCCAGATACAACAACTGTGCTGCCGTGGAATTGTAAGCCTTTATCTTTTAACATTTCTTGCATAAAGTAAACTGTACCGTATCCAGTTGCTTCTGTACGAGCTAAGCTTCCGCCGAAACCAAGACCTTTACCTGTTAAAACGCCAGCTTCATAAGCACCGCGCATTTTTTTGTATTGTCCAAACATATAGCCGATTTCACGACCGCCAACACCGATATCACCTGCAGGTACGTCTGTATCTTGACCAATGTGACGACCTAATTCAGACATGAAGCTTTGACAAAAACGCATAATTTCTGCATCTGATTTACCTTTAGGATCGAAGTCAGATCCACCTTTACCGCCACCGATTGGCTGTCCAGTTAATGAGTTTTTGAAAATTTGCTCAAATCCTAAGAATTTGATAATACTTGCATTAACAGATGGATGGAAACGTAATCCGCCTTTGTAAGGTCCGATTGCACTGTTGAATTGTACACGGAAACCACGGTTTACATGTACTTTACCTTGATCATCTGTCCATGGAACACGGAAAGTGATCATGCGTTCTGGTTCAACGATACGCTCTAGAATACCAGCTTCCATATATTTAGGTTGTTTAGCGAAAACAGGAATTAATGAAAGAAAAATTTCTTTAACAGCTTGGTGGAATTCACTTTCATTTGGGTTTCTGTCTTTTACTTGTTGGTATACAGTGCTCACATAATCTTTAGCAATTTGAAGCTCCTGTTGGTTTGTCTCTTGGATAGTTGCCATTTTGTCCGTCTCCCCTTAATTTAATAATTTGGTTATTATATAATGTAAACAAAAGTTATTGATTTAATGTTTTTGATATATGTATCGTATCGTGTAGAATTAATAATAACAATCTGAATATTAGATAAATAAAATGCCGTTTTAAGATGAAAGAGGTTACATATATGGAACTAAGACAGATTGAATACTTTATAGAAGTAGCAAAACGCGAACATATGACGGAAGCAGCAGCGGCTTTACATGTTGCCCAATCTGCTGTGAGTCGACAAATATTTAATTTAGAAGCTGAATTAGGTGTGCATTTATTTTTCCGCGAAGGTCGTACAATTAAACTTACACCAATTGGTAAAACGTTCTTGAATCATATGCAACAAGTCGTTGACGTTATTAATGAGGCGAAAAGGGAATTAGAGGAAAGCCTTGATCCAGAAAAGGGGACTGTTCGAATTGGTTTCCCCAGTAGTTTGGCTGCGAATGTACTACCTAATGTAATTTCCGCCTTTCGAAAGCAATATCCAAATGTTCGTTTTACATTAAAGCAAGGTGCGTATGTTCACTTAATTGATTCGGTCATTAAAGGTGATATAAGTATGGCGTTACTTGGGCCAACCCCACCGAGTGATAAAAAAATTGAAAGTGAAATATTTTTCACGGAAGAGTTGGTGGCGCTTGTTTCAGAAAATCATCCTTTAGCCCAGAAATCATCTTTAAAATTAAGTGAACTTCAAAATGATTCTTTTGTATTGTATCCACCGGGATTTATTTTAAGAGACGTGGTGATTGATGCGTGTCGTCAACACGGGTTTGAACCGAACGTTGCTTTTGAAGGAGAAGATACGGATGCAATTAAAGGTTTAGTAGCAGCCGGACTTGGTGTAACGTTAATTCCAGAAATTACACTAGTGGATAGTTTGCCGCGCTCAACGGTAAAACTGCGAATTAAAGATCCTCAGGTAAGGCGCTCTGTAGGGGTGATTGTTCCAACTGATCGAAGTTTGATGCCTACGGAACAACTTTTTCATGATTTTATGAGGGACTTCTTTAATCAATTACAAGGGTTTCAATAATAATATGAAGAGAGAATTCATCTTAGATGGGTTCTTTTTTGATTAAAAGTAGATTTCCTTCTCTAGAATGGATTGGGGGATTTTTTTATTTTTATAAAGATAATATCGAAAAAAAGTTAGTGTCTTTCTTGTGTTATATTGAAGTAATTTTCGAGAAAAACCAATAATTATATTGGAATATATCGCTGGATAATTGTAAAACGGAGGATTTTTTGTAAAATGTTTATAAACAAACGGTTTAATAGCTGTTATGTAAGCGTTTTTATTTTATTAGAATAGAATTTATTGTTTACATTTTCAGAATATTAATGCTATTATAACAACAGACATTATGGAAGGGGAACGTTACGATGAGTAAACATACACATACAGCTACTAATATTATTATTCTCTTATTATGCTAAAAGGACTGAAACAACCATAACATGGAATTGTTTGAGTCCCGCTTATCATTGTTTTACGAAGGCGCTCAAGCAGTAATAAGTGGAAGAGAGCGCCCATCCAAAAGGACGGGTTTTTATTTGATTATATAGGTTTGAAAATTCAGAAAATTCAGGAGTTGAAATAAGATGAAAGAACGAGGATATGTTAGTGATCGAATGTATAAAGCTTCGACAGGAATTGCGAATGCTGTATTAGTCACGTTAGGAATTGGTTTGTTATTCGAATCATTTGGTAAGTATTTGGGGTGGGATGTCTTTTTGGCAATCGGTGGCGCAGCGAAAGTTTTATTAGGGCCAGCTATCGGTGCTGGAGTTGCCTATCAGTTAGGCGGTAACTCATTAGTAATCTTTAGTGCAATGGCTTCTAGTGCGGTCGGTGGTGCTGCAATTCAGCGAACAGCTGAGGGGGCTTTTACAATTGTCACAGGACAACCAATTAGTGCAGTCATCGCAGCGTTAATTGCAACGTATATTGGGAAACGTTTAGAGGGTAAAACAATCCTTGATATTATGGCAATTCCACTTGCAGCTGTGTTTGTCGGCGGAGTATGTGGTTATTATTTAGCGTTAGTTGTAACACCATTTTTAACCTGGTTAAGTGGTCAAATTACAATGGGAGTTGAAGGTTCACCGTTAATCGGTTCAATGGTTATTTCTCTTGTATGGAGTATTCTTTTAATGACCCCTGCATCCTCTGCTGCGCTAGCGATTGCTTTGCAGATGGACCCAGTATCAAGTGCAGCGGCGTTAATTGGATGTACAGTGCAATTTGTAGGCTTTACAGCTATGTCTTTAAGAGATAATGATTTAGGTGGCTTCTTAGCTCAAGCAGTCGTTACACCGAAAGTTCAGTTTCCGAATTTAATTCAAAATCCACTTTATGTAATTCCAACGTTTATTGCTGCAATCGTTTGTGCACCGATTGCCACGATGTTACTTGATTTTCAAGTATCGTATGAATTAGCTGGTATGGGATTAAGCTCATTGATTGCACCAATTGCGATTGTCACAACACAAGGATTAACAACATTCTTAATTTATGTAGCAGTTGGTATGGTATTGCCTATTATCATTACACTTTCTATTCATCGTTTATTAAAAATGATGGGGAAAGTAAAAGCGGGAGAATTACATTTAGAAGTACGATAAGATAGAAAAGAATAAAAGCAGCTTGATGTTTTCCATCAAGCTGCTTTTATTCTATATGAAGGTTTTTGTTCATTTTAGGGTAAAATGGGAAGGGACATAAATCGAGAAATTAGAGAAGAGATGGAATCAATGAATGTAGAGATGCAGATTCAAGTAAAAGCAAAATTTGTTCCTAAGTATGAAAAAGGGTATCCGTTGATTATGAAGGAGTCTATCTTAAATGGTCAAGATCTTCAAGATGAAGGGACAATTATTAGATTGGTAGATGAGCGTAATCACTTTATTGCTAAAGGATACTTTGGGAAGCAAAATAAAGGATATGGCTGGCTACTAACGCGAAGCGAACATGAAAGTATCAATACCGAATTCTTTGTGAAAAAAATTCGCCAAGCCTTTCAGAATCGTCAAGCTTTCTTTGAAAATCCTGAAACGACTGCCTTTCGTTTCTTTAATGGAGAGGGAGATGGCATCGGCGGCATAATTATTGATTATTATGACGGTCACTATGTAATTAACTGGTATAGCAAAGGGATTTATACATTTAAAGAGCATGTGATTAATGCGTTACAACAAGTTGTTAAAGTGAAGTCAATTTATGAGAAAAAGCGCTTTGATACGAAAGGGCAGTATGTGGAAGATGATGATTTTGTTCTAGGGGAGCAGCCAGAGTTTCCATTACTTGTGAAAGAAAATGGTGTTCAATTCGCTGTCTATTTGAATGATGGAGCGATGGTGGGGGTTTTCCTTGACCAACGGGATGTACGTCGTACAATTCGTGATCAATATGCAAAGGGGAAGAATGTGCTAAATATGTTCTCTTATACAGGTGCTTTTTCTGTATTTGCTGCACTAGGCGGGGCGACAAAAACGACAAGTGTAGATTTGGCCAATCGCAGTTTACCCAAAACGGAGGAACAATTTCGCGTAAACGGTATTGATCCTGATAAACAAAATATTGTTGTAATGGATGTATTTCATTATTTTAAATATGCAATAAAAAAGAATTTAAGATTCGATATGGTCATCCTTGATCCACCAAGCTTTGCAAAATCAAAGAAGTTTACATTTAGTGCAGCAAAGGATTATCAAAATTTATTAAAGGAAACGATTCAAATTACTGAAGACCATGGAATAATTGTAGCTTCAACCAATTGCAGTACATTTGATATGAAGAAATTTAAGCAATTCATTGATGGGGCTTTTCGTGAGAGTAATGAAAGGTATAGAATACGTGAACAGTTTTCTCTACCAGAGGATTTTAAAACAATTTCTGAATTTAAAGAAGGCAACTATTTGAAAGTAGTATTTATTCAAAAAGGGTAAAGGGGGACATACATGCCGATATAGGGAGCATGTATGTCTTTTTATATAGATAGATTAGAGATACTCTTTATAGAAAGTAAATGGTATGAGCCATTTTATTTTTGCTGTGAATCTTGATTAATTTATTGAAGAAGTAACAATAATATAGATGCAATAAAAAGTGCATTGACCAATTGTATAAGCTTTATATCTTTCTTTAATAAGAGTAAGTTTATTTTTTTAAAAAAGATGTTGACTTTATTGTGAGAGGAGAGTATTATAAAGAAGTCGCCAAGAGAGAAGGCGATTTAATAAACCAGAAAAACTTCGTAGAAGTTGACAACTATTCGTTCTTATGTTAAGATGGAAAAGTTGAAAGGCTGCTCTTTGAAAACTGAACAAAACAAAGCGCCAACGTTAATTTTTTTAAGTGAGCACACACTATAAAAAGTGCAAAGAACTAATTCAAATTCTATCGGAGAGTTTGATCCTGG
>NZ_QWVS01000025.1 GCF_003570725.1 Peribacillus asahii
AACGTTGGCGCTTTGTTTTGTTCAGTTTTCAAAGAGCAATTTCTCTGCTTCTTAGAGAAGCAACTTTTACATAATATCATTTTCACGAATCCTTGTCAACACTTTTTTAAAATTTGTTTCACTTTCTTAATCAGCGTGTGACCCGCTCGTAACAACAGATATAAATATACCACCATTGTATCTTCGTTGCAATACCTTTTTTAAAAAATTATACAACTAGTTTTTGTAACTTAACTAAAGATATTAAATAAAAAAATCGAATACGAAGAAGTCTTTTTAAAAGACTTTTCGTATTCGATTTAGTTTATCTCCTTTTCTATTAACGGTGACGCATTAATGGGAATAATAGAACGTCGCGAATCGATGGAGAATTTGTTAATAACATAACTAAACGGTCGATACCAATTCCTAAACCACCAGTAGGAGGCATACCGTATTCTAATGCTTCAACGAAATCCTCATCCATTTCATGTGCTTCATCGTTCCCTTGTTCGCGTTCTAATAATTGCGCTTCGAAACGCTGACGTTGATCAATCGGGTCATTTAGCTCTGTGAAAGCATTTGCGTGTTCACGAGCTACAATGAATAACTCAAAACGATCTGTGAAACGTGGATCCTCTGGATTTTTCTTCGCTAATGGCGAAATTTCAACTGGATGACCATAAATAAAAGTTGGCTGGATTAATTTTTCCTCTACCACTTGTTCAAAGAATTCATTTACAATATGGCCGAATTCCATCGTATCTTTTATTTCAATATTATGCTCTTTCGCTAATTGTTGAGCTTCTTCTTTCGTCATGTGCTTCCAGAAGTCTACTCCTGTATATTCTTTAACGGCATCAACCATGTGAAGTCGTTTCCACTCAGGTTTTAAATCAATTTCGTACTCACCGTATTGGACGGTTGTTGTACCTAGTACCTCTTGTGCTACATGTGCCACTAAGTTCTCTGTTAAACTCATAATGTCTTTGTAGTCTGCATACGCTTCATATAATTCAATCATTGTAAATTCAGGGTTATGTCTTGTTGACACCCCTTCGTTACGGAATACACGACCAATTTCATATACCTTCTCCATTCCGCCGACGATTAAACGTTTCAAATGAAGCTCGATCGCAATACGAAGGTGCAAAGGCATATCTAATGCATTGTGGTGTGTATTGAATGGACGAGCAGCCGCTCCACCAGCAACTGAATGCAACATTGGTGTTTCTACTTCCAAGAATCCTTGTCCATCTAGATAACGACGGATTGCTTGAATAATTTTACTGCGCAAAATAAAAGTATGCTTGCTTTCTTCATTCGTAATTAAGTCGACATAGCGTTTACGATAGCGCTCCTCAACATCCTTTAAACCATGGAATTTATCAGGAAGCGGACGAAGAGCTTTTGTTAAAAATACATACTCTTTTGCCTTGATCGAAAGCTCTCCTACATTTGTTTTAAACACAACACCTGTTACACCAACAAGATCTCCTAAATCTGTTTGTCCGAAATCTTGATACTGTTCTTCACCGACTGCATCTTTTCTTACATAGATTTGAATTTGTCCACTAATATCTTGAATATGCGCAAATCCAGCTTTTCCTTTTCCACGTTTCGTCATCACACGTCCTGCAATCGTTACGTGGATTTCTTTTTCTTCCAGCTCTTCCTTAGAAACGTCACCATACGCTTCTTTAATTTCTGCTGCTGTATGCGTACGATCAAAGCGACTGCCAAATGGATCCTTCCCACTTTCTTGCATCGCTTGCATTTTATCTCGTCTTACTTGCAATTGGTCATTTAATTCTTCATGACTCATCGAATATCATCTCCGTCTGTATTTTTCAGCATTATATAACCGTATGCGATTGATTGTTTAACATCCTTATTTATTCTTACATAAAACAAAGAAATCGAACAAGCCTTTTAACTGAAATATTTACGTTTTCAGCCCATATAAAAACTGCCAGAAAATCCGGCAGTTGAAGTTAAGCGTATTATAGGGAAACGCCGACACAAAGTCAAACGCTTACACCATTTGTATATTTTGTTCTTTCGCTTCAATCTCTTCTACAAGGCCGTATAGAAGCTTCACAACATCTTCTCGTGTATTGCATTCGTTAATCTCTTTACGTGCTTTTGCATTCCCTTGAACACCTTTTAAATACCAAGCAGCGTGCTTACGCATCTCACGTACTGCAATTTTTTCATTTTTCAAGGCAATAAGGCGGTCCATGTGGAGTACGCATACATCCATTTTTTCACGTACATTTGGCTCCGGCGTTAGTACACCTGATTCTAAGTATTTAACAGTTTGATAAATCATCCATGGATTTCCAAGTGCAGCACGGCCAATCATAACACCATCAACACCGACCTCGTCTAGCATTCTTTTAGCGTCTTGAGGCGTTACAACATCCCCATTGCCGATAACCGGAATGCTCACCGCATTTTTCACATCCCGAATAATATCCCAGTTTGCTTTTCCTTCATACATTTGAACACGTGTTCTGCCGTGTACAGCTACCGCACTGCCACCAGCACGTTCTACCGCTCTTGCATTCTCGACAGCAAAAATATGATCGTCATCCCAACCGATACGCATTTTCACCGTAACTGGTTTGCCAACTGCATCCACAACGGCTGATACCATATCATAAATTTTATTTGGGTCAAGCAACCATCTTGCTCCTGCTTCACACTTAATGATTTTAGAAACGGGGCACCCCATATTAATATCAATAATATCAGCATTTGTGTTTTTATCTACAAACTTAGCCGCTTGCACAAGTGATTCTTTTTCGCTGCCGAAAATTTGTAAGCTTAATGGGTTCTCACGTTCATCTATATACAGCATCCCCAATGTTTTTTTGTTCTTAAGATTAATCCCTTTGTCACTAATCATTTCCGCACACACAAGTCCTGCGCCAAACTCCTTTACTGTTAAACGGAAAGCAGAATTGCAGACGCCTGCCATAGGAGCTAGCACAACAGGATTACTTATTTCAACATTTCCAATCTTCAACAAACCTACTAACCTCCCTTACTTTTATTTTCCTTATCATCTAGTGGCTGCAGCTCTTCTAACGAAACACAGAGCATATCCGCCACATCTTCTAAAAAATAATCTGGTGGTACTTTGTTCCCTCTTTCTACTTCACCTAAAAAAGAAACAGACACACCTATTTCTTTCGCAAATTGTTCTTGTGTAAACCCCTTTAACTTTCGAAAAGCGCGAATACGCCGTCCCCATTTTTCCGCTTCCATAATCGTACTCCTTCTTTATCCGTTATCTGATTTAAAATATCGTGCAAAGATGCGTTTACGTTCGGAAGTTTGATGTCTGGGTCTAGCTCCAATAACGGAACTATCACAAATGCTCTTTCTTGCATCCGAGGATGTGGAACAGAAAGACTCTCTGTCTCAATATTTTCTTGATTATACAATAAAATGTCAAGGTCTAAGGTACGAGGTCCCCATCTAATTCCCCTTTTTCTTCCTAATTTTACTTCGATGTTCAAACAAGTTTGGAGCAATTTTTCAGGGCTTAAAGAAGTGGAGACTTTGATTACTGCGTTTAAAAAGCAATCCTGATCTGTATATCCTACAGGCTCTGTTTCGTACAAGGATGAAATACCAATAACATTTATCCATTCATTACCATCTAATAATTGAAGCGCTTCATGAAAAGCAGCAAGTCGATTGCCGATGTTGGACCCAATCGAAAGGTATGCGATATTCTCCATCATTATCTCCCTCTCGTAATTTCAATTGCAACCGATTTATAATGCCCTCGTATCGGCGGATTAGGCTTGATTACTTTTACCGTACAAGTTTGAATGCTAGGGAATTTGTCCAATAGCTTTGTTGAAATAGTTTCAGCAACTGCTTCAAGCAGCTTCATCGGCTCTCCTTCCATAATTCCTTGAACTACTTCAAATAATTCACCATAGTTAATAGAGTCATCTAAGCAATCCGTTTGACCTGCTTTTGCTAAGTCCGTCTCGACTACTATATCAACAATAAATCGTTGCCCAAGTTTTGTTTCTTCTGGAAACACACCGTGATATCCATAAAACTCCATTTCATTCAAATAAATTTTATCCACTGTATTCTCCTTTTCCAACAAGCGCATCCATCATCTTTGCTGTACGCGCCATTTCTTTCACATCATGCACTCGAACAAGCTGGCATCCTTGTCCAATACCGAAACAAATCGTAGCAGCAGTTCCTTCTACACGCTCTGCCGGCGGCAAATCTAGTACATGTCCAATCATAGATTTACGAGATGTAGCCAGCAAAACCGGATAACCTAATGCCACAAGCGTATCAAGGTTTCGCATCATTTCTAAGTTCAGTGTGACATCTTTAGCAAATCCAATCCCTGGATCCAAGATAATTTGTTCCTCTCTTACACCGGCTGCTTTTACAAGAGCGATGCTTTCATACAAGTCTTGCAGTGCATCACGCATAAAATGTTGATAGGTTTGCCCCTCACGATTGTGCATAAGGATAATCGGCACTTGATATTGAGATGCGACCTTTGCCATTTCAGGATCGGCCTTCGCTCCCCATATATCATTAATAATATGAGCACCTGCTTCAATCGCCGCTTTTGCAACCTTCGATTTATACGTATCAATTGAAAGCGGGACATCAATCCGTTTAGAAATCGCTTCAATAACAGGTGCAACACGTTCTATTTCTTCTTCATCCGAAATTCGCTCATAGTTCGGCCGTGTTGACTCTCCTCCGATATCGATTAAATCTGCTCCATCCTCTACCATTTGCTCCGCATGTCGCAAAGCTGCATCAATATGATGGTAGCGACCGCCATCTGAAAAAGAATCTGGTGTAACATTTAAAATGCCCATAATATACGTTTTCTTTTGATAATCAAGCGTATAAGGGCCACATTTTGTTTGCAAAGTACTTATTCCCGACATGTCTTACTCTCCCTCGTCTCGTCAAAAAATTCACATACTGAGTGTACTCACTTTCAAAGGTAAAACGCAAGTTACACAATAAAAAAAGCAAAGCCCCTAAAGGAACTTTGCTTTTTTACTATTCCTATCAAGATCATTCAAAGTTATAAAGAGGTGTACTTAAATAACGCTCTCCGTTACTTGGAATAATAGCTAGTACTTTTTTACCTTTACCTAACTCTTTAGCTACTTTAATTGCAGCACTAATTGCAGCTCCTGAAGAAATACCACCTAAGATTCCTTCTTCTTTCGCAGCACGGCGAGCATATTCAAATGCTTCTTCCGTTGTAATTTGAATAATTCCATCATATAACTCAGTATTCAAGATGCTTGGTACAAAACCTGCACCAATTCCTTGAATTTTGTGAGGGCCTGGTTTTCCACCTGATAAAACTGGAGAATCTTTCGGCTCCACTGCGTAAATCTTAATGTTTGGATATTTCTCACGTAACACTTCACCAGCACCTGTAATTGTTCCACCTGTACCAATACCAGCAATGAAAGCATCTAATCCTTCATCACCAAAAGCTTCAACAATCTCAGGACCTGTTGTTTGACGGTGAACTTCAGGGTTTGCTGTATTGTTAAATTGTTGAGGTAAGAAATAGCCATTCTCTTTTGCTAATTCTTCTGCTTTAGCAATAGCACCTTTCATACCTTCTGGTCCTGGAGTAAGAACTAATTCCGCACCATATGCACGAAGTAAGTTACGACGCTCTAAGCTCATTGTTTCTGGCATAACAAGAATTGATTTATATCCTTTAGCAGATGCAACTAATGCTAGACCAATTCCTGTATTTCCACTTGTAGGCTCAATAATCGTATCGCCCTCTTTTAATTGACCGCTTTTTTCAGCTGCCTCAACCATTGCAAGTGCAATACGATCTTTTACACTGCTTCCTGGGTTAAAATACTCTAGTTTTAAGTAAATATCTGCGATGTTTTCTTCTGGAATTCTGTTTAATTTTACAATTGGTGTTTGACCAATTAATTCAAGTACAGAATTAGCAATACGTGCCATTTCGTTCACTCCTTTAATTTTGAATACCTAGTAAGTATATTGGTTTTATTAATTTAAAATTATCAGATTGTATAGACTATTGTCAACTGTTTTCTGCTTTTTTCTAGTAATTTTTACTTATTTCGCATCATAAAGCCAGTCAACTTCCAGTTCATTCCAAAACGCTTCACTAGATACAGATGTTTGAATATGTTCCATAGCTAATTGACGACGAATCTGTTGTTTCACTTCATCATAAGAGAATTGCTCTCCTTTAATTTTTTCATGAAGATATAGAACCGCCCATCCTTCTTCAATTTGAACCGGCTGACTCCAATGATTGGTTTTCATTGATGCCGCCGTCTCAATATAGACCTTTGGCACTCGTTCATTATCTTCAGAAATGAAACCCATCGCTCCGCCTTGATTAGCTGTAAACTCATCAAGAGATTTCTCCATAGCTAACACCTGAAAAGAAACGCCCTTCGTCAGCTCTTTCACCACTTTGTCCGCTTCACTTTTTGTCGCTGTTGTTAAGTGAGAAATTCGATAAGTAGTCGGGATTCGAAATAAATCCTGATTGTCGTTATAATAGTTTTTTATTTCTGTTTCCGATATGCTGACATCTTTCGTCAAAATCTCTTCTAACAATAAGTCCGCTTTGATTTGAGCCTTCCTTTGGTCTTCAGACTGACTTTGTGATTGTTCGTAGGTCCCATATAAGGTTTTCATTATCTTATATTCGCGCTCAATTTCCTGGTCTGTAACGCTTACATCATATTTCTCAGCCATTTGTTTTACGACTTCCTCATTAACCATCTCTTTGAGCACATCTTTTCCGTACCGTTGCTCTAGCTCATTTATCCAATGCTCTCTTGAGATACCTACATCACCAATTTGAGCTACCGTTTCTCCTCCGCCGACCGTTCGAGAGTTAAACATCGGCCAAATCGCAAATACGACAATCGTAATCAGATTTAACAAAGCAAGACCAGCAACCATAGATCTTAACCGCTTCTTCGACAACTATCTTTCCCCCGTTGGCCTTTATTTTGCTTCTGCCGCTAATTCCTCAAGCTCTTCTTTAGAAAATTGATATTTTTCATTACAAAAGTGACACTGCGCTTCCGCCTTACCTTCTTCTTCAATAATGTCCTGAATTTCTGCTTTTCCTAGGCTGATTAAGGCATTTGAAATTCTCTCTCTTGAACATTGGCATTGAAATGATACTGGCATTTTCTCTAACACCTTTACATTTCCTTCTCCTAAAAGTTGGTCCAAAATTTCTTCAGGCGTTAATCCCGCTTGAATCATTTTTGAAACAGGTGGAATGCTCTGTAATCGATTTTCAATTTCTGTAATAGTTGAATCGTCTGTTCCGGGCATTAATTGAATAATAAAACCACCAGCTGTTTGAATCGAGTTATCCGGATTCACAAGAACGCCTACACCTACTGATGAAGGAACTTGCTCTGAAGTAGCAAAATAATAAGTGAAATCTTCACCAAGCTCTCCTGATACAATCGGAACTTGACCAGTAAAGTGATCACGTAATCCAATATCCTTTACAATCGTTAGCATCCCATCGGTACCAACTGCTCGTCTTACATCCAATTTGCCATGCTCATTTAAATCGAAATGAACGTGTGGATTCGTTACATAGCCACGCACTTCACCTTTTGCATTGCTATCCACTAGAATGGCACCGATTGGCCCGCCACCTTCGATTTTAATCGTGAGCTTTTCATCACCTTTTAACATAGCTCCCATCATCAAACCCGCTGTCATAGCACGACCTAATGCAGCAGAAGCAGTTGGCCATGTATAATGACGGCGCTGAGCTTCTCCCACTGTTTCTGTCGTAGAAACGGCATACGCACGCACCTGTCCATTATATCCCAATGCTTTTACTAAATAATCTTTCACTACTTTTGCCCCTTTCCTAGCTGCCTTTAATTCTTTACTTGTTCACGATTCCGCTTATAAATTAATTGAAGTCCCTTTAACGTTAAAAACGGCTCTACAATATCAATCGCCGTGGATTCATTAGCAATTAACGGCGCAAGTCCTCCTGTCGCGATAACAAGCGGCTCAATTTTACTTTGCTCCTTAATTCGAGCAACAATGCCTTCTACTTGTCCTACATAGCCATATAAAATACCAGACTGCATGGCTGAAACAGTATTTTTACCAATGACACCCTCTGGACGGCTAATTTCAATTCTTGGTAGCTTCGCTGCTTTTGAATAAAGAGCCTCCGTTGAAATATTAATCCCAGGGGCGATTGCTCCACCCATATATTGTTTGTCTTCATTAATGTAACAATAAGTTGTTGCTGTTCCAAAATCGACAATAATGAGAGGGCTTCCAAATTCGTGAATACCAGCAACAGCATTCACAATTCGATCCGCACCTACTTCACGCGGGTTTTCATATTTAATGTCTAACCCTGTCTTAATACCTGGTCCAACAACTAACGGCTTAATACCAAAATATTTCTTACACATTCTCTCTAGCGCAAACATAATAGGAGGCACAACAGAAGAAATAATCATGCCATCAAATTGATCAAAAAATAGTCCCTCATGCTGTAATAAAGATTTAATGACCATTCCATACTCATCTTCTGTCTTATGACGATTTGTCTCAATTCGCCAATGATATTTCAAAATATCATCCTCATATACCCCTAAGACTGTATTTGTATTTCCAACATCTAATACAAAAATCATCGTTCTATCCCCCTAATAAATTATTCTCCTACGTCACACTTAATCATTATTTTACACGATAATTGGAGTAAAACGAAAGTATCTTGTCATATTCTGAGAATAAGATAAGTAATTACTAAGAGAAAAAGGTATTCCATCTAGGAATACCTTTTTCTTCGTTATACAATCATAACTTATTATCTGTATCTTTTGGACCCTTTTCTAAAGAAGGAGCTTGATTCTCTTCAAAAGGTGTTGAATCTTCTTTTTTGACGTTAATCTTTACCTTTACATCATCGTCTGAAGAAAGATTTCCATTAAGGGCTACATAATCACGATCTGGTAGTTTCCCCTCATGGTACAAACTTTTAATTTGTTCTTGGTCTAGTGTTTCCAAATTAAGTAACGTTCTTGCTACTAAATCTAGCTTCTCACGATTTTCCGTAAGAATTTGCTTACATCTTTCGTAAGACTCATTAATGATTCGTTGTACTTCTAAATCAATTTCATAAGCAATCTTATCGGAGTAATTTTGTTCGTTATTAAAATCACGACCTAAAAATACTTGACCTTGAGAGCTTCCGAATTGAAGCGGACCTAACTTACTCATCCCGTACTCCATAACCATACTGCGAGCAATACCAGTAGCACGTTGGAAATCGTTATGAGCACCTGTACTTGCCTCACCAAACGTAATTTCCTCTGCTACACGTCCACCAAGCAACCCAACAATTTTATCCTTCAGCTCTGGCTCTGTCATAAAGAAACGATCTTCCTTCGGCAGCATTACCGCATACCCGCCTGCTTGACCACGTGGAACAATCGTTACTTTATGCACCACTTCTGCATCATCCAATACTAAACCAATAATTGTATGCCCTGCTTCATGCCATGCTACAATATTACGCTCTTTCTTGGAAATAACACGCGTTTTCTTAGCAGGTCCTGCAATAACGCGGTCAGATGCTTCATCTAAGTCAGACATATCAATTGTTTTCTTATTCTGACGAGCTGCCACAAGAGCCGCTTCATTTAATAAGTTTTCAAGGTCTGCTCCTGAGAATCCTGGTGTACGTTGTGCAATAGCTTTTAGATCGACACTATCTGCTAACGGTTTATTACGAGCATGTACTTTTAATACTTCTTCACGACCTTTTACATCTGGTCGACCAACCGTAATTTGACGGTCAAAACGGCCCGGTCTTAATAACGCAGGGTCAAGAATGTCTGCACGGTTTGTTGCAGCAATCATGATAATGCCTTCATTTCCGCCAAAACCATCCATTTCAACAAGCAATTGGTTAAGGGTTTGTTCACGCTCATCATGTCCGCCGCCAAGTCCTGCACCACGTTGGCGTCCAACAGCATCAATTTCGTCAATAAAGATAATACATGGCGCATTTTTCTTAGCATTTTCAAACAAATCACGCACGCGCGAAGCCCCTACCCCGACAAACATCTCAACGAAATCTGAACCACTGATAGAGAAGAATGGAACACCTGCTTCACCAGCTACTGCTTTCGCAAGTAATGTTTTACCCGTACCAGGAGGTCCCACTAAAAGCACCCCTTTTGGTATACGAGCACCTAGCTCAGCGAACTTTCGAGGGTCTTTTAAAAATTCAACCACTTCGACAAGCTCCTGCTTCTCTTCATCTGCTCCTGCTACATCATTGAAGCGGACTTTCTTCTTATCATCATTGTATAGCTTCGCTTTACTTTTCCCAAAGTTCATTACACGGCCGCCGCCGCCACCTTGAGCTTGGTTAAGTAAGAAGAAAAAGAGAATGAAGATGATAACAAATGGAATAATTCCTGTAAAGAACGTTACCCAACCACTTGTTTTTTCCGCAGGTTTTACATCAAATTTTTCAATTCCTTGCTTATCAACAATCTCACCAATTTTTGCTTGATAATATTCATTTGGTGGGATATATGTCACAAAATATTGGCCTTCTTTATACCCTTCAAGCTGCCCTATAATTTCATAAACGCCACTTTCAGGCTGCATGGTTAATGATTTTACTTTCCCATCTTCCAAGTTTTTATAAAGCTGGTCTTGGGTAATAGTCTCAGTCGGTTCATTGTTATTGTTAAAAATACTAACGATCCCAATAATGACCAAAAAGATCAATAAATAAAATATCGTATTACGAAAGATCCGATTCATACCCTACCTCCTCCCATGAGTCAAGAAACTATAGTAAATAGTATCATAGAAAATTATTCGTTTACAATATTTTAACACCGCTGTTTTTATTGGTGTTCAGCTGAATCAGCTGTTGTAAATCTCGGGCTTTAATACGCCGATATAAGGTAGATTACGGTATCTTTCTGCATAATCCAAACCATAGCCAACAACAAAGGCATCTGGCACGATAAAACCTGCATAATCTGGTTTTATATCTACTTTTCTTCCTGTAGGCTTATCTAACAATGTTACGATTCTGACCGATTTAGCTTTGCGGTATCGGAATAATTCCGCCAAGTAGCTTAACGTTAAACCGCTATCAATAATATCTTCAATAATCAAGACATCTCTGCCTTCTACAGATGCATTCAAATCTTTAACGATTTTCACTTCGCCGGAAGATATAGTCGAATTACCATAGCTTGAAACATCCATGAAATCCATTTCTAAATGG
This sequence comes from Peribacillus asahii, assembly GCF_003570725.1. Classification (GTDB taxonomy): domain Bacteria; phylum Bacillota; class Bacilli; order Bacillales; family DSM-1321; genus Peribacillus; species Peribacillus asahii. The sequence goes on from NZ_QWVS01000025.1 coordinate 11,327, forward strand.
GTATCCATTCTTTTTAACAAGTCACTCATAAATGGCAGAGCTCCTTTTAACACTCCAACAGCTAATGGAAATTTATCTTGGTAGTCATTTTCAAGCTGTACTGCTAATTCCTTAATTTTACTTTGAAGTTCTTCCTCAGTTATTAACACTTTTTCAATGTCATTTTGCATGGTCATTGTTATTAATTGCCCCCTATGAAGAATTAAGCTTTCTTATATTGTAAATAAATTAAAGACGATTCATCGATTACACTTTCTGATTCTATGTAGGATTTTTTTAGACCCGGAAGCCAAATGATGTGTCCCATTCCATCGACAACAATAGGCCAATCATTTCGTTTAAAAATAGGGACCTTCTCATCAATAAAAATATCCTTTATTTTCTTTGTCCCGCATAAACCTTTGACTTTCATGCGATCCCCCGTATGTCTTGTACGGACCGTTAAAGGAAAAGTAACCATTGAGTAAGGAATAATACAAGAATCATTTCCACTTATAGCAGGGATGTCTCCTTCTATATACTGTGCTTTAATCTTATATCCATTCGGAAGAAACGTATCACCAGGAATTTGTAATAAAAGGGAATAATTCACGGTTTCCCGTTTAAAAAAACGAAAGGTACATATATGATACGATTTTTCTACAATGAGGCCCTCCGGAAGATGCAATTCAGCAGATGGTTGAGGATTCAAAAATAAAGCTAAAAGCTGATCAATATGTAGTGCTGAAAGCGATGATGGTCTATCTAAGTAGAGATAATTTAATATTAGTTGAATCGCTCTCCTTTGTAAAGGCTTAGGCATCGCAAGTATGGAATCAACCTGAATAGATGCATAACCTCTCTCTTTTTCCAGCCAAACCCCATCCATTTTTTTTAAAACCAAGTCATACAAAAAAGCTTCATCCTCGTAAATTTCTTCACTGAAACGTTGAAATTGTTCATGAACAAGCGGATTTTCTTGCTTTAAAAAAGGCAATACCTCATGTCGAAAGCGATTTCTTACATAATCGTTTTTGGCATTACTAGGATCTATCCTCGGCTGCAAAGAATGAGTTCTAGCATATCCATAAATATCTGCCTTTGTTACAGCAAGAAATGGTCGAACAATTTCCCCGTTCTTAAACGGACGTTTCAATGGAATACCCGCTCTTGCTGTTCCCGTCGCTCCCCTTGTCATACGCATCAGCATCGTTTCTACTTGATCATCCCCGTGATGACCAAGAACAAGCGTCGAACACCCGTATTTCTTCATCAATTCCGCGAAAAATTCAAAGCGTAATTTCCTTGCGGCAAGCTGCGTGCTCTCACCTGTCTGTTTCATATATGCCGGTACATCGATTCGACGCCCTTCAAATACAAGGTCCCATTCTTTACAAATCTTCTCTACAAACAAATAATCTTCATAAGACTCTTCTCCGCGGAACATGTGATCGACATGAGCCACAAAAAGGTCCCACTCCATTACCTTCTGCAATTGTTTCAGAACATGTAACAATACAAGTGAATCAGGGCCTCCTGAAACCCCTACTAATAACTTTGCATTCTTTTCTATTAACTTATGCTTATGAATAACATGAAGCACTCTATGCTGTAACATGCATTCTTCCTTCTTTGTTGACAGTTTGCCCATCTCCCTCTATGTATACGATTCAACAGGAAAATTGTTTCAATTTTTTTGTATATAATTTACTATATCATAACAATTGATCATACATGTAAAGAGCGTACAACAAAGAAATAATTGCCACAAGGACAAACGTTTCCAAAAATCTCCCTTTCTTTTTTTGTCTTGTCTTTTGCTGTAGGCGACTTACTTGTTTTGTTGATTGAGCTTTTTGCACTTTTTGCGTTTTGGGAATAGGTTGATTACTTGGCTGACTTAAAATAGTAATTAAATCTTGACGCATTTCTTCTGCTGATGTATATTTCCCAAGCAATGCTTTTTCCAACATCTTTCGATAGGGCTTCAATACTTGCTTCTGAATAATCCGCTCTTTTAATTGCATATACCCTTCCCCTTTTTTAAAAAAACGAGTTGGATAAACAGCATTAATCATAATCATTGCTACAGCAAACAAATCATATGATGGATCTGCTTTACGAGAACCTAATCCCCAGTATCCCCTATCAAAAAATTCGGTAAACTCCTTAATAGCACGTCCTATCGCTGTTGTTCCTCCTACATCGACACAACGTATTCGGTAAGCAGGCATGGAGACAATTAAATTCTCCGGTTTTAAATCCCCAAACACCCAGCCATGTTTATGTAATTCCACTAAACTTGTTAGAAGCTGCAGCATGAGCACACCAATCCAAGCTGCTCCTTTCTTCTCTATAAACTCTAAAAGTCCTTCTCCTTTAATATACTCCATTACATAAAACGGCAAAGTAGAACCTTGTCGCTGAAAATCATCCGCTTCCAAAAAATAAGGTCCAATGGCAGACCCATGGACCTTAGAAAAGGATTTAAGAGTATTCATCTCAGAAATAATGGACGTACCATTGTCACTTAGTTTTAAGGCAAATGGCTGATTTTTACTTTCAACTAAGTAGACAACTCCATTTGCACCGTATCCTAACTCCTTGATAACTGTGTACTCATTCGCATTCCATTTTCCGGTAATGCGATCACCTTTTTTAAGTTTACATTGAGTCCTCATAGTATTGTTCATCATGTGATAATAAGCCCCTTAATGAACGCTTTTTATTAAAATATGATAATGCTTCACGAATAGCTGGACCTGTTGGCGTAATCCCTCCTGTTGTTAACTTCGGGAAGATTTTTGATAATGCACTAAGCTCTGGCGTCCATTCCAGTAATTTTTCAACGTCTTTCTTTTTCCCGGGAAATACAAAAACAGAAAAGCGATTTTCACCTATTCTCGCATTCATACTGAGTGATAAGTCGAGCAGCGAATCCTTTACTGTTGGCAATTTATGTTTCATGCTGGCACTTGTATCCACAAGCACTAATACTTCAAGCTTACTCGTTTCTCCAAGTTCATCGACCACCTCCATCACTTCTCCTCGTGTATCTGGCGGTAAATCCTCAAGCTTCTTGGACTCTCCTAATATGTGCTTAAGCTCTCGATTGATCACCCCTTGTATCGTTTGAGTCATCGCTTTTTGTGTTACCATTTGAACAGTTTGTGATAATTGCTGTGCATACACAATTTGACTTACACCACCACCTGATAACGCAATATTTTCAATTTCTTTTATCCCTTTTTCATCAATGACATCATTTTCTACAACACCAATCACATTTACTGTAATTCCCCGCTCGCGAGCCAATGCTGCCATCGCTGCAGGATCTTCCCCTTGATTTGAGCAACCATCCGTAATGAGCAATATTTGACGCAATGTTCCTGCTTCCATGTGTCAGTCTCCCTTCTTTCAGTCTTTTAACATAATTGACTAAAATAGGGTTATTTATACAAACTATCACTGTGCTTTTTTACGTTTAGATGCGACCGGAATAGATGCCCACTTCGGTGTATTGTGCTTAATTTTCGCTGTCACAATCGTCATGTCATCGTCAATTACTCCTTTCGTTCGAATGACTTCTTCTAAAATTAAATCGGAAATCTCTTGTGGATCATCTGTTTTCAGCTCTTTAATTTTCCGCTTCATCCAAAATTCAATATTTTCAATATGATCTGGTCCTTCAAAAATACCATCGCTCATCATGATCAGCACATCGCCTGCTTTTAGCTGTTCTGATACTACATCTACATCAAAGTCTTCAATAATCCCCATTGGTAAGTTACTAGATTCAATTTTAATAATTTTATCTCCTCTTTTTATGAAACTTGGAATTGAACAGACTTTTAAAAATTTTGCTTTGGCATCTTGTAAATCAATCATGGCTAAATCCAGTGTTGAAAAAATTTCATCGGTCGTGCGGAGAGATAATACGGAGTTTACTGATTTAATAGCAATTTTCTCTTCAATCCCTGACTGTAAAAACTTTTGTAACAGCTTTAATGTTTCCATGCTTTCGAAGTGCGCTCTTTCTCCGTTACCCATTCCATCACTAATAGCTACTGCATATTTACCACTCCCAATCTCAAGTGTTGTATAGCTATCTCCTGAAACAAGACCGCCTCCTTTAGCCGCATGGGCAACACCCGTTTCAACTACAAACTTTTTAGCTGAACGAAAAACGACTTCGCATTCCCCAGCTGGATTCATTGCACATTGCTCTGAATGAACAACTACAGTTTCCCCCAATATATCTGATAGCATTGGTGCTATTAACTTTTCACACTCTCCTCTCCCTTGGCAATAAGGTACTCTCATTTCAATATCGACATTCCCTTGATCTAAGTTATAGATTTCAATATGGCCAATATGAAGGCCGAAATCTTGAATCGCCTCCATAATTAATTCTTCATGTTGATGATGGCTTTGCCTTTCTCTTTGAATTTCTTTAGCGAAGTCCTCCATAACTGCGGATACTCCCCGCAATTGATCTGCAACTAATCTTCTGCTCTCCCTTACCTTTCTTTTTAATTTTTGATTAGCCTCATAAAAAGTAAGCTCATGTGCAATGGCCGCAATGACTTTAGGACCTGAGCGGCAATATTTCCCCCACTCATTCGCAACTTTTTGTGGAAGCTGCCCATCATTTTCACTAAGTTGATACATAATTTCGTGCATGCCTTCATATGTTGTATTAAAGTTTTTTACCCAACATTGTTCTTTTCTAAAGCACATTTGACATGTCTTTTCAGTCACATTCCCTAAAAAGTAATCAAATTCTTTTTCTTCTTCCTCCTGTATTCCATATTCATCTATTTGTGAGAAACTGTTAGACAGAGCCTCAAACACGTGAGAAAATTGCTCGACCCTTTGAGCTGTTACATCACGAACTTTACGAGCATATTGCTGCTGTTCATCCAGATGCTCTGTCGTCCCAGGGATATGTTTAGAAATTTTATGAATTAATGAAGTAGGAGTTAAGAGAAATAACGCCACCGCAACTAATGATTCATAGAGGGTGATCATAATATTACCTGTCCCTTCACCGTATAAACCAATTAATAGCGTCGCAATTAATAAACCAATTGCAACCCCGGCTTTTTTCCCTTCCTTTAATAGGCCCCCAAGTAAACCTGCAAAAGCAAGTAAACTCATCTGATAGAGACTAGCTATACTCGCTAAACTAAATATCAAACCAGTGACGACTCCTACGGTTGAACCGATAGCCGCACCACCTGCTAGTCCAAATAAAAGTACAAGGTATCGTGAAAGAACATGGTCTAATGATATATCGTAAAGGACCCAACCTATCGTTCCTGTCATCACAGAAGCCAGCAAAATAATAATGCTAATAATTTCCTCTGTTTTTAACGTTGGTGATCTTTTTCTAATCGATAGAAGTGGAATAGACTGAATAAAGATTAACGTTAAAATCATCGCTAATCCTGCTTCAACGCCAATCATCATAAGATCGTAGAGTTGAATGGATTGAAAGATAAGATAATGTTCGGCTAAATTGACCAAAAATAAAGAAGTAAATACATACAGTGCGATTGTCTTAAATTGCCCCTCGACATCCGGCTTCCTTATTTTATGAAGGATAAGGAATAAAAAGACCGACGCAAAGATGACAAGACTGTTAGAATAATGAAGAGTGAGCGCTCCTGCAAGTAAACCAATGAGAGCTAATGGTGCATGATCTCTTCTTACTAAGAAAACAGCTGCGAAAAATGGTAGTGCAAATGGAGCTAGTTGTGACAGAATTAAGGCTCTTCCTAAAAGAAAGCCAATAATAGCTACTGGAATTCCTTTATTTGAAAATAAATCTTCCATTTTAACCTGTAGCCTTTGAAACCAATTAATAGCCCCTGTCTTCACATTCTTCAGTTGAACTTCACCTAAAGGTTCTATTAAGCTTCGATTCACTTTTTCCATTACACACACTCCTATCCTTCTTAGTGTGTTTTATTATAAAGAGTGCTTGTTCAATTTTTTGTCATAATTTTAAAAGTGGCTATAAAAAATGTTCGACGGAATTCTTCTCGAATATCCACATGTATACAGGTTTTTAAAAGCGTATGGGCCCTTTCCAAACATTCACATCCATTTCCTATTCAAAATCCCCCTCTTTTTAGCTGATTTTCGCAAAAAATCATTAGTATATTTTCCCTAATGCTAGAAAACGACAAAAGGTTAATTTTTTATTGACAATTTTATAAGGCGATTGTAAGATATATCTTGTGCTCAAAAAGAGTATCATGGCGGTGTAGCTCAGCTGGCTAGAGCGTACGGTTCATACCCGTGAGGTCGGGGGTTCGATCCCCTCCGCCGCTATCTTTCATTTTTTAAAAAGGCCCCTTGGTCAAGCGGTTAAGACACCGCCCTTTCACGGCGGTAACACGGGTTCGAATCCCGTAGGGGTCATCGTCAAAAATGCCTTAGGCTCATTCTCTACTATTAATAGAAGAAAGCCTAAGGCATTTTTTATAGCTTTATAAAACAGACTTATAGAAAGTTTGACCATAAAAAAACAAGCCCTTTAAGGCTTGCCTTTATATAAAATATGAAATGGTTTCACAGGATCATTGCTAGAATATGATTTTCAGCAGCAGTCTATCCGCGTCTTCCTCCTCTGCCTCCCCGTTTTGTTTCGGTATTGCGTTTGAGGGAAGCTAAGCGGTCTTCACTATCTTTTAAGAACTTTGCCATTTTTGTCTCAAAAGTTTCCTTTGGACGGAAACTATCTTTAGAACGAAAATCCTTAGAACGGTCATTTCCTCTATTTTGGCGCGGACGTTGTGAATAAGATGATTGTCCTTCTGGACGATCTTTTGCTTTCTTAATAGATAAGCCGATTTTACCATCTTTCTCAACATTAATGACCTTTACCTCTACAGCATCGCCTACTTTAAGATGATCATTAATATCTTTTACATAGTTATCAGCTACTTCACTGATATGGACAAGTCCCGTTGCACCTTCAGGTAATTCTACGAACGCACCAAAATTTGTAATGCCTGTTACTTTACCTTGTAACTTGCTGCCTACTTCGATTGACATAAAAAAAATGTTCCTCCTTAGAAATGTTCAAAATCGCTTCACTATCTATTATAATACGAAAGGAAAAAAACAGTGTCAATATTAGTCACTGTCTTCATTATTTTTTGGTAAATTAAAAATAATTTCTCCCTCTTCTGATAAGAAGTAATCCCGTCTTACGATTTTCGCTATATACTCATCATCATTCAACTTTACAATTTCCTCTTTAAGTACCTTTTCTTCCTTCTTAAGCGTCGCTAATTCGTTATCGATTTTTTCCTTCTGTTGCGCTTTTTCATTCAATGCAGCATTTTGAGATACGATAGTCACTACAGCAAAAATGAAAAAAATGAACAAGCAGATTCCATATAACGTTAATCGCCGCCTTAACCCGCGCTTCTTTTTCTTCATGGACTGAGCTTTTTTTTCTTGTTGGGCAACATACTCATTTTCCATTTTTGTTACGTTTATTTTGCGGAGGCCCTTCATTCCCTTCCACCTCAATCTTTTTCTTTTCTCCACCTATTAAAGAATGTCTTTATTACATTCTTGCATTTCATTAAAATTCCTGTCAATTTTTTATAAAACTTTACGACCTTTTTTGTAACAGTATCCGGCAGCATCTTCCACAGTTTTATCAAAATCCACTGAAGCGGTTTGAAAATGATCCGTAAAATAAGGAAAATAAACTTACCCAACCACTTTAGACAAACAAATATCATTTTGAAAATGCCTATACACAGGGTGAAAATTGTGACTACTATCCATTTTATCGGAAGGAATAGTAAATAGTGAAATGCCTTTAATGTAAATTCGTATAATTTAATTACGATAGTAATAAGCATTTCTAATCCGCGTTGATACATATTTTTAAATAAGGCTTGGTAAGCAGAAAAGCCGCATAATAAAGCAAGAAATAAATAAAAGCGAAATTCCCCTTCATTCACTAAAAACAGAACATAAAAAATGAGTAACCCTTGGATCACCCAAAATAATACATCGTGAATAAATACAATCCAGCGCTTTCGTTCAGCACGCTTTAAAAATCGGCTATACGTATCGAGGGCAGCTCCAAAAAAACTGCCCATTCCTACCATTACTAGTAACGTATAAAATTGCGTCGTTAACGTCATTTGAACAACTTGCCAAAGAAGCCTTTAGCTTTCTCCCCTGAATGTTCATCCAAGTAAACAAGGTCAAAAATCTTCCCTTTAATTGAGACAATACCTTTATCGACGTCTAAATTTTTCATTTGTAAATTTTGCCCGCGGATCGAGAGAAATCCCATCGATGTTTCAAGCAAAAATTCTTCATTATCAAAACTTTCTACTTGCTTCACACCTGTAATATCTAGTAAGCGTCGACCTCTCATCGTCACATCATGTTCTGGTACAGTTCCTTTAGAATAGCTCGAGTTCGGGTCTACATATTGACTCATTCTCATCCCTCACAATAACACTAGTTTTCTAAAATGTATGTAGGGATGAAGAGAAATAGAACAAGCCTCCTTTTACTGTTCACTTCCTAGCTTTTCTTCCTTTACGACTGTATACATTTCGGCAGCCGCTTCCTTCTTTGTTGTCTCTTGAATTTTATCAATGCGAACCGTAACAAGTTTTTGTCCAAAGCGAACCGTCAGCTCATCTCCTTCTTTTACATTCGAGCTCGCCTTCGCTTGTACGCCATTAATAGAAATACGGCCTTGATCGGCCACCTCCTTAGCTAACGTACGGCGCTTAATTAAACGTGATACTTTTAGAAACTTATCTAATCTCATTGACATCGCAGATTCCTCCTTCTCTTACAATCCTTTTTTCTTTGCCTCATTCCAAAAATGATCAAGCTCAGCCAATGTATAATCTGAAAACTTTTTCTTATCTTGGCGAACACGATCCTCAATATAAGTAAAACGACGGTAGAACTTTTGATTTGCTCGGTATACAGCTTCTTCAGGCTCGATTTTATAAAAGCGCGCCACATTTACGAGTGCAAAAAAGACATCGCCCAGTTCATCTTGAATGTGGGTAATATTTGGTGTTTGGTGTTTTATTTCCGCCTCCACTTCTTCTATTTCTTCACGAACTTTCTGCCACGCTTCCGTTGCCTCATCCCAATCAAATCCAACTTTTGCTGCTCGCTTTTGATACGCTTCTGCACGCATTAAATTTGGCAAGGATTTCTCTACATCTGCCAGTAAAGAAACAAACTCTTCTGCTTGTTCTCCCTTCTCTTCTTCCTTAATTTTTTGCCAATTAACAACAACTTCTTCTTCCCCGCTTACTTGAATATCACCAAATACATGTGGATGGCGACGAATCATTTTTGCAGAAATACTTTCGACAACATCATCAACCGTAAACATGCCTTCATCTTCTCCAATTTGTGCATGAAGCATTACTTGCAGAAGAACATCTCCTAATTCTCCAATCATTGCCTCATCATCTTGCTCATCAATAGCATCAATTAGTTCATAGGCCTCTTCGATTAAATATTTCTTTAAACTCTCGTGTGTTTGCTTCTGATCCCACGGACAGCCATTCGGCCCTCTAAGCTTAGCAATAATTTGACGCAGCTTAGAAAACTCACGATATTGCAATTCGTCCTCTTTAACCGGTGGTACATATACACTCGTTAAATTACTTAACTCCATTTGACGGTCAAGCTCATATAACGGGACTTTCATCACTTTTTCCTGTGTACTCCCTGCAGCTGTCACGATATATACATTATAATCATCCGGAAGCTTCTCCATCAGTGTCAGCTTCACTTCGGAAGCAGTAAACATATCGTATACTTGTCCAATAATCATATGTTGAGTAATCTGCAATTCATCCCGATGAAGGGCCGTTCCATCCAGCAATTGAAATCCTTCAATAGGATCTATTTTTACTGCCTGAAACAACGCATCTAAAAAGCTTTGTCCCCCTTCTACCTGAATGGTAATGCCGCGCTCCGGTCCTTTTTCTAATAGTAATTGCACGGTTTTTTCTGCAACCATTGGATGTCCTGGTACCGCATATAAAATAGGTTGAGTAGAAGCCTTTTGTAAAAGCATTTCGGATATTTCCTCATAAACAGCTTCAAATCCATCATGCTTTTCATAAACGGCATCAAAGCTAATAAACTCCACTCCTTCAGCTGTTAACTCTTTAATAACGGGATGATCCATTGTTCGAACCAAGCATGTCTTTTCCTGCTTAAGCTTCTTATAGATCCCGAGTGGGAGCTGATTTAAATCCCCCGCGCCCAGACCAATGATTGTAATCATATTTGTCATGTTATTCATTACTCCTATTCCATTTATTCAATCGCTCTAATTGATTACCAAATGGCAAAAGCGTCAATTCGTCTTGTTTAAACAAGCCTGTACGTAAGATAATAACACCAAAAACAAGGGCACCACCAACAACACCAAACAGCGCTTGAATTGTAGCTATCATTCTTGTTTCACTTGGAACAATCCAATCCGCTGCCATATTAAATCCCCATAATGTAAATGCCATACATCCAACACTAAGCATAACAATTCCTATATCTTTTCCTATCCATAATGATTGTTTCACATCATTTTTTAAGACGCAAGAAAAACCAATTGTCATTCCTAATAAGGAAAGGACAGTTGCCAAAGCGGCTCCATTTATATAATAATGCGGAATCAGCCACATATCTAAGAACCACTTTCCGACAACTCCTGCTGCCACAATGAATATAGGGGCTATATAGTGTCCTAAGCTTTGAATGACAGCAGCCATGGTCATAATAAGGGATGAAAGTACAATCGATACAGAAAAAATAGCAAGTGTCACTGAACCAAGACTATCAGTATATAACATCTTATTCACGGGTTTAATTAGACAAATTAGCCCTACTGTTGCAGCTGAGCCAATCATCAGGCTTACTCGCAATGATAATCGGATTTTTGAAAGCAGCTCCTGCTCATCTTGATTCTTACCATACCTCGCAATCAATGGAACAAGTGCTAATGAGAGAGAGTTTGCTACAACCGTCCCTAATTGAAGCAGCGGTTGACCGCGATCATATATCCCCTTCCACTCTTTTGCTGTCATCTCAGCAATTCCTGCTTGCCTTAGTAAAGCATATAAATGCAGTGAATCCACCAACTGAAGGAAAACGAGGATTAAACTAGATATACAAAAGGCCAAGCCTTGAAATATTAATACTTTCATAATCAGCGGAAACTGTTGAAACTGAAGTGCATTAAACTGAACTCTTTTCCTTTTTTTATATCGCACAAAAAAAATCAGTAAAAGAGTAAGCCCCATCAGTCCCCCTGTGATTGAACCGAAAACGGCTCCTGCTCCTGCATCATACAAGGAATACCCTTGGTGAATTAAGACGGGTGTAAAAACAAGAATAGTAAGCACACGAACAAACTGCTCAGCAACTTGTGAACTTGCTGTTGGGAGCATCTCATGATTCCCTTGAAAATACCCGCGAAAGACAGCGGCTAAAGGCATCAATAAGTAGGAAAGAGAGAGAATCTTCAGTAGTTCAGCTAAATGAGGATCTGCCATTTTACTTGCTAACCAATCCGCTCCTAAAAAAAGACTCGTGGAACTCACGAGTGCGATTACACCTAGCATAAGAAAAGAGGCAGCCACTATATCCCTTTGAGCAAACTTTCCTTCAGCAATAAGCTTTGAAATAACAAGGGGAAACCCGAGTGTCGACAACGTAAGCACAATTCCGTAAAACGGATATACTTGCTGGTATATGTAAAAGCCGATATCCCCTACAATATTTTGGTAAGGTATTCGATAAGCTGCGCTTAATACCTTTACCATAATAGCCGCAATACTTAAAATAAATGCACCGCGAAAGAACTCTTTCGATGCTGAATACGGCTTATTCACCATGCTAATACCCCACTTCATTTCTATGTGGTTGTTATTATAGCATATTTTAGCAATCAAAAAGCAGCTCCAGCCAAGCAACTCGCTTAACTTAGACATTTGTATGCTTTCATACTCTACAGAAAAAGGACAGCTCTATATCGCTGTCCCTTCTCCCTATTTAATCAATAGTCTGTCTACTCTTATTTTATTGCTCCATTTGACGTGCAAGGAAGCTAGCCGCCGTCTCAACAGATTTCTGCTCCACATCGCCTACTGCCGTTTCTTTAGCAAGAATCAAAACAGCACCGATTGGGTCACCGTTCGCAATAATTGGAGCTACTGCATATGATTGCACTTCTTCATGAATGCCATCGACGAACGAAATTTGACCTTTTGGAGAAGCAATTGTAGAATTGCGATCCTCCATAATCTTCTCAACTAGTTCACTGACACTTTTATTTAGATACTCTTTCTTAGAACCACCTGCTACAGCGATGTATGTATCACGGTCGCATATTAATACAGGGTTCCCTAAACTATCATATAGCGCTTCCGCATATTCTTTAGCAAAGTCACTTAATTCACTAATCGGCGAATATTTTTTCAAAATTACTTCTCCGTCGCGATCGACGAAGATTTCCAAAGGATCTCCTTCACGAATACGCAAAGTTCTTCGGATTTCTTTCGGAATTACGACTCTTCCTAAATCATCAATTCGGCGAACAATACCTGTTGCTTTCATCTTATGTTGCCTCACTTTCATCTAAATTGATTTGGATGTATATCTTAGTAACCATTGTGCGGAGCGCTATAGCACTAGTATTTTACTAATGGAAAGTTCTATACATATTGAAGAAATATTTCTTTCCTATATAGATTATTCTAAATGAGTAACTAAGACAGAGTCGGTCGTTCCGATTAATTTTTTTCCGCTGTTTGTACCTCTTGTTTGGCCTGCTGGAGTCCCTCCACAAGCTCAAATAACACCTTAAACCATTTAGATTGCTCGATACCTTTCGTATGAACAGCAAGCTTTAAGCATTTCCCTTCCATACCTAAGCTAATCATTCTACTATGTTTCGCGGTAAGTTCGCTCACTTGTTTTAAATTAACTTTTTGTGTATCGTTTTCTGAAAATAAGATGGTAATAACCTGTTTTAATTGTTTAATGCTTTCAATACCAGCTTTCATCGCATAAACTTTCATTTCAGCCATTAAAAATAAATAATGAACTTCTTCTGAATATTCACCAAAACGGTCTCTCATTTCCTCTTGCAGCTCTTTCACTTCTTCAATTGAAGTAATACCTCTAAATCGTTTATACATCTCGATTTTTTGATGGCCATCAGCAATATACGCATCTGGTATATAAGCATCCACTTCAATATCCATATCCAATGATACTTTCTCTTCTGCCGGTTGCTCATTACGTTTTGCTTCTACCGCTTCTTTTAACATTTGCGAATACAAATCAAAACCGACTGAATCAATAAATCCATGCTGTTGGGCTCCAAGCAAGTTCCCCGCTCCACGAATGGATAAGTCGCGCATCGCAATCTTGAATCCGGAACCAAGTTCAGTAAACTCTTTAATCGATTGCAGACGTTTTTCAGCTACTTCTGTCAGCACTTTATCTTTTCGGTACGTAAAAAAAGCATACGCCACTCGATTTGAACGCCCAACTCGACCGCGAAGCTGATACAGTTGGGAAAGACCCATTCGATCTGCATCATACACAATTAACGTATTTACGTTCGGAATATCAACACCGGTTTCAATGATCGTCGTACTTACTAATACGTCGTATTCTCCTTCTAAGAAACCAAACATCACGGCTTCCAATTCCTGCTCTGACATTTGGCCATGCGCAAATGTCACACGAGCATCGGGAACGAGCATAGCAATTTCCTCTGCTTTACGTGCGATATCTTCCACACGATTATAGAGGAAGTAGACTTGGCCATCTCGAGCCAGCTCTCGCTCAATTGCCTCCTTCACCAATCCTCCGTTATATTCCATCACATAGGTTTGAATAGGGAAACGATTTTCAGGCGGTGTTTCAATAACCGATAAATCTCGAACTCCAAGCATCGACATATGAAGGGTACGCGGAATAGGTGTTGCTGTTAACGTTAGCACATCTATATTGGTTTTCAATTGCTTGATTTTTTCTTTATGTGTCACTCCAAAGCGTTGTTCTTCATCAATAATCAAAAGACCTAAATCATGATATTGAATATCCTTTGATAAAATGCGATGTGTACCGACAACGATATCAATAGTGCCTGTCTTTAACCCTTTCACGGTTTCCGTTTGTTGCTTTCTCGTTCGAAAACGACTCATCAAACCTATGGAAATCGGAAAATCCTGAAAACGCTCTCGTAATGTTTCATAATGCTGTTGAGCTAAAATCGTTGTTGGAACAAGAAAGGCTACCTGTTTTCCATCTGCAATCGCTTTAAAAGCAGCACGAATAGCCACTTCTGTCTTCCCGTACCCTACATCGCCGCAAAGCAAACGGTCCATCGGTCTTTCCCGCTCCATATCTTTCTTAATTTCAGCGATCGACCGCAACTGATCTTCCGTTTCATTGTATAAAAAGGATAATTCAAATTCTCTTTGCATATCTCCATCTGGTGAGAATGCGAACCCTTTTGCCGCTTCTCGCTCGGCATACAATTTAATTAAGTCATCTGCAATATTTTGCACAGAGGAGTGAACCTTACTTTTCACTCGTTTCCACTCTGTTCCACCCAGTTTGTAAAGCTTTGGTTCTTTCCCTTCCGAACCGACATACTTCTGAACAAGGTCAATTTGATCAACAGGTACATACAACTTATCGTCTGCTTGATAACGGATATGGAGGTAGTCTTTATGAACGCCATTAATAACTAATGTTTCAATCCCTAAATACTTCCCAATTCCATGATTCACATGAACGACATAGTCGCCTACTTTTAACTCAGAATAACTTTTAATTCGTTCTGCGTTCGATAATTTCTGCCTGCGACTCGATTTTTTTGCCCTTTTATTAAATAGCTCCGTTTCTGTAATAATCACGATTTTTTCCATCGTCATTTCAAAACCACTATTTAAACTACCACGTAGGATTTGAACTTGGCCTGGCTGTAAATGACTAGAATCCTTTAATTCAGCAGCTTCGATGTCGTAATCTGCCAGCACCCCCTGAATCTTCTTCATGCGGTCCTCATCCTGACCAAGAATCACAACGGTGTACTGTCCTTTTTTCCAATGCTCAACCTCTGCTTTAAATACATTCATTTGTCCATAAAAGTTCTGCATTTGCTTACAAGCCACGTTCACAATATTCTGTGGGTTTGTATGGGGTACATGGCGTAAAAACAATGATAAATAAATAAATGGATAAGAAGAATGCGTAATTAAACTCGGCAGGTCATGAGCTAGCTTCACATCATGAACAATTTTCCCCTCACCTAATAAATCGGTGTACCACTGGGCTTCTTCTTTCTCTAATGATTCATTAATTTCTTGAATCCGACTGATTTCATCCAAAAGAACAATTCCATCGCCGGGAAGGTAATCTATTAAACTAGCCGGTTTATCGTACGCTAAACTGAAATACTTAAAAATTTGATCCGGCTTCTGTCCTTGTTTTAATTGCTCTAATTCATGCCCCACTGTCTCAGCAAGCTGTTCCTTCACTTTATCATCTTTAAACTTTTTCAAACTCTTGCTTAAGTTGCTTTCAAGCTTTGTGATCATATTGTTAAGATGCTCATCTTCCAGTAAAGCTTCACTTACTGGTCCAACGGTCACTCGAGAAAGCTTTTCAATAGAACGTTGGTCATCAGAAGAAAATGTTCGAATCGACGTAATTTCTGTATCAAATAATTCAATTCGAATTGGATTCATTTCGGTAATCGGATACAAATCTATAATCCCACCGCGAATACTGCATTCACCTGGTGAAGAAACCATCTCCGTACGACTATATCCCATAGTAATTAATTTATGTAATGTTTCCTCCAGCTCAATATCAGCCCCCACTTGAAAGGACAACTGATACTTCTTCCATATCTCTTTTGGTGAAAGGAACTTACGGATACCAGGAATCGGGACAATAACAACACCTTTCTTCCCTTGCGACCAAAAATTCAATGCCTCTACTCGCTGAGCCCTTAATTCGGGGCTGGCAACACTCAAATCTGCTGCGATTAACTCATTTGCAGGAAACACATAAAGCTCTTCTTCCGGAATAAAATTCAATAAATCCTCTTGAAATTTTTGCGCTTGTAGAAGATTATGTGTCACTAACAAAATGGACTTATTCGTTTTCTCATAGATAGATGCGACAAGCATCGACCTTGATGAACCAGTTAAACCAGAAACCAATTGTTCCTTTAATCCTTCATCAATACCCGCTATTAACGAATGGACATTATCGTGTTTGGAGAACAAATTTTGTAATCCATTCACCATCTTTGCCCCTCCTCCCTATAAAATAAAAATTATACTTTTTTCTACTCAATCATTTACCCTGTTTATTTTGTTATAGAAAGCCTTTCAGTTTTAGCCTATTTCATGGAGCAGAGCTAAAACGTGCCAAATATAAAGTCACTAACAAAGCTTCACACAGTCAATATACTAACTGAAAGAATCCTTTATATGATGCTATTGATTTTTTTGCAATATTAGTAAATGAAAACAAACGGAAAAATGCTTTGGAATTTATCCAAAGCTCCTCCCGCTTAATGAATAATATAATCGTTTTGATATAACTCTGGATTTCTTTGCAATGATTCGTAACAATCTTCGCAAATGGATTTAACCTTAATGTTTCCAGAGGAGTCATAAACGATCATCTCTTGCCTTTCTTCATCACTCAGCTGGTTAAACCCTAACTGTGCCGCTTGTACCTGCTGTTCTTCAATAGTGCCCAGCTTGATTCCACAATGACGGCAATGATAATGGAGAGCCATATAGTAACCCCCTATACTGTATTGCCATTAGTATGAACAGAAATAAGGGATTTTTATTCATTAAGCAAGAAAGATATTTTTCCTCATACATTATTGATTATATACATTCATTACTTGTAAAAAGGGCGTCGTTAACCAAGCTTCGCATGCATTAGCACTTTTTTCAACGGTGTTCATAACATCGGGCCATTCCTCAGACGTAAATTTCCCCAATACATAATCTGAAATAGCCATTGGTACAGAAGGCCGACCAATACCAATTCGAATTCGATTAAAGTTTTGTGTACCAAGATGAGCAATAGTTGATTTAATCCCATTATGCCCACCAGCACTTCCCTTTTGACGCAGACGAACTTTCCCAGGAGGTAAGTCCAAATCATCATATAGCACGACAACATCATCCACTTCTACTTTAAAGAAACTCATAACAGCTGAAATAGATTCACCAGATAAATTCATATATGTCAACGGTTTAAGCAGAATTACCTTCTCGTTATTGATTACACCCATCCCATATATTCCTTTATGTTTTGCTTGATTTAAAGGAATAGACCATTTATCAGATAATGCATCTATTACTTCAAACCCGACATTATGTCGCGTTTTTTCATATTGTTTTCCAGGGTTACCTAGACCTACGATTAACTTCATTTTTCACACTCCGTTACAACTAAGTTTCATGGAGTCACCTTTTATTATATACATTTTTGGAAACATTAGTAAAAATAGTATCTCATATCTCTAGAGGAATGCAAGCTTCACAAGACCTAAAAGGATATATCTCTCCCCTTTTATATAACAAGATTATATGAAGCTATTGATTATTTACCTTATCTTTCATAATAGGCTATGTAAAACATTAATGTGAATCCAAACGCTGCATCACAGTATAACAAAGCCTTCATATAAAAAAGCGCAACCCATAATGTGTTACGCCTATTATACCATGTTTATTTTTTTATCTAAAATAAAGAAAGAAAGCCGACATAATCTCTACGCTTGAGATTCTGGAGAAGCGGCTGTTTCACGCCCTTCCTCATTCGTCGGTATGCCGCTTTCTTGTTGTTCACCTGTACTAATTTCTCGTTCTTGGCGAGGAGCTAAGACAGAGGCCACTACTTCGTCACCACTATGATTAAGTGTTACACCTTGTTTCATATTTAAATCAGAAATATACAGTGTTTCATTCACTTCAAGTTCTGTCACGTCAACATCAATCGACTCTGGAATGTTACCTGGCGTTGCAGTAACGGTTACTTCATGGAGAGACTGCTGAAGTACTCCGCCATCTTTTACACCAATTGATTGACCAACGAGATTAACTCGTACATTTGCTTGTACTTCCTCCGACATATCAACGATTAGAAAATCAGCATGATACATCTCGTGTTTTAACGGATCAGATTGATATTCTGAAAGCATGACTTGATATTCTTCACCTTGGCACTGTAATGAAATAATGCCATTTCGGCCAATTTCCTTCAATGTTTTTTTCAAATCCGCATAATTCACGGAAATTGCTTGACTGCCATTCTCGCTTCCGTAAACTACTGCCGGTATTTCTCCATTTTCACGCAATTCTCTTAATGTAGATTGTTTGAAGTCTGTCCGCTCTTTTGCTACTAGTACATGGCTCATCTTCATCTTCACCTTCCCAGTTTTATAAAAATTCAAGCTAGTCTACATCATCTTTCCCCTTATGTATCCAATTTATGCATAAAAAAACAGTAAGCGAAGCCGCTCACTGTTTTTTACACCTATCTATCATCAATCAAACAATGTACTTACTGATTGCTCTTCATGAACACGAATAATTGCTTCAGCAATTAAAGGTGCTACAGATAACTCAGTAATTTTTTCGATTTTCTTTTCTTCCGGAAGGGAAATAGAGTTTGTTACAACTAGTTCTTTAATCGTTGAATTTTGGATACGTTCAATAGCAGGACCTGAAAGAACTGGATGTGAACAGCATGCATATACTTCTTTCGCACCGCTCTCTACTAATGCATTTGCAGCAAGTGTAATTGTACCCGCTGTATCGATAATGTCATCGATTAAGATCGCTGTTTTCCCTTCAATATTACCAATGATGTTCATAACTTCTGCTACGTTCGGTCTTGGACGACGTTTATCAATAATAGCAATTGGTGCTTTTAAACGATCTGCCATTTTACGAGCACGTGTTACACCACCATGGTCTGGTGAAACAATTACGATATCTTCTAATTCTTTTCCACCAAAGTAATCAGCTAAAAGTGGCACAGCTACTAAGTGATCAATTGGAATATCGAAGAAACCTTGAATTTGCGGTGCATGAAGATCTAACGTCACAACACGGTGTGCTCCAGCTGTTTCTAAAAGGTTTGCAACTAATTTCGCTGTAATTGGCTCACGAGAACGAGCTTTACGATCTTGACGCGCATATCCATAGTAAGGCATAACAATATTAATAGTCTTTGCTGACGCACGTTTTAAAGCATCGATCATAATTAAAAGTTCCATTAAGTTCTCATTAACTGGCTGGCTAGTAGATTGAATAACGAAAACGTCACAACCACGGATACTTTCTTCAATGTTAATTTGAATTTCACCATCACTAAAACTTGTTACCGTACACTTACCAAGCTCTACTCCAATAGCATCAGCAATTTCTTGAGCTAACCCAACATTCGAATTCAATGAAAACACTTTTAAATTAGGATCTAAATACTGGTTTGACATGATGACCTCCATAGGTTAATTATTAGAATTTAAGTTTTTCACATAATCTTCTTTGTTAATCTGACGAGCGCGGGCAATAGACAATGCTTCACCTGGTACGTCTTCTGTAATCGTTGAACCAGCTGCCACATAGGCACCCTTCCCAACCGTTACAGGTGCTACAAGGTTTGAATTACAACCAATAAATACATCATCTTCAATTTTCGTCAAATGCTTCTTCTTACCATCATAATTGACCGTAATCGAACCACATCCGATATTGACGCCTTTTCCTACCTCTGCATCGCCAATATAGCTTAAATGAGATGCTTTGCTTTCTGCACCGAAAACTGTCTTTTTAATTTCAACAAAATTACCGATTTTAACGGAATCATGGATTTCAGATTGTGGTCGAATATGAGCAAACGGACCAATGTTCACATTGCTTCCAATGCTGCTAGAATGAGCAACAGATTGATGAATATGCGTTCCCTTGCCAATTTCGCAATCTTTAATTTCCGAATGCGGTCCAATCACACAATCTTCTCCAATCACTGTTTGACCCGCAATCGTTACACCTGGGTAAATCGTTGTATCTTGACCAATACTAACACCGGATTCAATATACGTTGTTGCAGGATCGATAATCGTCACTCCATTACGCATATGGGTTTCATTAATTCGCTTACGCATAATCTGCTCTGCCTGTGACAAAGCAAGACGATCATTCACACCTAAGGTCTCTTCGAAATCTTTTGTTTGGAATGCAGTTACAGTCTCTTGTGCAGATTTCAAAATTTCAATAACATCAGGCAAGTAGTATTCATTCTGCACGTTGTCATTTGAAACTTGCTGTAACGCTTGGAATAACGCCTGATTGTCAAAGCAATACGTACCTGTATTAATTTCTTTTACAGCACGTTCCTCTTCCGACGCATCCTTATGTTCGACAATTTTTTCGACAAGTCCATTGGCATTGCGAATAATTCGACCATATCCATCAGGGTTCTCTGCGTAGGCTGTTAAAACCGTCGCCTTTGCTCCTGTTTCTTCATGCAAAGTAACAAGTGCCTCCATCGTTTCCGCTTTGATTAAAGGCGTGTCTCCGCAAATGACAAGAGTTGTTCCTTCTTGCTTAGCTAAAACGCTTTCAGCCTGCATCACTGCATGCGCTGTTCCAAGCTGCTCAGCCTGCAAAGCATATTGACATACATCACCAAGTTGTTTTTGAACTTGCTCGGCACCGTGTCCAATAATAGTTACGATCTCTTCTATTTGAAGTTGATTGACTTGTTCAACAACATGCTGTACCATTGGTTTTCCGCAGACTGGGTGCAAAACCTTGTATAGTTTTGATTTCATTCTTGTACCTTGTCCCGCGGCCAATATTATTGCATACCGATTCCTCATAACAGGCCTCCATTTTAACCTTTTTATCCATTAAAAATATTATCTTAAATAGCGACTCATTTCAAGGTAACAATTAAAAGTACCTTTTATTATCAATTTTGGGGGAGATAAATTATTGGTATTTTTCAAATAAATAGGAGTTATTTGAATAGTAGGGGGATAAATGGAGGTCCATGCCGATGACTGTAATTTATATACATATAAAAAGAGCCTTACTAAGTAGTAGGCTCCTAGATGCAAATTTTATTGATTTGTTAAGCTAAAGAAGCGCCAGCTCCTGCTTCCTCTAATTCTGTTTCAAGTTCTCCTAAACGGTGATATTCTGTTAAGACAGCTTCTTGAATTTTACCGCGTGTAGAGGAATTAATTGGATGAGCAATATCACGGAACTCTCCATCTGGAGTACGTTTACTTGGCATTGCAACAAATAAACCATTGTTTCCGTCAATCACACGAATATCATGAACAACAAATTCATTATCCAATGTAATTGATGCAATTGCTCTCATGCGTCCATCCGTGTTTACACGGCGTAATCTTACGTCAGTTACTTCCATTAAGTTCACCATCCCTATTTGTTGTTATGAAACTTTAAATAAGTAATTCAACAAAAAAAGGCGAACTCCTTCTAAGAATTGTAAGTTTTTTAGAAAATTTAGAATTTACTTATATATTTTTCTAATTATTAAAGAAAGCTTGTCTTATTTGACGAGCGCAACTACTTCAATTTCAACTAATGCATCTTTTGGAAGGCGAGCTACTTCTACACAAGAGCGGGCTGGCTTATGTGTTGAAAAATACTCTCCGTACACTTCATTAATTGCTCCAAAATCATTCATATCTTTAATAAAAACTGTAGCTTTAATAACTGTTTCAAATGACGCTCCAGCTTCTTTTAAAACGGCTTGTAAGTTGCTGAACACCTGATGAGTCTGTTCCTTTACATCGCCTGTTACCATCTCTCCAGCCGGAGTAAGTGGAATTTGGCCCGAGCTGTAAAACACATTATTAACAATAATTCCTTGTGAGTATGGACCAATAGCTGCTGGTGCTTCATTTGTATGTACTGCTTTCATAATTCATTTCCCCCTTTAATTTAACTGTTTAAAAAATAATTCCCGCGGCTTACATTAATTTTTTTATCTCTTTCATCAACCTCTGACAATCTAATTAATGATATATAATCTTCAATCAGACGTTCCTCATTATGTTCAGACTCAACAAGTACAGCAATACCTGCTACCGTTGCTTTAAATTCTTCCAGCAAGCTTACCATGCCCTTCATGGTTCCGCCAGCTTTCATGAAATCATCTACAATTAACACATTAGAACCTTCCACTAAGCTTCTTTTTGAAAGAACCATCGTTTGGATTCGCTTAGAGGAACCAGAAACGTAGTTAATGCTCACCGTCGAACCTTCCGTTACTTTATTGTTTCTTCTAACAATCACAACGGGAACATTCAAATAATTCGCAACCGCATAAGCAAGCGAAATTCCTTTTGTAGCCATCGTCATAATAACAGAAACATTCGCTTTCGCATATCTAGCCGCAATAATGCGCCCCACTTTATTTACCGTTTGCGGATCGCCTAGAATATCTGTCATATATAGGTAGCCGCCTGGAAGTAATCGCTCCGGACTTGCAATCGTCTCACACAGCTCGTCAATAAAGGTAGCTGCATCCTCTTCTTTGATAGATACCATGTATTTCACACCGCCCGCAGCACCTGGAATGGTCGTTAATGAGCCAATGCCTCGCTGTTCAAACGTTTCTTTAATAATCGTTAAATCTTCGCTTATAGAAGACTTCGCTGACTGATATCTTTCAGAGAAAAAAGTTAGTGAAACGAGTTCTCCTGGATGCTCTAATAAATAATTAGTCATATCGACAAGTCTTTCACTGCGACGAAATTTCACAAAAACACCCCCGTTCTATTTCCGAATATTCTATAGTAACTATAACACTAATGTACGTATTTATTCAAGGCGGTTCTGAGTTCCAAGCAAACGAACAGCGTATACCTGATCACAAAAGCCGCGCAAACCATTATAAATTCTTTGCATACGAGAATCATGCTCCACTAGCCCAAAAACTGTCGGACCACTTCCACTCATTAGTACAGCATCTGCTCCAAACGTTTTCATCTGATTTTTAATGTTTGCTACTTCTGGATAAAGCGGTAACGTCACTTGTTCTAATACATTCCCTAAACCACTGCATACTTTTTGGTAATCATTATTTTCAATCGCTGCAATCATTCCGTACACATCTGGATGCTCCATATCAGAAAGCTGTAAGCGTTTATAAACATCTGCTGTCGAAACACCAAGCGTTGGTTTAGCTAAAATAACCCAACAATTCGGAGGCGGTGGTAAATGAGTAATTTTCTCACCTCGACCCTTTGCCAGCGCCGTGCCTCCATATACACAAAAAGAGACATCAGAACCAATTTCTGCGCCAATCTCCGCTAATTCATCTAATGAGAGACCAAGCCTCCATAATCTATTCAATCCTCTTAATGTAGCAGCTGCATCACTACTTCCTCCAGCAAGTCCAGCTGCAACCGGAATATTCTTTTCAATGGTAATCGAAACGCCTTTATTCACATCGTACCGTTCTTTTAATATATGTGCAGCCTGATAAGCTAAATTGCGATGATCGTCTGGCACAAAACGATTATGAGATAGAATTCTGATACTTTTTCCAGGGATCTCTTTCAATTCAATTCTATCGGCAAGATCCACCGTTGTCATAATCATTTCTACTTCATGATAGCCATCAGGTCGCTTAAAAAGCACATCAAGCGCCAAATTTATTTTAGCTGGTGCCTTCTCCATGAGCTTCACTATTTCCACCTACTTTAACGTTCTTAAAAGTTCTTGTCCTATTCTATCATATCTGAATCTATTCTAAAGGTTTTTTCCGTGTAATTTCAATGAAATGAAATTTAAGTATTTCTTCAAAGAACCTAAAGGAAAAGCGGACTTGCCTAAAGAAAGAACCAAACTCTATTATTCACAATGTAAACATAAATGATTATGCTTATACATGGAATAAGAGTTTGGTTCTGATTAGATGTGTAGATAGCATGAAGTCGTATAGTCAGACTAAGATTGTTATTGTCCCATCATTTGACGCTGCGCTTTTTCAATGGCGAGTTTCACCATGTTTCCTGCATCACGAGCTCGAATACCGCCCCAGCCTTCTTTCTGAACAACATCGTAAAAACCAAGTTCCTTTGCCAGTTCTTCCTTTAAACCTTCTGACATAATCCCTTTTCTTCTACTCAATTGAAACAGCTCCTTTTACATGCTACTACATCTATAGTCTGCACATGAAACTTTATTATCATGAGCTTTTTATAAAAACTAAAAAGCAGCAAACATAGCGTTTACTGCTTACTCTAATTACATTTCTTGTTGTTTGTTTAAAAACGTTAATTGTACGGTTTCCGTTAATACATCCGCATAGCTGTAAGATACTCTTTCAAACGCATTTTCCTCTTGGTCAAGCTCAATTACAAAAACAGCCGGGTAAGTTTCCGCCAACGTTCCAAAACGTTCTACAGTCTTTCTTCTTCCACCATTCGCCTTTAAAAGCAACCTCTTTCCTAGGTTTGAATCAAGTGCCGTTTTAATATCAGCTAAAGTTTTTGGCATTTTCGGTCCACCTCACTAAGTATAGTATATCACATTCTGGGTTGAAACGCAAATAAAATATTAAATTATATCAGCACTTAAAAATGTTTGTCAATAATTTTTATTATAAAATCCATTAAAAATATTGGCTAACCATAGTATGGCACTATTATTGAAATATTATGTAAAGCTGTTACAACTGTTTTGCTCTACATGAAAATAAGCTACATCTGTATGAGAATGCAGCTTATTTTTCTTCTTGAATGGGTTTAAACGGCAAACCTGTTCGCAGAACCCCTCTTGTTTCAATGCCACCTAACCCTTTTTCCCCCGTTAATGTATTACGCAGTACATCCCATACATGTATATACTCACGAAATGGTGTAAAACTAATCTTCCCTACTATATAAACAGGATCTAAAGCATGGATATTAACCCGCGAAGGAGAACTTGCAAAATTGGCCCCCGCTTGAATGATAGATTCAAAATGGGACTGACAAGCTCCTGCAAAAATAATAAGATGATCTAAGCTTGCTACTTTTTTGCGCGCTTCACGAACTGTCTCGACAAATTCCTTCGAATGGCGATAGGCCTGTAGATCCGTTATACTGCCTTTCGATTTCGAATAAGAATCATGCCCTGTAATAACGAGAATATCAGGTCGATAATGATCCAATAAGCCGCCGATTTTATATGGCATCTCTTTCTCATTACAAAATACACCGTTTACAGGAATATGAAATTTTGCATATAAGTCCAAACACTTGCGTAAATAAGATGCATCTCCATCAACATGAAGCACCTTGCCTGGTATTTGGAAATAATCCCCATCGTATCGATATCCGTTACTCGATTCGTAACCGCTCTTTTGCTGCTGCAATTCTAAATCTTGTATAAGTAGACGATTGGATTGCTCTTGTAGCTCTTTTGTTGCACGCTGGCGTTCATTTCGCTCTTCTTCTTGAATCTTTACTAAATCTTCGAAAGGAGCATCTGCAATTAGCCGAAACTCTTCCCCATATAAAATAGCTTGCTTCTTCCCATTTACCTCTCGAATATCGATGACGCGAAATAATATATCGCTCTCATATGAAATTCGTCCAACAATATCATTAATCTGCACAGTCATGGTCT
Organism: Peribacillus asahii; assembly: GCF_003570725.1. GTDB lineage: Bacteria > Bacillota > Bacilli > Bacillales > DSM-1321 > Peribacillus > Peribacillus asahii. The sequence goes on from NZ_QWVS01000025.1 coordinate 37,051, forward strand.
CACCCCATGAGAAAGATTCCTTTAAGTTAGGTGCTTTTATCTTTCTACAGTATGCAAAAACACAGCTCATGGTGAATATAAAAACAGAAGCCCTCCAACATGCCATGCCACACAAGCCCACAGGCACACGAGATCATAGTTTCACATGGAACAAGTCTAAAACCCTTCGACTAACAAAAAGCAGCAAAGTGCAGAAAAAGAAGCCATCTATCGCTAGACAATTAAAAAAAGCTAGAGGGCATCCCCTAGCTGATTTTCTATCTTTATTTAAATGTCCCTAATAAAGCATCACTCAAACGCCCGAATTCTTCAATCGTTAACGTTTCGCCCCGTCTTGTTGGATCAATACCTGTTTCTTCAAGGGCCTCAATAATTTGCTCTTTCTTCTCCTTACCACTTGGAAGCTGACTGGATAAATTATTTAAAATGGTTTTTCTTCTTTGGGCAAAGCTTGCACGTGTCACCTGAAATAAAAACTCTTCATCTTTTACTTCCACGATCGGCTTTTCTCTTTTCGTCAATCGAATGACTGCAGAATCTACATTCGGCTGTGGCATAAAGACTGTTTTGGGAACAATCATCACCGTTTCAGCTTCCGTATAGTATTGGATAGCGATAGACAAAGAACCATACTCTTTCGTACCCGGTTTCGCCGCGATCCGGTCTGCCACTTCTTTTTGCAGCATACAGACAATCCCTCGAATCGGTAAACGATCAGCTAATAACTTTAAAATGATTGGCGTTGTCACATAATAAGGGAGGTTCGCTACAACCATTAAATCACGTATACCTGCAAACTCTTCCGAAATCACTTGCTGAACATCGGCTTTTAAAATATCCTGATGAATAATCTTCACATTCTGATAGGGTGACAATGTATCTGCTAAAATAGGCAGTAGTCGCTGGTCAATCTCAAACGCTGTCACTTTTTTACTTCTTTTAGCAAGCTGTTCCGTTAAAGCTCCAATTCCTGGTCCGATTTCAATAGCACCGCTTTCTTCTGTCAGCTCTGCAAAGTCTACAATTCGATGTAAAATATTCGTATCAATTAAAAAGTTCTGCCCTAAACTCTTCTTAAAAGAAAAACCATACTTCTTTAAGATTTCTTTTGTTCTAATAGGTGTTGCAATGTCTTTATTCATTCTTTTCCTCCTGATTTATCCGAACCATTGCCTCAATAAACGCTTTCTTCGAAATTTGAAACATGTTCAAACGTTTATATAACTGCTTACCATTTGTATGGCCAATGCGTAACAGTACGCCAAGTCTTTCTCTTCTATCCTTCGCACCTGCCCCGCCAATTAAACCTGCATCAACAAGGTCCTGCTGTGAAATTTCTTCGGGAGCCTCTTCATCCATTAATTGAGCATCCTTCAACGCATTGCGAATCGCCTCGGGAGATGCATGCTCCACACCAATACCGCGTCCAGATTTCGGCAATCCTTCCTGTTTCGTAATAAAAGCATGCTTACAGCCCTTCACTTGCTCCGAAATTGTATTTCTAATTTTTTGACCAGGAAAGTCTGGGTCAGTAAAAATAATCACTCCTCGTGTTTGCTGAGCAAGCCGAACTTGTTCAATAACGGATTCATTCACGGCTGAACCATTTGTCTCAATCGTATCGGCATTCACTGCGCGCTTAATGGCCACAGTGTCATCTTTTCCTTCCACTACGATAATTTCCTTAATTTTTTTCATTTCTTCCTCCATATCACGAAACCTTTTTATGTTTTCACTCGTCCATGCAGTATAGGATACCAAAATATATTCTTACTTGATACGTATCACCTTGTTAATTAAGGCCCTTGCACTTGTCTTATTATAAAGCAAAAGAGATTTTAAACATATTGTGAATCTAAAAACCCATGCATCATACGTCTAGAAAGACAAATAAAAAACAGGAGATACATCATCTCCTGCTAAAAGTCTTCTAATCGATTATACGAACCTTTACCCTCTTGACGCCCCAACGGTAAGCTTCAGATTTAGAAGGGATAAACACATCAATTCTATTTCCTTTAATCGCTCCACCTTTGTCGGCTGCAACAGCATAGCCATATCCTTCAACATGAACTTTAGAACCAAGCGGAATAACATTAGGATCAACAGCAATCACCTTGGCATGTGGATTACTCTTTAAATTCATTCCCGTCGCTGTCACGCCGGAACAACCATTACAGCTTGCTGTGTAAGCGGTTGATGAAACATATATTTCTTTTCCGCCTGATGAACTACTAACATTACTTGCATAAGTAGCAGTGGGAGTAGGTGCTTTCGTTCCTACTGCGACTACCTGATCCTGCTTTTCTTTTATAACCTTTTCAGCAATAACTTTTCGTTTCACTTCTTTACCGTTTTCTTTTATGACTTCATACTGTGTTGAAATTTGACCCTTTTTCCCTTCTGTCAGGATTTTTTCTTTTCCTTCTGAAAGCGAATCATCTTCTTTTTTCACAATGTCATATTCGATTGGTGATTCCACTACATCGGTGACTTTTTCAACTCGAGTGACGTTTATTGTATTCTTTGCTTGAACCTTTTCCGATAATTTCGGCTCAACTCTATCTAATTCATTGAGCTTCACGCCTTGTTGCGTCAAAAAGTCAACGACCGTAGTCGAAGTTGACCACACTTGCTTTTTCTTACCTCCCACCACTAAAGTGAGTGGAAAAGCTTTTTCAACGGAAATTTCCATGTTTTCTTTAATAGGGGTCTTTTTGGCAGGACTCAATTTATCATGTTGTGTCACTTTAATGTCTTGTTCCTTTAACAACTCACCTACTGTATCAGTTGTTGTCCATACTTTTGTTTCCTTACCATCCTGAAGTAATGCTACTTGTTGAGCAGGTTTCCAGACGACTTGTACGTCCTCTTTTAACTGACTGTTTTTCGAGGGCGATATGTAGTCTTCAGCTTTGGCCTGAATCTCTAACTCTTTTAATATCTCAGCTACAGTAGCAGCATGTGTGCGCACTACTTGCTCTTGCCCATCAATGATGACAGTAACCGTCTGCTTTGTACCTTGATAAAACAGGATTCCAACCACTATCGTAAGTACAAGTACACTACAAATAGCATTGGTTGTTCGCTTTATCCCAAAAGACTTGGGAACTAAGTTCTTCATAGTTTCTAAAAAAATGAAAAACTCCTCCTTCCTCTCGGTGATTATAAAGACATACTCAGCAAGATGTCAAAACACCTATTTTTTCATTGCCAGGGAATTATTTCCTATTATGACTAGTGTCTATGAAATTGAAAAGGGTGAATTCTCGACAACATTAATCATTGATAGACATGAGATTTGTAGAATTTTTGAGAATTCACAAGAAATAGACCAGTATTCAGTAAATATTGACGAAGAAAATTGTCAATTTATGCCGAATAATTTTTTGGCATTTTCGGTTGTAATGCGTGCAACTTCCTCTACTGAGACTTGTTTAATATCTGCAATTTGCTCAGCTACTAGTTTCACATAAGCCGGTTCATTTCTCTTTCCCCTAAAAGGATGCGGAGCTAAGTACGGACAATCCGTTTCAATAAGCAAGCGATCTAATGGAACCTCTGCTGCAACTTCCTTCGGTTTTTTGGCATTTTTAAACGTAACCGGCCCACCGAGGGAAATATAAAAGTTCATCTCTAAACATTCCTTTGCCGTTTCTACACTGCCACTAAAGCAATGCATAATACCACCTACAAGAGATGCTTCCTCTTCTCTTAAAATGGTTATAATATCTGCTGTTGCTTCTCGATTATGAATAATAATTGGTAGTTTCACTCTTCTAGCCAAACGAATTTGCTTTCGAAACACCTCCATTTGGATTTCTTTTGGTGACTTATCCCAGTAATAGTCTAGTCCCATTTCTCCAATTGCTACGACCTTTGGATGTGCTGCTAGTGATTCGATCCACTCTAAATCAGCATTAGTCATATCAATTGCATCAACAGGATGCCATCCTACAGCCGCATATAAGAAATCATATGTTTCTACTAACTCCATTGCCTTTGTAATCGTTGGGCGATCAAACCCTACGACAATCATGTTAGCGACTCCCGCTTCTTGTGCTCTCTTAATTACTTCTGTCAAATCTTCTTCAAACTGTTCTGCGTTCAGATGTACATGCGTATCAAATAGCATTTCTATCTTCCTCTCTATCATTAGTTTATTACGAAATACAGTGCTTATGTTTCACAATTCGATTACAAATATGTAACAAAAAAATCTAATTTGGTAAAAATATACATAAAAAAAGGCATAAAAAAGTTTCACATGAAACATTTTTATGCTTTTTTCTCTATCTTTAAATACCTATTTTTTATTTTACTTTAGAGCCGTTCGGAAGCGCTGCATCAACAGTTGCAACGGATAATACACCTTCATTACTTCCTGCTAGAATCATTCCCTGTGATAATTCACCGCGCAATTTTACCGGTTTCAAATTTGTAACACAAATGACTTTTTTGCCCACTAATTCTTCCGGTTTATAATATTGAGCAATGCCTGATACCACTTGGCGTCTTTCATAGCCCAAATCTAGTTGTAATTTTAAAAGTTTATCAGCCTTTTTCACTGGTTCTACTTCTAGCACTTGTGCTACTCTAAGCTCTACCTTCATGAAATCATCAATCGTAATTTCATCGACTTCTGGAATTTCGATTTCTTTCGGCTCTTCCTTTGGTTCTTCTTTTGGAGCTCCGCCCTGCATTTGTTCTTTAATATATTGAACTTCCTCTTCCATTTCTAATCGAGGAAAAATGGGTTCTGCTTTAACTACCTTTGTTTGAGCTGGAATTTGTCCAAAAGCACTCAAGCTATCCCATGTTTTTAGCATCTCATCCGTAATATTTAATTGTGCAAAGATTTTTTCTGGTGTCTGCGTTAAAAACGGCTTTAGTAAAATAGCAACTCGACGCAATGTTTCAGCTAAATGAACCATTACACTTCCTAGCTCATCGCGCTTTTCTTCCTCTTTTGCAAGTACCCATGGCTGTGTTTCATCAATAAATTTATTCGTTCTGCTCACAAGCTGCCAAATAGACGTCAAAGCAACCGAGAATTCCATATTTTCCATAGCCTCTTCATATTTCTTTACAGTTTCCCTATTCATCTCTAATAAAGACTGTTGGAATTCACCTTTTGAATCTACATAAGCTGGAATTTCTCCATCAAAATATTTATTAATCATGGCAACCGTACGATTAAGTAGATTTCCAAGATCATTCGCTAAATCAAAATTAATACGTTCAATAAAGCCTTCTGGAGTAAATACTCCATCTGAACCAAATGGTACTTCACGCAGTAAATAATAGCGTAACGCATCTAACCCATAACGATCAATTAATGTGACAGGATCGACCACATTTCCTTTTGACTTTGACATCTTGCCATCCTTCATTAATAACCAACCATGTGCAAACACTTTGTTCGGTAATGGTAAATCCAGTGCCATCAACATAATTGGCCAATAAATAGTATGGAAGCGTACGATTTCTTTTCCAACAAGATGAACATTAGCCGGCCAATATTTCGTATACTTTGATTCATCTTTAGACCCATAACCTAAAGCGGTAATATAATTCGTTAAGGCATCAATCCATACATACACAACGTGCTTCGGATTACCTGGTACTTTAATCCCCCAATCAAAAGTCGTACGCGAAACAGCCAAATCCTCTAAACCTGGCTTAATGAAGTTATTAATCATTTCATTCTTACGAGATTCCGGCTGAATAAACTGTGGATTTTCTTCATAAAATTGCAGCAAACGGTCTGCATACTTACTCATTCTAAAGAAATATGATTCCTCTTTTACCTTTTCAACTGGTCTGTTGCAATCCGGACACTTTCCATCATTTTCTTCAACTTGACGCTCTGTAAAGAATGATTCACAAGGTGTACAATATAGTCCCTCATATTCATCTAAATAAATATCTCCCTGATCGAGCAGCTGCTTAAAAATCTTGGCAACAACTTCTTTATGACGCTCTTCTGTTGTTCTAATAAAGTCATTGTAAGAAATATCGAGTTTTTTCCATAGATCTTTAATACCTGAAACGATATTATCGACATATTGCTGCGGTGTTATCCCTTGTTCTTCTGCCTTTCGTTGAATCTTTTGACCATGTTCATCGGTCCCTGTTAAGTACATGACATCGAATCCACGCAATCTTTTATAGCGAGCCATTGCATCGCCTGCCACAGTTGTATAAGCATGACCTATATGTAAATTTCCACTTGGATAATAAATAGGCGTCGTAATATAAAATGTCTTTTGGTTATCCTTCATATTCTTTTCCTTCCTCCTCAACTTTTGCAAATCTAGTTCTATAACTATCACTAAACTGCATGAAACCGCTACCCCTATTTTAACGCTATCTGTCCATCTATGCGACTAGAAAACATAAACTCCTCTTTAAAAAAGAAACAATGCCATTCATTTTATCATCATTGCCTCATTTATAAATAAAATATACCTGCGTCAAACAATACATATCAGATAGAATCTACCTTTTTACAAAAATATACAAAAAAGCAACCTGAATTGAACATTTCATTGGAATTATATTGAATTTATGAGTATAATGAACATTGGCGGATGTCGATTGCCGTACACCCGTGTCGAATTCTGTTGACCATTATCAAACGTTCAATTTCCTTTTAAAATTTTTTCGGTAAATACTGGAATAAAAAGGATAAAAACCGCAATAAACCCTTGATATATGGGCATTTGGCCGTTCCAAAAATACAGGAATAATAAAAAATAAAATCATTGACGTATTTGGGAATGGCTGGTATTATAGGTTTATAAGAAGTTTGTCGAATATTGACGAATAAAAAAATAGATAATAGATTATAAATTTGAGAGGAGATTTTATTAGTTATGAAATCTACAGGAATCGTTCGTAAAGTTGATGAATTAGGTCGTGTGGTAATTCCGATTGAGCTTCGCCGTACATTAGGTATTGCAGAAAAAGACGCTTTAGAAATTTACGTAGATGATGAGCGCATCATCCTAAAAAAATATAAACCAAACATGACTTGCCAAGTAACTGGTGAAGTATCTGACGATAACTTAACACTTGCAGGCGGTAAATTAGTTCTTAGCCGTGAGGGTGCTGAAATTCTTATTAAAGAAATTCAAAATAGTTTCGAAGCTTCTAAATAAGATACAAAAAAGCTGCTAGATTCATCTAGCAGCCTTTTTTATATTTACTCTTCAATATGATAGGCTTGATACACTTCCCTCTTTTGCAGCCCACGATCTTTTGCCACTTGCTTAATAGCTTCCTTCGACTGAAGCCCTTTCGCTTCCACATAGTAATCTACATGTTTAACTAGATCCATTGAACTCCACCAAACGATTTCTTCCTCTTCTGTGGCAGGCATAGCCCCTTCTATAATTAAACAAAACTCACCACGTACTTCAGACTCATTTGCCCATGCTAGTGCCTCGCTAATCGTTCCACGAATAAATTCTTCAAATTTCTTCGTCAACTCACGGCATAAAACAATATTTCGGTCTCCTAATATATCAAGCATCTGCTTTAATGTTTCTTTTAAACGATGAGGGGATTCATACATAACCCATGTAGCTTCTATCTTCTTTAATCTCTGAAGCTCCTCCTTCTTCTGTTTAGCCCCCCTTTGCAAAAATCCATAAAAATAAAAGGGCTGCGGTACTAAACCTGAAGCAATTAAAGCCGTTAAAGCTGCATTTGCCCCTGGGAGCGGAATAACCTTTAATTGCTCAGCAATTGCATCTTTTACTAGTTCATAACCTGGATCTGAAATCGTTGGCATCCCTGCATCGCTGACTAAAGCAATTACCTGTCCGTTACGAAGTCGATCCAGCATATGTCTGCCGCTATTCTCTTTATTATGCTCATGATAGCTTACAATTGGTGTTGTAATCTGAAAATAATTGCATAGCTTTTTCGTATTTCTTGTATCCTCTGCTGCAATAACATCTGCTTCCTTTAAAATACGTAAAGCTCGAAAGCTCATATCTTCTAAATTACCAATAGGAGTTGGTACTAAATACAAGGCCGGCTCGAGACCTTCTCTTTCAAAACTTTTCTGTTGCCACATACTACTCCTCCTTTTTCATCCATTTCTGTTTATTCTGCCGTGATAGCTGTTTGAAACGATATTCAGCTTGCATAGCCTCCCTTTTCGTATCAAAGGTTTCATAATAAATAAGTGAAACAGGCGTTCTTCCACGCGTATATTTGGCCCCTTTTCCTTGATTATGAAGATTTACACGACGTTCTAGATGATTTGTATAACCTGCATAATAGCTTGTATCTGCGCATTCTAATACATAAAAATAATGCTTACTGCTCTCCATATAAAATCCTTCTAATGTCTGGATTATATTCATTTTGTTCATTATACACAACAAGCGGTGGTAACACCTTTAAGTCTGGGTTCCCATCTTTAATGCCCTCAATTAAAATCGTATTCGCTTCTTTGTTTTGTTTAGGATAGACAAACTGAAGCCGCTTCGGCTCAATGCGATATTGCCTCATTAGACTTAATATATCCATTAATCGCCCTGGACGATGAACAAAAGCAGCCTTTCCGCCTTGGCGTAACAATTGACTGCTTACTCGAATGACGTCTTCAAGGTTACACATAATCTCATGACGAGCAATTGCATAATGTTCATTTTTATTGATTTCCTCTTGAGAAGGCGTTGGAAAATACGGCGGATTACACGTCACTACATCGTATTTGCTATACCCAATCTCCTTCACTATCTCTTTCAAGTCACCATGAATCATCTCAATTTGCTGAGATAGCTCATTATAGTTTACACTTCTACGCGCCATATCACAAAGCCGCTCTTGAATTTCAACACCTATAATTGACCCTTTTGTCCGAGTACTCAATAACAACGGGATAATCCCATTTCCTGAACATAAATCAACTAGTTTCCCTTTTTGAATCGGTACATTCACAAACTTCGACAATAGCACGGCATCTAATGAAAAGGCAAACACAGAAGGACTTTGAATAATTCTTAAATCCTCTGCTAATAAATAATCAAGTCGCTCATCTTCTCTAAGTTGCACCATAGATTGTTTCCTCCTAGCCATTTTTCATCGTACAAAAAAGGTCTGACTCATGCTTACATGTCAGACCCCGAATTACTATATATTATCATGTAAAAGAGACAAATAAATGCTCCCTAGACTATTTTTTATTTAAAAAGGATAGACAGAAGAGACAATCTCCTTCTTTACGTAAACTACCAAAATGAAGATTACAAATATGAAAACCTTCTTGATAAATGCGAGCTAAGTTATCATATCCTTCACCGATATCTATAGTCTTTTCCTCACTATTTATCGATTTCACTTTCACCTTGCTGGCTCCTTTTTTAGCAGCCTTTGGTGGCACTTCAATTAAATCTAATCTACGTCGCAAGTGGTCATTCTCCAGCTTTAATGATTGATTATCTTCCAATACTTCGGCAAGATGTTCTTTCAGTTCTCCAAGCTGTTTGTACAGTTGACCGATTTGGGTTTCCATACTCGTAACCGATTCAAAAATCTCTTTCTTATCCACGCTACCCACCACCTTACTAATCTGTGGCTTGAATAGAAACGGCTCCCTCGTTTAGAATCTCATCTAAAGTATATTCTAATACTCTGTCTTGTTCGATTAATTCAACTTGAAGTACACGTTCTAGAATGTTAAGCCCAACTACCTTGCCTTTACCGTTTGGAGTTTTAATAATTTCCCCTAAATCAGGAAGCATTTCTTTTGCGCTTTCGTATTCATCATTTTCATATTTTAAGCAACACATCAGACGTCCACATAAGCCTGATATTTTTGTTGGATTTAACGATAGATTTTGGTCTTTCGCCATTTTAATGGAGACAGGCTCAAAGTCACCAAGAAATGTAGAACAGCAAAGCATCCTGCCACATGGTCCGATTCCGCCTAGCATTTTAGCTTCATCGCGTACACCAATTTGGCGAAGTTCAATTCTAGTTCGAAAAATAGCAGCCAAGTCTTTCACTAAATCACGAAAATCAACACGTCCATCTGCTGTAAAAAAGAAAACAACTTTATTTCGATCAAATGTATACTCAACATCAACAAGCTTCATATCCAGCTTATGTTCTTCTACCTTTTGACAGCAAATATCGTAGGCCTCTTTAGCAGCCGCTTTGTTCTCCTCTACAATTAACCGATCTTTTTTATCCGCAATCCTTAACACTTTTTTCAAAGGCAGGACAACATCATTTTCTCCTACTTGCTTCCGGGCTGTTACAACCTTGCCGAATTCCACACCACGAACGGTTTCCACTATGACAAAGTCGTCCTTAGGAATATCGATTTCACCCGGATCAAAATAGTATATTTTGCCCGCTTTTTTAAAACGGACGCCTACAACATCATACAAATCATGATCCCTCCTGCAAATTCAGCACGAGCTGTTCCATTAACAGCTGTGGATTTGTATTGGACGACAACTTTCGTTTCGTATCCAAAATAGTGCCCATACAATCTGCAAGACGCCTTTGTGAGAGCTGAAGAGCATGAGAGGCAAGCTCTTCTTCCTGATTTTGAAACACGACGAAGTTCCGCTTGTCCAATTGAATATATAGTAAATCCTTATAAATCAAAAGTAGTAAATCAAGCCCTTTATCTAGTTGCTCTCGTTCCTTAAAGTGAGAAAACCAATCCGTTTGTAAAAATAACAATGCCTTCATCCGGTTTTGTTTTAACACTTCATATAATTTTACCACTATTTTTTGAGCTTGTACAAACCATTCATCGTGGCTCAGTGCTAAACCTTCTTCTACATTTTGAGTAATTTGGGAAATGACGGAGGCAATTTGCGGTTGAAGATTGTGCTCTATCAATTTTTGTTTCACATTCTCAGGAGAAAGCGGCTGAAAGGTTAATACTTGACATCGCGAAATAATCGTTGGTAATATCCTTTGAACTTGCTCAGTCATTAAGATGGCAACCGTATCATCCGATGGTTCTTCTAGAAATTTCAATAAGCTATTAGCCGCGCCTACGGACATTTTATCAGCATCAGCAATCATATAGATTTTCCGATTTGCTTCTACACTTTTTTTCGAAAATTCCTCTTGCAGCTGTTTAATTTGCTCCTTTTTAATCGATAAGCCATCTCGCTCGATATAATGAACATCCGGATGATTTCCACTCATGATGCGCTTGCAATTTCTACACTCTTCACATGGCTCATAACCAGCAATAGGAGCTTCACACAACAAGCTTTTAGCAAAAACATGGCTCACTTCATGTTTACCTATCCCTTTTTCTCCTTCGAACAAGTAAGCATGTGCCACTCGTTTTTTTACTAAACTATTTTGCAACATCCTCATAATCTGCGGCTGTACTTGTTTTGCTTCCTGCCATGTTTTATTCAAAATGATCAACTCACTTAAATATTATAAATTCATGTATCAAATACAAACTGTATTATTTTCTCATTATATCAATTATTGGAAGGAAGGATAATAACAAACCGTTGTCCTATCATCCTTTTTTATGCAAAAATTCTACAATACTTTGCTTGGCCTGTTCAAATACGACCTCTAGCGATTGACTCGCATCAATTAATACAAATCTCTCCTTCCATCGATTCATTACAAGCTGATAGCCTTCACGTACTTTTTTATGAAAATCGATTGTTTCCAAGTCTAAACGATTGACTTCCCGATGATTATTCGCTTGAATTCGCTTTAATCCTTCCTCCGGTTCAATATCAAAATACAGCGTTATATCTGGCATAACATCAGCAATAGCAAATGTATTAATACTATAAATTTCTTCGATCTCTAAGCCGCGTGCATGCCCTTGATAAGCAAGCGAGCTATCAATAAAACGATCACATAGTACAATCATTCCCTGCTCTAATGCAGGAATAATTCTCTCAACTAGATGCTGACGCCTTGCTGCAGCATACAATAAAGCTTCCGTTCGTGAATCCATCGCTGTATTCTCTTTATTTAAAATCACTTCTCGAATTTGTTCTGCAATTGGAATTCCGCCTGGCTCCCTAGTTACAACAACACGATGCCCTTCCTTTTCTAAAGCAGCTCCTAAAAGTTGCAATATTGTTGTTTTTCCAGCACCTTCAGGCCCTTCTAATGTAATAAATACTCCACGATTCATCGCTTATCCCACCGTTCATTATTTTACTGCTAGTATATCATTTTAACGGACAGACTTAGATTCGTAAACGATAAGCTCACCACTCATCAATGCTTGTCCACCATGAAAACGGGATTTATGTGCTAATAAGTGCTTTAAAGTTGCCACTTTTTCAGCTGTAATCATTTCCCCAGGCATAATAAAAGGAATCCCTGGAGGATATGGAATGACCATTTCTGCTGAAACTTGGCCAATTGCTTCATTTAATAAAACTTGTCTTGTTTTCATTTGCTTCATATCTGAATAAGATACGACTAGTGTTGTTATGATCGCTTCTTCTTTCCATTGAATCATAGGAGAAGTACTATTTTGTCCCTTTTTCCCTTTTAACGTTCCTTGTATTTGTTCAATGGTTTGTCGTAAAGGATAAAACTGTTCCTTTTTTAATAATGGCAATACGAGTAAGACATTACGGGGATCTGCCAATTCAGAATAAATACCTGCCTCTTCAAGTAAAGCTTGTACTTCATAACCACTTAGTCCCTGTGTTGATCGAATACTTACCTTTAACGGGTCAGCTACAACACCTTTAGGCGGTTCTAACAATTCAATTTCTTTAACAGCAGATAGCTGGTCCTTAAAGTCAGCTATTCTCTTGATAAGGAATTGATAATCATCCTCTGTAAAAGCAGCCAAATATGCTCGCGCTAAATCAAGCGATCCCATTATTGGATAAGATGGGCTGCTTGACTGTAGCATTTGTAAATACCATTCAATTCGCTCTCTATTAACTAAGGTAGTATTTACATGTAAATACGAGCCCATTGTCATCGCGGGTAACGTTTTATGAGCCGAGTGGACCACTACATCTGCTCCTGCTTCAATTGCACTTTGTGGAAATTGATTATTGGCAGAGAAATGAGCTCCATGTGCTTCATCGACTAATACTGGAATTCCTTTATCATGAGCTACTGTTATAATGGAGGATAACTCCTGACTGAGACCATAATAATTAGGAGAAGTCAAAATAATCGCCTTTGTCTCAGGATACAAGTTCAAAGCCTCTGTAATTAGTTGAACATCAAGTCCTCCAGCAACTTCCCACTCTTTATAAATCGTTGGCTGTAAAAATACCGGTTTAACATTAGCTAACATAAGGCCATGGAGAATAGATTTATGACAATTACGTTGAACAAGTACAGTATCTCCCTCTTCACATGTTCCCATAATCATCGCTATATTTCCTACAGTCGAACCATTTACAAGAAAATAACTATTCTGCACACCATAGAGGCTAGCTAATAGCTGCTCAGCTTCTTTAATTGGGCCTTCTGGTGCATGCAAATCATCTAACCCTGATAGCTCAGTTGCATCTATTTGAAGTAAAGACTCATACAACTTTCTGCCTTGCTTCATAAATATTTGCCCGTTTTTATGTCCTGGTACATGATAGGAAACTTTATTCTCTTTATGAAAAGCTGCTAAAGCGCTAAATAACGGTGTCTGTAATTGATTCATGTATCTCTTCCCTCAATCTATGGATTCATATTCTTATTTTACCAAATAAAAATTTCTTTCTCTCCCCACAGATATACTTTTATACATAATAAAAAGCCAAGGGGACCGTTTCCTTGACTCTCTGATTCTCTAAATATATTCTTACGAAAAGATTTCAGGATGAGTAATTTTTTTTAATTGCTTGAGATAATATTTATACCGCTCATCCTTCGTATCCGTTGTAATGATCTCACGCTCACATTCCTCGCAAATAAATGATGTATATATATGAATACCTGATGTTTTTCTACATTCACAAACCACGCATGTTTCCCCTGCCGTTTTTTCGGTTGTTGTTGTTTCCAACATCTCCACCTCCATACCTGCATTCTCTCCAAAAACTTTTTTTCTTATACCTACTATTAAATAGTTTAAGAGAACTGGGATAACTGCTCATAACAATGTATGATAAAGATATTCGATACGTGTATGTCTCTTTGAAAGTTTATAAAGCATATGCTGATTAAAGGAAAATCCCCATTGATTTCTTTGTACTAAAACATAAAAAAGATCAGCTTCTCAGCTGATCTTTTGGCTTGCCTGGCGACGTCCTACTCTCACAGGGGGAAACCCCC
>NZ_QWVS01000026.1 GCF_003570725.1 Peribacillus asahii
TCATGGTGGTATGGGGTATGTATCCGATTATCCAATAGAGCGTTTTTATCGTGATGCCCGCATTACTCAAATTTACGAAGGAACAAATGAAATTCAAAGATTGATTATTTCTAGAAACGTGCTTGATGAAAATTAATATGCCTGTGCTGTGCTAGGTTCTGCGAGTCTCGTTTGGTTTTCAGTTTTAAGCTTGTTGATTCGGTTCGTGGTGCTGAGAAAGTATGTAATATTCATTTTTGCTTCGCAGTTTTAAGAAAATTATCACTTTTGCGAAGGAAGCAGGGTTTTGTGCATCCTTTCCAAGGATATTTGTTGGCATGAAACTTGCAATATTAATAAGTGAGGAGGGATTACATTATTCAATTTTTTATTTACAGAAGCAAGAGTATTTTCAGAAAAGTGATAAAGAAATTTGCCAGACTAGACAAAACGGGACAGAGAAGGGATCACTTTAAGACAGGTGTAGAAGAAGCTAGGCGAAATGGGTGTTAGTGATGCTCGAATTATACGGGACATCTGAAATTCAAAAGAAGATTATTTCTGTCTAATTAAATCGGAAATATCGATAATGAGGAGGAATTCATAATGGTCTATCAAAATCTATTGCTTGAAAAGGAAAATCAGATTGGCATTATCAAAATTAATCGTCCTGAAGTAAGAAACGCCCTGAATAATCAAACGGTTACGGAAATTTTATTTGCATTGGAAGAGTTAGAGAATGATAAGGAAATAGGAGTTATTGTTTTTACCGGAGTTGGTGATAAGGCATTCGCAGCGGGAGCTGATATTAATCAGCTTACGACCAGGAAATCAATCGATGCATTCAATAATGGAAGTATGACTGAAGTGTATCGCCGCATTGAAAATAGTAAAAAGGCAACCATCGCTGCTATTAATGGGTTTGCTCTTGGAGGTGGAAGCGAATTAGCAATGAGTTGTGATATTCGGATGGCATCTGAAAATGCAAAATTCGGTTTACCTGAGTTGAATTTATCGGTTATCCCAGGTGCTGGAGGGACGCAGCGATTAACGAGAATCATCGGTAAGGGTCGAGCGATGAATATGATTTTAACAGGGGAATTCATTTCCGCGAGTGAGGCAAAAGCGATTGGTTTAGTGTCAGACGTGGTTCCATTAGAGGAATTGATGGATGCTGTCTGTGAAAAGGCTGAACGAATATTGGCAAAAGGACCGCTTGCTGTTCAAATGGCCAAGCTTGTTGTTAATCGAGGGTTTGAGGTTGATATGGATACTGGATTACTGATTGAAACCTTAGCCCAAGCCTTTTTGTATGGAACAGAAGACAAGGTAGAAGGAACGAGAGCTTTTCTTGAAAAAAGACAGGCATCGTTTTCAGGGAGCTAAATGGGGAAACGAATTTTATTCACTTAATCTTCTTTGTCAGAAGACGAGCCTCAGATGAGTAAAGCAGTGTAGGATTTACGGGCTCCTTTTTTACAAAAAATAAGGCTGAAAAGATTGCAATATATAACTCTTATAAAAATAAAAGGAGATGTTTACTAATGATAAAAGAACTAACGTACAACGATATTCAAGTAGGAGATATGGAATTTGTCACTAAAACGATTACAGACTCTGATATCATTCAATTTGCTAATCTGACTGGTGATTTTAACCCGATTCACATTGATGAGGAGTTTGCTAAGAAAACACCTTTTAAAGAAACAATTGCCCACGGTCTTTTAACAGGTAGTTTTATTTCTACAGTTATTGGAATGAAGCTCCCTGGAGTGAATTCTATTTATTTGTCCCAAAACTTCAAGTTTACTGCTCCTGTTAAAATTGGGGATACGATTAAGGCAACTGTTGAGGTAGTAGAAAAAAGGGATGATAAGAAAATTATTAAGTTAAAAACGCAAGTATTGAATCAGCACCAGAAGGTAGTGGTAGATGGAGAAGCAGTTGTTATGAAACTATAGAAAGAAAGCAAGAAGAAATAGGATAGGGATTCCCTCGTTTAATAGTTCAATCACAGGACAACATAATTGTTTTACGTTAGCAAGGATCCAAGATTGGATACATATATCCAACGAAAATGGACAGACGCAAATGAATATCTACGTGATTATGCGGAGGAATTCCAGAAAACCATGATTGACATAGGAGTTTAATAGTGCAATGGGAGGAATTCACTTCCTCCTATTTACTTCAAAAGTTTGTCATTGGAGGGACGAGAAAGAATGTTATCATTGTTGAATTTACTTGTTTTCCTAGCTGTGGCTGGATATGCAGCCTATTTGTTTATCAATCTTGTATACACCCGTTATTTATTTATCAAGCTTGGCAAAAAAGCTGAGTTTGAACCAAACCTTAAAGAACGAATCAATCTGATATTAATCAACGGTTTTGGTCAGTCCAAATTATTTAAAGACAAGAAAAGCGGTTTGATGCATCTAGTATTATTTTATACCTTTTTTATCATTCAAATAGGACTCATAGAACTTATCATAAAAGGGTTTATTAAAGGCTATGAATTTCCTTTTGGTGAGGGGCATAAATATTTCAGTCTTCTGCAGGAGTGGGCTACATTCCTTATGCTGTTGGCTGTTGTATATGGATTTTACCGCCGTTATGGGGAAAAGTTAAAGCGATTGCAATGGAAGCGTGATGGCAAAGCTGCTTTTGTCTATATCGCTTTATGTACGCTAACCTTATCTATCCTGCTTACACTAGGATTCGAAGCAATTATGTTAAATCATGAACCGAATCTGGCTTATGCCCCTTTTTCTGGTGCTATTGCGTCATTATTTTCTGGCATCGGATCAACGGCAGGAACTGTGTTGTTCTACGTATTTTGGTGGGTTCATATGTTAACGGTCTTCACATTTCTGGTGTTTGTCCCACAGTCCAAGCAATTTCATGAGTTATTTGCCATGGTCAATATCTTTTTTAAGAAGAGCGGACCTGTTGGGAAGTTAAGGAAGATTGATTTTGAGGATGAGACGGCTGAAGAGTTTGGTGTCGGAAAAATTGAGAATTTTACTCAGCATCAGCTGATTGATCTGTACGCATGTGCAGAATGTGGACGATGCACGAATATGTGCCCTGCTTCAGGAACGGGAAAAACGTTATCTCCAATGGATCTGATTGTGAAGATGAGGAATCACTTGACAGAAAAAGGAGCAGCGGTTACTTCTAGAGAACCGTGGATGCCGGCTTTTGCTTTTAAAAGCAAAAAAGGGAATCAATTAGCTTTAGCTGAGGCCGGGCTTCAAGAAGTAGCAGCAGCGAGCGAAGGTGTGAGTTTAATTGGAGATGTTATTACAGAAGAAGAGATTTGGGCATGTACGACATGTCGTAACTGTGAAGATCAATGTCCAGTGATGAATGAGCATGTAGATAAAATTATCGATTTACGCCGTTATCTTGTCCTAACAGAAGGAAAAATGAATTCTGATGCTCAGCGTGCTATCACAAATATCGAACGTCAGGGAAATCCGTGGGGACTTAATCGAAAAGAACGTGGGGATTGGCGTGAAGGACGCGAGGATATTCATGTTCTAACTGTTAAAGAAATGGAGAAGTCCGGAGAAGAGTTTGAATATTTATTCTTTGTCGGATCCATGGGTTCCTATGATAACCGTAGTCAAAAGATTGCCCAGTCATTTGCTCGTATCATGAATGTGGCAGGCATTTCATTTGCTATTCTGGGGAATAAAGAGAAAAACTCAGGTGATACACCAAGAAGACTAGGAAATGAATTTTTATTCCAGGAATTGGCCAATGCCAATATTGAAACATTCCAAAAGCATAATGTGAAGAAAATCGTAACGATGGATCCACATGCCTATAATACGTTGAAAAATGAGTACCCAGAATTTGGTCTTGAAGCAGAAGTATATCATCATACAGAATTGTTGGATCAGTGGATCAAAGAAGGAAAAATAAAATTCACAAAAGAATTAAATGAGGTCATCACTTACCATGACTCCTGTTATTTAGGGCGCTACAATGATGTATACGACCCGCCACGGGAAATATTAAAAGCGATTCCAGGTGTAAAACTTGTTGAAGCTGGCCGCAACCGTGAAAATGCTATGTGCTGTGGAGCTGGCGGTGGTATGATGTGGACGGAAGAGAATACTGGAACACGTATTAATATTGCAAGAACAGAACAACTTCTTGAGACAAAACCAACAATGATTGGAAGCGGTTGTCCATACTGCTTAACGATGATTAGTGATGGGGTAAAGGCAAAAGAAGTTGAGGGGACAGTAGAAAACTATGACATCGTTGAAATTTTGGAAAAAGCATTGTGAGTTATAGAATAATAAACTTAATTAGCGAGAAAAGAACGTAAAAAAATAGATTATGCCAGGGAGTTTCCCGGGTATGATCTATTTTTTTTACTATTATATTAAATAATTTCTTACTGACTTCAGTCTTGAATATCTTTTAACTTGAGGGTCTTTTTTCGTTTTTTTCGTGATATTTATGATTTTAAATGAGATAAATTGATTAATTCAAAGTAAATTAGGAGGGAGAATTATGAAAGCTATAGTTCAAAACAAATATGGTCCACCTGATATTCTTGAATTAAAAGAGGTCGAAAAACCTATTCCTAAGGATAATCAAGTACTAGTAAAAGTTCATGCAGCATCGATGAATTATGGTAACTTGGTTCTTTTGAAAGGGGAACCGTTTTTAGCCCGCTTTGCTTTTGGTCTTCTGAAACCAAAATACTTCATACCCGGGGGTGATATAGCAGGTCGGGTGGAAGAGATTGGGACAAACGTTAAGCAGTTTCAACTAGGTGATGAGGTTTTTGGAGACCTATCTGGTTGTGGTTGGGGTGGTTTTGCCGAATATGTATCGGTTCCTGAAAATGCATTAGTACCAAAACCATCTAATATGTCTTTTGAGGAAGCTGCTGCAGTACCTATGGCGGCAGTCACAGCTTTACAGAGTCTACGGGATAAAGGCAAGATTCAAGCTGGGCAAAAGGTTTTGATTTATGATGCCTCTGGCGGTGTGGGAGCGTTCGCAGTACAGATTGCTAAATCATTCGGGGCCGAGGTAACTGGAGTGTGCAGTACGAGAAATGTAAACATTGTGCAATCAATTGGTGCGGATCATGTTATTGATTATATGAAGGAAGATTTTACCGAGAGAACGGAGTGTTATGACCTGATTCTTGCTGCTGATGGATATCAACCGATTTCAGTGTATAAGCGTGCATTAAGTCCAAAAGGAACTTTTGTTCACGTCGGAGGTTCCGGAGCTCAAATGTTCCAAGTCATGGTTCTGGGGCCGTGCATTTCAATAACCGGGAGAAAGAAAATGAGTAGCTTTTTGCAGAGGCCAAACCAAAAAGATCTAGTTGTTATGAAAGAACTTCTTGAGACCGGTAAAGTAAAACCTGTTATTGATAGAGGTTATAAGTTGAGTGAAGTTCCCAAAGCTTTCAAGTATTTTGAAGAAGGACATGCTCAAGGAAAAGTCGTCATCACTGTGTGAAGAGTGAATCCGTGTTTTTTGTTAGTATTAGAGACTGTATATGTCACAAAAAGGCAACTGAACCCTTTCGGTTGTTGCCTTTTTACGTTTTTCGACTGGTATCTTGTAAACTTTCAAATGAGCAGTTAAAATTTTAGTAGGGTTAATTTGGTTGTTTTTAATATAAATGGATATTAATAGGTCTAATTACTCATATAAACTACTATTCTATTATAAATTGAATTCAATCAAATTTCCTCTGATGTTTTTTATAGTACATAACTAAAAAGGAGGAATTTGTGTGAGAAGATGGAATAAAGCCTTTCTTTTCATTATTTTGTTAACGTTTATGTTTAGTACGTTAATTTGTCCATTGAGCACAAGGGCAAATGCAATTGAAGTTAACAAAGAAGCAAATGTAAACATTGATCGGGGTGAATTAACCAAATTTGTGGATGATTTTTTTAGCAATGAACAGGTGCAAAAAAGTGCTCCTGGCGCAGTAGTAACGGTTGTTCAAGGAGATCAAGTTCTTTTAAACAAAGGCTACGGGTATGCTGATGTTGAGAAAAAAACAGCGGTCAACCCAGATGAAACTCTTTTTCGTGTAGGCTCTGTTACGAAAACCTTTACGGCGATGGCGCTTTTGCAATTAGTGGATCAAGGTAAAGTGGATTTGGAAGAGGATATCCGAACCTATTTCCCGGAAATCAAATTTAAGAATCCGTTTAAAGAACCCGTTCGCGTAAAGCATTTAATTTTGCATAACACCGGCTTTGAGCCTCGTGAGGTAAAAATAGACGACATCCACGGAGATTTTGAAACATATTATCCATTAGAAGATTATGTTAAGGGGAACTTCCCGCCTGTTATTAGAAAGCCGGGTACATCCTACATGTATGACAACTTTGCATCATTACTCCAAGGTTATCTTATTGAAAAAGTTACCGGTAAGCGCTATGAAGATTATATGAAAGAAAATGTATTCTCTATTCTTGAAATGAACCATTCTCATACTGTATTTAGTCCGGATTTACTGAAAAATCTAGCGACTGGATACGATCCTGTTTTAGGAAAGCCAATTCCTGTTTATAACGTGAAACCTACTAATCTACCAGATGGAGGAATGTTTACGACAGGAGGGGATATGGCGAAGTTTATGATTGCTCAATTAAACAGTGGGACATATAAAGGCAAGTCAGTATTGAGCGAAAAGAGCATCCAATTAATGCATAAATATCAACAAATGATTCATCCGAAATTTCCTGATACTACTTTAGGTTTTGAAGCCCCTTATTCTTTAATTAGCAATGAATACGTTGTTAATAAAGGGGGAGATATCCCTGGATTCAGCTCCGACGTTTGGCTAGTTCCTAACAAGAAAATAGGTGTTTTCCTTTCCGGTAATATGATGGGCGGTCCGAGATTAGAGTTTTATAACGCGTTTATGACTAAATTTTTCCCACAGGAAGCACCAAAATATCAATATTTAAAAACCTCAAAAAAGAAACTCGAAAAGTTTGCAGGGTTCTATAGAGATCTAAGGATTAAGACATTCGTTACAGAAGTGAAATCCGTTGGAAATGGAAAAATACAAATAGCTCATTCCGTTTTAGGGAAAAATACTTTCCGACAAATCGAACCGTTAGTGTTTGTCGATAAAAATGGCAAATATCTCATATTCCACGAGACTAAAGGTAAAATAGATTACTTGAAATATGGTGGAGATGTTAGTTACGCTGAGAAGCGTTCTATTAAACCTTTTAAGGACGTTTCAACAAAAGATCCATATAGCAAATATATCCAAACACTTCAAATCCAAGATGCTCTTGAAGCAAAGAAGGATGGCACATTTGGTGGAAAAGAATCGATTAAAAGGGCTGAATTTTTAACTGTTTTATTAAAAGCAACGAATATCCAACTATCGAATAACCCTGTTCGTTTTACAGATATGAAAAATCATAAAGCAAAAGCTGTTGTCCAAACAGCTGTAGAGTATGGGATTGTAACATCTACTTCAAAAACATTTAAGCCAAATGCTGCAATAACTCGTCAGGAAGCTGCAAGCTATATATATCGGGTGCTTGTCCTAAGCGGAGTCCAGCCAATGGATGCAAAGTTATCTGGCTCCACTGATAAATGGGCTTTAGACAGTGTTAAAACTATTGTGGCATTGAAATTATATGGACCTGAAATCAAACCGAAAAAAGATGGAACAGTTAATTATCAATCGAAAAAAATCATGAAAAGACAAGAAGCTACTGCATTAATTGCCAAAGTTATTAATGTAAACTTATAGAGTATTCTGAAACAAAAACTTCATTCATCTGTTGTGAAATATGTATTTCAATAAGAATACGGGTTATAAACATAAGAGCTAAATTTCCCTCTTCATTAAAATACAGAATAGATCTATCTATGTACTTTAATGAAGAGGTTATTAAATGTAAGCGCGGTAGAAGATAAAATCCTTAAAAATCTAATCTAAAAAGCAGCGAATGATTATTTAAAGTGAGGGGCGAAGTAATGAGTATACAGGGAGTTATTTTAAGCCTTACTGTTTTGTTATCTGGAACACATATAGATGTTCAAGAGACCCATCCGATAATGAAATTTGAAGAAATAAATGCTCAACAAGTTTCGGTATCTAGCAAGCTGTCTCCGAAACAAGCTAAGGCTGTCATTGGCAAAAAAGCAACAGCAACAGTTGAGGCTATTAAAAACAAAAATATGAAACAATTAAAAACTATGATTCATCCTGATAAGGGAGTTAGGTTCTCTCCCTATACGTATGTGGACAAAAAATCTGACCTTGTATTTAAGCCTTCTCAAATAGGAAAGCTCCCAACCAGCAAGACCGTTTACACATGGGGGGCATACGATGGCTCAGGTAATCCAATTAAGGCGACGTTTAATCAGTACTACCGTAAATTTATTTATGACCACGATTATAAAAATATAAAAAAAGTCGGGTATAATCAAACGATAGGGAAAGGAAATACGGTTAACAATATTCGTAAGGTATACCCAAACTCCATTGTGGTTGAATATTACTTTGGAGGCACTAAGAAATACAGTGGTATGGATTGGTCCAGTTTGAAGCTAGTTTATGAGAAAAAAGGCAGCAAGTGGTACCTTGTAGGTATTGTTCACGATGAATGGACGATTTAACTATTGGGTAAAAACCCTTCAATACACATGCTTATTATAGTGGTAGGACTCTTAAAATACTCTTTCTTGAATCAGAATAGATGGAATGCCTGCTGCGGTGAATGTCGCAGTTTAGTTTAAGTATATTAGAAGCCGATTATTTCAGTAAAAGGAAATCTCTATTTTATCTTTATGAATATCTTCCGTTCCGGCATCTAAAGCAGTCTTGTAATATAAGCATTTATGTTCGATGAGTTCCATTGTTTTTTTAGTTCTTCCATCTGTGTTTCTACAAGTGCTTTTCTTTCTATAAACATGTCATATCTTTGTTGCAATGTGGAATCCCCATCAGAACACCAATCAATGAAATTTTTAATTTCCTTAATAGACATCCCTGTGGCTTTCAGACATTCAATCACCTTTAAAGCACCGATATCAGATTCCTTAAACAATCGTGTTCCGCTAGGTGTCCGTTCTACAAAAGGCATAAGCCCTTCCTTATCGTAGTAACGCAAGGTATATACGGTAAGATTTAGTTCATTTGCCACTTCGCTGATAGAATATGTCTTCATCATTTATCTCCTCTTTTTATAGGTGTAGACTTCGAGCCAACTCTATGTTGTAAGGGGATTTTATCACGGTATTTTTTTGAATGTCAAAGTTGTCCTATAGGGAAAGTGTAAAATAGCTTTGGCATTAGGGCTATACTTACTTTTTAAAAAATGTAGTTAGCTATAGGCTAGATTGATAGATAATCTGAAACTTGTATGGCTGGGGAAATTTTTAAAAGAAATATAAACTAATTGCTTGACCTAGAGTTAACTATAGGGATTAACATAGTTTTGTAAGAGAAAAAAGTTGGGATAAAAATGAATGAAGGGGAATTGTAACTTGAGTTCTTCATTTATACCGGAATAAGCGCATTCTCTTGAAAAATATAAATTAATAGGAGGATTTTTTTTTATGATAATTGCTAAAGCACGAGCTGTTGACGGTCCAGACAAATCGTTCCGAGCTGCTGAAATTAAACGACGCGATCTTGATTTGCATGATGTTCTAATTGAAATTAAATATGCAGGAATATGCCATTCTGACATCCATACTGCACATGGAGAATGGGGCCCAGTGAACTATCCGCTCGTACCTGGACATGAGATTGCGGGAATTGTCACGGATGTAGGAGCTGAGGTCACAAAGTACAAGGTCGGTGACCGTGTAGGGGTCGGATGTATGGTTGACTCCTGCGGCGAATGCGACAACTGCCGTAAAGGAGAAGAACAATACTGTCTTAAAGGAAATATCCCTACCTATGCTGGTGTTGACAAATATGGCGAGCCTACTCAAGGCGGCTACTCTACTCACATTGTTGTAACGGAGGGCTTCGTAGTCAGAATTCCTAATAGCATTGAGCTTGATGCCGCAGCACCATTACTATGCGCAGGTATTACGACATATTCTCCACTAAATCATTGGGGAGCTGGCCCAGGTAAGAAAGTAGCTATTGTTGGTATGGGTGGTCTTGGTCACATGGCTGTCCAAATTGCACATGCCATGGGTGCAGAAGTTACCGTCCTGTCACAAACATTGAGTAAAAAGGAAGATGGTTTGCAATTGGGCGCAGACAACTACTATGCCACAAGCGATCCGGAAACATTCGAGAAACTTGCTGGTACTTTTGATCTGATCATTAACACGGTAAGTGCAAAAATCGATATTAGTGCTTACCTCTCATTGTTAACGCTGGATGGAACTCTAGTGAATGTTGGTGCGCCAGCAGAGCCATTGTCATTAAATGTGTTCTCTCTCATCGGTCATCGCCGTTCCTTTGCAGGTTCAATGATTGGGGGCATCCGTGAGACTCAAGAAATGTTGGGTTTCTGTGCAGAACATAACATTGTTCCTAAGATTGAAGTCATTTCAGCCGACCAAATTGATGAAGCCTACGAACGCGTATTAGCTTCAGATGTGAAGTATCGATTCGTGATTGACATCAGTACAATGTAAGTTGCGTAAATGATAGGTTCTACTGGTAATTTTGAGGATAACCCAAAAGCATAGCTTTTGGGTTATCCTTTTTTATTCTGGCTCTTTTTAGAAAAAGCCAGGATAATACAAAAAATTAATCAATGTGCTTGTCTTATAGTTAACATATAGATTGTAAATTCAATTATATGAGTATTAAAGAATGGTGATGCTTCTATGGTAACTATGATTTTACGGAGATAAGTAACAAGGGGTGGTGTAAGAAAAGTAATTTGATATGAGATTAATGAATTCAAAAATATCCGGTAGGGGAGGTGATTAGTATTGGAATCATGGCAAAAGAATGGAGGATTTTGTTAGATAAGAATTGTATAGTTTACCTCCCATAAATAATCTCTCTAAATTTAGAGGAAGAGAGCGGATGATTCATAGAGAGGTGCTTCAAGTAGGAATATTTTTTATAATTCAATTAAAATGAATACTTTTCATTAAACTATCCCCGCTTACTCATGGAGATTCTCGCTTATTTTTTGATAAAATGAAACAAGCTGGCATCTGCAGAATACAGTCACCAGCTTGTTGATTGGCTTTTTCTTATGTTGTAACTAGCTTTTAAAAGATATTTATATATAGCCACTTTCTCGCTATTTACACCACTTTGTTTTGATTCTCTCCAACTTCATTCTCTTCACTTTCAGTGTGATAATAAGCATGCTTTTCCTGAACAAACAATACTGCTATTCCCCCAAGAACCGCAGCCATGGCGATGACGGTAAAGTTCATCTGAGAAGATAAATTCATCGTTAATAGGATACCAACAAATGTAGGTGCAAAGATGCCGCCGATTCGTCCGAATGCCATGGCAGCACCGACTCCGGTTGAACGCATGGAAGGTGGGTAATATTGAGACACAAAGGCATTACTGATATTTTGGACACCAACAGATGCGGCTCCAATCATTCCGATTAACAGATAAGCTAGTAAAATATTTTTGGTTAAACCAATACAAGAAAGGGCAATAGCTCCTAAAATATAAAGTGGAATCATTACCTTTTTAAATCCCCATTTATCCGTTAACCTTCCAAAAATAATCGTTCCGAGGACAGCCCCAACATTCATAATTGCTACGAATACCAAACTGGAGCTTAAGCTATACCCAGCCTGAATCATTAATTTGGGCAACCATGTATTCATCGCATAGATTAAGACAAAGCAGGAGAAACAGGATATCCAGAACATGACCGTGCTAAGAGCACGTTTCTTTTCGAAGAGTTTTACTAGCGGAGAGCCTGGCTCCTTTGCTGCTGGTTTTTCAAATTTGGCCGTACTGCCCAGCTTAAGTTCAGGATTGACTCTATTGAGGATTTTCCTCATCTCTTCGTCTTTTCCTTTGGATAAAAGAAAATTCGCTGACTCCGGTATGCTTCTCCAAATAAGCGGAAGCAACAATAAGGGTAAACCTGCAATCCAGAAAATCGGTTTCCATCCCATAGCAGGCAGAATAGATTTACTGAGGAGTGCTGCGACAATGGCCCCGATGGAATAGCCGCAGAAAATGAAAGAAACCATTGCTCCCCTAATTTTTTTAGGAGCATATTCGGTCGATAAAGCAATGACATTTGGCATGACACCGCCAAGTCCCAGCCCCGCAATCACCCGAAGTACAGTAAACACCATGGGACCTTCTGCGAATGCAGAAAGCGCAGTGAAAAGGCTAAAAATTGTGGTACAAACTAATATGATTTTTTTTCTACCAATTTTATCTGCTAATAGTCCAAACAACACAGCCCCTAGAGCCGTCCCGGCAGCTGTATAACTCCCGATTGCTCCTGCCGTAACAGCTGATATTTTCCATTCTTCCATTAAAGAAGGTACAATAGATCCATAGATGACTACATCGTATCCATCCATAAGAATAATAAAAAAGCACCAAAAAATAATGGAAAAATGGAAGGAACGAAATCGACTGTTGTCAATTGTTTGACTTACATTTAAAACGTTCATTTCGTTCACTCCCTAGAAATATGGTGTAAAAATGCTGAAATGCCTAAACGCGTTTATGTACTAAAGTTTAAAAGTAAAAAAATATTACTTG
Organism: Peribacillus asahii; assembly: GCF_003570725.1. Lineage (GTDB taxonomy): Bacteria > Bacillota > Bacilli > Bacillales > DSM-1321 > Peribacillus > Peribacillus asahii. The sequence continues at coordinate 12,686 of NZ_QWVS01000026.1, forward strand.
ATATCAAAATCAACAATTATACTGTCTTCTAAGCCAATTTCTTTCAAATAGGAGACAATTTCCTGGTGTGCAGGATGGGGGCCGTAGTTTTCTAAGGAAGCCCTATCCTTAAATCGGACGGTTAACCCAACTTCATATCCCTGACTTCTGTTTGAGAAATTTTTGCCTTGCTGAATATCCAATATACCTGGAATTATTTCTTTCAGCAGTAAGGTCTTCCTGATTAACTCTTCCTTTTGCTCACTTGTTGTTTTCTGTGAAAATTTGATTAACACAATATGTTCAACCATAGTTGCACCCCTATTTACTATTTAGTGTATCTCGGTCAAAGCCGGCAATTTTTTTATATTTATTAGCGATATCTTCGAGTTCCTGTTGAGTAATGACATCATCTAAACTTTCAAAGCCGTTAGGTGCCCGTTCTTCGACGATCTGCATCACCACTTCTGGTCCATTTTTTCGATTCGTTAAGACAATATGGGCTGTTGGTTCAAGTCTTGCTTGTTCATAAGCTTTCAAAGCAAGTTCTGCATTCGGTTGCTCTAAAACCGCTTGTCCTAATGCATCCGCATCAAGGATAGCCTGTGAAGCACCGTTTGATCCTATTGGATACATTGGGTGTGCAGCATCTCCCAGTAAAGTTACGCGCCCGAACGTCCATTGGGGTAGAGGATCACGGTCGACCATCGGGAATTCATAAACGGCATCTGTGTTCTCGATCAATTCCGGCACGTTTAGCCAGTCAAAATCCCATTTAGAAAAGGCAGGTGCAAATTTTTCCTTATCTATTTCCCGATTCCAATCAGCACGGGAAGGCATTTCATCATCGATAGTAAGTTCAGCAATCCAATTCACAAGGGACTTTCCGTTTGCTGCTGTATCCGGACAAACTGGGTAAGCAACAAATTTTTGATCTTGGTATCCAGCCATTATCATCGATTTTCCTGTTAAAAAAGGAGTTGATTCGGTGATACCCCGCCATAAAATCCGGCCGCTGAATTTTGGTAGCCCTTCATTTGGATAGTAAAATTTACGAACAGCAGAATGGATGCCATCCGCTGCAATCATGATATCTGCACTATAAGAACCTATATGTTCACCCGTTTTTCTATTTTCAAAATGGGCTGTCACCGTGTCACCAAACATTTGAAATGATTTTAGATGGTGTCCAGTGAGCACTGCTTCCTCACCCAATTGTTCTTTGACTGCTTTTAGCAGCAGCATTTGCAGACGTCCACGATGGATGGAATACTGCGGCCAGCGGTAACCAGCATTCATTCCTCTATCTTCCTGCCAAATTTCCTTGCCGAATTTGTTTACATAAATGAGTTCCGCAGTAGGTAAGCCCGTCTGTTTAAGCTCTTCTTCCAAGCCCAGCTCTGTTAGAACTCTTACAGCATGAGGCAAAAGGTTGATTCCGACCCCAAGCGCTTTAATAGTTTCCACACTCTCAAAGACTTGTACTGACACACCAATGCGGTGAAGTTTAAGAGCGGTGACAAGTCCGCCAATTCCACCGCCGACGATTATCGCTGTTTTGATATTAGACAAAATAATCCCTCCATGATGAAAAAAGATATAATGCTTAATTTAACAAAAGATTCAGTATTTTCTTATTATTACATAAAATTTAGATATATCAATATAAAAATTATTAATATATTAAAAAAAATTGTTCCTATAACCGAAATTTTTGAGGAAGGAGATGAATGGCTGTTTTTTTATGATCATCCGACATATCTATGACCTGTCATTTTGGCGTAAGAAGAAGTTTTTTTGCTAAAAGGAAGTAGTTAGTTGGGTAGAACCGCCCCTTATGCGTTGGGAAACATATATGTTGCTTACGGTGGGAGTTTGGTTGTTAGAGGATAACTACGGTTTGTACACCTAGAAGCATTTACTTCGTTTCTTCAAGGGTATTCTGTACAGCAAGAACCTCCCTTCTCAAGCGTGAACGCGATAGGAGGGGGAGGTTCATTGATGCTTGTTTTGTCATAGCAGTTGGCTAACAAGATATATGGCTACTGCCCATATGATGAGCGCTGATACTTTATTAATTATTTTTAAAACTTTCCCTTTTGTATCAAAGTTGCCTACTATCTTCCCGCATACAGCTAGGCCGAGAAACCATAGCCATGAGACGGCTATACATGCAGCTGTGAATGCTATTTTTTCTAGACCAGTATAGCTGAGGGAACTCGTTCCAATGACACCGACTGTATCAAGAATGGCATGAGGATTCAGCAAGGATACAGACATGGCAAACATAATCTGTTTCTTAGGCGGCATGGCTGTTTCTTTTTGACTTACATTTGCAGTATCACTATTCCAAATAGACCATCCCATATAAAGAAGAAATACAATTCCAATGGAAAAAATCCCTATCTGTAATGCTGGAACTGTTAGTACAATAATAGATATTCCTAAAACTGCTAATAAAATAAGAAAAGTATCGCAAAGTGAAGCGGTGATAATCACCGGAATCGCCCCTCTTAACCTTGATTGAGAAGCCCCTTGGTTAAAGATAAAGATGTTCTGCGCTCCAAGAGGAAGAATTAATCCAAAGGCTAGTATCATTCCATGAAGTAATGCTGATAACATGATGTCCTCCTATTAATATCAAGAAAAGGCGATAGTATAGAATAAGCTATGTAAATCATTCATATGCTTTTTCAATCCAGTGATTTTCTCACTGTTTATACGGGGTATGTCTCTGATCTTGATTGTTCATCAATAGTAAAAATGATTTTCATTTTTTCCTTTAAAGAAAAGGTTGTTTCGGTATCGTCATAATAATACCTTGTCCTTTATATGTAAATAATATTTTTTGAAAATAATAGAACGGTTAATGAGTGTGTGGAGTTATTTTCATTTTTTCTATGAAGCTTTTAATCGTAGTAACACCCCAGTGATGTCCTCGATATAATTGAATCACTAGCTAACTAGAACTACATTTAAAATGAAAAGAAAAATCAGAACTTGCAACATATGATGTATCGAGAGAAAGAAAAGTTAAAAGGGGGGATAAAACAAATGAATGAATTCTTTGTAGGTACAATCTTATCGAGTGTAGGGTTTCTATTTGTAGGTACAGTATTATGGTTGTTGATTATCATTTCAGTCATTTTGCTTTTATGGGGAGTTCTAAAAAAGTCTTGGAAAGGGTTTTTCTTTAGCGGACTCCTCATTTTAATTCCAGCCATCATTTTGTCTACTCAAAAAGGTTTCTTTATCTTGTTTTTATTTCTGCCATTATTTGCTTTTGTAATTGCTTATCTTATGAAAACTAGAACGTAAATAATAAAGTTTATGTGAGAATAGTTAGGAATAATTGTAAAATAAAGTAACTACTTCTATTTTTAATACAATAAGAAATTTGAAGCTGATGCCGTTAAATCTAATTTTATCAACTACTCCGAAAGCGTGCTACTGACTGCAGGAGAGCGTGTGTCATTAATAATGTATAAAAAGGTATCAGAATAGGTAAATAAATGATGAAAATGATGTTTCAGCAGAATGTTTTAGGGAGGAATGTTATGAAAGAGGTAGATGTGGTTATTGTGGGTGCCGGGTTTGCGGGGCTTTCTGCTGCGTGGGAGCTAACAAAAAGAAAGGTAAATATTGCTGTGATAGAAGCTATGGACCGTGTAGGTGGACGTGTACACAGCTTTCAAACAAAAGATGCTGTAACAGTTGACCTCGGAGCGCAGTGGGTTGGACGCTATCAAAGGCGAATAAGAGCTCTTGCTAAAGAATTTAGCTTGCCTCTTGTAAAAACCTATACTAAAGGTAAAATGACATACAATTTAAGAGGGACGATAGAGAAAATAGAAGGGGAACATCCTCCTCTTTCACCTGAAGGTCTTTCTGACTTGTTCCAGCTCAAAGAAAAAATAGAACGCTTGGTAGCAGAACTACCTGAACAAGACATATGGAATTCATCTTTAGCAAAAGAACTAGACACATACAACCTCGATGCATGGATCCAAACTAATATGTTTACAGAGGAGGGGAGAAACTTTTTTCGTCTATTTGCAGAAGTAATGTGTGTAGAGCTTTATGAACCTTCAGCATTAGATTTTTTATGGTGCGTAAAAACAAGCGGCGGTTTCCAGCATGTCTTGACAGCGGAAGAGGAGTGGTTTTCAGATGGTGCGTATACACTTGCGTTGAAGATGGCAGATGCAATGAAAGATCATATATATGTCAGTACGCCAGTAAAAAGAATTGAATACGGCGAAAATGGCGTTATTGTTCTTACTGAAAAACAAGTATGGAAGGCAAAAAAAGTAATTGTCGCTATTCCGCCAGCTGTTAGCGGTCGCATTGAATATAATCCTCCTCTCCCAGCGGAGCGAAGTATAATAACCGAGAAGATTAACCAATCTTCTGTTATCAAGGTGATTCTTATTTATGACAGGCCGTTTTGGAGAGAGGAAGGCTTAAACGGTCACGCACAGTGCGATAGAGGGCTGATCCGGCTTGTTGCAGATAGTTCACCAACTGATGGGAGGAAAGGTGTTTTAACGGTGCTCTCTGGAGGAAGATACGCAAAGGAATTAGCTCAACTTGAAAAGCAACGCCGAAAGCAAACGGTGTTAAAAGAAATAGGGCTCTTGTTCGGTCCCCGAGCTGAGCAACCAATTGAGTTTTATGAAAAAGATTGGACAGAAGAACCTTGGATCCGAGGGGGATATGCGGCTCATTTTCCTCCTAAAATTATTACTTCCTTCGGTGAATGGCTGCATCAACCTATTGGACCAATTCATTGGGCAAGTACGGAAACGGCAGATGAATGGAAATTTTATATGGAAGGAGCGATACAATCAGGAGAACGTGCGGCAAAAGAAGTATTAAATAGGCTTACTTGAATGATACCTCTAAAATGCATTTAATTCTAAAATGTAATAACTCCTAAAAATGAAATGAGAGGCTGATTAAGATGAATATGGAACACCAGTCTAAAACAACACTCAATCACAAAGAGAAAGCAGTGTCGTTTCTACAACTCGTAGCATCGGGGAAAGTTCGTGAAGCATATCAGAGACACATTGGCCCTGGCTTTAGCCACCATAATCCCTTTTTTCTCGGAGAGGCTGATTCACTAATGCTAGCGATGGAAGAGAGTGCAGCCCAAAATCCTCACAAGACACTTGAGGTTAAACTTGCTATCGAAGAGAACGAGACCGTTGTAGTTCACTCTCATGTCAAACAGAATCCCAATGACCTTGGCGGGGCTGTTGTTCATATCTTCCGCTTTCAGGATGACCGAATTGTGGAGTTATGGGATATTGGTCAATCTATACCGGAGAACTCACCAAATAAAAATGGAATGTTTTAACGTCGTAACATGAACTTTGCTGAAATTAATAATTTGCACGAGATTCAAACGGTAAACTGACCGTTGCTACGGCTAAGGAATGGAATAATTGGCAAAACAAATTCTAAAACCATGCAAGAATTAAAAATAAATTATCGCAAAAAAAAACGGTACTCTTTTCCTTTGTTCTGGAGATAATAACTTTCGATAAACCAAACAAGAAGGGACTACCACGGATGAGAGAATTATTTCAGTTGTTGAAAAAGGGGAACAAATCTGCTTTTATCGCAGCTTGTGTGAACACGATTATTGCAATTTTAAAAGGGGTAGCTTTTTTTATTACGGGCAATGTGGCGATGTTTGCTGAAACTTTACATAGTTTAGGCGATGCGGCCAATCAATTGTTTGTATTTATTGGATCTGCGTTAAGTAAGAAATCACCAACAGGTCGATTTCCTAATGGATTTGGACGATTAGTTAATCTTGTTTTATTAGGTGCGGTATTAATTGTTGGGATTATGTCATATGAAACGGTAAAAGAAGGGATTCATCACATTTTGCATCCGGTTGAATCAGAAGGTATTTTGATTAACTTATCAGTATTATCAATTGCCGTTCTTTTAGAAATGTATGTACTGTATAAGGCAATGAAAGAAGTGCTGCATGAAACGGGAACGGAAGCAAAGGGTTTGGCGGTTTTCTACAAAAGCTTTGGAGCGTTGAAGCGTGCAAAACCAGCGACAAAGCTTGTGTTTATGGAAGATATGGTAGCCACATCAGGTGGTTTATTAGCCATTATTGCGATTTTGTTAGCCAGATTTACACCATTTGATACAGCGGAGGGGTTTGCTTCTGCCATCATCGGTCTTATGATGTTCTTTGTAGTTGGACGAGTATTTCTGGACAATGCAGCTGGAGCTCTAGGTGAGGCAGATCATGATATGCAGCTGAAAATTGGGCAAATGGTAATGAACGATCCGGATGTGCGCGACATTCAAGAACTGATGGTTATTAAAGAAGGGGAAGATTTCCATGTTGAATTGGAAGTAGAGCTCGATCCTTCTATTACTCTTGCTCAAGCGGATGATATTAAAGATCGTTTAAGGACGGCTATTTTGAATGAACGGGGAGTAACTAATGTCATTATCGAATTTGATGAAGATGATAAGGTTCCCCAATGGCAAACGGCAGATTTAGAGTAACATTCAAAAGACAAATAGTGATGTAAGCGGAGAATTATTATACTTCTCTTTTTACATTAGTCTTTGTTATAGGACAGCGATTCAATAGTGTTTCATTGGAAAATCGATGCAAGAACCTGTTACTATTAGGATGTTCGTATATAAAGAAAAGGAAGTGAATCTATGGCATTAAATACATGGTTTGAAAAAGGCCAAACATTTGAACAATATCGTACAAGTATGCAAGTGAATCAAGCTGAAGTCACGGCAGTTTATGAGCAGGTACAATTAAATGATGAGGATCAACGTTTCTTAACGGACCTTCGTCAGCGCAACTGGCGAGGAATTGTACTAACGGCGGATTGGTGTGGAGATGCGGCATTGAACGTGCCAATTATTCAAAGAATGGCTGAAGTAAGTGATATTGAATTGCGCTTCCTCATTCGAGATGAAAACTTGGAATTAATGAATCAATATTTGACGAATGGAACGTCACGTTCAATTCCGATTTTTATTTTTATTGATAAAGAAGGAAATGAGGTTCGCGTCTGGGGACCGAGAGCAGATGAGATTCAGCAGCTCGTTACATCGTTAAGAAATAATTTGCCAGAGAGCAATTCACCTGATTTTGAAGAAAAGCAGACAAATATGTATCGTGAATTTAAACAAAAGATTACAACTGATCCCAACATGTGGCGTACAGTTATTGATAGTGTAAAGGTAAAATTAGCATAAATGTAGGGGAAAACGTTTGGAGGATACTCTCCAAGCGTTTTTTTTTATGATTTTGTAAAAGAATTAAGCTATATGATGAGAAAGTTATTGTATTTGATTTAAGTATTTCAATTTTATTCCACATTCACAAATCTTCAATAAAACTTTCATATTGTTAAACATTTCTTTATTCTCCATTAATACGTGCTACATATTCGCTCATTATACTGAAATTAGATTACAAATACTGGAGGGATAGAGGTGATAGGGTTTTTATGAAAAGCATCCTAATGATTGTCCAAAATTTTTATCCTGAAATTGGGAGTGGCGCAAATCGCTTAAAAAATATATATCTGCATTTAAAGAAAAGCGGATATGAGGTGACCGTATTAACAATGAATCCGAGTTACCCTAATCAGAATTTGTATCAAGATGAACAGTTTTGGGATGAAGAGGATATTGAACAGGATGTAATTAGAATTCACCCAGCAAAAGTAAAACAGTACACAAGTAGTATTTGGTTTCGGCTATTTCATTATTTAGAATCGATGTTTTTATTTATTTTGACAATCTTCAAGCTAAAGAAAAAATACGATTATGTATTTATCTCCACACCGCCTATTTTTCCGAGTGTAGCAGGCATGATTGCGAAACGGAAAATGAAGGCGAAGCTTATTACCGATGTTCGAGATTTATGGCCGGAGAGTTTATTGGGGGTGGGTGCATTTACTAATAAAGCCGTGTTAAAAGGAGCTTATTGGTTCGAAAAAAAATTATACAAAGCATCCAATCAAATTATTATTAATAGCCCGATTTTCAAAGAGTATATTCAGGAAAAAGGAGTAGAGGCACAGCGAATTCGTTTTATTCCAAACTCTTTAACAAGTGAAGAATTGAATCTTGCTCTCCGCCCTCCGCCATTATCGGAAGAAAAAATAAAGGTGATGTATACCGGGAATATTGGTTTAGCGCAAGATATTTTGAAACTGCTTAGCGTTGCGGAGCGTTTAAAGGAATATCCAAACATTGAGTTCGTCATTATCGGATATGGTTTTCGAAAAAATGAAGTGGAAACCGAAATAAAGGCAAGAGGGTTGAACAATATTACTTTCACTCAAGCGAAAAGCAGAAAAGCGACTCTTCAGGAATTAGCCGCTGCTCATATTGCCTATGTTAGTTTAGTAGAGAAATCGGTTTTTGATAAAGTATTGCCGGGGAAAATTATTGATTATATGTGTGTGGGCAAGCCGATTGTCGCTGATGTTGCAGGCTTTGCAGCAAACGTAATTCAAGAAGCGCGATGCGGGCTTATAGCTGAAAATAGAAGTGTTGAGCAAATTGCAGATCATATCGTGATGCTTGCTCAAAATCGAGGGTTAATGAACCTTTTTGGAAACAATGGCTATCAATATGCTAAACAACATTTTTACTGGAATCATAATATCGAAGGATTACGCCACATATTAGAAGCTCAGTAAATCATATTCTTGGAGGCTAAGATGTCTAAAAAAGTATGCATGTTTGTTTGGAACCACTTCACAAATGATGCCAGGGTACTTAGAGAATGCTCGGCATTAACGGAAGTTGGCTATGAAGTAGATTTAATTGCGATTCATGATTGGAAAGATGAATGGTTAGCAAAAGAGGAGCAGCATCCAAACGGTTTTCGGGTTATCCGAGTCAATAATCGGATGAATTCGCTTCTGCGTGTCATTCGTTTCATAAAAAAAGTGAAGAAGAGACAAATTGAAATGCTGCTCCTGTTTTTAGTTACGTTCAATATTTTATTGAATCTTGAAGTGATTACAAATTGGTTTGGAGTAGCCATCTATTTTAGTTTGCTTGCTCTAGCAGGAATCCTGATCTTTGCATTAACGAAAACAAAGATTCCAACATTAATGGTTCGAGGTTATATTTTTAGCCAAATGGTGCGATATGGTCGGAAAAAGAACTATGATTTCTATCACTCGAATGATTTAAACACGCTTATGCAAGGTGTACTCTCAGCTAAGTGGCTTCGCCGTAAAAAGCTTATTTATGATTCTCATGAAGTCCAAACGAGTCGAACGGGATATAACAGTCCTATTTACGGCATAATGGAACGAGTTTTGCTATGGTTCGTTGATGAAATCATTACGGAAAATCATACGCGTGCTAAATATCACGATGATCGTTATGGACATTATCCAAACGTTGTTCATAATTACCCGATTCCAACTAACCCTGAGAAAAGCTCGGCTATTAATTTGGCAGAATTATTGCAAATTGAACAAGATGAACCGATTCTCTTGTATCAAGGGGGCATCCAAACGGGACGAGGGTTAGAGAAGATTGTTGAAGCGGTTCCGATGATGGAAAGAGGTACGGTTGTGTTCATTGGCGATGGTCGGCTAAAGCCAGAGTTAGTCAATATGGTTGCGGAACGAAATCTTGAACATCGCATTAAGTTTATTCCAAAAGTACCGGTGGATGAACTTCTTCATTATACGAAGCATGCTTACCTAGGATTTCAAGTATTAAACAATGTTTGTTTCAATCATTATTCAGCTTCTTCTAATAAGCTGTTTGAATATATGATGAGCGGAGTGCCTGTTATTGCTTGTAGCTTTCCAGAAATTCAGAAAGTTGTAGAAGAGGAGAAAATTGGTGTTTGTGTTGATTCACATGAGCCAGCATCCATTGCCGAAGGCGTCAATTACTTATTGAATCATCCCGAGGTTCGCGAGCGAATGAGTGTAAATTGTTTACATGCTCGTAACAAATATAATTGGAAAAAAGAAAAAGAAGTCTTCATTGAAATTTACGAATCAGCCTAAAGTAGTAGATTCATATATAAATCGTGAGGAGTGGGGAATAGATGAAATTATGTACAATGGGATTAGGATATATTGGATTACCAACCTCAATTATGTTTGCTAAACATGGAGTAGAAGTGGTAGGTGTGGATCTTGTACCAGAAATTATTAATCAATTAAATGATGGTAAAATCCATATTGAGGAACCTGGATTGCAGGAGTTTTTAACAGAAGTCGTTAAAAGCGGAAAGTTTCGTGCTTCAGTAGCGCCGGAAGCAGCCGATGTATTCTTAATTGCTGTGCCAACGCCAAATAAAAAGGATGTACATAGATCATGTGATTTAACCCATGTGTTACAAGCGGTGAAACAGATTCTCCCGTTTATTCAAAAAGGAAATACAATCATTATTGAATCGACAATTGCTCCAAGAAGTATGGAAGATCAGGTTGCTCCTTTATTAGAAAAAGCAGGCTATACGATTGGGGAGGATTTGTATGTCGTTCACTGTCCTGAACGTGTATTGCCTGGGCAAATTTTCCATGAATTAGTGTATAACAATCGAGTGGTCGGCGGCATTACAGAAGCTTGTACGAATGCAGGTGCTGCTGTATATGAAACCTTTGTTAAAGGAGAAATTATTCGGACGAATGCAAGTACTGCTGAAATGGCTAAGCTGATGGAAAATACGTTTCGTGATGTAAATATCGCTCTTGCGAATGAATTAGCTAAAATTTGTTTTGAGTTAAATATCAATGTACTTGATGTGATTACAATGGCCAATAAACATCCTCGTGTGAATATTCATCAGCCAGGGCCTGGAGTAGGTGGGCATTGCTTAGCGGTTGATCCACATTTTATTGTCGCTGAGGCCCCTAAGGCAGCCAAAATGATTGGATTAGCTCGTGAAACAAATAGGAGCATGCCGCAGTATATTGTCGATTGTGCTAATATGTTGCTCAGACATCGGCAGTTTCCGAAGATTGCGATCTTTGGTCTTTCGTATAAAGGAAATGTCGATGATTTACGAGAAAGTCCAGCTATTGAAGTTATTAACTTATTAATGAAACAAAAAAATATCGAGCTTACCTTCCATGATCCTCATGTTCCAGTGAGTAAAATGCCGATAGTATCAGCGGAAGAAGCCGTACAAAAGGCTGATCTTATCTTACTCTTAACTGACCATCAAGAATTTAAAGAGATGGATCTGGATATTTTATCTCAACAAATGAACGGGAAAATGATTTTTGATACGCGTAATTGTATTGATCCAGAACGATTTGAACAAATTCAGGTTGTTAATTTAGGCAATATTCATGAATGTAAAACATCGGAGCTTGTGAAAAAATTATTAAAAGCGTTGTAATGAAATCGAATATTGAGTAAACCGTAGCTATATAAAGCTGCGGTTTTTTTGATTGCATAAAATTTAGACTCGGCACTATAAGCAGTATACAATAGAGATATAGTGATAAATGAGGTGAGATAAATGGATGCAGGAGAGTTGAACAAAAGATTAGCAGCACATAAACCTTCTATATTAGGGAGTGAAACATTTTCAGAATTTGCGGTTTTACTGCCGCTCGTTGAGAAGGAAGATGGACTTCATATTCTTTTTGAAGAGCGGGCTCATACATTGAAGCGTCAGCCGGGAGACATTTGTTTTCCGGGCGGAAGAGTGGATCATGATGACCGTGATGAAAAACAGACAGCAATTCGTGAGACGATGGAGGAACTTGGATTAAATAGGCGTGATATTGGCGACCTTTATCCGTTAGATTATATTGTGACACCATTCGGAACAAAGATAACTCCATTTGCCGGTTATATACATAATCTCGATGATATTCAAGTGAATCAAGCTGAAGTAGCTTCTATTTTTACGGTTCCATTAGCGTTTTTTATGGAACATCCACCTAGGATTTTTCAAGTGAACTATAAGATAGAGCTTGATGAGCAGTTTCCTCTTGATTTAATCATCGGAGGAAAAAACTATGACTGGCAGCCGCGAAAAATGGATGAATATTTTTATCGGTATGAAAATCGCGTTATTTGGGGGCTGACCGCAAGGATTTTAACGCATTTTTTAGAGGCGTTTTGTCAATCGAAGTGAGGATGAGTATGAAATTCATCCTCTTTTTCGTGCGTCTAGCATGGGTTGGGTATAGCCCTATAGTGTAGGGAACAAGTTCTGAATTACTATGAAGGGCAGTAGGCGTGATTAACTTAATACAGGCCTATTCAGGGTGACTGAGAATCTGAAGAAAACGATAGGTAAACTAGGTATTTGAAAGCTTAAATTAAAAAATTTAGAATTTTTTAATTTATTTGTTGTATTTAATAGAATTTTCATTTACAATTTCACTAAATCGATTTACAAAACCGATTTAGTAATTTGCTAAATCGATTTATACGCTAGTATATGGAATATAATCCGAATATTATTTAATATTGGTGAATGTTTAAAAAGGGGGGACTGTAGTGTCATCAAGATTTGGTGTTTTAACACTAGGTGACGCCATGATTACGTTAAATCCTGCTCAAACTGGGCCTTTACGATTCGTCAGCCAATTTGAGCGTAAAGTAGGAGGGGCTGAACTGAATTTTGCCATTGGCTGTGCTCGGCTCGGTATGCGGGCAAAGTGGTTAAGTCGTTTAGGTAAAGATGAGTTTGGTCGTGTTATTTATAATTTCGCACGCGGCGAAGGGGTAGATATGTGCGATGTTGCTTATGTAGAAGGGTATCCAACATCTTTGAATTTCAAAGAAATTCGAGAGGATGGTTCAGGAAAGACCTTTTATTATCGATATCAATCGCCTATTTTAACTCTAGAGCCTGAAGATATCACGGAACGGATGTTTGAAAATATTGATCTTGTCCATCTTACAGGTGTATTTTTAGCTATAAACCCTAAAAATGTAAGAATTGCTAAGCGAGTGATAGAAATCTCTAAACAAAAAGATATCCCAGTTTCATTTGATCCGAATATCCGCTTGAAGCTATGGACGATTGAGGAAGCGAGAGCTGTTTATGCAGAACTTTTCCCATATATTGATATTTTGCTAACAGGACTTGATGAAATCCGGTTGATTAATGGAGTAGACTCTGAAGAATCATTGGAAAAATTCGCAAATCTCAACAATATCGATCAGCTTGTCATTAAGGATGGGGCTAACGGTTCAAAGCTCTATACAAATGGAAGATGGTATAAGAAAGAAGCCTTCCCAGTTATTCCAGTAGACACTGTTGGTGCGGGAGATGGTTTTGATGCCGGTTACATTTACGGGTATCTTCATGGTTTATCGATTGAAGAACGCTTAGCATTTGCAAATGGTGTAGGTGCTCTTGTCACGACTGTGCTGGGGGATAATGAAGGATTGCCTTATTTGGAAGAAGTATGGAATTTCATACAGGATGAAGTTGTTATTGAAAGATAAGATGGCGAAGCGTATGTCTATCATTAAAAGATTCTTTCTTTTTAATGAAAGCGCTTCAGTGTGTTCCGTCAACTACAAGGTTTGACCGAGTATACATACCGGATGAGATTGAACAAGGTATTACGATCGCGTCCAATATAAATTTCTTAAAGCAGGTGGAGAAATGAAAGCGGTTCAAGTACGAAAAGCACATGAGCTTGTTATTCAAGAAGTAGAACAACCAAAGATTTCGAACTCTACAGATGTTCTGGTTAAAGTAAAAAGAGTTGGGATTTGTGGATCAGATATGCATATTTATCATGGAACAAATCCTCTTGCTACTTTGCCCCGTGTTGTTGGACATGAAGTAGCAGGAGAAGTCGTGGAAATTGGTCAGGATGTTACCGGTGTTCAAGTGGGCGATCACGTGGTGGTCGAACCTATCAATTATTGTGGAGAGTGTTATGCTTGCCGTAAAGGCCGTCAAAATGTATGCGAAAAACTATCTGTTTTTGGTGTACATGAAGATGGTGGGATGAGGGAATGGTTCGTGCTTCCTGAGAAACAACTACATGTTGTAGATCCCACTTTAGCTTGGGAAGAGATCGTATTAGCCGAGCCTTATACAATTGGAGCACAAGCGATTTGGAGAGGTGAAGTGGAGCAAGGAGATACTGTACTTATTCAAGGAGCTGGGCCTATAGGGATTTGTATCTTAAAAATGGCTAAGCTTCAAGGTGCATCTGTCATGATCACAGATTTAAGTGAAGAACGCTTGGCTTTTGCTAAAGAAAATGGAGCTGATGTCACTGTTCATGCTGGTAATGAAGATGTTCGACAACGTGTACAGGAATGGACGAATGGAGAAGGGGCCAATGTTGTTATTGATGCCGTTTGTTTGCCGATGACTTTTGAATTGTCTTTTGATGTAGTCTCTGTTGCAGGGCGGATTGTCGTGCTTGGTTTTGATGAGCGCACTTCAGCAATCGCTCAGCTTCCAATCACAAAAAAGGAAGTGACTGTGGTTGGGTCTAGATTGCAAACGAATCAGTTTTCAAAAGTAGTGAAACTGTTAAACGAAGGACAGTTGCGTCATAACGGACTAGTTACACACACATTTTCGCTTGATGACGTCCAAGAGGCCTTTAATTTTGTTGAAAAGCATCCAGAACAGGTTCGAAAAGCAATCATTGTATTTAATTAAAGGGGGTGACTTAATGGATAAACATTCAATTATTTATCAAATAACGGAGGCGAAAGTTGTCGCTGTTATTCGAGGGCAGGATGCAGAGGAAGCCATTCAACTGTCTAAAGCAGCTGTGGAAGGGGGAATTCGAGCAATCGAATTAACGTATACCACTCCACAAATTGAAGATGTTTTTAAAGAGTTGCAAAATACGGATGCACTCTTAGGAGCAGGCTCTGTATTGGATTCAGAAACCGCACGTCATGCCATTTTAGCTGGTGCCCGTTTTATTGTAAGTCCGTATTTTGCCGAAGATGTTGCAATGCTTTGTAATCGATATGGCATTCCCTATATGCCTGGATGTATGACAATTCGAGAAATGGCTATGGCTCTTGAAGCAGGCTGTGATGTTCTGAAACTATTCCCAGCAAACCATTTTGAACCTTCTTTCATCAAATCCGTAAATGGCCCGCTGCCTAATGTAAGAATTATGCCAACAGGCGGAATTAATTTGGATAACATGAAGGAATGGTTACATGCAGGTGCAGTAGCAACTGGAATTGGAAGTGACTTGAATAAAGCCTATCAGAGTGGTGGCTATGAGGCCGTAGTTGAATTAAGTAAAAAATACATGCAGAAAAGTGCTGAATAACGGGGGTGTATGATGAATATTACATTTAGATGGTATGGTAGAGGTAATGATACTGTCACTTTGGAGCAGGTTAAACAAATTCCTGGAGTTAAGGGGATTGTGTGGGCCTTGCACCAAAAACCTGTCGGTGAGGTATGGGAAAAGGAAGAAATTAAAGATGAAATCGACTATATCCAGTCGTTTGGATTTCACACAGATGTTGTGGAAAGTGTAAATGTTCATGAATCAATTAAATTAGGCAATGAAGACCGTATGATGTATATCGAAAATTACAAAGAGACGATCCGTAATCTTGCAGAGGCTGGAGTAAAGGTCATTTGTTATAACTTTATGCCGATTTTTGATTGGACTCGTACGGAAATGTTCCATCCTTTGGAAGATGGTTCAACGGCTTTATTTTACGAAAAAGCAAAGGTAGATAAGCTAGATCCAAAAGAGCTAATTCGTACGGTAGCAGAAGCTTCCGATTTAACATTGCCTGGTTGGGAACCAGAAAAGATGGAGCGGATTTCTGAATTGTTTGAAGCCTATAAAAGTGTAGATGAAGAAAAATTGTGGGCGAATCTGGAAATATTCTTAAAAGAAATATTACCTGTAGCGGAGGCATGCGGGATTAAAATGGCGATTCATCCGGATGATCCACCTTGGTCTATTTTTGGTCTGCCACGCATCATTACGGGTGAAGCAAGTTACGAGAAATTAATTGCTATTTCTGATTCACCATCGAATGCATTTACGATGTGTACAGGTTCAATGGGAGCGAATCCTGAAAATGATATGGTTCAAGTAGCTAAGAAGTATGCTTATCGTGCTCCTTTCTCCCATATTCGTAATGTGAAAATTCACGAAAACGGTGACTTTGTGGAAACATCTCATTATACACAAGATGGCTCCATTAATATTAAGGGTGTTGTAGAAGAATTAAGCAAGCAAAATTATACTGGCTATGTAAGACCTGACCACGGTCGTCACATTTGGGGAGAGGTTTGTCGCCCAGGTTATGGCTTATATGACCGAGCTTTAGGAATTATGTATTTACTTGGATTGTGGGATGCCTATGAATCAAGCAAAGCAGGTAATAAACAATGATTCCAATCCATGAGAACTTAGTAGGCAGAGTAGCAGTAATTACAGGTGGAAGCGGTGTATTGTGTTCAAAAATGGCTGAAGAATTAGCCCGCCATGGGGTTAAAGTAGCCATTTTGAACAGAACAGCTGAAAAAGGACAACAAGTGGTCGAAACCATTAGCCAAGCCGGTGGTACAGCGGTTTCTATTGCCGCAGACGTTTTGGATAGAACTTCATTAATGAATGCAAAAGAGAAGGTCATTGAAGCGTTTGGACGCATAGACTTGTTAATCAATGGGGCTGGAGGCAATCATCCTGATGCTATTACGAGTCCGGAGAAGTTTGGGGAAGAGATAGAAGGAAAATCATTTTTTGACTTGAATGAAAACGGTTTTTCAAAAGTTTTTTCCAGTAACTTCACAGGCACATTTTTAGCAAGCCAGGTTTTTGGAGAGACATTATTAGAAGCTGAATCACCAGCTATAATCAATCTTTCTTCCATGAGTTCCTATGCACCGATGACCAAGGTGCCAGCTTATAGCGCTGCTAAAGCTGCAGTTAATAATTTTACAATGTGGATGGCTGTTCATTTTGCTGAAGCAGGTTTGCGTGTGAATGCTATTGCACCAGGATTCTTTTTGACAAAGCAAAATCGAGATCTGCTGCTTAATGAAGATGGCAGTCCAACTGCACGATCTAATAAAATTATTACCGCAACACCAATGAAACGCTTTGGACAATCTGAAGATTTACTTGGTACCTTGCTTTGGCTTGCTGATGAATCCTATTCGGGTTTTGTCACAGGTGTTACGGTGCCGGTTGATGGCGGTTTTATGGCTTACTCAGGTGTATGAGCTAAAGGGTTTTTTCTATAAATAAAAGGACTTTTTGTCACAGCTTATTGATTATGGGAAGGTATTAGGAGATTGTGTTTTTGGTGTAATCGGAAGATGATTGTAAAGCCATTCCTAATATAATAGAATATTTGTTAATGTATCATAAGAGATTTTACTAACATAGTGATATGTACCGGTACAAAAACACAGAATAGGAATGAATGAAATGAAAGCTATTACAATTACTGATGTCGCCAAACATGCGAAGGTATCAAAAAGCACAGTTTCCCAATACTTGAACAAACGATACGAGTATATGAGTGAGAAAACGAGAAAAAAAATTGAAGAAGCCATTGAAGAGCTAAACTACCAGCCTAATATTATAGCACGTAGTTTAAAACAGAAGTCTACTTTTACTGTTGGAGTAGTCGTTGCTAATATTCTTCATACGTTTTCTACACAAATTATCCGTGCAATAGAAAACTATTTTTATAAACACGGATTTCAAATTATTGTATGTAATGCAGATGATCAACCTGAGAAAGAAAAGAATTATATAGAAATGCTAAGGGCAAAGCAAGTTGATGGAATCATCATTTTCCCCACAGGGGACAATCTTGATTTATATAAACGCATGAAGAGTGATCAATTTCCAGTAGTGTTTATGGATCGGGCGATAGAAGAGTTAAATATTGCGACAGTCATGCTTGACAATCACTTTGCGTCTAAATTAGCCGTAGATCAATTTGTCGAAAAAGGTTATGAGAACATTGCAATCATAACTACTTCAATCTTCCGGAATATTAGTCCGCGTCTTGAGCGTATTCAAGGATACAAAGAGGCACTTGAATTACATGGTATACCGGTTAATCTAGATTATATTAAAACTGCGGATGCCGAAGAAATTTCGGACAAGCTTTCAGAATTGTTCGAATTGAAAAATCCGCCTCAAGCCATATTAGCAGGAAATGATATTGTACTTAATGAAGTATTGCGATATATGAAAAAACACAATATGAATATTCCTGATGATGTTGCGGTTATAGGAATTGATGAAGTCTCGTATGCTGATTTCTATACACCGACTATAACAACGGTTAATCAACCGGCAATAGAAATGGCAAACCAAGCAGCACAATTATTGCTTAATCAAATCAATAAAACTGGAAAAGAAGACACGAGCGTACATCGTTTGAAACCAACTTTGCTGTTGAGAAATTCTTGCTAGAGTTCAGGTAAAAAAGAAAGCACTTTTTTACCTGAACTCTACTAAATCGATTTATTTACAAGAAGGCTCTGTTAAACGATATCGTTGCTTAACAGCGTTGTATAACAAAGCCTTCGTAAAATGTAAAGGTTTTGATACTTGGCTATCAAATGGAACCGTTTTCAAAAAAAGATGCTTATAGATTCATTGAAATATACAAGGGGGGTTCTTTATGTTTTCGCAGGGTAGAGGGGTAGTTATTGTTTTCTTGTTCTTAGCGGGTGTAATAAACTATTTAGACCGTTCTGCATTGTCTATTGCAGCACCATTCATTCAAGATGATTTATCTTTAACAGCGACTGAGATGGGGATTATTTTTAGTAGTTTTTCTGTCGGTTATGCTATCTTTAACTTTCTTGGCGGAATGGCATCCGATAAATATGGTGCGAAGCTGACTCTCTTTGTTGCCATGATTGTTTGGTCATTATTCAGCGGTGCACTTGTGCTGGCTGTTGGGTTTGTGAGTATGATTGTTATTCGTGTTCTGTTTGGGATGGGGGAAGGTCCACTCTCGGCAACTATAAGTAAAATGGTCAATAACTGGTTTCCACCGAGTAACCGTGCATCTGTGATTGGTTTAACGAATAGCGGAACGCCGCTTGGTGGTGCTATTTCAGGACCAATTGTTGGTTTTATCGCAATCGCATACGGCTGGAGAATTTCCTTTATTGCAATCATGGTCATTGGTCTTATATGGGCTATTTGCTGGTGGAAATTTGTTAAAGAAAAGCCAGCAGATTCATCTGAAAAGGTCAATACGGGAGCAGCACAGGTAGCAGCAGCAACGGAAGGAAAGTTGAAATTAACCTTTTATTTGAAACAAAAAACGGTATTGTTTACAGCATTTGCGTTTTTTGCTTACAACTATATTTTGTTCTTCTTCTTAACTTGGTTCCCGAGTTATTTGGTAGATGCTCGCGGCTTAAGTGTAAAGGACATGAGTATTGTTACAGTGATTCCGTGGATTTTAGGGTTTCTTGGTCTTGCTTTAGGCGGATTCGTATCGGATTTCTTCTCTAAAAAATTCGCCCAAAAAGGTGTTTTATTCTCACGTAAACTTGTGCTTGTAACATGTTTGTTCCTATCAGCAGTTTGTATCGGCTTAGCTGGTCTAGTAACAACAACAGTAGGAGCGGTTACACTCGTTGCATTTTCTGTATTCTTCTTATATTTGACAGGTGCTATTTACTGGGCAATTGTCAATGATGTTGTCGATCAAAGAAACGTTGGATCAGTTGGTGGATTCATGCACTTCTTAGCGAATACAGCTGGAATTATTGGACCAACTTTAACAGGTTATCTTGTGGATACAACAGGAACATTTACAGCGGCTTTCTTGCTTGCAGGTGGACTAGCTGTTGTCGCATCGCTTGCAGTAACTCGCTTTGTACGTCCAATTGTCAAACCGATGTAATAGATTAATCAACTAGAGTGTCGCGCTCATTTGATATACAAATGGGGTGACACTCTTTTTTTGAAAAATAATCAATAGACAGATGAGATCATCAGATTCTATCAAATTTGGGATTTTCGGTATTCTTTTCGATAATTAGCGGGAGTTCTATCCATATATTTTTTAAAGATTCGATGAAAATGGGGCATACTTTCGAAACCGCACAATTCTGCGATATGTGAAATCGTGTAATTTGTTTCCGATAATAGTTCTTTTGCTTTAATAATTCTTTTCGTATTAACATACACGATTAACCCAATTCCAGTCGTTTCCTTAAAGACTCTACTGAAATGAGAGGGACTGACTAAGGATTGCTTGGCAAGTTTCGTCAAGGTTAATGGTTCACTTAAGTGGTCATTAATATAGGCTAGAATATCTCTAATCCAATCTAAACTATAGGTAGTACTCTCTGACATATTCTGTTCGTTATTCATGCGAATACGACATAAATCAAGCATAATTTGGTGAAAAATCAGCAAAGAGGCATGCTTGGAACCTAGTTTATTTTCCGTTATTTCTTGGTAGATACGTAGAAGCTGTTCTTCTATTTTTGGCTGTTTCTCTGGAGGTAAAGATATTTTGTAATTTTTATCTTTTTTTGTTGCGTCAAATAAATGTAAATAAGAAAAAGAATCATCAACGAAGTTATTATAAATTAATGTTGGGCTGAAAAAGATAATCGTAGACATAATAGGGTCGCCTTGATCCGGCATTGCCCGATGAATCGTGTTATTTGGAATTAAGAATACATCCCCAGACTGCATATCGTAAAAAAACTCACCGATAAAAAAAGTCCCTTTGCCACTATAAACATAAACAATTTCATAATAATCATGCATATGATCAGAAAGTTCCTTTTGAGGGCTTTTCTGATCTTGAAAGACAAAGGAAAAAGGAAACACAATTACATTCAAAAGATGATGTGGTTATTTCTTTACATGAGATTCGTAAAGGGGAAAATATTCGGATTCAAATGGCGGACAAAGTACTCATCGATATCAAGGCTCGTGATGATATTCCGAAAGGACATAAGATGTTAGTACAATCGGTAAAGCGAGGCGAAGATGTTCTCAAGTTTGGCTATTCGATTGGGAAAGCCAAAGAGGATCTTTCTGCAGGGGAGTGGGTTCATACTCATAATCTAGAATCTGGTTTGCATGGAATCTTGGATTATACTTATCAACCAACCATTCAAAATTTGACGGCTGTCGAAGATTCAAAATATACATTCCAAGGATATATTCGTGAAAATGGGGAAGCTAGAATTCGCAATGAAATCTGGATCATTAATACGGTTGGTTGTATTAATAAAACATGTGAAGTGCTTGCGAAAATGGGCAATGAGCAGTTTAAAGATCGAAAAATTGATGGGGTTTATCATTTTCCTCATCCATACGGTTGTTCTCAATTAGGAGATGACTTGACTCACACACAGAAGCTATTAGCGGCCTTGGCTCAGCATCCCAACGCAGCAGGTGTGTTAATTATAGGATTAGGGTGTGAAAATAATCAAATAGAAGCGTTTAAAGAGATTATTGGAGAGTATTCTCCGAATCGTATTAAATTTCTAAAAGCCCAAGAGGTTGAAGATGAATTAGCGAGCGGCGTATGTTTAATGGAAGAATTAGTGGAGTATGCAGAACAATTTGAACGCCAACCGATACCGGTTTCCAAGTTAAAAATCGGGTTAAAGTGTGGGGGATCTGATGGTTTTTCAGGTATTACGGCTAATCCATTAGTTGGTACGGTATCCGATTTTATTGTTGCAAATGGCGGGACAACAATTTTGACAGAGGTTTCAGAGATGTTTGGAGCTGAAACTATATTAATGAACCGGGCAAAAGATGAAGAAACGTTTCAGAAAATTGTTCATCTTATTAACGATTTTAAACAATATTTTATTCGCCATGACCAGGAAATTTACGAAAACCCTTCACCTGGAAATAAAGAAGGCGGTATTAGTACACTTGAAGAAAAATCACTTGGATGTACGCAAAAAGGCGGCCATGCTACGGTTGTGGATATCCGTCCATATGGTGAACGAGTGGTGAAGAATGGACTGAATTTGGTGAACGCTCCTGGAAATGACTTGATTTCGGTCACGGCTTTGGCGGCAGCGGGGGCTCATATCGTTCTATTCACAACAGGAAGAGGCACACCATTTGGTGGCCCGGTACCTACTGTGAAAATAGAGACGAATTCGGATTTAGCTAACCGTAAGAAGCATTGGATTGATTATAATGCGGGGCAGTTAATTGAAGGTCAAAAAATCGATGAATTAATGCAGGATTTATTCCAATACATTCTTAGCCTTGCATCAGGTGAAAAGAAAACGAATAATGAGCAATTCGGATACAGAGAAATTAGCATTTTTAAAGAGGGAGTCATTCTTTAATAGAATAGAGCTCCCAGCTTTTTAGTAGATTCTAAACAGAAAAAGGAGTGTTACTCAATGAAAAGTATCGTTTGTGAGCAACCTAAGCAATTCAAAATGATTGAAACTGAACGACCTGTTCCCAACTCAGAGGAAGCTTTAATCCGTGTGCGGCGTATTGGAATATGTGGAACGGACATTCATGCCTACGGAGGCAATCAGCCCTTTTTTAGTTATCCGCGTATCCTTGGTCATGAGCTGTCTGGCTATATTGAATCCATTCCGGATAATGCATTAGGACTAGAGGTTGGTGACCAAGTTTCGATTATTCCGTATATGGAGTGTGGGGAATGTATTGCTTGTAAAAGTAAAAAAACAAACTGCTGTACAAATATGAAAGTATTAGGTGTACATATAGAAGGCGGAATGAGCGAATGGATTACGGTTCCCTATAATCATTTAGTAAAAACCGAAGGACTTACCCTCGACCAATCTGCTATGATAGAGCCTTTAAGTATAGGAGCGCATGCGGTTAGACGGGCTGCAATTCAAGAAGGAGAGTTTGCCCTAGTTATTGGGGCAGGACCGATTGGTTTGGGGGTTATGGCTTTTGCTAAGGAACAAGGAGCGAAAGTAATTGCCATGGATGTAAACGATGAGCGTTTAGCCTTTGCGAGTAAATGGGCAAATGTCGATTATACGGTGAACGCTTTGGATCATCCTTTAGAGAAATTAGCGGGATTGACAAACGGAGACATGCCTACAGTTGTATTTGACGCAACAGGCAACGCTAAGTCCATGATGAATGCGTTTGAATTCCCTGCTCACGGTGGAAGATTGATTTATGTAGGTTTAGTGAAGTCTGATATTTCTTTTAATGATCCAGATTTCCATAGTAAAGAGCTTACGTTAATGGGAAGTCGTAATGCTACTCGAGAAGATTTTGATTATGTTGTGAATACAGTAAAAAATGGAGTAGTAGATTTAGATTTATATATTACACACCGTACCCATTTGGATGACATGATTCAACAGTTTGAAGGATGGTTAACTCCTGAAGCTAAGGTTATTAAGGCTATTGTTGAAATATAACCTCAAAGTTTTATGAATGTACAAGCAACCAAGTGATGTGGTTGCTTTGTTCATCTGCTCGGGAGTGAAATTTTCTGTTATGAAAGGGAGAATAGGTAACTATGAATATCAACCCAAGTCACGTGAAAAGTCTAAATAAAGATACTGACGCTGTGCAAAGCGGGCATCTGATAGAAGATTATCCCGTTAAAGTGTTGCAGATTGGAGAGGGGAATTTTCTTCGAGGCTTCTTTGACTGGATGATTCATGAATGTAATAAACAAGGGAATTTTCAAGGAAGTATTGTTATCACTCAGCCTCGACCATCTGGAAAAGAAAAAATAGAGAAATTGAAGCAACAAGATGGATTATACACGTTGATGATACGGGGGATTCAAAACGGGGAGAAAGTAGAACGTAAGGAGATTATTTCTGTTTTTTCAAAGGCAGTGGATCCGTATGAAGAATGGGTTGAATTTTTGGAGTTGTCCCAAAATCCTACATTAGAATTTGTAGTCTCTAACACGACAGAAGCAGGCCTTACCTACCAGCCTATTTCTTGGAAAGAAGGAGAACCGATTGAATCGTTTCCTGGAAGACTAACGGCTTTTTTATATGAGCGCTATTTATATTTTAACGGGGATTCAGAAAAGGGCCTTATCATGCTGCCGTGTGAACTTTTGGAGAGAAATGGGGATACATTGAAGCAATGCGTTCTTCAGCACAGCAGGGACTGGGAATTACCGAAGTCATTTATGGATTGGGTGGATCAAGATAATCTTTTCCTCAACTCTCTTGTAGATCGCATCGTAACAGGTTTCCCTGCTAAAGAGGCAGAAGCATGGTTTGCAGAGTGGGGCTACGAGGATTCTTTATTAAATACAGCTGAGCCTTATCATGTATGGACGAAGAAGGTGATCCATCTTTAGATCAGCGTCTTCCGTTGAAACAATACGGTTTAAACGTGCATTGGGTTGAGGATTTAGTCCCTTATCAAATGAGGAAAGTTCGTATTTTAAATGGTTCACATACATTAATGGCCCCACTAGGTATTCTATCTGGATTGGATGAAGTGGGACAAGTTATGAATCACCCAAGTTTTAATGAGTTTTTGCGTCAAGCAATTGAGAAGGAAATTATTCCATCCCTATCTTTTGCCCGTAATGAGATGATGCAATATGCAGAAAGCGTTCTGGAACGTTTTATGAATCCTTTTGTTCAGCATCGTCTGGCCGACATTTCATTAAATAGTTTATCGAAGTTTAAGGTGCGTCTTCTCCCGACTTTGGAAGCTTATTTTGAGAAGGAAGGTAGGCTGCCTGTCTGTGTTGTACGGGCTTTTGCTGGTTTGATCCGCTTTTATAAGGTACAGAAAGTGAAAGGAAGT
Organism: Peribacillus asahii; assembly: GCF_003570725.1. Lineage (GTDB taxonomy): Bacteria > Bacillota > Bacilli > Bacillales > DSM-1321 > Peribacillus > Peribacillus asahii. The sequence continues at coordinate 37,405 of NZ_QWVS01000026.1, forward strand.
TACGTAGGGAAACGCTTTGATGGCAAAGAATATATCGTGAACGATCATGTACAGGCAGTTGGATTTTTTAAAGAACAATGGTTCCGTTATGAAGCAGCAGAAATTTCAATTCAACAACTCGTTGAGAACGTTCTTAGCAATCAATCCTTATGGGGGAAGGATTTGAATATGTTTCCAGACCTTGCTGCTGAATTAAGTCATCACTTAGAAAATAATGAGGCTGGTATCTTGTAAGAGAAACTTGTTTGATGACCTATTTTAATCATCAAACAAGTTTTTAGTATAGACGGAACAATCTATTATTCATGATATTGGGCATGGGGAAGATTGTATAATTTAAGGTGGATAGACGTTCATTTTTCCGCATAAATCATTTTTCAATCTTTAACGTTCGGTATAAGAAAGAAACTTCACACATACCGGATAAGGAACGGATACGCTCCCTTGAAGCAGCGTTAATCGCCCTGTTTGCTGATCCCGTGCAAATAAAGTAAGGTTTCCTGATTCCTCATTTGCGGCAACAAGAAATGCTTCCGATGGATCAAGTGAGAAATCTCGCGGCCAATGACCTTCTGTTCCGATAAGTTGTAGTAAGGTAAGATGTCCGGTTTCGCTATCAACAGCAAACACTGCAATGCTATCGTGACCGCGATTAGCTGCGTAAACAAAACGACCGTCAGACGATATAGAAATCGCACTTCCTTGATTGTTGGCGTAGAAATCAATTGGAACAGAGCGAACGCTTTGAATCATCTTAAAACAACCGGTGTTTTTTTCGAATTGGAGAACGATGACTTCCGGACGAAGCTCGGCCATCACGTAGACGTATTGTTGATTTGGATGAAAAACAAGATGTCTTGGGCCGCTTCCAGGAGTTGTTGTTAACCGATTTACTTCATGAAGCTGATCTTGCGTAACGCGATATGTAAGGATGGAATCGATTCCTAAATCAACAGCAATGATATACTGCTCATCAGGGGAGAATCCAGCATAATGAGCATGTGCTTTTTCCTGTCGCTCTTTGTTTGGACCTGAACCTCTATGTTGAATAGTGGATATAACATGGCTAAGAGTGGCATCTTTTTCAATATGATAGGATTCAATAAGCCCGTCTCCATAGCTTGCTGCAACAAGCATGTTGTTGTTCTTGTTTACACTAATATGGCAATACGATCCATTTCCGGATTTAGATGTATGTAATAAAGTTAGTTCACCGGTATTGTGATGAATGGAAAAGCTTGCAATAGCGCCTTTTCCCTCTATTTTATAGTTGGCATATAAAAATTGGTTGTTATCACTAATAGCTAAATAAGTTGGATCCGTTAATGTAGCAACTAAGCGTGGTTGACTAATTGTGCTTGTTTTTGGGTCAAGTGTAAATGAATAGATTCCCTTGCTTACTCCTCTTGTGTATGTGCCAAGGTAGCCAATGAATGTCAATGTATTTCCCTCCTTTATATCTTGTAATTATAGCGTCAAAAAGGTGTCCTCAAAAGAGAGGAACACCATAAGCTGATTCTGTTAAGTAGACGGTACGGCCTCAATTGGAATATGAGAAAAAGAAGAAGTGAGGAATAGCCCTTGATCGGTTAATTTAATTTCAGGAATGACAGGCAATGCTAAAAATGCAAGTGTTAAAAACGGATTAAATTGTTGACTTGCGTTCAATTTGGTTAATGCTTGATCTATTTCCGCTAATTTCGTAATGACTTGTTGATAGGGGGAGGTCGACATTAAACCGGCAATCGGTAGTGACAATGAGGCCAACACTTTACCATGTTGAATAACGACTAAACCGCCTTGCATTTCTTTAATTGTTCGAGCAGCTACTGCCATGTCTTTGTTGTTTGTTCCTGCGATGATTAAATTATGGGAATCGTGAGCAACCGTTGTCGCAATGGCCCCTGACTTTAATCCGAGACCTTTCACAATGCCGAGCCCAATATTTCTAGTATGATGATGTCGTTCAATCACAGCTAAAGTTAAGTGATCGATATCGCTTGAATATTGAAATACACCTGTATCGTCAACATTCACTTTTTCGACTAGATGTTTTGTAATAAGACTATTTGGGATGATTTCGATAATATTAGCTAAGTTATTTGCGAAAGAAATAGCAAAGTCCGTTGCTTGTAACTCATGAAAATGAACGGTATTTTTCAATGTATCTTCTATGCCCAATGGTTGTACTTCTGGAAAATGAATTAGTTCACCTTGGGCACAAACTAGTTCTCCGCTTTTATAAACCGAGTCAATACTAATGGAAGATAAATCATTGAGTAATAAAAAATCTGCTTTATATCCAGGAGCGATGGCTCCTTGATTCGCTAATCCAAAACATTGTGCTGTGTGAATAGAGGCCATTTTAATCGCATTAATCGGTTCGATCCCGTGTGCAATGGCTAAGCGAACATTATAATCGATGCTTCCTTCATGATGAATATCATCTAGATGACGGTCATCTGTGACAAACAGGCAGCGGTGAATATTGTTTTGGTTGATAGCGGGAAGAAGGTTGATTAAGTCTTTGGCAACGGTACCTTCTCGAAGCATTAAATACATACCATTTCGAAGTCGTGCCTGAGCCTCTTTAGCTGTTGTACTTTCGTGATCAGTTGTAATATGAGCACTTCCATACACGTTTAGCTGTTGGTTTGTTAATCCGGCGGCATGACCATCTATTTTTTTATGCAAGGAGTTTGCATCTGTTAATTTTTGTAGCATATCAGCATCACAACTTTCGACAGCTGGATAATTCATTACTTCTGCCAATCCAAGTACGCGGGGGTGCTGATAAAATGGTAATAAATCTGAGCTGTTTAATGTCGCACCAGCATGTTCAAAAGAAGTAGCGGGAACGCAAGAGGGGAGCATAAAGTAGAAGTCAAAAGGGAGCTGCTCCGATTGTTCCAGCATATATTGAATGCCCGTTGATCCAGCAACATTAGCAATCTCATGAGGATCAGCGATGACACATGTTACACCGTGCACAAGCAGTGCTTTCGCAAATTCTGAAGGACGAACCATAGAGGATTCGATATGAACATGCCCATCAATGAAGGATGGTGATACATACTTTCCTTCGGCATCGATTTCTGTTTTACCTGTATATGTTCCGATGCCGGCAAAAAAGCCGTCCACAAGGGCGATGTCTCCTTCGAAAATATTTCCGTTAAACACATCGATAATTTTTCCATTTTTAATGACGCAATCAGCCGTTTCTTTCCCGGAAGCTACGTTAATTCGTTTTTGCAACATACGTTGATCCATCGGTTCATCACTCCTTTGTCACGCCATCTCTTTTGAATTAGGTCCTGTTATGCTAGACTATTGATTTTTTCTCTTATTTATATTATCAACAATATTATTTAACAAAGCTTTGAATTAATATTCTACTTTGTCGCTGAAAGTTTCCCATGTTCTAAATGGTAAATCATAGTTTGGAGTATCTAATTTTTTCATTTGTAAGGAGCGTTGATGGATGGGGAGCTCTAACTCTTCATAGATAAATTGATCATCGAAACCGATAGAAGCAGCATCTTCTTTTGTACAAGCATAATAAACGGCTTTTGGGCGTGCCCAGTATAAAGCACCAATACACATTGGGCAGGGCTCGCAGCTTGTATACACTTCACAATCGTCTAGTTGGAAGGAATTCAAATTTTTGCATGCATCGCGAATTGCTTGAACTTCAGCATGGGCTGTTGGATCATTTGTTGTTGTGACATTATTACATCCTTTACCGATAATTTTTCCATCTTTAACAATCACGGCTCCAAAGGGACCGCCGCCTTTCGCTAACACATTGTCTTTTGCTAGTTGAACAGCCATATCCATGAATTTTACATCCATGTTTAACACTCCCTTTCGTTATGAATGTTAATGTTAAAATTTGTAACATAACTCATATATACATATTACCATGAAATGGGTTTGATGACATGCTAAGTGTGTATAAAAGGGGATGTATCCTAGCCTAATTTTACTTTCGTTATACGAAGTGATAGAGTTGGATATAAATATTTTAGTAGTGAAGGTGAAAAAGTTGGAGTTTTTAGGTGTATTATTGCCGATTTTTGGTATCTTTGTTTTAGGATTTATCGGTCAGAAGAAATTTCATTTAGAGCCAAAAGCAATCTCGACGGTGTCCGTTTATTTAATGTCACCTTTTCTTGTTTTTCGCACTTTTTATACAACGGAATTTAATACGGATTATTTATTTTTAATTTTCTTTACATTTATTCTTTGTATATCGCTCGTTTTAATTGTTTATATTGTTTCGTTTATTCGTTCGTATTCGCGAACGGAAACGTGCAGCCTAATTTTGGCTTCGGCATTTATGAATAATGGTAATTATGGTACACCGGTTGTTTTCTTATTATTTGGTGCTGTTGGTTTAGATTATGCAATTGTCCTGATGGTCGGTCAACAGCTTGTAATGTGTACGATTGGGATTTATTATGCGGCAAAGGGAAGTCCTGAAGGAAATGGAATGCAGTCTGCGCTTCGTGCCGTCAGACGAATGCCTATTGTATACGGTGCAATAGCGGGTTGGTTGTTTCATTTCTTCCATATCCCATTAAGTAAACCGATTATGGAAGCTATTAGTCTTGTGGCGGATGCAGCGATCCCAACCGTAATGCTTGTACTAGGAATGCAGTTAGCGAACATTTCGTTGCGAAAAATGAAAGTACGAAGAATTTCGCTTGCTTTGTTTCTTAAATTAGCGATTTCGCCAACAATCGCATTTTTACTAACACTGATTCTCCCTGTAGATGAAGTTATTAAACAGATTATGATTATTGTTGCGGCGATGCCATCTGCAGCTAATACGACGATGTACGCCCTGCAATTTGACACAGCACCCGAATTTGTTTCCAGTGTAACATTTATTAGTACGGTCTTAAGTTTGGTTACTTTGCCAATTGTTTTTCTTATATTATTATAGATTTTATAAATTTACATTTATTCACAAAACGTAAGAAAAGACTTTTTGAACAGAACGTTATAAAATTTACTTAATTACTTTAGCTATGTTAAATGATCTTGTTAAATCGTTACTATTTTAGATGAGGAGGGGTAGGAGTGCTGCAAACGACAGTTGACTTAGTGAATGTAGAACAAATTGAGGCGATTTTAAAAGAACTTGTGCAAGATTCCTATGAGGAAGTGAAAGAAGACGGGCTATTATTATGCATGGAATGCGGGGATGTTGATTTGTATATTACAGCATCGCATCATGAATTGCTTCAAGATGCAATTCACCGTAACTTTCAGGTTGATGAATATGGAAAAGTAATCGATCGTGAAAAATATCAACAGTTAATGGATGATTTGAACGAATATTTTGTAAAGCTTCATATAGAAAGCGGCTACTTTGATTACTATCCAGCAGGTACATATGAAGTAGATGGAGAACAACGTGTCTCGGAGACAGATATGTTGGCACCAAAAGGTCAGTTTTATGCACCGTTTGAAGATGCTAAATATATATAAGAATGTTCTTTTTCGAAAAGGATTGGTTTAAACGTCAATTTCGAAAAAAGTACTAAACATCCTAGTCGGATTTTCAACCTTATCTATATATGGATAAGGTTTTTGTTTTTCGTAAAGGATATTTGGTTTTTTGTAAAGAATAAATTATGTAGGTAACAGGTAATAAGACTTATTAATGGGGGGATATTTGTGCAATATTATTTAGCAGCGGATGAAAAAAATAAAAAGCAAGTGCGTTCGTTAGTGAAGAAGCTCAAAACACGAGGCTACAATTGTTTGAATGATTCTAGTGTCATAAGCCAAACATCTCGTAAGTCTAATATTATAAACATGGATGAATCGGAAGAACAAATGATAGAAAAGGCTGATTTTATTTTAGTGTTTCTCAAGGCTGGCAAAGGGAATTTATATACAATTGGCTATGCGCTTGCTTTAAAGAAAAAGATTATTGTATATTCTCCTGAGAAAGAACATTATCATCTTGGAAAAAAATCGATTTTTCACAATATGCCCTATGTTGATATTTGTAGTGGTACGTTTTATAAATTAGAAAAAATGCTTCACTCTGTATTTGTAGCGTAAAAGTGTACAAGCTTCGTTTCAAATCTGTAACAAATAAATAACAATTATTACATTATGAAAGTTACCCCCACATTGTTTAACCATGATCTCGTATCGTGTAATAGAACATAAATTAAAGGGGAGAGATTTGATTTGAGAATAATCGATATCGATCAATTATTGTTAGCGACGGTAGATATAGAGACGGAATCGGTTGCAAATCAACTTCATACGTTTCATATATACGATATTGATCAATTATTGGAAAAAACAAGAGATGAGTGAAAGCATGACAATGTGTGCATGCTTTTTTTCTGTGCTAAAAGCTATGTTAATGAATCGTGTTGATTAATAGGCTCTTTTTAACACAGCTAAATAAAAAAAGCTCCTTACATGAAGGAGCGGTATACGAAGTTATGATAAGATTGTCATGAAGGTACGTACGCATGGATGGGCTAATCCTGGTGCATTATTCTTGGGTGTGAGATGAGGATTACGACTGGCGGCCTTTAATAAAGCCGAGCAAAACGAACATAGCAACAGATCCAACAACAAAAACTCCCTTAATAATGCCAACAAGAAGTTCATCGTACATGTATAAGACCTCCATAAAAAAGAATTAAGATACAACATAGAATTTACCATTTCTAGGTGAATTATAACATATTTGTTCAAGGGAGTAGTAACAAAAGAGTTACTTCAAGTTTAATGCTTTTCTCGTTTGCGGACCGACGACCCCATCCGCGGTTAAGTTGTTATCTTTTTGAAACTTTTTAACGGCCTTTTCCGTATTCGAACCAAATATACCGTCTGTTCCTTTTGTTGAATAGCCAAGTGAGGTTAGTTTCTTTTGCAGCGCAACAACTTGAGGACCTTGACTTCCTTTTTTTAGTACTGTATCGACTATTCCAACTGGCATTGTTTCGGCCCCTGTCACTTTAAAGCCATTAGCAGCGGCAATAGTCTTAAATGATTTAGACGAGCTTGTAATAATAACAGGCGTACCTACTTTTACTTTTGAATAAAGCCACTTTACATCTTCATTGTACATGCGAACGCAGCCAGCACTTACATATTTACCAATAGAACTGGCGTTATTATTGCCATGAATGGCATAGGTATTACCCGGTGTGTTTCTTGCATTAATGCCAAGCCATCTGTTTCCTAAAGGATTTCTTGGATCACCGCCTCTAATGTTTTCTTTGTAGTACGGTCTGTTGACGATTTTGTTGACAATCTTAAACTTTCCTTCCGGGGTGTACGAAGGTTTTTTACCAGTCGCAACGAGAAAAATTTTGGTGAGTTTATTATTCTCATAATAGGCTAATTGATTAGTAGTTTTATTAATGATAATCAATTGCTTTGAAGCGGCACCAGCAGGCGGACTGTAAAAAACGAAACAAGAAACGAAAAATAATAGCGCTACGAGTAATTTCTTCATATCTCTTCTTTCCCATCCTTCTAAATTGGTGAATCCTTTTATTTTATGCATCGTAAAGAATCTGGATGACAAATAGAAGCTTAAATAGGTATAAAAGCAGGATATGTTTTTAGGAAGCACACTTTATAGATGATTTCATACATTAAATTAAACGATGGGGGGTGGAGAATATGGTAAAAGCTAATATTGAGGATTATTTAGAGCAGGGGATGTATGGCAAGAAGGAAATTAATCCAGCAGAAAGACGAAAATATCTTAGTTCATTACGAGAGCGTGTTATTGTAGTACTTACTCAAGCACAAGTGTTAGAAAAAGAAGTATACACAGAACTCCTTCCATTATTCAAACAACATCCAAAGGCGTGCGTATTTTTAAATGGTCATATGGATTATAATCATCTTATTAAATATGTGAAAGTGGCAACGACTCACAATATTCGCTATAAAATTGTGTTAAATAAAGAGCATAACTCTGACTTAGGGCTAGTTTTTGCAGAAGAGTTCGCCATTGATCGAGATAATATTTATATAGAAAAAAAACAGAAAAGTGTAAACATAAAGCCGGTGAAAAAGAGTTTTTGGAAACGGCTTATCCGTTTTTGCAGAAGAATAGTAAAATAAGTTGTATGTGTACATAGCATCATACAAGTGAATGCCAAAACAAAGCCTCTATCAACTTGATAGAGGCTTTGTGAATATAAGCTTAAGATGTTTTCTTCAAGTAAGGGACATCTTCTTTTTCTTTTTCTTGTTCTTCTGTTTTCTTCTTATTAGAATGGATATACGCTCCGAAGAATAAACCGGCTACTAAAATGCCGCCTCCAAATGCGTTTCCTAAAAATACGGGTACGAAATTACTGAAGTAGTCCGTCCATGTTAGGGCTCCTGCAAAAATTGCAGCTGGAATGATAAACATATTGGCTACAACGTGTTGAAAACCGATAGCTACGAATGCGACAATTGGGAAAATCATACCCGTAATTTTTCCAGCAGTATCTTCTGCACTATAAGTAATCCACACCCCTAGTCCAACAAGCCAGTTACAACCAACGGCTGAGATAAAAGCCATCCAAAAACTATCTTCCACTTTAGCTGTTGCTGTATAAATCGTTTTTTCTAAGTATGTACCTGACTCTGTTAATCCAAGTAGATGACCGAAAAAATAGGCAACAAAAACAGCACCAATAAAGTTGGTGATGGTAATTAATATCCAGTTAATAGTCAATTGTTTAACTGTAACTTTCTTAGCTAGTGCCGCCATTGGAACAGCCATCATATTTCCTGTTAATAATTCACCACCAGCGATGATTGTAAGAATTAAGCCTAGCGGGAAGACTGCGCCTCCTATTAAAGCATTCAGTGTACCCCATTCATGCGGTAAATCGGCAACGACGCGAATATGGAATAAGTATCCTAATGAAATGTAAGCGCCACCTAAAAAACCTAAAATGAGAATGCTTAAAAGTGGCATTGAAACTTTCTTTACCCCTGTTTTTACGGCGATATTTGCCATTTCTTGTGGACTATTGTACCCCATCTTGTACCCCCTTGTTGATCCCTGAAAATTTGATTATCTGTTAAATTGTGTAATAACCCCCCGTATGTTCTAACACAACCAACATTGTCTAAATCATTATGCCATCTCTGTTATAAAAAAGCTAGTACAAAATATGTAACAGATAGTTTAAAACTTTTTAAAAGTGGTACACACATTGGATATAATTGGTGTTATACAACGGATTAACTGTATCATTCTAATGAACAGAATGTTTGTAACAAGCGGATTTTATTAATATATAAGGTTATCTATGACCTTCAAAACAAAAATTTTCCGAAAATTTTGTGATATAGGGGTTGAACTTTCTTTGATAGAAGAGGTAAAATAATTAAGATAGTTTTTTCGAAAAATAAATTAATAAAATTAATCAACAAGGGGTCTTGGTAATGAAGGAACAAGAATTGGCAATCACGCTTAGCACAACAAAAAAGGAAAAGCCGCAAGCGGATCAACTTCAATTTGGTAAAAATTTTACCGATCATATGTTTATTATGGATTATATGCAAGGAAAAGGATGGCATGATCCAAGAATCGTTCCTTATCAACCGCTCACATTAGAGCCATCGGCAATGATTTTTCACTATGGACAATCTGTTTTTGAAGGATTAAAAGCTTATTTGACAGAAGAGGAAGAAGTTCTGTTATTCCGTCCGGAAAAGAACTTTGAACGCTTAAATAGATCAAACGAACGTTTATGTATTCCAGAGATAGATGTAGAGTTCGCTTTAAAAGCATTAAAAGAGTTAATTCGTGTCGATCGTGATTGGATCCCAAGAGAAGAAGGTACATCTTTATATATCCGTCCATTTATTATTGCAACAGAACCATACTTAGGTGTATCACCGGCGGATCGTTATAAATTTATTATTATTATGTCACCAGTAGGTTCTTATTATAAAGAAGGAATTAAACCAGTTAAAATTGCGGTGGAAACAGACTTTGCCCGTACTGTTAGAGGTGGAACAGGTGAAGCTAAAACAGGCGGTAACTACGCAGCTAGCTTAAAAGCACAAGAAATATCTGAAAAGTCAGGGTACTCACAAGTTCTTTGGTTAGACGGCGTAGAGAAGAAATATATTGAAGAAGTAGGTAGTATGAACGTATTCTTCAAAATCAACGGTGAAGTTGTTACACCGGCTCTTAATGGCAGCATTCTTCAAGGGATTACTCGTGCTTCAATTATTGAATTATTACAATATTGGAATGTTCCAGTAACAGAGCGCCGTATTTCGATGCAAGAAGTTTACGATGCTTATAAAGCTGGTCAGTTAGAAGAAGCTTTTGGAACAGGAACAGCTGCTGTTATTTCTCCAATTGGTGAATTTTATTGGAAAGAGGAAAAAATGGTCATCAACAACGGTGAAACCGGCGAATTATCCCAAAAATTATATGATACATTAACAGGAATCCAAAACGGTAAAATAGCAGATCCGTTAAATTGGATTACAAAATTAGAAGATTAAATTACACAATCACAATACAAATACGATAAAACCCTTTTTCTTAGAAAAAGGGTTTTTTTGCATGTTATGTGAAATGAGAATGGAGGAAAATTAATTGAAGTGATGTCGATTTTAACATAATGAAGTGTTTGGACATCATAAAGACAAATCGCTTGTATTAATTTTAGATGTACATCTGGAATGTGAATGTAATAATTACAATTAAATCAAGATATTTTAAGTGATTGTATTTGGACCGAAAACATATATTTTTTAAGCAAATACAGCAAGTGGAGGAACAGAAGATGTCTAAAGTATTATTAATTAAAGCAAATGACCGTCCTGCGGATCAAGCAGTTAGTACAAAAATGTATGAAACATTTGTTAACACGTTTAAAGAAGCAAACCCAAATGAAGATATTACAGAGTTAGATCTTTTTGCGCTTAATCTTCCGTATTTTGGACATACTGCGATTACAGGGGTATACAAACGCAATCAAGGATTAGAATTAACAACGGAAGAAGCAAAAGCGGCGGATGTAGTGGAACAATACTTGAATCAATTTTTAGCAGCAGAAAAAGTGGTTTTTGCTTTTCCTTTATGGAATTTTACCGTGCCAGCACCGCTTATTACTTATATTTCTTACCTCGCACAATCAGGGAAAACATTTAAATATACGCCAGAAGGTCCAGTAGGATTAGCGGGTAATAAGAAAGTTGTCTTATTAAATGCACGTGGTTCTGATTATTCTACTCCAGAAATGAATTCTGTAGAGATGGCCGTTAATTATGTAAAAGTAATGCTTAACTTCTGGGGCATTTCTAGTCCAGAAACAGTCGTGATTGAAGGGCACAATCAATATCCGGATCGCGCTCAAGAAATCATTGCGGACGGTTTAGAAAAGGTGGCACAAGCAGCAAGCAAATTTTAAATTGTTTAAACACCAGTATGACTTCCATACTGGTGCTTTTCATAGCAGTTTTTTTCCGTGGTTCGCTTATAATAAAGAGAAGAACAAGAAAGGGAGTGATGCTATGCAAACGTTTAAAACACGTGAAGAGGTAAAAGAAGAAGAAAAGTGGAATTTAGCGGATATTTATGAAAGCCAGGAACAATGGGAAGCGGATTTTGAACGAGTATCAAAGGACATTGATCAGCTTAAAGCGTATGATGGAGCGATTCATAGTGCTAAGGATTTATATGAATACCTTCATGCAAGTGAAGAGCTTGGGAGTATATATAATAAAGTGTATGTTTATGCGATGCTGCAAACGGATTTAGATACAAGAAACAGCGAATCGCAAGCTTTACTGGATCGTGCGGGCCAATTAGGGAGAAAAATCAGTCAGGCCACGTCATTTTTTATGCCCTTTTTGTTAAGTTTAGAGGAATCTACATTAAAGAGCTACATAGCAGAAGTGAAAGGGTTAGAATATTTTGAAGAAGATTTATGGGATTCTTATCGATATAAAGCTCATGTTTTAACAAAAGAGCAAGAAGCGGTTATTTCTCAAATTGGTGAGGCAATGTCAGCCCCGCAAAAAACGTTTAGCATGATTAATAATGCAGATATCAAGTTTGGAAAGGTAACAACAGAATCCGGAGACAAAGTAGAACTAACACGCGGTATGTATGCGAAGTTAATGGAGGAAGAAGATCGTGATAAGCGAAAAGAAGCTTATAAAGCATATTATAAACCGTATGTTCAATTGAAAAACACGATTGGCTCCACACTTGCAACTGCCATTCGCAATAATGTCAACATGTCAAGATTAAGAAATTATCCATCTGCTTTAGAAAAATCATTATTTAGTGATGAAGTACCGAAAGAAGTTTATGATAATTTGATTATGTCAACTAAACAAAATATAGCTCCAATGAAAAAATATATGCGATTGCGAAAGAAAGTATTAGGGGTCGATGAGTTACGTGCGTATGATTTGAGTGTACCGTTAGTACAAGGTGCAAAAGAGGAAATTTCTTATGAAGAAGGCTATGCACTTATGCTCGAAGCATTAAAGCCGCTTGGTGAAGAATACACGTCAACATTAGCGAGTTTTAAAGAAAATCGTTATCTAGATGTTCGCGAAACACCTGGGAAGCGTTCGGGAGCTTATAACCTTGGGGTATATGGCGTGCATCCATTTATTTTATTAAATCATCGCGATGATTTAGATAGTGTGTTCACGTTAGCTCATGAATGTGGTCACGGCATGCATTCATATTTCAGTTCTACTCATCAGCCGCGCATTTCAGCTGGTTATTCTATTTTTGTCGCAGAGGTGGCGTCAACGGTCAATGAGATTTTATTAATCCGTCATTTATTAAAGACGACAAAAGAAATCGATAAGAAAAAACATTTACTGAATCATTTTATTGACAGCTTTAAAGGAACGTTCTTTACGCAAGTAATGTTTGCAGAGTTTGAAAAAACAGTTCATGAAAAAGCGGAGCAAGATGAACCATTAAATGCGGATGTCTTTAATGAGGTATATGAGTCCATCTTCCGCACATACAATGGAGAAGATCTTGTTTTTGATGATGAAGTCAAATACGGCTGGACACGGATTCCTCACTTTTATCGTCCGTTCTACGTTTACAAATACGCAACAGGCTATACATCTGCGATTATTATTGCTGATACGATTTTGTCAGGAGACAAAGAGGCATTAGAAAATTATTTAACGTTTTTAAAAAGTGGAAGCTCCGACAAGCCTCTTGCATTATTGAAAAAAGCTGGAGTTGATTTAACGAAACCAGAACCAATTGCTAATGCTTTACGTATCTTTAATGATCTTGTTGATGAATTTGTTGAATTAATGGAAAAGTAATAATTCCTGTTGGTATAAATTTAAGAAAAATGATATAGTAAGATGTCTGAAAAACGGGCTCAATCGATGCGATTGAGCCTGTTTATCTATTATAAGGAAACTAAGGGAAGAGAAAGATGAATTCAACGATAGAATATATTAAAGAATGGCAAGAGGCTCTGCAGCTTGAAATTCTCCATTTGAAAAAGTTTGGAAGTACAAAATATTTAATTTCAAATGGAAAACAGCTTTCAAGCGGCGAGGCTTATACGTATTATTTTGAAACAGGTATATCTGTTAAAATTCCAGTAGGCAGTTCGGTTCGCATGGAGTGGGGAGGAATAAAGGAGAAAGGGCGCATTTTATCTTCAGAAGGGAGAAGCATTATTCTAGCATTTGACCGTTCACTTGGAGATGTAATCAGTGAAGCATTTCTTTTCCATGATCCGTGGGAGTTGTTAGAACAACTAATAAGCCGTTTACTAGAAGCGGCGAAAAGCAAGCAAAAGCGATTACGAATTAAGCGATTAATGGACCCTTCTATGCCAGCCAAGCATTCGAATGAAAGCGGGCAAACGGCTGTAAAAGAACTGTTTTTACGTTCTAAATATAATCCAGTTACATTTGTTTGGGGGCCGCCGGGAACAGGCAAAACGTATACGCTGGCCCGAGTGGCTTCCAATCACTATTTAAAAGAGAAAAAGGTGCTTATTTTAGCGCATAGCAATCAAGCTGTCGATGTGTTAATGGCGGAAATTTCTGCTTTTGTGAAGAAGAAAAATCGATTTCAAGAAGGAGAAGTGCTTCGCTATGGCACCCAAATTGGAGAAATTCTAACGAAGCATGAAGATATTGTTTCCGGTCAGCTGCTGCAAAAGAAGGAACCAAGCTTGCTAAAAGAAAAAGAACAATTAATAGAAGAAAAACGACTGTTAAAGCAGGATTTAGCTGGCTCTTTTAGCGTACGCGATTCAGAACAATTAATTGAATTAGAGAAAAAGCTGGCAAGAATTTTAGAAAAAATTCGTCAAAAAGAAATGAGCTTTATAAAAGAAGCGAAAATAATTGGAACTACATTGGCGAAGGCCGCAACGGATGCGACCATTTATGAGCAAGAATATGATGTCGTGATACTAGATGAAGCAAGTATGGCCTATGTGCCGCAAGTGGCTTTTGCTGCTTCACTCGCGAAGCATATCATTGTTTCGGGTGATTTTAAGCAGCTGCCCCCCATTGCTGCAGCTAAAGATGCGATTGTGAAGCAATGGTTAAAGGAAGATGTTTTTCATCGTTCGGGGGTAGCAACCGTTGTTGAAGCCGGAGAGCTGCATCCGCATTTATTTCTTTTAAAAGAACAGCGACGCATGCATCCGGAAATTTCTGCTTTTACGAATCATTATATTTATCATGACTTTGTTGGTGATCACAAAAGTGTGGAGGAAAGTAGAAAGCCGATTGCTGAAATGGAGCCTTTTATGAATCGAGCTTCCATTTTGTTAAATACGAGTTTTTCGGGAGAATATTGTGTGTCAGAGCGAACGACTCATTCGCGAGTGAATCCTTGGCAATTGCTGCTTTCCTTTCAATTGCTTCATGAAGCTTATATCGATGGTGCTCGTTCGATTGGCTATGTGACGCCGTATCGTGCACAAGCGGATTTAATGGAACTGCTATTAAATGATATATATGCAAAGGAGCGTCAAACAGCCGATTTGATTGCAGCCACTGTTCATCGTTTTCAAGGCAGTGAGCGCGACGTGATGATTTTTGATACGGTTGATAGCTATCCGCAAAATCGTGCAGGATTACTATTGACGGGAAAAGATAGTGAACGCTTAATAAATGTAGCGATTACCCGTACAAAAGGAAAGTTTATTCATGTATGTGATACCGATTTTGTAAAGAAATTTGTATATCGCAGTAAAACAATCCGCCAATTAGTCGACCATCAAACACAACATCGCCAACTAGTTCAAACAGATGAAATTGGCCAGTGGGTTAAGCATCAGCATCCTCGTTTACAATGGATGCATGCAAGAAAATTAGAAAAATTATTTGATGATTTAACGTCAGCAAAGAGAGACATCATCGTAGCTTTACCTAATTCATTTCAATTACCGGATGAATGGCTGCCGGTATTACAAAACTGTTCAGCGAATATTACGCTTATTTCACCTAAAATAAATCGTGAGCTTCCTGCCAATCGTTTTATACTAAGCGCCATTGCATTTCCGTTCATCATCATCGATCAAAGATTTGTCTGGCTTGGCGTTCCTGTTGAAGCAAACAATCGAGTGCAGCCGCCGTTTATCGCAGCTAGACTAGATTCAACTGTAATGGCTGAACAATTTATCAATCAAGTGATTGTGTCAGAGTAAGCGCGAAAAAAGGCGAGCATACGAACGTGCTCGTCTTTTTGTTCTAAATTTTATATTTAAAATTCTACCTCGTCAGAATATATTTTTTTCAGTTTATCAATTGGATACAACAATTTATCACTTGAAACTGAGATTTTATTAGTTCATTTAAACGATTTATCCATTAAACACATTCAATTTATTTATATTTGATAAATAACCTCAATAGAATATCTAATAATCGTTCATTCTAAATAAATTAGTAAGGTTGTTTTATTGCCTTCAAGCAAATTGGATGCATTTTTAGGTTATCTTAATATAAGATGACAATGTATTGCGTCATCTAATGAAGAAAGAAGTGAATAAAGTGGACACATTATCAAATATAAAATTTTCAATACTAGATTTAGCACAAATTACCGTTGGTGGTTCACCTGCCGAATCATTTCAACATTCAGCCGATCTTGCACAACATGCCGAAAAGTGGGGGTACCATCGTTATTGGCTTGCTGAGCATCATAATATGCCAGGCATTGCAAGTTCAGCTACATCTGTTGTCATTGGTTATGTAGCGAATGCAACGAAAACGATTCGTGTTGGTTCAGGTGGAATTATGCTGCCTAATCATTCACCGCTTGTCATTGCGGAACAATTTGGTACACTAGAAGCAATGTATCCTGGGAGAATTGATTTAGGATTAGGGCGTGCACCAGGCAGTGATCAACAAACAGCAGTGGCTCTTAGACGCGACCCTCGCAACCAAGGTCAAGATTTTCCTGAACAATTAGCTGAGTTAAGGATGTATCTAGAGCCTGCTTCACGTAATAATCGAATACGGGCGATTCCAGGGGAAGGACAAGACATTCCCATTTGGCTGCTTGGTTCGAGCGGCTTTAGTGCCGTGCTTGCAGCGGAACTTGGGTTACCTTTTTCATTTGCCAGCCACTTCTCACCAGAAAATATGCAGTTAGCCCTTGCTAGGTATCGTCAATACTTTAAACCTTCTGAAGTGCTAGACGAGCCGCATGTGATGGTAGCAGTAAATGTATATGCGGCAGATACAATGGAAGAAGCGCAGCGAATCGCGACTTCTCATCAACAGCAATTCCTAAATCTCATTCGTAATACACCTGGCCAATTACCACCACCTGTGGATTCAATGGAGAATCTTTGGTCAGAATATGAAAAAAGTCTTGTAATGAAGCAGTTACAAAATACGATTATTGGCACACATGAAGAAGTGAAAAAACGATTAGAAGATTTAGCGCAAAATACGAAGGCGGATGAAATCATTATTGCTACAACAACTTACGATCATCAAGCACGTCTTCGTTCTTTTGAAATTGTAGCAGAAGTAGTAGGGATGAAATAAAATGAAATAATCATCCATGAGAGTTCAAACGAATGTCTCATGGATGATGTATAAAGTGAATTAATTATAATTATATTATGTTAACAAGAGGTATGTATGGAACAAAACTCATTATTTTTTCATTTTGCAAACGAGCAGGGAATGAAACAACCGCTTTTTTTTACACACCCAAAGCAAATCGTCGAAACATCTAATCTAGATGAAGTGGTAACGAAAATGCTGGAAGTAGAAGCTTTTGTTGATCAAGGGTATTATGCCGCTGGCTATGTTTCCTATGAAGCTGCACCAGCATTTGATTCGGCTTTTATGGTAAAACAAGGGGAAAGAATGCCGCTGCTTTGGTTTGGTATTTTTGAACAACCAACTTTTTTGAAGGAGTGCAATACTGGATCTTTTCAATTATCCAATTGGACTTCCAACACATCAAAAGAGCAATATGAGGCAGGCTTTACAAATATTAAAACAGAAATAAAAAGAGGCAATACTTATCAAGTGAACTATACCTTGCGCTTACAAGCACAATTTGAAGGAGATGATTTTGCCTTTTATCAACAGTTAGAGAAGGCACAGAATTCGAATTATAGTGCTTATTTACATATAGGAAACTATCGAATTTTATCAGCATCACCGGAATTATTTTTTCATTGGAAAGATGATGTGATTACAACAAAACCAATGAAAGGAACAGTGAAAAGAGGGCTATTTCTAGAGCAAGATCGAGAACAAGCTAGCTGGCTGGCTGAATCGGCAAAAAACCAAGCGGAAAATGTCATGATTGTTGATTTATTACGAAATGATGTGAGTGTTATTGCAGAAAATGGATCGGTTCATGTTCCAGCATTGTTTGACATTGAACAGTATCCAACTGTGTGGCAAATGACGTCTACTGTGAAAGCAAAAACGAAGGAACATACAACGATTACTGATATTTTCAAAGCACTTTTTCCGTGTGGTTCCATAACAGGAGCTCCGAAAATTAAGACGATGGACATTATTACACATGTTGAGGATTTCCCAAGAGAAGTATATTGTGGAGCTATTGGCTATATAACTCCTGAACGTGAGGCCATCTTTAATGTACCGATTCGCACCGTTTGGATTGATACAGAAACAGGACGTGCGGAATATGGGGTCGGTGGCGGAATTACCTGGGATTCGGTACTAAGCGAAGAATATGCAGAAGCGTTTTTAAAAGCAAAATTGTTAACCGAGATTCGACCTGACTTTCAACTCTTGGAGTCATTTCGATTAGAAAATGGTGAATATTATTTATTTCATCACCATATAGAAAGGTTAATGGAAGCAGCTGAATATTTTCAATTTCCGATTGTCAAAGAGGATGTAATAAATGAGCTTCATCAATTTGCGGATCAGCATTCGCAGGGTTTATATAAAGTACGTTTAGTTGTTTCAAAAACAAACAGAGTAGAAGTTAGCGGGATGATAATTGAAGATACAGATTCTACAATTTCAATTAGATTGGCTGATGCTCCAATTAAGACAAATCATCCATTTGTTTATTTTAAAACGACAAATCGTCAAGTTTATGAAACATTTTCAAAACAAAATGTGTTTGATGTATTGCTTTGGAATGAAAACGAGGAAATCACTGAATTTACGAATGGAAATGTTGTCGTTAAGTTGAATGGAAAACTGTATACTCCTCCTGTTGAATGTGGGTTACTAGCGGGTACGTTCCGCAAGCAATTATTGCTTCAAAAAGAAATCGAGGAGAAAGTGATTACGAAGGCAAAGTTGCTAGAAGCTGAGGAGGTTTGGTTTATTAACAGCGTACGTAAATGGATACAGTGTAAAATAGTGTAACAGGACGGGCTTTTAGATTTATCAAGCCTTAACTAACTTAAATAGGATTCTAGCTTTAATAAATTCTCGGCTTCGTATTTGTTGTCATTTTTATAGTTGCATGACCAAGACATTCATTTATAAATTTCATAACAGCACCACTTTCCAATCGCATAACGGCGTGTATATAACGCAATTTATGCAGGAGAAAGTGGTGCTAATTTGTTTTTTTGAAGGAATATGGTGCTGTTCATTGTTGGCTCATTTGTGTGAGCCAACAATTGCATGATTAATAAGATCGTTTAACAAAGAAAGGATAGGTATTAGATTCGCAATAAAACCTAAGAATTAGACTACTGTCCCTAAGATTTCTATATTTCACAGTTCCTTTCGTGGAATTATAAAATATAAATGGCTGACTTAGCTTAATGAATAATGCAAAGCAAACACTATGATGTACAGGAAGGAGCATAGTTTATGACAGAATTAAAATTAAATCAATCCAATTTAGATTGGTTAGAAGAAAGAACAATCATCTTATCTCCAACAGGAAGTTATGCCTATGGTACAAACACAGAAACATCAGATAAGGATTTTAAGGGAGTATGCATACCTCCTATTGATTATTACTTGGGATTAGAATCTTTTAACGAATATAACACTACTGGAGGGAAGAACTTCCGCAACACGAAAGATGATGTCGATGTAAGTGTCATTCATATTAATAAATTCGTAAAAGATGCGATGAAAGGAGTTCCGAACAATATTGAAATTCTGTTCGTCCGACAAGAAGATTATCTAAAAGTTACTCCTTTAGGACAATTGCTTATTGATCATCGCCATTTGTTTTTATCTAAGAATATTCAAAAGAAATTCGGCGGCTATGCCTATTCCCAAATGCAAAAATTAAAAAGTAAACAATCTAATGAAACAGGGAACCAAGATTTAATGGAGGAATTTAGATATGACCATAAGTTTTTTATGCACAGTATTCGCCTTCTAACAAGTGCTATTGAGATATTAGAAACTGGAGATTACAGCACATACAGAAGCAATCGCCAACTTTTGTTAGATTGTAGAAACGGAAAATTCACTTTCAATGAAGCTTTGGACATGCTTAGAATGTATGATGATCAATTAAAAGTATCATATGAAAAATCCACGCTTCCTCCAACACCTGATTATCATAGAATTAATGAATTGTTAATCGAGATTAATCAGCAAGGACTAGGGTTGAGATCATTTTAATAAATAGCAAGTTAAGCTGATGTTAGCTCTATATTAATTCAGTTTAGTTTTCTGATATTTGTTCAATAAAACATCTAATGTTTGACTATATTTAATGGTATCGGGATGATTAAATCCTTTCGATATTCCTACAGTAATCATATGGGTTCTTAAGCAATGAATGGCATCTTCCAAATGTTTAAGAGGTACGGATTTTGTATTCATAAATGAACTCCTATATCAATAAAAAGTAAAGTTTAGTTAATATTTAACATTATATAATAATTATTACAAAAAAGATATTTTAAAATACGTTTATACTAAGAAAAATTGAGATATTAGGACAAATTTTAAGTGTATTTCTTGAAAATATTAATGGATATAGTAGAAGGGATTTAAGGGAAGAGTAAAAGGAAGGGCTATGATTTAGTTTTGGTCAAAAACACCATCTAACTAGTATACGGAAATGGATAAGGTGTGATTATGAGTAGAAGGAGTGAACGTGATGGCGATATGTCCATTATGTAATGCATTCAAGGAATTGGAAATGCATTGCACGTTATGTGGAACTTTATTAGATGACTCAGGAAAAGTATCCGACTTTTTAGATCCATACGGTCATTATAATGATGAAGAAACGGTAAAAATGGGAGATGGATATCCGAATACAGCAAGAGATCAAATTTGTCCTCACTTGATGTCTTGCAACTCATGCGGTCACGATCAAGTCGTTTTTATCCAAGAAGAATAACAAGTACTAAGTTATCTTTATGCAGTACATAATCAGTTGAGCAACTTTCAAAAAAGCCTTAGTGAGTTTGCTAATAACTTATGATTCTTTTATGGCCAACAACAAAGTTGGCTTTTTCTATTGCACTTATTATCCATAAAAAATATATACATAAGTAGAGAAGAAAGTTTGAAACAAGTTATCCAGTCAGGCAATGGCTAAATCAACTTTACTAGTTAGATATACAAGCAAGTCTAAGGAATGAAACATATAAAAAATAGGAGGTGATTTAAATGCCAGTGTCGTTGCAAACTTTATTAGATAGATCTATTAAAAATATGGGGAGCGGTATCCATCCGATTGTAAAAGAATCCGCACTTGAAATGATTAAACGAGCATATGAAGAAGGGATTTATGTGCAAATCAGTGCAGGTTATCGTTCTATGGAGGAACAAGCAAAGTTATATGGTCAAGGGCGTCTAGGGTATAGTTATAACGGAAAAAATTATAGTGATATGTCTAAACCGATAGTGACTTATGCTAAGCCTGGCCAGTCTTATCATAACTTTGGATTAGCAATCGACTATTTCATTTCAAGTGACGATGGAAGACGAGCGTTGTGGACAGTGGATGATAAATGGAGAAGGACTGCAGAAATTGGGAAAGAGTTAGGTTTTGCTTGGGGAGGAGATTGGAAAAACTTCAAGGATTACCCACATCTTGAGATGACAGGGGGCTTATCTTACTCTCAGCTACAATCTGGAAAACGTCCTAGTCTTACCTCTAAAGTGAGTGGGACCTATACTTCACCGGAAGAAAAAGTGAAGTCGGAGGTCATTGAGAAGGAACCAATCTCTAAAAATAATGGAGATCCAATCATTGAAGCGATTCAGAAAACATTAAATAGTCGATATAATGTTAAATTAGATGTAGATGGTTTGTATAAAACTAAAATGAAAACAGTGCTTATAAAAGGATTACAAACTGAACTGAATAAACAATTTAAGGCCAGGTTAGATGTAGATGGTAAATGGAGACCAAAAACGAAAGCAGCTGTTCGTAATGTACGTAAAGGGGCAAAAGGGAATATCACGTATATTGTACAAGCCATGTTGTATATCAAAAACTATGATCCAAAAGGCGTAGACGGACATTTTGGAGATGGTACAGAAAGTGCAGTACGAGCATTTCAACGTGCGAATCGATTAGATGTAGATGGAATAGTTGGTAAAACTACTTTTGCAAAATTATTTGGATAATGATGCAATAAGTTTGATGATAATATTTAATTTAGATGAGGCACATTTTAAAACGTTTAGAAGAAACTCAATCATTATGATTGGGTTTTTTCGTCGCAGACATCTATTTATGGATTTAGACTTGAATTTTACGTACAAAGTTCATTTTTTCGTTATAATAAAATGAATGAAAGGAATTTAAGAGAGGTAGAGGATTTACAGAAAGAAAAATTTATATAGATAAGGAGTCCTATATGGAGAAAAAAATAATTCCACAGTTAACAGATCTCATTGCGACAAAAGAGGTGTTTTGGGCTAATCCCAACTATGCACAACAGACGGTGCCCGGGGAAAAGGTGATAGATGCGGAAGCTCGTCTTAAACGATTTGCTCCGTATATTGCAAGCGTTTTTCCTGAAACAAAAGAAGCAAATGGTATTATTGAATCGCCTCTTGTAAAGATAAACCATATGAAGCGATATTTAGAGAATACATACAACACGGTAATAGAAGGGCGTTTACTATTAAAATGTGATAGTCATTTACCGATTTCTGGTTCAATTAAAGCGAGAGGCGGTATTTATGAGGTCTTAAAATATGCTGAGAGCATTGCAATAGAACATAAACTTCTAAAAGAGACGGAGGATTACGCAAAGCTTAATGATGGAACATTTCGATCGCTATTTTCACAATATTCGATTGCCGTCGGTTCAACGGGGAATTTAGGACTAAGTATTGGAATTATTAGTAGAATGCTAGACTTTCAAGTGACCGTTCATATGTCACAAGATGCGAAGCAATGGAAGAAAGACAAGCTTACTAGCCTTGGTGCAATTGTAAAAGAATATGCAGATGATTATAGTAAAGCGGTTGAAGCTGGGAGGCAGGAAGCAGAGCAAAATGCGAACTGTCATTTTATTGATGATGAAAATTCAGAAGATTTGTTCTATGGCTATGCAACAGCGGCTTTACGCTTAGAGCAACAATTGAAGGAACAAGGCATTGTTGTCGATTCAGATCATCCGTTATTTGTCTATTTACCATGTGGTGTTGGTGGAGGACCTGGCGGCATTACATACGGATTAAAGCTCATTTTTGGAGAAGCCGTTCATTGTTTCTTCGCTGAACCAACGCATTCTCCTTGTATGGTGCTAGGTCTCATGACAGGCAAGTTTGATCAAATTTCGGTGCAGGATGTAGGCATTGATAATCGAACAGAGGCAGATGGACTTGCAGTTGGAAGAGCATCGAAATTGGTTTGTGAGAAGATGAATGATTTGTTAAGCGGAAGTTATACGATTGAAGATAAGCGCTTATTTCACTTATTGAAAGCGATGGCTGAAACAGAAAACTATTATTTAGAACCATCTGCACTAGCTGGTGCCTATGGACCCATCCAACTTAGTCAAACGCCGGAAGGCCAGGAGTATTTGAAAAACCATCATCTAGAAGATAAGATGGCACAAGCCATACATATTATTTGGGCGACAGGCGGCAGTATGGTGCCGAAAGATATGATGGATGAATATTTAACAAAGTAATGAATAGGAAGAAGGATAACCGGTGAGAACAAGACATCATATTCATTATGCCTGGATTATACTCGCTGTCACGTTTATCGGGATTTTGGCAGCGCAAGGCGTACGATACACGTATGGGGCTTTTATGGAGCCCTGGGAAACAACTTTTTCAACGAACCGCGGAACGACTTCAGCGATTTCCTTTATTAGCTTTATCGTATTTGCGATTTTTCAACCGATTGTTGGAAAAATGATTGATCAATATGGCATCAAAAGAGTATTTTACATGAGTACACTTATCATTGGTTTTTCAGTTTTGCTTAGTTTTTTTGCGACAGAGCTTTGGCAAATGTTTATTTTATACGGAATTGTCGCTTCGATTGGATTTGGCGGTGCTTCAGGTGTCACAGCAACGGTTGCTGTGACAACCTGGTTTCAGAAAAAAAGAGGATTAGCACTTGGAATTAATGAAGCGGGGTTTGGTGCCGGACAAATGGTTATTGTCCCAAGTTCGCTTCTTCTTATTGATGCTGTTGGTTGGAGATGGACGGTTTGTATCATTGGTCTGTTTTTAATTTGTATTGTTAGTCCATTACTTGCTTGGTTGTTAAAATCTGACCCATTTAAAGCAGGGATGGAACCGTTTGGTTATGAAAAAAATCAAGAAGAAAAGCAGGAAGAACGGCCAGTCGTACAAGCAAAATCGAAAGCGGATTGTCGCTTTTGGTTTTTATTAATTCCGTTTGCCATTTGCGGTTTTACGACAACTGGATTAATGGATACACATTTAATACCCTTTGCGCAAGCCTGTGGGTTTTCAGCGCCGGTAACAAGTGCCGCGGTTAGTACGCTTGCTGCTTTTAATGTCATTGGAACGCTTGTTTCTGGCATATTAGCTGATCGTTTTAATAATAAAAATATATTAGTAGCTTTGTATTTCACAAGAGCGATTACGGTGGCGTTTTTAGTATTCGCTGCGAGCGGGTCAGGGCTCGTCCTATTTATTGAATATCCAATTCTGTTATTTATTTTTGCGATTGCCTTTGGATTAGTGGATTTTGCGACTGTTGCACCAACCGTTAAATTGCTTTCGGAATATTTTGAAGGCCAATCTGTCGGTCTGCTTTCGGGCTGGTTATTTATGAGTCATCAACTTGGCTCAGCCTTAGGTTCGTATATTCCTGGCATTTTGTTCGACCAAACGGGGAATTATCAGCAATCCTTTATCATGGCGTTTGTATTGTTAGCGATTGCTGGGGTGTTAAGTGCTCGTTTGCCTCAAGTTACAGCGAAGCGAGATTGACCAAAAAATATAATTGGATCTTTTGATATTTTCATATGTTGTATTTAGTACTATAGGACTGTTTGTATAGAGAATGATGGTTTATTTTGATTTACAACTTGTGTTTTGAAAACCCCCCATTTATTCTAAAATGGTTGTTTAAAAGATAGAGAGGGGGATTTACAGAAATGAATGAAGATTTACAGAGGAATTTAGTACATAATAAAGAAAATATTTATTTTGGACTGGTCTTATTTGTCAGTATATTATGTTATATTTCATTGGCTTTTTCGATTATAGGTATTGTGATTATCCTTGTTCTTGCTCTTATTTCTTATTTTTTTCATGCCATTAGTATGGCGCAGATTCGTCGAAATGCAGTGAGAATTTCCCCGAAGCAATTTCCGGAAATATATATAAAAGCGGAGAGACTGTCAGTTGAAATGGGACTAGAAAAGGTTCCAGCTATGTATGTTATGGAAAGTATGGGAATGCTGAATGCGTTTGCCACTCGTTTTTTCGGTAAGAATATGGTGGTTATGTATTCGGAAATATTTGATTTAATTGAAAACGATAGGGAAGATGAAATGCTGTTTGTGTTGGCACATGAATTTGCACATTTGAAGAGAAGACATGTTTTAGTACATTTCCTAATCTTACCTGCAATGTGGGTGCCTTTTTTAGGTGAATCATATATGAGAGCTTGTGAGTATACATGTGATCGTTACGCTGCTTTTTATATAAAAGATATGGAAGCAGCCCAAAATGCTTTAACCATTCTAGCGATAGGAAAGAAATTGCATTATCGTGTGAATCAAGAAGCATTCATGTCTCAACTTGAGGAGGAAAAAGGATTTTTCACATGGCTAAGTGAAAAACTGTCTACTCATCCTGATCTCCCTAAAAGAATGAATAGTCTATATCATTGGCAGAATCCTCATGAATATACACTATTTAAAGAGAGAAAACGACATGTTGTTCTTGTATTGTTCTTGACTCTGGTTGTTTCTCCAGCACTATTATTTGGTATATTTTATGCTGTGAATAAAGCGGATCAATTCCTAAGTGAATATGCTTGGAATGATGATGCATCAGAATATGAGGTAGAAAATGTTACGGAATTAATGAATGCTGCCAGTGAAAACGATCTTGATACAATGCAAAGAGAAATAGACGGTGGGGCAGATTTGAATGCGAAAGATAGTGATGATTCAACGGCTATTCATTATGCTGTCTACAATGATTCCTATGAAGCGGTAGAACTACTAGTTCAATCAGGAAGTAATCTTGATGCAAAAGATTACTATGGCGATACACCACTTATGATTGCTGCCATGAATGGAAATTCTGACATTGTAGAACTTCTCATAAAAAATGGAGCTAATAAGGAAATCAAAGGTGAAGAAGGATACACAGCGTATGAATATGCCGAAGAAAATGGCGATAAAGAAATCATGAAGCTCCTAGCCGAATAAATCGATGTTTATGAATGATGATCAAAAATACTGAACTTCTCATTTTGAGGGAAGTTCAGTATTTTTTTGATGGTATGAAGAATGATATAAGTAGATACTTTCAATGTCCACTCGAACTTGTTTGAAAATGAATATTTGAAGAAAACTTTGTTAAATTATGTTAAAATTAATTCAAAATATAGATTGGAGGTTTTTTAGTCCGCTCACGCTGAATCTCTTATGAATAGGGGAGAGAAAAGATGAAAAAATTTGCAGTTATCGTATTATCGGTTATTCTATTTTGTATATTAAGTACCGGAGTTACAGCGAACACTGCCTCACAGAATTTATCAGATGCAAATGCGATAAAAATAGCAAATAACGCTAGCATTCATTTTTGGAATGCGTTATACGGATATAAAAAGACTCCATGTTTACAAAAGACATTTACTTATAAAGGCACACAGTATTCGTATCTTTGTAAAGAATTTAATACAAAAGATAAACTCGTTAAATACTTATCAGAAACATTTACTAATAGTGCGATACAAAAAGGGTTAAAAGATTATAGATATATTACGTATAAAGGAAAACTAGCTAGACCTGTCGGCGATGGATTCGGCATGCTGGAATGGAAGAAAGCAAAAGTGAAATTGATTGATAAAAAACAAAACGTTCGTTCATATAAATTCACTGTACCTACTGTTGATGGTGATAGTGTGAAACGTACGGTTACTTTCTACAAATCAGGGTCGAAGTGGAAAGTAAACAAGTTCGATGCAGTTCAATAAATGAAAACCTCTTAAGAAGGCGATTTTCCGCTCAGTAATGAATGGAAAATCGCCTCTTCATTATGTTCTTTTTTCATCAATTGTATTACGGTATCGGTTTTAAATATAGCAAAAAAGCTATCGTTTTGAAAAAAGTTCAATCAAAGTACTGCAATTTTTCTAAGCTATTTATTAAAATAAGTAAGCATTCGTTGAACTAATTTATAATTAGAACAATTTCGGTCATAAATGGCACCGAACGATAAGGAAAAATTAAAGGGATAACCGATTAGCGGTATTGCTTTAATTCGGCCACTCTCAATATATGGATCGTCTTCAATCATCGTTTTTGATACAACGCTAACGCCAAGTCCAGCTGCTACGGATTTTTTAATTACTTCCGGATTAGATGACTGAAATATAATGGATAGCTGCTTGTATTTCTCTTCGAATCCTTTCGTTAAGCTACTATAAAAATGTTCTCCAAATAAAATAAAGGACTCATCTAGTACATCTTGCAATTGAATCTCCGAGCGTATCGCAAGAATTGATTTTGCTGATACAAGCAGATGAAAATGACTTTGTTGATTTAGTGGATGATAAATTAGCTGATTGTCTAACGATTTCGATTCATGTGTTAATGTGATAAAACCAACGTCTGCTTTTTTTTGCTCAATTGCTTTTAACACTTGATTATTTTCCAGTTCTGAAATTGCGTAATGTACGAGTGGAAAATCTTTTTTAAAACTTGCCAATGCCTCTGGCAGCAGCGTCATAAAAATACTTGGAATGGTAGCGATTGTTACTTTTCCTGAGAAAGTTTCTGTTTTGGATTGAATGTCCATTTTAAGTTCATTTGATTTTTGCAGAATCTCCATTAACTTTGGAATAATCCAAAGTCCATCTTCGGTCGGCGATGTTCCATTTCGGGAACGTTTAAATAACTGAACACCTAGTTCTTTTTCAAGCATCGCAATTGACTGGCTAATAGCTGATTGTGTGACATGCAATTGTTGTGATGCGATGGACATCGATTTATTTTCGACAATTGCTTTAATATAATCCAGCTGTTCAAAATTCATGTCTGCCTCCGTCTATTAGTATAACTAATATTAAATATCATTAATGTTAATTATACATTAAATTAAATTAACTTTATAATGAATTATCCGTTTTAATAAAGTATTTATAGAAAGTGTGGAGACTGAATTGGACCGACCAAGAATTTGGACAAAAAATTTCTTGTATCTTTGTGGTAGTAATTTTTTAATCGGCATGATGTTTTATATGCTAGCTACAGTTTTACCCTTATATGTTCAATCTGGAATGCATGGCAACCAACAACAAATGGGATTAATTATTACGGTATATGTAATCGGTAGTGTACTGGCACGTATCTTTTCTGGTTTATGGGTAGACTGTTTCGGTAAAAAGAAAATGGGTGTCATCGGATTTGCTATATTTTTTATTGCTACGATTTCCTATTTTGGTGTAAAAGATGGGATTATTTTATTTTTAATTGTCCGTTTTATCCACGGTATGAGCTATGCCGTTGCTTCAACAGCTACAAACACAGCTGCCATTTCTGTCTTACCCGCTTCTCGTCAAGGTGAGGGGATTGGATATTTTAGTATGTTTATCAGTTTAGCTATGGTTGTTGGACCTTCATTTGGTCTGCTTTTATGGAAAAGTGAAAACATTTATTTGCTGCTAAGTGTAGTTTCTATTCTCTCTGCAATTGCATTTCTTTTAGTATTACGTGTTCAACTGCGGGAAACGAAAAAAACGGTTACACCGGTAAAGAAAAAATTAAAATGGCAGGATATTTTAGAAATCAAGGCGTTGCCGATTTCTCTCGTATCTTTTTTCTTATTTTTCTCATATAGTTCACTGTCAGGCTTTCTAGCACCCTATACGAAGGAACTTCATCAATCTTCTGTAACCGGGCTATTCTTTATTGTATATGCCTTAATGATTGTTGTGTTTCGTCCAGCAGTTGCTAAATTATTTGATCGCTTTAAGGAACATTATTTATTTTATCCTTCCATCATCGTTTTTACGGCTGGTATGTTTTTGTTAAGTCAGGCTCATTCGGTGGGGACTATTTTAATTTCGGGCATCATTATGGGGCTTAGCTACGGTATTTTGTATCCTTGCTTCCAAGGGCTTGCAATCAAACAATCACCTGCTGCCAGAAGCGGCGCTGCTACAGCTACTTTCTTTTTACTAAGTGATCTTGGATACGGTTTAGGTTCCTATTTCATGGGCTTTACTGCATTCATTAGTAGTTATCGAATAATGTATACATTTGCGGCTGTTATTTCACTAATCTCGATAGTTGTTTATTTTATTTTTCATCATATCCCAGAAAAAAAGCATCAATCTGTTTCAACGGAATTTTAAATTAATTGTCTCTCGTAATTGAAATAGTATTCATGCTGTATTTAAAATTATTGAACTTTAAAAGTTAAATAAACTGGTAGATAAAATAGCAAAGAAGCCTAATTTCTCAGCAGTGTTTGCGAGAAATTAGGCTTAGGCTTCTTTTATTTTAAAATAATTCGTCCTTGTACATCTGTTCTTTTCTTAACTGTTACATATTTAGTTTTACCTGTTTTTGATTTTCTGCCGTCGATGCTAACCCATTGTGCCATTTTTACTTTGTATGTTTTGTATTGATATCTAGTTTGAAATACTCCTGTTTTCCCTTTTGGAATACGTCTAGATACTGAGGTAGATAATGTGTTTTCTTTAGTAAAACCAGCTTCTAATCCTAATTCTACTGTTTTGACTGGTATTCCAGCACTTCCAGTAATGGAAAAGCTGCTTTTTGTAGTATAGCTTTTTTTCATAGTGCCAGGTCCAACAATCGTTCCCTTTTGGCTTGTCCAACTACCATAAGACGTAGATTGATAACTTGGTGTTCCACTTTGCATCCAATAAAAATAGGATGCTTCGTTACCGCTTAATGCTTGGGATTGAGAAGGATAAAATAACAATGCCGTTACTGTTAATAAAAGGGCTGTTACATATGAATATAATTTCCTTTTCACCAAAATTACCTCCATTTTTTAATGATATGTAAAATTCATAGTAAAAATATTATATTAATATTTTATTGGAATCAATAGGGAAAACATCCTAAAAGTACCTTAGTTTTAGAGTGAAAGGACTATTTTAGGAGACTTTTTAAAACTTTCTTAAATTGATACCAACGCTCCCTCGGGCGTTATTTTAATATTTAATCGGGATGGGAGTATCAATTTGATGTAGGGTTATCGAAATTGGAACTGGAACTAAGACTGTGCTAGCTCAAATTCTCGCCGAGAGACTTAAAATGGATATCAATCAAATTCATGTTCGAATGAAAGTCGATACCGAGACAACGCCAGAACATTGGAAAAGTGTTGGCAGCAGGGGGACATTTATGGCAGGTAGGGCTACCTTAAATGCCGCAGACGATGTGATTAACCAATTAAAAGAAGTGGCTTCATGTGTGTTAAGAGTACCAAAGGAAGATCTTGAAGTGGCCAATAGTCGGGTATTTTTGAGGGATAATCCATCCATTGGGCTCCATTTTTAAGATATTGGTTATGGTTATAAGTATCCAAATGGTAACTCTATTGGCGGTCAAATCATTGGCAGAGGAAAATATATATTACGCCATATCACGCATTTGGATCCTGAAACTGGGGCTGGGAAGCCTGGTCCGGAGTGGTCTGTTGCGGCATATGGGGTAGAGGTAGAATTTGATCGTAAAAATTATACGTATCGACTTGTTAATGCTGCGACGGTGGTGGATGCTGGCACAGGGTGATGAATGAAAAAACAGCGTTAGGTCAGGTTATGGGGGCAATGAGTATGGGGCTGGCATTCGCTGGGAGAGAAACCTTTTATTTTGATGATTTAGGGAGGGTGTTGAATTTGAAAATAGTGAATTTATTAATAACATTGATTGCTATTTTACTTGTTATATCTGGTTGCAGTACGCAAGTACCAAAAGAGGAAAATAAGGTAGGAGATATTTCAAGACATAGCGTATTTAATTTAGATGCTGAAACTATTAAAAGCTTAGAAAAAGGAATCATAAAAGGAACACCTTTAAGGCTTGATAACGATATTAAAATGAGCGATGTAGAAAGAATTTGGGGCAAACCAAACGAACATTTTGACCATGAAGACATTCAAACATATGGATATACAATTGAAAATCAAAATTTTATTATCAACGAAGATGAAATGAAAGAGATTTATTCAATTCAAGTTGAACTTGATTATTCAAAAGCTGAAATTTTGGAGATGATGGGAAAACCAACAAAACCCGGGAATATTTTTATTTATGAAAAAGAAAATTATATTATTCAATTTGAGAAATTCAATAATAAATGGCGACTAATTTTAAGAAAAAAATAGGATGTTTTTACATTTGTTTTCCTAATTGCACTAATGTACGGCTTCGTTGCAGTGCATTAACAACTAATAGCATAAAAAAACAAACTTTTTAATGACGGTTTGTTTTTCATCATGGTTTTTCTTTTCTTCTATAATATCGTATAATTTGGGCTTATTAGCGGAAAAGATTCGTTTTGGCAAGGTCAATGAGCTCGTTGCCGTGCCTGTTCAGGACGGCTTTCATCATCCAAAGGCTAAATCCATGCGCCTGTTCAAATGTGATTTTTGGTGGTAGAGCCAATTCCTGACGGTTCACGATAACATCAAGTAGGCACAGGTCCGTCATATTGAAGGGTACGCTGAATCGCTTCCTTCAGTTCTGCAGGATCTTCCACGCGAATTCCTTCAATGCCTATCGCTTGCGCCATCGTTGCAAAGTTGGGGTTATCAAGGGCGGTGCCTATTTCCAGGAGGCCGGCTGCTTTCATTTCAAGCTCAACGAAGCTGAACGCACCGTTATTGAATACGACCACTTTTACGGATAATTTATACTGTCGCAGGATGAGAAGATTGCCCATTGGCGCGGCAAGACCTCCATCTCCAGAAAGAGAAATCACCTGGCGACCTGGCTGGGCTATCTGTGCTCCAATAGCCTGTGGCAGGGCGTTTGCCATCGTTCCGTGAATAACCGCCTTTGTCCGTTCATTTGCAGATAACGGGCGGCCTAAAGTGTTGGGGTTCCGACATCGCATGTAAATACGGCATTCTCACTCGCCAGATCACTGACGGCTTTCGTTAGATAGTGAGGATGGATCGGTTTATGGCCGGGTTTTCCGATGGCAAGTTCGTCCAGATCATCACGGACTTTGCAATAGTGGTCTGTTAATCTCTTCAAGTGGCCTCCATCATGTGGCTCTGTTAGATAAGGCAGCAGTCCTTCAATGGTTGCCTTCACATCACCACACAGCCTGTAGATGATGTCGGTTCGGCGGCCGAGATGTCCCGGCTCGATACCGACCTGCAAAATTGTGGCATCTTTTGGATAGAATTGTCTGTATGGAAAATATTTTTCTCCTTCGTTATTTTTTGTATTTTTACCATGTTGCCGGATTTTATGCTGAATCAAAGGAATGGCGTGATTGTTCAGTTGTTGCCTCGACAAGGTTTGTATCTGTATTTAATATCCGCATCGATAAGGAAGAAAGTGTAAGGAGGATATCAATGAATCAGGCTGTCCCTGAATGGGTCTTGCTTTTAATAAATGTCCTCTCTTTTTAAAATCCCCTTAATTAGCTATGATTGGAAGTACAGTGAAAAAAGATGTTTTGTAGGGAAGGAGAAGGTGCTATGCCATTAGAAATCGTTCGAAATGATATTACAAAGATGAAGGTGGATGCGATTGTAAATGCCGCGAATACAGCACTGAAAATGGGTGGTGGTGTATGTGGTGCTATATTTCGTGCAGCAGGTGCCAGCGAGTTGCAAGAAGCATGCGATAAAATTGGTGAGTGCCAGGTTGGAGAAGCTATTATTACCGACGGGTTTAAGTTGGATGCAAAGTTTATTATTCATACACCAGGACCTATTTGGCAAGGTAGTTCAAATCAAGAAGCAACTCTGTTAAAGGCAGCTTACTATAACTCTTTGGAACTAGCAAAGAATTATCAATGTGAATCCATTGCTTTTCCATTGATTTCGACCGGCATATATGGTTATCCAAAAGAGGAGGCATTACAAATTGCGGTTTCCACTATCAGTTCATTTTTATTAAATCATGACATGTTTGTTTATCTAGTTGTTTTTGATAAGCAATCTTTCGGTTTAAGCAAGAAGTTATTTACATCGATTCATCAATATATTGACGAGCATTATGTAGAGGAAGTAGAAAGCAAATTTAATCGTAGTAGAAGAGAAGAACGATACATAATGGAACAATTGCAGGAAGTCGAAATTCTTCAGCAGGATCTATACGAAGAAGCAAACGCTTCTTTAGTAAACCTGTTGAACCAACTCGAGGAGTCTTTTTCCGAGCGGCTGCTTCGTTTAATTGATGAAAAAGGAATGACAGATGTTGAGACGTATAAAAGGGCGAATATAGACCGTCGATTATTCTCGAAAATCCGGAATGGAGTTGATTATACTCCAAAGAAGAAAACCGTTATTGCCTTTGCTATTGCTTTAAAGCTGAATTTAGAGGAAACGATGGAGTTACTCACTACTGCTGGTTATACCTTGTCGCGTAGTAGTAAATTTGATGTCATTATTGAGTTCTTTATTCAACAAGATAACTATAATATTCATGAAATCAATGAAGCCTTATTTGCTTTTGACCAGCCATTACTTGGTGCTTAAAATGTCGCTTTGACAGCGACCATTTTTTATTAAATCATTGTTAATCTAAGTTTATCAACGAACGGAGGATGACGATGATGAAAGGGAATTTAACAGAATTAGTTTTTATTTTAGATAAAAGCGGCTCCATGGCAGGACTTGAAGCGGATACAATTGGTGGTTTCAATGCGATGCTCAGGAAACAACAAAAAGCTGAAGGAGAAGCTTTTGTCACTACTGTATTATTCAATCATCTTTATGAATTATTGCATGACCGAATAAATGTAAAAGGTATATCTCCTATTAATGAAGAAGATTATGAAGTAGGAGGGACTACTGCTTTATTAGATGCTATTGGTTTCACCATTCAAAAAATAATTAATGTACAAAAGAGAACAAGTGAGGATGAACGTGCAGAAAAGGTACTATTCGTCATTACGACGGATGGGATGGAAAATGCTAGCCGTGAATACACAACGAATAAAATTAAAAAAATGGTGCAGCATCAAAAAGAGAAATATGGCTGGAGATTTATGTTCCTTGGCGCCAATATCGATGCCATCTCAACTGCTGCACAATTTGGAATCGATGAGGACTTCGCAGTTGAATACCATGCTGACCATATAGGAACGCAATTAAATTATGAAGCGGTGAATGAGGCTGTGGTAAACCTCCGAAGTGGCAAAAAGATTGATCGAAGCTGGAAAGAAGGAATTGAAAGAGATTATAATCGGCGCTCAAGGAATAAATAAAATACAAAAATGATGGTTGTGATTTTTTAGGAAGTAAAACTACCTTTTCATGACCCTGAAAAATTTTGAATAGCCAATTTTAAAAATAAAATACTACCACAAAGGAATTTAATATTTTAGTATAGAGCTCTTCTCGTTTTTTAGAGAAGGGCCATTATTGTTTACTTCATGAGAAACATAAGATTTAGGTAACTTTTTAATCCCCCTAATAATAGACGGTCTCCAGATTTGAGTTCTGAATCATCATGTGTTTTTTTATATAACTACAAATATTATTTCATGTCATTTAAAACAATCACCCTTAAATATATTTCTATTAATCTTTGCTCAATTTTTTTAGGGCATCCCCATTTGCTTGGATGGCTTTTTCAAAACTAGAATGTATTTTTTCTTTTCGAGATGTTTGAGTTTTATTTACTGATGAATTTCCCTTATCTTTTCTGTTATTAGACATTTTCGCACTACCTTTCTCCTAAACCCCTTTATTATTAACTAGGTTAAATTAGCATAAATATTCAAAAAATAGTTGTCAAATCATATAGATTAAAATATAATCAAATTATCGAATGATATAAAATATAACATGTATATGAGAGGTAGGACAACATGACTCAAACACTTATTTCAAATATAACGACAGAGACTGCAGTTTTAGAACAAATCGAAGAGACAATTAAAGAAAAAAATGTTGAACTACTACACTTACAATTTGTAGATATTGAAGGAATCTTAAAGCATATCACGGTAACATCTGAACAATTAGAAGATGTAGTAGAAGGTAAGATGATGTTTGATGGTTCTTCTATTACAGGTTTTTCACCTATTAATAAATCAGATCTATATCTACAACCAGATTTAGCTACATTTGCTGTTCTTCCTTGGACGGTAGAAGAAGGGTATTCAGAGGCACGATTCTTATGCTCTGTAAAGAACCCTGATGGGACTCTTTTTGAGGGAGATACAAGAAATGTACTAAAGAAAACAATGGAACGCGCAGCTGATAAAGGGTTTACGATTTCAGTAGGACCTGAGTTAGAGTTTTTCTTATTTAAAACAGATGAAAACGGATATGCAACTCGAGAACTCGGCGATAAAGCAGGTTATTTCGAACCATCACCACATGATCTTGGAGAACGTGTTCGTTTAGAAATCTACCGTGCTTTAAAAGCGCTAGGCTTTACGATTGAAGCATCTCATCATGAGGTAGCAGAAGGGCAACATGAACTTAGCTTTAAATATGCAGATGCACTAACTGCAGCAGACCGATCAACTACGTATAAATGGGTCGTGAAGACCATTGCAAAGAAATTTGGATTGCATGCTACATTTATGCCAAAGCCAGTATTCGGAATCAACGGTTCTGGTATGCACGTAAATATGTCATTCTTTGAAGGAAGCGAAAATGCATTCTTTGATCCTTCAGATGAGTTGCAGCTATCTGAAAAAGCGTATCAATTTATTGCAGGGCTACTAGAAAACGTGAAGAGCTTTGCGGCAGTAACAAACCCGTTAGTAAACTCTTATAAACGCCTAGTGCCTGGTTACGAGGCACCTTGTTACCTTGCTTGGTCTGCTTCTAACCGTTCAGCACTTATTCGTATTCCAGCGAAAAAAGGTCTTGCGACACGTGTAGAATTACGCTGTCCAGATCCATCAGCCAACCCTTACTTAACGTTCGCGGTCATTGCTTCTGCAGGTTTAGATGGAATCGAAAAAGGACTAGAAGCACCAGCTCCAATTAATGAAGATATCTTCCATATGACAGAAGAAAGAAAAGCGGAACTCGGAATTGACAACTTACCTGGCAGCTTAAAGGAAGCAATCAGTGAATTAGAATCAAGCGAATTTGCTTATAAAGCATTAGGCGGTCACGTATATAACGAATATGTTTCTCTCAAAAAAGCAGAATGGGATAGCTATCGTACAGCTGTTCATTCATGGGAAATTGAAAACTATCAATCTAAATTCTAAACTATTCAAAGCCTTGGTACTTTTAGTATCGGGGCTTTTTTTTATGTCGGGCGATTTAAATAGTTTTCCGCCGATTTTTACAAATGCCCGATTTTATTTAAAAAAGTAATTATTTGAGTACATTTTTCGTGTAATCTCCCAATTTATTTAATGTGCTCTCTTTAATTAGTTCTGAATGGTGACCACTTGTACATAGAGCATCCAGAGAATATTTATCCAGAACTTGAAGAGCTAGCGAAGAACTATAAATCTCGTATCGTGGCTTATGTAAAATAAACTGTGGACAAGATTATTAATTTCTATTTGGGCATCGAGTAAGATATGAACGGAAAAATAAATGATTGGCTTAACCGTGACGGTGAGGCCACCAAGATGGTTATGGAATTGACTATTGAACTTTCATATAACGAATGGAATAAAATATCGGAGTCAATTTGCAATTATAAGAATACAGTAATAGATAAATTGTCTAAAGAAATTCTTGAACGAGCCAGGGTTTATTTTAAGAATGGAGCAGTGATGAGATGAAAGGATTTATAGAAATATTAGAAAAGCATTATAACTCTTCGCGTTTAATAAATATAAATAAAATCATATCTGTTTTAGATGATCAAATCTTTGTTGAATATCCAACAGGTGTAGAAATAATTAGACATGAAGGGACTTATGAGGAAATTAAACAAAAAATTCAAGAAGCTGTGGAGTCCTAATGTGAGCGCTATTCATTACCAGGGGGAAGCAAAGGATTACTATCGGATGCTACTACACTATAAAGCTAGTAAAAGGTCCGAGCATAAACGTTACAACGCTACGATTATCTACGCCAGGACTGTTATGACAAGGAGACTATCAAGCTAGCCGATATGGTCCATCACATTAAAGAGCTTGCAGATTATCCACGCTTGTCATAACAAACAACATCCCGAGAAGGGAAAGAAGAAAGCGAAGACTGTTAGTAAAAAAAATAATTTCTTCAAAAAGAAATCCGGAGATAACCTGATGCATATCTTTTCAAAAACAGACAGGAGTGAGTGAAGATGAGTGACAATAAAACAGTTGTGTCAGGTGGTATCTCATTCGGATGTGCGTTGGCTATTTGCGTATCATGGAGTATTCATAAATCAATATTGTGGGCAATCATTCACGGTTTTTTCAGTTGGTTCTATGTAATTTATTATGCGATTACTAGATAGTCCCCCTGCCTTTCAATTCAAAAATTTTCTCATTTGGGGACCATCGTTTGTACCACGATGTAATTTTTTTATGAAAGGGGGGACATAAATTATGGCCGTACCAACTGCAAAGAAAATCAGAGAATATCTAGGTGAATCATATCAAGAGTCAGATGAAGAATTGATTAAATTGTATATCGAAACACATGATTTTTACTGTCGTTTACAAAAAGAAATGAAGAAAAAAGACCTTATGTATGAATATATAAATAAGGCAGGGGCGGCAAATGAAAAGCTGGAACGAGCTTGAGGGTGACTATACCATTAAGAGTGACCGGGAGTTGCGTGTGAAGGGACCAATATGCTAGTATCGAATACAGCTTTCTATTATTGCGATATATCTCTTTTTTTATTTTTTCTTTAATAAACACGTTTTTAACATTTTGAAAGTGGGTATGAACAGCATGGAAACTATTTCCGAGATATCACAGAAACCGAAAACGGATAATGAAATACTTTTTATAGGAAATACCGAAGATGAGATTTCGTTTGTGAATAGCAAAATCAATTTTGTTGGTAAAGGAAATCGGTTAATTATTGAACGTGGGGCCAAAATTAAAAATGCAACGCTAAATTTTAATCGTAACAACTCGCTCATCATCATTGGGAAATCAAATCATAATGCAATGATGAGCGTCAGTGTTTGGAATGCTAATACATTTTTCCTTGGTCGCAATTATTCATTTAATGGAGCTGCGAGATTTATTCTCTCTGAGCGAAAGAACCTGTTCATCGGTCATGATAATATGTTTTCAAGTGATGTAGTCGTTCGTTTGGCAGATCCACATTTAATCTATGATGGAACAACTCGAAAACGGATTAACCCAACAAAGAGTGTGTATTTAGGTGACCACATTTGGATTGGGCAGGACGTGATGATTCTAAAAGGAGTAGAAGTTGGTACAGGTTCAATTTTAGGTGCAAGGTCACTCGTGACAAAATCATTCCCATCAAATGTAGCAATTGCAGGAAGTCCTGCACGTGTGGTGCGGAAAGATGTTTTTTGGGCACGTCCGTCTGTCCATGCATATACTGAAAAAGAAACGATGGATTCACAAGAGTTTCCAGATGGACGTTTTGTTTATACATCAAAAGGCTCGACAGAAAAACATTTTGCAAAAATTGAAGAACAGCTAAATATCGCAACTTCTGTAGAGGAGAAGACTGCTATATTAACATCTTATCTTGATGTAACAAGTAAGAATCGTTTCTTTATTCCAGTGCCTCCTGAGAACAAGAAAACATTTATTGACTGAATCTTTCGTAAAGGAAGCAAGGAGTAAATGAATAAATTTATCCAAAAAAATAAATCAAAACTCTGAGTTGCTTTCATTATTCTATTTTGAAGGGCTCTTTTTGATGTTGAATTTGCAAACTCAAAGGATTTACTCTCTCCAACTCTGAATCACTGAGTAAAAGAGAAGATACAAAGGAAAGGGTGAATAATGATAAAGGGATTTGATTGTGCAACTAAATTAACACTAACAACGGCAAAAAGATTGAGAAGTGAAGGGTTTGAATATGTGGCCCGATACTTGGGGAATAGTTGGAAGTCGTTTGATAAAACAGAAGTAACGGTAATCAAAGAAGCGGGTCTTAAATTAATCAGTATCTTTCAAAAGAGTGCTAATCACGCTGCCTATTTTACAGAAACACAAGGAATTGCTGATGCTGAAGAAGCAATGAAATATGCTGCAGCTGTTGATCAACCAAGAGGAACGGCCATCTATTTTGCAGTAGATTTTGATTCTCAGTCGTCACATACCAAAGCAATTCGTATCTATTTTAATGCAGTAAGAAAAACGTTGAAGGACTATAAATTGGGAGTATATGGTTCATACACAACCATTCAAGCTGTGAAGGGGTTAGTTGATTATTATTGGCAGACATACGCATGGTCTCGGGGAGAAGTAGCGGACTTCATCCATATGCACCAATATGAAAATGATGTAAAGGTGGCAGGTGTTGCTATTGATCGAAATACTATCAAAAAGTCACCTGGTCATTGGAGGGAAGGAGAGAAGAAAGAAACTGTTGTAAAATTAAATCAAACAGAAGTTACATTCATTATAAACACGTACACCGTAAAAAGTGGCGATACTTTAAGTGCTCTTGCAAAAAAGTGGGGAACAACAGTTAAACGATTACAAGAATTAAATGAAATTAAGAATGTCAATTTAATTAAAGTTGGTCAAATAGTGAAATATGAAAGTAAAGCTGAGGCTAAATCCATCAATTAAAGATATTGATTTAATTTATACAAATCAAAAAATAAGAGTGAAATAAAAATAATGATGACTAAGCGGGGATAAGGTGAAGTTAAACTGTCCAAACGACAAAGAAAATTATGTATTACGTTATGATCAATTAAGGGAACAACGGTTGTCTGTGTGTAAAAAAACTTTCGACCCGTACGCTCCTTCAACGGTGGCGTCAAGTTTCTTATATAGTGAAGAACTCCACAGTTTGCGCCGTGTGCGTTACCGTGGAGCCTAGAAAGTGAAAATACAAGTTTTAAACTTCTATCATACAAAACTTAAAAAAGTGGGGTAAATTCTGCTTACTTAGGCCAACTGGTCTATATCTAATCTATAAAATCATAGAAGCAATCGTTTAAGAAAACAAAATCTCTTTTGATAATGATTTAATATTAGTATCACTGTTAATAACAGCGCCGAAAAACAATATTGGGAATAACTATTACTATTCTTTTAATATACGTTTTGCTCCTACATAACGGTCTTTCCAATACTTCGTGTTAAGTGATTGGTATTTAACCCCTTTTGACGTTGCAGCTAAGAATTTATCGTTCCCATCATAAATACCAACGAATGATACCTCTTTGCCATTAGTATTAAAGAAGATTAGATCGCCTTGTTTTAGTTGGGATTTTTTTACGTGTGTCCCTAATTTATATTGAGCTTTTGATGAATGAGGTAAATGAATCTTCGCAGCAGAAGTCTTGAATATATACTGTGTATATCCTGAAGCATCAAATCCAGTTTTAGGAGTATTACCACCCCATTTGAATTTTGTTCCAATAAAACGTTTACCTACTTCAACTACTTCCTGTCCCCATGAAACGGAGGCTTCCGCTTTAAATAGAGGGGTAAATAAAAGAGTAAATCCCATAATTAAAGAAGTTAGGAGTATCAAAAGATTTTTTGGTAACCGGATAGACGTTAACATTAAAATTCCTCCATTTTAAATAAATTTATTTTGTGCATACATACTTAAACATGATTGGAATTACCGATTTTTAATTTTTATTAATGTATTGCATGATTGAATACATACTACAAAGAACGAATTCTACCTTCACAAGAATTTAAACTACTTTCGTTTCAAATGCGGACTAGTACCGGCGCTGACAATTTTAAATTCCATTTCTCCTGTGTTTTCAATTAAGAAGAACATTTGGTTCTTCCCTTTGTTTAGTGAACCTTTGTAGTTTGGAGCTAATTCAACGTCAAATGTTGCCGCAAATTCAACTTGTTTCTCGTTTCTAGCCAATTCAGTTAATGTACGAACCTCTAGTTTTGTTATTCCTTGTTTGAACATATCAACGTCTAAGATATGTGGCTTTGTGAATTGGGCTTTAGAAACATTTGTATCTACGAATAAGTACTTAAAGAAGATAAAGGCTGGGTTTATATTAAATGGGATATCTAGATTAATCGTTACTAAAGATGGTGCTTTACTAATTTTCCAGCCTTTACTCTTAACGTATCGGAAGGAAACATTAAATTGCTCATACTGCCCCGTGTCTCCAACTGGGACCGTTAATTTATAAATTTTCTCTTTCCCTATTGTTGAGTCA
This sequence comes from Peribacillus asahii, assembly GCF_003570725.1. Classification (GTDB taxonomy): domain Bacteria; phylum Bacillota; class Bacilli; order Bacillales; family DSM-1321; genus Peribacillus; species Peribacillus asahii. Next base: position 78,964 of record NZ_QWVS01000026.1, read on the forward strand.
TATTTTGCCTTAGCTTTATTCCATTGAAGGAGAGATCCGCCGTCTGCTTCTACTTGAGCTAATTTACCTTTATGAACAATGATTCCTTTATCCTTGATGTATTGTTCAGCATAGTCTGTTGTTACGCTCTTTGTTAAATAGTTGATTAATTCCTTCTTCGTATCGATATCTTTCGATAAGTAACGATAGGTTTTATTCTTATATCTAAATGTCTTATACTCTCCTTCCTTATAGTTTCCACCACGAGATATATAGCTATCTCTCTTCAGCCATTGGGCCACTTTTTTTATGACCAGATCATTCGTAATTTTTTGTTGAATTTCTACAGTCACCACTTTTGATGCTTCATTTTGTTTGGAAAATGCTTCTCCCGTTTGTAAAAATGAACTTGTGAAAATGGCTGTTGCTAACCCGGCCATTAAGTACTTTTTCATTTTATTACCTCCAATTTGTTCTGTTTGATTTGGTATGTCTTCATCATATTCCTTTTTAAACTTTGATAAGTTACAAAATGGTTAACAAAAAGTTGAAAAAAGGTAACAGTTTTTCGTGCCGAATAGGGAAGAGGAAAACAGAAAAAAGTGACATCTGGAGTAGATGCCACTTTAGAGAGAAAGAGGACTAGAGGAGATTCTCCAGCCTGCTTCTGTTTTTCGGAAAGAAATGTGGATTACTTCAAAGGATAAACTATTCGCCAGTGGAACTCTTAAATCGTATTGTTTTTCTGAACCAAGATCTCTAGCTTGGATTACGCTTGCTTTAGGGTAAGTTAATAGGGAACCTCCGTCTGCATTTGGCTGGGCAAGTCTTTTATTATGTTCAATGATGCCAGCCGTATCGATATAGTCTTGAATTGCGTCGGTTGTAAATGAGCTAGAAAGATAGTCTATAAGTTTTTCATGTGTGTTAATGTCCTCGCCTAAAAATCGATATTCCTTTTGTTGGTAGGTGAAAGTTTCAAGTGTTTCAGATTTAAGTTCACCCCCAATATTTACATGTGTAATTTGTCTGTAGGCCTCGGTTATCTGATTGATTAATAATGTATCCTCGGTGTTCACGTATTTTGGAAAAGGAGCCCCAAGTCGGATACTAGCACTAATATCATTCATCACGTTTGAGGCTTGATTAAATGTTTTGTACAATAAATTATCTTGATCTTCTATAAAGGGGTTTTCGCTACTCAAACGAATCATATACATTAAATGTTCGGTTTCAAGAATAATAGGAAAGGGTAGTTCTTCTCTTGAAGTAAAATCTTTTGAATGAATTTCGATGGAGAAAAGAAGCCCTTTTTTCTTTTGATCTGTAATATAAACATTTACTATATACTCATTTGAGACACCTTCTTGATCTTCAATAGAAATCATTGGAGCTAGTTGCTTAGGTATGTTTATAGTTAAGTCTGCATAGGGAACATAATATTGTACATCTTGATTTCCCCGGCTTTCAATTTGAGCCTCAATTGTTTTTTTTAGCTCGTCATACTGATTGAAGGGAGGGACAACCGTACTAAGGGTCATTCCTTTATTAATAGCATGTAAGGCAGACTCTGGTTGTTTCGCTTTGACTAAGGAGTCAGCTAAATAATACCAGTAGTGTGCTGCATCTGGTACAGCCTTAGCTCTTTGCTGAAAGTAGTCTGATACTTTTAAAAAATAGGAGGGGTAAAGAGTTTTATCTGAGACAAATGTTCCTTGATTCCATTTTACCACATCGACTTTGTATACATCATCGAACTCTCTTTTCCAAATGGCTAAACGAAATTGCGCCTGAGATTCAATTAGTTCAAGCTCATGGTAATTTAACTGGGTAATCTTTACGAAGTGATTGTCGCTCCACTTATAAATATCAAGAACATTTCCCGCTGATACTCCCATTTTCCAACCGATTAATAATTCAGGAATTCCGTCCCCGTCAATATCAGTGGCACTTCCCCAGCTTATTTCATAACCATTCCCACTAAAATTCACCAACGGACTCCACTGTTGTTCCTCTTTATGAAGAACAACAGCACCGACTTTATTTGCTGTAACATTTGATTTATAAAAGGTAACGGCTTCATTTTCCCCATCGTCATTAAAGTCAGCTTGTATAATAGAGTTACTGCTAACCGGGTCATTGGGAACCGTTAAAGAGGAACCTGTGGGAATAAAATTCTTCACATTCTGATACAATGATTTCGTACTTTGACCTGAAGCAAGATTCTGTTGCGGAGATTGTATAAGACTTGCCGGCTCGGGGAAAAAGTTGCAGCCTCCAAGCAAGAGCGTGCTCGTTATCAAGATTTTACTTCCTAAAAGTTTTTTTTGAAGCATGATTTATCCTCCATTTCTCCTTCTATCAAACATTTTTTATATAAAATATACATGTCAAAGAAAGAGAAATCTTTATAAAAAGGTTAACAATTGCTACATACTGGTTACTCACTCAAGTATTTTTGATAAGTGGCAGCTTTATCTCCGCAGTTGTTCCTTGTCCAACTTCACTCATAAGATTCAATGTTCCATCATGAGCATTGATAATTTCTTGGCATATGGACAGACCAAGTCCAGTTCCAGAGGCTTTTGTTTTTCCTTTGAAAAATTTCCCCTTAACTAATTGGAGTTCCTCCATTGGGATTCCTGCTCCCGTATCAGATACTTGAATTTGCGCACATGATTCATTAGCCTTGAGGAGGACCAAAATTTCCCCGTTAATGGGGGTGAATTTTAATGCATTGTCGATAATATTAATGAACACCTGTTTCAGCCGATTTATATCAGCCTTTGTTTCAAGTGTCTCTTCATATTTTTCCTTTAGGTGAACTCCTTGTCGTTCTGCACGTGGTCTTAGTTGATTGACGACCTGATGAAGAAGATCATTTAGGGAGACTGTTTCAAATGAATATTTTACATTTCCTGCAGAAAGATTAGATAAATCTAATAAATCTCCTAGTAGAAAGGATAGACGATCACTTTCATTTGAAATAATATCAAGCCCTTCTTGAAAGAAAGGATCATCTGCCATCGAGTGCAAGGTAATGGCCCAGCCTTTGACTGATGTAAGCGGGGTCCTTAATTCATGAGAAACGGATGCAATAAACTCATTTTTCAATCGTTCATGGCTCTCTACTTCTTCAGCCATATAGTTTAACGTATCAGCAAGCTTTCCTAATTCATCGTTGTTTTTCTTTGAAATTCTTACAGAAAATCTACCAGATGCCATTTGTTCGGCTGCAACCGTAATCATTTTTAACGGTTTCGTGATTGTATTTGCTAAAAAATAACTAATGCATGTAGCCAACACAATAACAAAACAACCAATGGACAACAGCAGGACCATTCCTTGCTTAAACGTACTATTAATCTGTTCCATAGATGTCGTTAGTCGGATTGCTCCCAAGATATTATTATCTAGCTTAATGGGTTGAGTAACAGACATCAGCTTTTCACCATTAGAAACGCTATAAGAACTACCAGGAATACCGTTTAAGGCACTGATTACGTCTTCTGATGTTTTCAGATTTTTATTGTCGCTTTTATGGGTATCGGCGACTACTTCACCTTTTGGGTCAATGATTTGTACTTGTGCATCTACGAATAAGTTGTAGCGCTGAAGAAGGATAGGGGCTTCGGTCAAGAATGTTTCTTTATTAATTGTCTGTTCATAAAAGGAAGTAAACATCGTTCCTTGATCTAATAAAGTATCTTTTACTCCATTGACATAATAAAAGCGAAGAGCTGTTAAGATAAAAAGTTCAAACATCAATACGGTTAAGATGATTAGCAATAAGTAGCTCCATACTAAACGTGTTGTTATTCCTGATTTCATTCCGTTTTATCCTTTTCTTGAAAACAATATCCATATCCCCATGAGGTTTTTAAGTAGGTGGGATTAGAAGGATTCTCTTCAATTTTTTCTCGAAGTCTTCGTATATGTACATCCACCGTTTTAGGGTCTCCAAAGTAATTGACGCCCCAAATATTGTCTAATAGATCATTTCTAGTGATGGGTTCATTCACTTTTTCAAAGAACAGCTTCATTAACTGAAATTCTCTAGCGGTCAATTTTAATAGTTTGCCAGATTTATAAACCCTTTGTGTCTTTATCTCTAAAAGGAATGGACCTATTTCAATTTTTTCTTGGGTGACTGGTTGGTGACTTTGTAAGGTTCGTCTTAGTACAGTGCGTATTCTTGCGATCAATTCTAGTGGATTAAAGGGTTTGACTATATAATCATCTGCTCCAATCTCAAGCCCCGTGATTTTATCCATATCTTGACCGCGAGCGGATAAAATAATGATGGGTAATTGTGGATTGATTTCTCTCATTTTCGTACAAATCTCGAATCCATCCATATCGGGAAGCATTAAATCTAAAATGACAATGGTAGGTTTATCTTCTTTAACAAGCTGTAGTGCCGATTTTCCCTCACTAGCTTCCAGTACCTCAAAGTTTGATCTTTGTAAATTAAATGCAATCAGCTTCCTTATTGGTGTTTCATCTTCTACAATCAACACTGTCCCTTCTGTCATATTCATAACCTCACAATTTTTAAATATATTAATAATTATATTTTTACACTTACTGGTAATTTTGGAAATAAAAAAATAAAACCATATAAAACTAAATTGATTTTCTAATATCAATATATCCCACCCATTTAGTTGGCGAAACAGTACCGTGTATTACGGTATTTTGTCTGTTTAATAAGTTGAACATATATAATATTTTATGTTTTAATTTGCACGGATATTTCTTTTGATGAATGATGATTATTTAAGATGAATACACAATGACCAAATAAAAAGGTAAACATGGGGAAAGATAAGTTGTAAATAAAGCTTATAGACTGAATATGACAATAAAAAGTGGGTTCCTTTAAAAAGGAGGAAATAAAATGACAGAAGACAAAACAGTAGGTAAGAGTGAAATTAAAAAGGCGGAGGTAGGAGAAACTATTCAAGTAATAAAAGGTGAACAGAAAGGTAAGAAGGGAGAAGTTTTAACAGTGCGAGAAAACTCTGTGATTGTCAAAGTTGGAATAAAACCACAAACAGATGAACCGATAAAAATAGTGGTTAATCATAAAAATTATAAATGTATAAAATAAAGCAGCAAGTATAGTATCCATTGAATTGGACATGCACTTTGAACTAATATCGAGTATGTAAAAGTTAGAGAAAATATAGTATTAAACGATTGGACAATCATTACATATTAGTTAAAAACCGTGCACCTATCATTTATAGAAACAACCAAGCGTTACTTATGGAAGCTAGCTCTAATTAGGTTGCCCCACGGCACATCGAAATCACTACTTATGGCTGCTTCCTTCCAGACCTGACCAATTTCGTAGGTTTCCATTGCGTAGGACCCAATTGTCAACACTGCTTTCACAAGGCAGACCTCACATGTTCCTACCTCAAATAGGAGTTCAACCCCGCTATGGCGGATTGCGGGTTACAGGGCACCGCCAACTCCCCATCTAGCACGGTATGTATAGGCTAGACTATATTCTATGTGAAAAACGGCACACTTGAAGAGATTTATCCCTAGTTGACCGATTATCTTATTTCTAATAAGAGCTACAACCGAACGATAATGGTTATTGCTATTTAGCATAAGCGCATTGATGAATTCGGCTCATGAAATGGCTATAAGCCAGGTTTTGTTCCTGTGTGCTAATAACGATGCCAATCTCGCACAACCAGGTGCAGTCATATAACTATTGATTTATTCAATCAATCCATCCTTTTGGTTGATTATTCCCGCCGGATGGTGCCCCTACCTAAATTTGGGTTGCTCGCTCTTGGGGTTTACCTCGTTCCACTTCTTCCGTTTCCAGAAGAATTCGTCACTGTGGCACTTTAAGGTTACTCTCAGCATATCCCTGTTGGACTTAGCGTGATTTCTCCGCCGTCAGCAGATACGAAGTCTGCTGCCCACCTTTACAGATGGCAAGAACACTCCGGGCATCTCAGCACCGGGCGAGCCTGGACTTTCCTCAACTCATGTGAACCATGAGCCGCGACTACTCACCATTTCATGTTTATGTGTTCATCGACTACGAAAGTAAATTTATCATAAATGGACGGAAGACGTCATTAGTTTACCGCCACCATTTGTGGGATATTTAGGATGAAACCATTAGAATCCTCCGTATTTCAAGGTGGGAGATGAATGACCGCCTTCCTTGTGTAATATAAAAGACTATATGTATATTAAAAGCATTGTATTTATTGGTGAAATAAGGATATTTTTGTATACTATATGTATGGAAAATAAAGCAAATCTTAAACGTGCTAGAACTTGTGTAATTTATGGAAAATGGTACTAGAATATTTCAAGGGGGAGGAGGGACATTCATGGGTCAAAAATTATTGTTTGAAAGAGAAGGGAATATTGAATGGATTACTTTAAACAACCCTGCTAAAGCAAACTGTTTATCGAGAGATATGCTAATAGATCTTATTGAACATTTGCAAATGTTAAAGAATAATGAACAAGTAAGCGTTGTCATTATAACTGGCAGCGGAGAGAGGTCATTTTCAGCAGGAATGGATGTCAATGAATTTGTAGGTCTAACTCCACAAACTGGATATGAACTTATTTCTTTATTAAAGCAGGTATGTGAATTGGTTCGTAAAATTCCACAAGCTGTAGTTGTAGCTATAAACGGCTACTGTATAGGAGGGGCAATGGAAATTGCAATGGCAGCCGATATTCGAGTAGCTACCAAAGATGCAATTTTTATCATGCCGGAGATAAAGTTAGGTATTCCATCTGTTTTAGATTCTGTTTTGCTCCAACAGCATATTGGGTTAAGCCGCGCAAAAGAGATGCTGCTTACAGGTGATGCTGTCAGTGCAGTGGAAATAAATCAGTTTGGTTTTTTGAATGCACTGGTAGAATTATCTGAATTGAAAGCAACTGCTGAATTTTTTGCACACAGAATTGCTATAAATCATAGAGTTACTATTAAACAGCAAAAAGAACTTTTTGAAACGTGGCAGAATACTTCACTCGATACTGCGATCCAAGATAGTATGAACCAATTTGCTTTATCGTTTAGTACGGGTGTTCCTCAGGAAAAGATAGCAGAATTTTTTGCGGCAAAACAAAAATAATTCCCGGAATAATTTTGAAAACTTTGATTGGGTGTAGTGATTAATTTCTGCCAAATGGACAAGATTTTGTAAGGCTATTTTAAAATTAAGTCGTATTGATTTTTACTAGTTTAAGGCATATTAGCTCTGCTCATTCGAGTGCTTTGGGAGCATAACAATGTGAAAAGTTAAAAAAAGTCCCAAGTGATTTCACTTGGGACGAAAATAAGATCGTGTTTACGATTTTATTCTTAGTTTATTCCTTCTCTAGTGTCGTCAGGGATGGTCTACGTAGGAAATAACTTTATTTGTGGCAGTTTGGAATCTAATGCTAATAGTGAGCTTCCATTTAAGAGTAGTTGGATAGTGATGATTAGTAAAGCCGTGTCAAACTCGAATCCACTCAGAAAGCCACTGTCTAGCTTCACGAATAAGATCTCGCTCAGCATGATGCACGTCATTAGAACAGTAGTAAAGATTCTTGTTCCCAAACCTAAAATTTCTTCTAGTTTTTTATGATTGGAAAGTACAATCAATGTCTCGAATCTCTTCTGCTGTTAATCGCACATCTAATGTTTTTAAATTATCTAGCACTTGTTCCGCTCTCTTTGCACCTGGAATCACAACGTCGATGGAAGCGCGTGTTAAATACCAAGCTAAGACGATATGGGCAACGTTTGTTTGTTTAGCATCAGCAATTTTACGTATTTTTTCTACTTTTTCTAAGTTTTGTGCAAATGCCGCTCCTTGCAAATGCGGCATTTGTGAACGAAGGTCATTGAATACCATGTCTTTATTGTATTTACCTGCTAATATGCCAGCTGCTAGAGGGAAGTAAGGTATAAATGAAATATTCTGCTCTGCTGTATAAGGGAGTAATTCTTTTTCCGCAGATCGTTGTAATAAATTATATTCACCTTGATAAACATCGACATACCCGTCTGTATTCGCTTCTTTTAACTGATCCATTGAGAAGTTAGAAACACCAATCGCTCTAATTTTTCCTTCGTCTTTCAATTGTTTTAATGCACCAACCGCTTCATCTTTTGGTGTATCGTTATCTGGAAAATGGATATAAAATAAATCGATGTAATCCGTCTGCAGACGTTTTAAGCTCTCCTCAACAGCCTGTTTTAAAAAATGCGGAGAATTGTCGATTACAACATCTTGTCCAACAAATTTATGTGCACCTTTGGTGGCAATAACCATGTCGCTGCGTTTTCCTGTTTCTTTCATGACTTCTCCTACTAATTCTTCAGAACGCCCTGGTCCGTAAATGAATGCTGTATCTAGAAAGTTAACCCCGTGATTAATTGCAGCTCGTACTAACTCTTTTCCTGCCTCTTCATTTAAATTAGGATAAAGATTATGACCTCCGACAGCATTCGTTCCAAGTCCAATCGGATTGACATATATATCTGTTTTTCCTAATTGTGTTTGCTTAATCATTTTCATTCCTCTTTTCACATTTTTTATTTTGCAGACAAGTTAAACAACTATAGTAAAAAATAAATTATTTCATTTTTAGGAAAAATAATAGATTGCTTCATATATTTTACACCTTTCTATTTATACTATACTACATATCTATTTATTAATAATAATTTATTATAAACTTACTTTACGAAATTAATTTATATAAATAAATTAATTTACATAAGGTAAATTGAAAGAATAAAGAAATGAAAAAATGAGTTAGGAAAAGTTATATAAAGTGCAGTTTTAGGACTTATTGTCTTTATTCATGGGGTGTCGAAGTTTCAAGGGGAAAACAGATAAGCGGTGTGAAAGATGGGTTTTTTGGAAAAGATATTTGGGAAACAAACGAAGGAGGAAAAAACAATGACTGATAAATTAAACATTGGAATTATCTTAGGAAGCACACGTCAAGGGCGTGTAAGTCCACAAGTAGGAAAATGGGTAAAAGAAATTGCGGACAAACGTGGAGATGCAAATTATGAAATAGTAGATATTGCTGATTTTAATTTACCGTTCTTAGGGACAACTGATGGGACGGAACCGGGAATTGCAGCTTGGAATGAAAAACTTGCGAATTTAGATGGATTCGTGTTCATTGTTCAGGAGTATAACCACAGTATTACAGGAGCATTAAAAAATGCCCTTGATTTTGCGCGTGAAGCATGGAACAACAAAGCGGCCGGTATCGTTAGCTATGGGTCTACTGGTGGTGCTCGTGCAGCAGAACATTTACGTGGAATTTGCGGTGAGTTAAAAATTGCGGACGTTCGTGCACATCCAACATTGTCTTTGTTTCTAGATTTTGAAAATGGAACTGATTTCAAACCTCAAGCCTTACATCTAGATAATGTAAATGCGATGCTTGGTGAAGTTGTGGAATGGAGTGGAGCCTTAAAAACTTTAAGATAAAAAATAGAAATTAGGGAGAATGGAGTGACAATTATGAAGATTGCAGTTATTGGGGCGAGCGGAAAAGCAGGACAGTTTATTTTAAAAGAAGGAATCGGACGAGGGCATCAAGTCACAGCTGTTGTTAGAGATGCGTCGAAGCTTACAGAGAAAAACGGGGCTAAAAAACAGCTTCTTTAAATATAGTTAAACTTGCTCAATTTTACTTTTCATTGAGCAAGTTTTTTGAATTATAGGCATTGAACTGTTGGTAAGCTTATCGTAAAATATAAATAGGATCATTTGTTCGTGTAGAAGGAGGTGAAAATGGTGAGTTTGGTATTTAATCGTAAGATTGAAATGT
>NZ_QWVS01000028.1 GCF_003570725.1 Peribacillus asahii
TGTCTTTTGACATAAAAAACTCCTCTGTATGCTTGATTCTGGTTGGCGAACCAAGAATATTTTAGCACCACAGAAGAGTTTTTTTAATACCACGCTTTAAGCTTTTTTGAACCCTAGGCCTAGCCTAGGGTTTTCATTTCCACAAAAAAATAAAACCCACAATACTTAAAACATAAGCATCCTGGGTTTTACACTAGCTCCCTTAGAAGCAATTATTTAACTTTCACCACAAACGGATACACAGTTACTTTTCCATCTTGTTGAAATTCTGCCCAGATTTTATAAATACCAGGATGCGGAAATTGAGTTTCAAAGATTGGATCTTGTTCATTTAGTGGATGAACATGTAGGTATTCTTCCGCTTGTTCATCTAAAATTACAACGTGACCGATTGCTCCTAAATAAGGCTCAAGTACAGCTTCATAAACATCAAATGTTAATGTCACAGGTTCATTAGCCGTTAAATCCGTTGTCATAAGAGATACTTTGTTTTCATCAACTGTTTTAGTTAATTCTTTATCAACTTGCAATGAACTATGTGCATGTTCACTCGTTGCAGGATTGCCAACTATAAAAGGAATTGGTTGAACTTCGTATTGTAAGCTCGTTGATTTGATGTCTACAAAAGCTTTATAAGTTCCTTCTTCCAATTTGCTTGTCACTTTAAATTGACCTGGTGCTATTTCTCCAGGGTGTAAATGATGATACTGTTCTAAATGTTCATCAACGACAATAAGGTGAAGAAGCTTCTCATGATTTATTTCTAAATCTGTTACGGGATTTCCTGAATTATCTTTTAGTGTTAGAAATAGCTGCTTGTTTCCTTCTTTAATTGTTACCTGTATTTCATTCTCTTTACTACTTGTTTCGCCATGTTCGTGATTGTCTTCTTCATGCCGTTGTTCTGTTCCAGCATTAGCATGTGAATTATGTTCTTCGATTTTTTGCCCGGCTACATTTTTCGGGGTATTGTGTTCTACACCCTTATTTACACCAAATACTGCCTCATAAACAGCGTACCCCGCAACGACAACGACTAAATATAAAACAGCTGAAAACACCCACTTTTTCATCGGTTTGCTTCCCCTTTACCTGAAAGTTTCACCCTTTGCAAGCGCAATGCATTTAACACCACTGACACAGAACTAAACGCCATCGCTGCTCCTGCTAACCATGGAGCTAAGAAACCAAACGCAGCAATTGGAATTCCTAATGCATTGTAGGCAAACGCCCAAAATAGATTTTGTCTAATATTTCGGATTGTCTTTTTACTCATATAAATCGCATCTGCAATACTACCTAGATCTCCTCGAATAAGCGTAATATCAGCTGCTTCCATCGCTACATCTGTTCCTGTTCCGATTGCCATTCCAATATGCGCCGTCGCTAATGCTGGAGCATCATTAATTCCATCTCCAACCATGGCGACTACTTTCCCTTGAGCTTGAAGTTGTTTCACTGCTTCTGCTTTTCCTTCTGGTAAAACTTCCGCTACAACATGATCAATGCCTGCCTCTTTTGCAATCGCCTCGGCTGTGCGTTTGTTATCTCCTGTAATCATGACCACGTCAAGGCCCATATCTTTAAGTCGTTGGACTGCTTCTTTTGAAGTATCTTTTATTGTATCGGCAACAGCTACTAAACCGGCATATTGATTGTTAATAGCAATAAGCATTGACGTTTTCCCTTTTCCCTCCAAATCCTCCATCGTCTTAAGCATATGTTCAATATAAATGTTGTGCTTATTCATTAATTTTCTGGTTCCTGCAACAATAACATGGCCATCTACCTTTGCCTGAATCCCATAGCCTGGTATGGATTCAAATTCTTCCACTTCCACAAGTTCAATATTTTTCTCTTTTATCCCCGCAACAATTGCCCGGGCTAGTGGATGCTCTGATTGCTTTTCGGCAGCGGCTACTAACGTTAAAAACTGCTGTTCTTCAAAGCCCTCTTCGATTAAAATATCTGTTAAAACCGGGGCGCCATTTGTTACTGTTCCTGTTTTATCTAACAGGATCGTCGTTAACTGATGGGTCCTTTCTAAATGCTCTCCACCTTTAAAAAGAATACCAAACTCGGCCGCTCTTCCTGTACCTGCCATAATTGAAGTAGGAGTTGCTAATCCTAAGGCACATGGACAAGCAATCACCAAAACAGCAATTAATTTTTCTAATGCCTCGGCAAAGTTACCAGGAGCGACCCATATGAACCACACTAAAAAGGTAAGAAAAGCAATTCCTACTACGATTGGAACAAAGATTCCTGAAATATGATCTGCTAATCGCTGAATAGGTGCTTTTGAACCTTGAGCCTCTTCTACCACTTTAATAATTTGCGCAAGTGCTGTATCACGGCCTACTTTTTTCGCTTTTACTTTTAAGAATCCATTTTTATTGATTGTGGCCCCAATCACAGAGTCACCTACTGTTTTATCAATAGGAACACTCTCACCTGTTAACATCGATTCATCTAAAGCTGAACTTCCTTCTACGATTTCTCCATCTACCGGCACTTTTTCACCCGGCTTTACATAAACGATGTCACCTACTAATACATCTTCTAGTGGAATCTCCCGTTCAACTCCAGCTCTCAACACGGTTGCTGTTTTTGCTTGGAGACCCATTAGTTTTTTTATGGCCTCTGATGAACGGCCTTTTGCTCTAACTTCAAACAATTTTCCTAAAATGATTAATGTAATTAAAACAGCACTTGTTTCATAATAAAGCTCGATCATATGCTCATTGCTGCCAATAGACGCTATAGACAAATATAAACTATAAAAATAGGCAGCCGATGTTCCTAAAGCAACTAATACATCCATGTTAGCACTTTTATTTCGAAGCGCTTTAAAAGCCCCTATATAAAATTGCTTCCCAACAATGAACTGAACAGGTGTCGCAAGCGCTAATTGCACCCAAGGATTTAAAAACATTTCTGGTACATACATAAATGACGTAAAGCTAAAGTGACTGACCATCGCCCATAATAATGGTACAGATAAGAAAGCCGAAAAAATAAACTTCCCTTTTTGAGTTTCTAACTCTTTTGCTTTAAGATCTTTAATGCTCTCTTTTTGTTCCTCTTTTAAAGTCGCTTGATACCCTAACTTTTCAATTCGCTTTACCATATCCGATGTTCCAATTTGTGCTGGGTTATACTCGATAGCGGCGCTCTCTAACGCTAAATTGACCGTCGCTTTCGTTACACCTTCTAGTTTAGTTAATCCTTTTTCAATTCTAGTCGCACAAGCGGCACAAGTCATGCCGATAATATCCAGCTCAACTTTTTCCTCTATTACTTCATAGCCTAAGTCATGGATTTTCTTTTTAAAGTCCTCTATATGAGCTACATTAGGATCATACGTAATAGAAGTTTTCTCCAAAGCAAAATTGACTGTCGCCTCTTCTACGCCTTCTATTTTTTTAATTCCCTTTTCAATTCGCACAGCACAAGCGGCACAAGTCATGCCTGTTATCGGAAGTACAGTTTCTTTTAACTCTTGTGTCATTTTCACCCCTCCTAAATACCCCTACAAGGTATGTTTTTTATTAAAAAGAATACGTGCATTTTTGTTTATGCACGTATATAAAATTCACATTATGCTACATCATAGCCTTGATCATCAATTGTTTCTTTTATAGTCTCTAATGAAACCACTGATGAATCAAACTCTACATCTACTTTCCCTTCACTTAAATGAACGTTTACACTGGATACTCCGTTCAGTTTACCGACAGCACCCTCAACTGCATTAACACAGTGTCCACAAAACATTCCGCTTACAAGTAACGTTACTTTTTCCATATTATGTTCGCTCCTTATTTTTTCATTAATCTTTGAATAGTAACCAACAGTTCATCTACTACTTCTAAATCCCCTTCTTGAATCCGCTCTGTTACACAGCTCTTCAAGTGATTTTCTAATAAAACTTTGGAAAAACTATTTAGTGCAGATTGTATCGCTGAAACTTGAGTAATTACATCATCACAATAAGTATCTTTTTCAATGAGGCCTTTCACCCCGCGAATTTGACCTTCTATTCTATTTAGACGATTAATTAAACTCTTCTTTACCTTTTCAGAATGATGACTTACCCTCTCAGAGTGATTCAAGTAACATGGTTCAATTTCTAATAGGTCCTCTTGGTTTTCACGATCCACCTATAGCACCCCCCACTTATAATATACTATACCCCCCTAATGTATGCTACATATTTTTTAAAAAAGTATCCATTTTTTTCTACTCTTAAAATGGATACACATATTTTAGATATCGCTAATCTACATCATCAGAACTAATTGAATAACTAATTGCAGATCCATTAAGTAATGTGCCAACATAATAGGAATTAGTCTCTTTGTTTTCATATATATAAATCCTAATGCAAGGGCAAGTGGAATGAACGATAAAAATCTCCATAACATATAAGGTATATCAAATACTAAAGGCAAGGCAACATGTTGAAAGGCAAGGGCCAAACCAGCCAGAATAATGGCTAGCCACTGTTTTCCTGTAATGGCATGGAGACGTGGAAGAGCATATCCAATATAAGTAGGGGTTTCAACCAGCCCGTTTGTTAAAGGGAACAGAATCAATGCAAGGACTAGTGCCCATACAGGGATTTCTTGAAACATCGTCGTAGGCAGACTAAATGTACCAAATAACAGATAACCGGCTGCATATAATGATACACCACCCAAAATAAAGCCTACTAACACTAGCCATAATGTTTCTACAGCATATTTCCCTTGACTCCCCTTTTGATAATTGAACATACTCTTATATGGAATTCCGTCTTTTCTTAAAAAAGACCTTAGAATAAAATACGTTGCGATGTTAGCTAATATCGCTTGGAATGGCCACCACTTTTCTGCAGCTTTTAAAGGTGTTTCACTTCCTAATAAGGAGAATAGACCAACAAAAACAGCTCCAAATACAATAAATAATAATGTACGCATCATTAATGAAAAGAAAACTCGATAATTCCAATTCGAATCTGTTGGTCGTGTCAAATGAAGGCCATTTTTCTGTAAATCGATATTGTCCATAACTCCACCTCATTTATTTTAAACATAGTACGCACTTCAAAATGGATATGAACAGTTAACCAGTTTATGCTAATTATTCATTATTTAAGATAGAAGGAACTAGTTAAATCATCATAATAAAAACCAAATATTCGTTATAATTGTTGTAGTAATGTGTAAGGCAGCGTGTGAAATCATTGCAATCTCGAGGCCTTTTTTCCAATATAACCAGCCAAATACAATTCCAGCAATTCCATTAAGAAGCAGCATTCGAGTTAAAATAAGTGGTGTTAATGGAGCAGCTAACATATTAATGCCTAAATGACCTAATGCAAATAAGATGGAACTGATGATAATACTAATCCAGAATATTGCTGCAGAAGGGGCTGATTTTGACCGTTGAAAAACTTTCCACATTATCCAAATAAGCAAGGACATAAGTCCCCATCTGAGTAATAGTTCCTCGACTATCCCACCGTAGAATATTCCGTTTAACGTGTTTACAACATTTCTTGATTCTACACTCATTTTTAAGGTTTCCGGTAGATATGGTTGAAATATCAGTTCAAAGCTAAAGAAAATAGCAGATACAATAACTCCTAGAATAATTCCAATGGGAAGATTGGATTTAAACGTTTTCCATATGCTTTTATTCTCTTGCATATGGTGATATAAATATGAATCCAGCTTTAATCTTGGAGCTGTCAGCTGACCAACTATAATCGCAATAATTAAAAGAATCATTGGATTGATCAAAGAACTAATAACAAGCACTTCAAAAGGAAGGTCAGGTACATTCGGAAGTGATTGTAACTGTTCCTCCAATAACGGAATCATAGCGGGCACTAAAAATCCGATTCCTATAAGACCTATACATAAAAAGGCCAAAAATGTTTTCTGAAATATCCAATTTTTCACAGCCTATTCCTCCTCTAACTTTATTACTATGACGTTTAGCACTATCCATTCGTTCACTACAAAGATATTTTTCTTTTATCTTGTATGAAGAGACTTCTAAATAATTAAAATCTGAACAAATAAAATAACCTCAGCTCCATAAAATACAGAGCTAAGGTTTGAATTTAGAAATAAACTTATGTTTCGAAGTTTGCTCATTTGTTAATAGTAACGATAAATACTTAGCAACGATTGCTGCCTGTCCATTTGATGAAGCTATACTCGAAAATAAAGGATTTGTACAAATATCTCCAATAGCATAAATAGCACTGTTGCTTGTTTGACCTATACGGTCGGTCACAATCAATTCATTCTCCGCTACTTTAACAAGACTTTTCACAAGCTCACTGTTTGGTTTACTTCCTATCCTTAGGAAAACAGCATCTACCTTCAAAGAAAACGCTTTCTCTTTGTTATTTAACAAATCGATTGAGGTCACACACTGTTCTCCATGGATAGAGGTCACTCGAGTATTTGTGATTATTTTTATATTCTCTTTCTTGGTTACGATATCCACATATTGACTTCTTGCCTTAAAGTTTTCAGATCGGTGAATCAAGTAAACTGCAGCGTCTGCATCCGCTAAAAGAATAGCCCCCTCTAAAGCTCGATCTCCTCCTCCTACAACGGCTACGACTTTATTTTTAAATCGATATCTATCCGCCGTCGCAGAGTAAACTTCTCCTCTAGCAATCATCTCCCTTTCTCCCGGAACTTCCAGCAACTTTGGTCCTGACCCCATCGCTAAAACTAAATAATGAAAGTGAAGTTTTTCTATCTTATTCTCCTGTTGAATTTTAAGAGTTTTTGATGAAGCATCGATGGATAAAATCTTTGTATGTAATCTATATAAGCATCCTGCATTATGAAAATAAGCGGCAAATTCCTGTTGCATTACCTTTCCGTTTTTAGCATATAAGCCTGGATAATCTATAATTTCATTATGAATTTGAGTTAATTGTCCACCTAACTTCTCTTCTTTTTCGAGAAGAAGATGATCAACCCCCAGCCTCTTACACCATATTGCTGCTGACATTCCTGCCGGCCCTCCTCCAATAATGATAACATCAATATGTTTCATGAAATCTCCACCCAAGCTTCTGTTTGCAGGAACCTTTCAAATTCTAACCAATTTCCAATTCTAGGAACTTCAATATTTCTGTTGTAAGGATAATCCATAGCGACGGCAAGCCTTCCAGTCGCAGCAAATTCTTTTAAATTATGCGGGGCATCATCAAATAACAGGTCACCGACAATCATGTTTTTTCGATGAGTAAAAATCATGTTATGCTTCCCTATAAAAGGAAGATGTTTTTCCACCCATATTTCCTTCTCGGCAAAGGCACTGGAAACACTGCTCGTTACGATTAAAATTTCATAATCTTTGCATAATCTTTTTAAAACTTCTACTGCATGCGGAAGCGGCTTTAAACGACTAAATAAACCTGGTTCTTTCAAATAATCATATATTTTTATTCCACATTCAGGTTTTACATACTTCTCAGAATTCCAGCACTTTAACCGATCAACCGTCAAATTATCATCATAGTCTTTATTATATCGATCATGCCAATCTGACATTAAATCACATATGACAGAATCCATATCAATTAGTAATGTTCGCATGAAACTGCTCCCCTCTTTTACTAATAAAAAGGCGTACCCCAATTTAATTTAGGTTACGCCTTTTCTGTTCCTATAAAACACTAGGTCTTTGAAGAATCGATAAAAACTCTGCACGTGTCTCGGATCTATCAGCAAATATTCCGCGAACAGATGATGTTGCAGTCGAAGCATTCGACTTTTTGATTCCTCTGCCACACATACACATATGCTTGGCTTCGATTACTACCATCGTGCCTTTAGGTTGTAAAATTTCTTCAATGGCCTCTGCAATTTCGGTTGTTAATCGTTCTTGAACCTGAAATCTCTTCGCATATCCTTCCACCATACGAGCAATCTTCGATAACCCAGTAATTTTTTCATTAGGGATATATCCTACATGGGCTACACCAAAAAAAGGAGCAAAGTGATGTTCGCACATCGAATAAAATTCAATATCTCTTACTAAAACTAACTCCTGATGATTTACATCAAAAGTCTTTAACAAATGAGCTTTAGGATCTTCTCTATAGCCCTCTGTATATTCTAAAAATGCCTTTAATACTCTATATGGAGTTTCTATAAGACCGTCTCGATTAGGATCATCACCGCAGAGCTCAATTAATCCTTTAACCGCTTCCATAAAATGTTGAGATTGATCAATTTTTCTATGTATTTCAGTAGCATCATCTTGCTCAAATATATCCGGGAATTTTTGAGCAATTAATTTTTGTTCATTGAAAGACATTTTCTTAAGTACCTCTCTTTTATTCTGGCTATGTTATATAACCTCGTTAATCCGAAATCAACAGCGTCATATAACATAGCCTTTATTTGAAATATATACAAGGAATCGATATCCTCGCTATCTACTAACATTAGCTAATCATAAATAATTAAAAGAAGAATGTAAAGGTAGTATGCATTGATTCTTTCTATAATTAATTAGTATTAATTAAGTTAATAGTTCTCTTTAAGGAATCTTTCGAAATCCTGTTTACTAAGTGGCTTACTAAACAAATAGCCTTGCATATGATAACATCCGTTCTTTAATAAAAACTCCTTTTGATGCTCTTCCTCAACCCCTTCCGCTATTACATGTAACCGTAAGCCGCGTGCCATCGTTATAATAGCTTCAGAGATTTCGGAATTGCTATAATCCTCCTGAATATCTTGAATAAATGTTCGATCAATCTTAAGGTTATCAACAGGTAATGTTTTTAAATAACTGAATGAAGAATACCCTGTCCCAAAATCATCCACTGAAACAGAAACTCCGTAGTTTCGTAACTTTTCCAAAGCTTCTATAGTTTCTGCTGAATGATCAAATAAAATATTTTCTGTAATTTCCACTTCAAAATAGGCAGGTGACAATTTGGACTCAGAAAGAATGTCTACGACCTGTTTTATTAGTCGACTAGAATCTTGAAATTGCTTTGGTGAAAAGTTTACAGCAAGGTTTAACGGCTCTAAACGACCTTCATTCCACTTGCTTACCTGGAAACAAGCTTTCTTCATCGCTAATTCCCATAAAGAATGAATCAATCCTGTACTCTCTGCAACAGGAATAAACTTATCTGGTGACACAAATCCAAGTTCCTCATCTGTCCACCTTACCAATGCTTCTACCCCAGTTATGATATTTTCCTTAGCATTTATTTTCGGCTGATAATAAACTTCAATTTTTTCTTCTTTAATAGCCTTTCTTAATCGAGTTTCTATACGCAGCTTCTCTTCATTTTTTATATTGATTGTATCGTTATATACAACAACTTTGCTGCCCCCTTGTTTCTTAGCCTCATACATCGCTATATCGGCATAGACCATCAGAGTATCTTGATTCTCCGTATGCATTGGGTATAAACTTAGACCACAACTCACACCTACATGTATTTCATTTCCTTCAATAATAAAAGGGTGTTTAATGACTGTAACAATCGTTTCAGCTGCCGCTTTTACCTTCTCTAATTTAAGGTTTTTAAATAAAATAACAAATTCATCCCCGCCTTGTCTGGTCACAAAACTGTTTGTACTAGAGAGACAGCTCTTTAATCGATTTGATACAAGCTTGATTAATTCATCACCGAGCGCATGCCCTAATGAGTCATTAATATCTTTAAATCGGTCTATGTCAATAAATAACACTGCTACCGAACCATCTGTTTGTTTTGTATTTACAATCATCTTATTTAGCTCTTCCTGAAGATACCTTCTATTAGGAAGTCCAGTAAGAGAATCGTGATATGCTTGAAACTCAATGACTTCTTGACTCTGCTTTAAATCCGTTACATAAGCTTGCAAAAAATTCGATAAGGCATTTACATTTCGTGTAAGAAGTCCTAACTCATCTTTTCGTTTCAAAATTAAATTTTTCCCAAATTTTCCTTGGGCAATCTCGTTTACTTGTCCAACTATATAACCAATCGGTTTTGTAATCGAGCGAGAAAACACAAAACTTGTAATTAACACAACAAGTATAAACGGAATCAATAATAAAAGATGATTCAGCAATTCACGGTTTAGTTCTTTCTGCATTAACCCATAGTCGTAGGTTACACCAATAACATATGGTACATCTACATCGGTATTAATAGGAACAAATGTCTTCCTAACATTTTTTTCGTTTATCGTTTCAGTGTAGTGCTGTGTCTCTCCTGTCTTTATAGCTTTTTGAATCATCTCTGTATCTAATTCTTGGTTGCTATAGTTATACGTACCATACCAAATCGGTTGATCAGCAATTCGAATATAATTGTATCCATTTTTATTAATAATCCTACTCTTTTTCCCGAACTTTTCCGGGTTGAAAACAGTCAATTCCACTACACCATCAAGTTCCTTCGTAAACCTCTCCATAACATTGCTGGGACCAAATTGCTTTTCGTACTCTAATACTTGATTGTCACGAAAATAGGGATTAATAATAAAATTAGTAGAGCCATCGTAAAAGTAACCCCATTTATCTGTATGATCAGGGTTGCTGGAAGCAATCTCAGTTGGACCTGTCCAGTAATTTGGCAGGGCTACCCCTTCTTTTACATTAACCGGCGATAAAGAGAAAAGCTGTTGAAAAGCATCATACCAATATCCCCACTCTTTTGTTGACATGTTAACTTCATGTGAATCGGATGATTTTACACCGATAATATCGTTTTCCTTTTGAGCTAATAAAGTAATATGTGAAATCATCAGCTCATCAGCCAATGCTTTTAATTGTTCATTAGTTATCTCTTCATGTTTAGAAGGTAACGAGTTTTGTATAGCAATAGAAGCCGTTCTTAATTCTCTCCCAAGAATATTTTCTACAAATAAAGATCCCTTTTTTGCACTTTCCACCTGATACGATACTTCCTGAGTAATTAACGCTATTTCTTTTTCATTAAAATTTATTAATTGCTGTTTAGATCGTAAATAATGTAAAGCATTATTCGCTATTAAAATACATAATACCAACAAAGTGAAAATTAATGGAAGTTTCTTCTTGATGGACACTATCGATCTACCTCCTGCTGATATTTAACCGTTAATTATCGTTTAGTTCATTAAGTATTGTGAGTAGCATAGTTAAAAATCAACATAGATTTTTAGCCAAAACTCTCTTCTGCAAGAAGATTATTACACAAATGGACAAAATTCGACAAAACAAGCATATTTTAATCACACTATTACAAAGTAGCCCACCAAAACGTATCTTTAACTTAGCAAAGCCCAATTTAAAGATAGGTAAAAACACTACACGGTTGTTATTTATATCTCTATAAGTTCTAAAGCTAAGCTTCTTTGATTGCTCGCTTTTTTTAGAAAAGGTTGAAATATAGACATAAATTGATCAGGCTGGTGAATATGGGCTACATGTCCAGCATTTTGCAGCTCGTGATATTCAACATGCGGAACATATTGTTCTAAATCCGCTAATGTTTCTTTATATAATTCATCATATTCGCCCATTACCCATAAAATTGGACGTTTTACATTCATTAAATCCATTCTCGAATCATATTCAAGTTGCACCCTAATGGCTTTTTCGAAAACATTTGGATGAAGCAACAAAGCATTCTTTACAAAAATAGCCTCTGAGTTTTCTTGTATTTGCTTTTTATTTGGATTTATGGCGGATGCATATCGTTTCAACCATGCTTTATGATCATATTGTGGTTTTTCTTTTAATAATTTAATACGGTTCTTATGCAATGTTGAAGGAACACCACAAAAGTATCCCCCTACAAAAGTCAAACTCATTACCATTTCAGGGTATTTTTTATTAAAAGCCATGGCAACTATACAACCAAAACTTAATGTGCACAAATGAGCCTTTTGAATTCCGTTTCTCTTGTATTGATCATAAAGCTGTTGAAGTAATAGCTCCAAAGAAAAAGGACAATCCGCTCCTAAGTTTTCGGAATTATAATAGTCGTAAGCTATACAATTATATCTACCTTTTAATGTATCTATTTCTGTCTTAAATACATTTTTATTTCCCACTACCCCATGCAAAAATATTATAGCTTCCTTCAAATTCATAAAACCTCTTTTTAATGGACTCTTTAATTTTATCTACTTGCACGCGTACCTTCGAAAGTATTTCTATATAATAATACATTATCGATTACGTTTAGAAAATAGTCATTCATCAATGATTTAGTAAGTTTTTAGTATAAACACCATTATTACGTGATTAATAGTACTTTAAAACCATCAACATAGACACCACTAAAATTCCCAGTCCAAAATAAAAAAGATATGTCTATTACACATCTACCTTGTTAACACATGATTAGGCTCGTTGGGACATTGTGATTCCGTATTACAAGCGAGACAGAGGTTAACGGTCAATCATCTACTGAATAAGGAGGAGATAATGAATGAATCCAGTTGTGGGTCTGGATGTCTCAAAAGGTGAAATTCAAGTTCAAGTGTTCTTGCATAAAAAAGTGCCCTATAAAAGCAGCGTGAAGATTGAACATACGGTGGAAGGACTAGAAGCGTTACATTCTTTTTTATTAGAGTTAGAGCATCAAACAGGAATGAAAGGAAACCTAGTGGTGCTAAAAAAGTGAATAAAGTGGCAGTGAATCCCATTGACTCTCCTACAGGGTATGCATTTTAAAACATCTTTATTTTAATTGTTTAAAAATAAAGGCGCTCATAAAGTATTATACTTTTATGAACGCCTTTTCTTTGAGAATATTCAAATATGGTTATTTCTGTTTAATATCTTCTAATACTGTATACTTTTTATGTTTTAATTTACTAATAAAATATCCTATTAGGCCTCCAATGATAGCTGGAAGTCCCCAACCTAGACCGATACTATATAACGGCACATATTGATTAAAGAAATCATCGACACTATGAAATTGAAAACCAGCTACAGTAAGTCCATCAAATAGACTAATAATAAATGTGAATAGCAAACTGATTTGATAGACCTTCCGATGGCCATTAAATAATGAATGTAAGAAGGTTAAGGCAATCAGTACGATAGCAAGTGGATAAATCACCGTTAAGACAGGCTCTGAAATAGTGATAAGATGCGTTAAACCAATATTAGCAACCATAGCACTAAAAATTGATAAAACAATCGTAATGACTTTATAAGAGATTTTAGGAAATAGACTATGAAAGAATGACGAACAAGCTGTCACTAGACCAACGCTTGTTGTTAAACAAGCCACTGTTATAAGAAGGCCTAAAAGTACATTACCATATGAACCAAAGTAATAATGGGAAACACCCGCTAGAACTTCTCCCCCATTATCTAAATATCCAAGTTTCCCTACGCTTGATGCTCCCATATAAGCAATAGCTGTATAAAAAAGAACGAGTATGATTGCAGCGATTCCTGTCGCTTTAATACAAACACTCATAATTTGCTTCTTAGTCGTAGCACCTTTCTCTTTAATCGCATTAATTATAATAATACCAAAAACAAAAGAAGCTAAAGTATCCATTGTCAAATATCCTTGTTGAAATCCTTTAAAAAATGGATTAACTTGATAATCAGGTATAGGTGCTTGAAATTGAGAGATAGGAAAAATAAAAGCAATTATTACTAGGATACCTATAAAAGTTAATTTGATTGGCGTTAAGAACTTTCCAACAATATCAACAATTTTAGATGGATTCAAAGACAAAATACACGTTACTGCAAAGAAAATACCGGTAAAAATTAACAAAGGCACCGAATCCCCATTTTGTGATAAGAATGGTTTAACGCCAATTTCAAATGATACAGTCCCTGCCCTAGGAATTGCAAAAAAAGGACCGATAGATAAATATAAAATTATTGTAAAAACAATACCATATATCGGATGAACACGACTAGCTAACGATTGTAAATTATCTTTACCCGAAAATCCAAAAGCCAGAATACCAAGCAATGGTAAACCGACACCCGTAACTAAAAATCCGGCATTGGCGACCCAAATATTTTCCCCGGCAGATTGACCAAGCATAGCAGGGAAAATGAGGTTACCTGCCCCAAAAAATAATGCAAACAACATTAAACCGATAACAATAATATAAGAAGTTGGAAATTTCCCCGACATAGTTGTCCTCCACACGTTAACTTTAAGTAATTAAACTTTTCCGAATTTTATATACCGAAATATTATATTATCAAAACTAAAACAAGGCAACCTTTAAATACTAATCACACCTTAGATTGGATAAATACGACAAAGTTTAAAGAGCATGAGATTAGTCTTCTTAATTTTGACCAATTTAATTCATATTTTGGTCAAACTCCCACACTCTCTCCGATATCACTCTTATGGCCAAAACATAAAAAAACCGCTGACGCTTAGAGCGTCAACGGTTTTAAACTACTAGTATATTTTCATGTATTGATGGGTATGTTTTGTTTATTAAACACATTCTCTTACATCATTTTTCACTCTCTTTTCAAATTCTTAAACTAGTATAATTAAACGGGACAAATCTAACACTCACAATTCTATTTAACCTACTCAACTTTCACATCACATAACCCGATCTTCGGAAACGTTTTCATTTTCATTATCCAAACTGTTTTCTTTATTTTTAAATGGATCGTACATTTTTTCTCGAATAAATAGGGCTGGGATAATTCCGGATAAAGCATAGGCTATACCTAGCGTAGCTAGACCGAACCCAATGGATTGAGCTTCGGCAATAATACCGATAATAATAGGTGCTATCGCTGCTCCAAATCGCCCGACATTATAGGCACCGCCTACAGCTGTACCCCGAATGTGTGTCGGGAAGCTTTCGCTCATATATGTTGAATTAATTCCATACTGTGCACCATATAAAAATCCAAGAATTGTAAGTAAGA
The DNA here is from genome assembly GCF_003570725.1 of Peribacillus asahii. Classification (GTDB taxonomy): domain Bacteria; phylum Bacillota; class Bacilli; order Bacillales; family DSM-1321; genus Peribacillus; species Peribacillus asahii. Next base: position 14,905 of record NZ_QWVS01000028.1, read on the forward strand.
TAATAATATTGCCTGGTGTGTTATACAAATAAATGACCGGTAAAGAAATAGCTGTCAATAAACCACTTAGAATATATACATTACGACGGCCATATCTATCTGCTAACCAACCTGCAAGAATTTTACCTAAAATCATGGCTGTATAGCTTCCAACAAGATAACTTGTCATCGTCTTAAAATTGAACCCTAAATCCTCGATAATATAAGTCGGCAACCAAGTCCCTACACCATAATAGCCAAACTGTAAAAAGGTTGAAGTAATAATCCAGAAAAGGAAAATTGCTCTTGTTTTCGGCTCTTTGAAGATTGTAAGCCATTCATTTTTCTTGAATTGTTTCGGTTGTTGTTTTGCTTCTAACCAACCTTGAGGTTCTGGTATCTTAAATCTGATATAAATAGCTAAAGCTACCGGTAAAATAGAAATGAAGTAAAGGGGCCGCCATCCATAAATCGGTAAGATTGCTCCTGCCAATAAGGCCGCTACTAAGTAACCGACTGAATAAGCAGCTTGCAATGAACCTAAAATAGTTGTCCGTTTTTTCGTTGGTACATATTCAGCCATAAGCATCGTGACTATAGAATATTCCGCTCCAATCCCGATAGCAGAAAGAAATCGAACGACGATAAATTGCTCATATGTTTGCACTAAACCAAGTAAAGCAGTTCCTACAGAGAAAACAATCATCATATAGGTTGCCATCCGTACCCGACCAAATCGATCAGATAGCCAACCACCTATAATGCCACCGACGGCCATACCGACTAAAGACCATGTGCTAATAATCCCTGCTTGTGTTTTTGTAATTTGGAACTCTTCCATTAAAGAAGGAATTGTTAACGATAGCATTTGCAAATCCATTCCATCTACCATAAGACCTAAAAAACAAGCGACGAATACAATAATCCAATTTCGATTTGATTGGCTTTTTTCCATCATACATATGTCCCCCTTTTTTATTGCGTAGCATCACATATGCAATCGCTTGTCTTTGATGAATTATTCTAAGTCAAAATAGCTTCGCTCTCTTTAATTTGTGTATCGGAGCAGCCAAGTTCATTTAATACTTCATCAGTATGTTCTCCAAGCAGTGGCGGATATCGCTGATAGATGGTGTATTCGATCATTTAACTGGGAATCCTGGTATTTTTAAATCTTTCACATAAGAGTGTTTAATCGATTTATTTTCATATGATAATCTGTAAAATGTTTGATAGCACTGACACCAGCATTAGCGGACGAATAAAATGGAAGTCCACTTTCTTTCAAAATTTCATAACTTACCTCTAATTCACCTGATAAAGATAACCATAATGGAATAATTGGTTTATTCACCCGCTGTGCCAATTTTATAGTGTGCCTCACTAACATTTCTGTATAAACTCCTAATTTATACGAATAAAGAACAAATACTATATCTAGATGAGGATCATTCGTAAACTGCTCTAGACATTCACTAACATCACTCATATCTTGATAGACAGATATTTTCATATTTATTGGATTGGCAGGAGTCTTCAGATTCGGAAAAAAATCCCGAATTATTGATTTTGTTTCACCTGTAATATCCGGAACAGATAGATTAGCTTGTCTACATTTCTCAGCTAGTAATGCTGATACTCCATTAGAGTAAGAAAATATACCAATCCGATTTCCTTGCGGATGTCCATATTTATAGAATAACCAACCTACATTAAGAAGTTCATCAAGATCATAAACCTGGATTATATCCAGTTCTTTAAAAAAATCAGAATGAACTTGCTTACATTCTTCTTTAGTGGAAATCTCCTCCTCTCCCTGTCCTATATTTAGCACAATAAGAGGCTTTCCGAACCTTCTTGCTTTCTCTGCAGCTTTTTGAAATTTCCATTTGTCTTTTAATCTTTCGATTATCACTAAAATAACTTGAGTGGAAACATCATGGGAAAAATACTGGATAAAATCAGCTGTTTCTAAATCAACTTCCTTCCCCGTAGAAATCCAATAATTAAACCCAATTTCTAAGTCGTTTGCATCTAAAACGGCTCTCCCTAACCCTTCCCCTTGCGTAATAAGTGAAATCTTGCCGTTTTGTAACCGGTTTGGTTCATAATCTGCAACACCAGAAATGCCAATAGATTTACCAATATTAAATACTCCTGAACAATCCGGACCTAGAATCCGAATATCCGTTTCCTCAGTAAAAGTTTTCAATAATTGTTCAAAAGCAAACTTCTCATCTTCACTCTCAATAACATCTGTACTGGTAATCATAATAAACTTCACTTTCTTTTCTACACACTCTTCTAGAATAGGTAAAACAGAATTGGGAGGTAACGTAATAACTACTGTAATTACTTCTTCAGGTATGCTGCTCAAGCTTGAAAACGTTTTCATTCCGAAAGTTTCTTCAAACTCAGAAGTAACAGGATAAACTCTACCTTGATATTTAGATTTCTGTAAGTTTAATAATACTCTTCCGCCAACCTGATGAGGATTGAAAGTTTCACTTATGACTGCAATCGAACGTGAAGTAAGTAAGTATGACAAGTTAGATACTTTTTGAACAACCAGATGATCACCACCTTTTATTCTTGAGAATTTTTAATGTCTTTATTTAATTATTTGCAAGAATCATGCCATTTCTCAACACTTGATATACGGAGGTTTTCAAACATTTCCTCTAAAAAACAATGTCTGCTTTCATCATCTAATGTAATAATACATCAGTCATACATCATTCCTTTTATCCTTGAAAGTAAGATTACTCCCTCTGCCCGTATGTAGCTTCAAAATCAAAAGATCTATATAAGAGGGGCACAAATATAGGAATTTTATAGAAATAAAAAATCAGGAATGCTGTTATCAACATTCCTGTTACTCAAAAGGAGCGTGTTCAAGCAAAAAAATCGACTTGTGATACGTTCCTTCATTTATTCATTGTCTTTTTAATTCAAAGTCTATCAAAAATTCTATTAGAAATTTTCCGATTATATGAATAGCTAGCTTAAACGGATTCATCCATATTTTTGTAGGCTGTTTTGTTACTCCTTATTCCTTCTGATTTTGTTTACGTTTTCATTTTTTGTAACTTACGAACAATAGTTGATTGATCTACATTTAAAATGTTAGCAGCTTTATATGTGCTTCCATACTTCTTCAACGCTCTGTTAATGAGCTTATTTTCAAAATTCATAACTGCTTCCTTTAACGGAAGAATTTCTTCATCATCTATTTCCGTATCTTGCTCAATCATTTCACTTTGTAAAAAACTAAAATCTTTTACATTAATGTATTCTCCTTCAGACAGCACAAAAGAACGTTCAATAGCATTTCGTAATTCTCGAATATTTCCTGGCCACTTATAGCGAAAAAGTATTTCAAAGGCATCCGATGCTATCTGTTTAGACATCCCATATGTTTGGTTCAACTCATTTAAACACATTTCAATCAAGGGCAGTAAATCTTCTGTTCTTTCTCGAAGCGGCGGTAATGTAATAGGAATTACATTTAAACGGAAAAACAAATCTTCGCGAAATTCCCCTTTTTTAACTTGTTCCTCCAAATTGCGATGCGTAGCTGCCAAGATCCGAACATCTATCTTAATAGATTTAGTACCACCCAAGCGAGTTACTACTTTTTCTTGAATCACCCTCAGCAGCTTTATCTGTATAGAAAGAGGACATTCTCCAATTTCATCCAAAAAGATAATTCCATTATGAGCTAACTCAAACATACCAGGCTTTCCACTCTTTCCCGCACCCGTAAATGCCCCCGCTTCATAACCGAATAATTCAGATTCAAGCAAGGTTTCTGGTATAGCTCCACAATTAATTGTAATAAAAGGACCCTCGCTCCTCACACTGTTTAATTGAATAATCCTTGCAAGCTCTTCTTTTCCCGTTCCTGATTCCCCAAAAATCATGACCGTAGAATCGAAGGCCGATACCTTTTTAGCAATATGGACTACTTTTTTCATGATTGGGGAATCCGCAATAAAATTAGCACGAGATTTGAGTTCTACTCGATATTGTTCTAATTCCTCTTTATAACGTTCTGTTAATCTCCTATTATTTTCAACTTCTTCTTGCAACCGAATGAACTTCGTAATATTCTGAATATTAATTACAACAAAGTCTATATGTTCATTTTTATTAAAAACAGGATTGGCCGTAATAATTAAGGTTACATTGTCTTCAGTTTTTTTCAATAAAGCTATAGATTGTTTCCCTTCTAACATTTGTTTTATATTTTCAATTTTGAAAGAAGGAAAAACTTCAAAAATAACCTTCCCATTAAGATTATCATTGGTGTCACCTTGAATGAATGTGAGAAACGCTTGATTATATCTGATGATTTTTCCTGTTGAATCTGTAATCACAATCCCATCATATGAAGCAGCTATGATCGCTTCTAATTGTTGATTTAATTCACGAACAGATTGCAGCTCTCCTGAAATTTTTTCAATTTCGGAAATATCCTGAAAAACTGCTACAACACCCGTCACTTCATCATTTTCTATAATAGGTGTTCGATTCGAAATATACTTTCGATTCCCAACTTGATATTTCGTTCCATATTGTGGTTCTCCAGTACGAAGAACTTCAAGCATACCACTCGGAATAAAGACATCATTTAAAAACCTACCTAACGCACCCTCTCTCTTTACCCCACTTATCTTTTCCGTGGCAGGATTAAATGAAGTAATGATACCATTTTTATCAATAGCTACAATTCCGTTATGGGCATGTTCAAATACAGCTTCTAATTCTTTTAAACGTCGCTCTAGTGTACTTATATGCACATAGTTAAGATCATTGTGGCTAATAATCCCAATAATAGATTTATATTTGTTTTCCACTAAATAAAACTTTTTCTGTTTTTTTATAATATCCTGAATATGATCATTCTCTGAAACAATCATATAGTCCTGATCCAAGTGTAAGTTTGACACTACATTTTCATGATTCTGAATTCCAATCATTACAGTATCTTTAGTTAAAATACCTATTAATTGATTACAAATATTAAATACCGGTAAACTATTGACATCAGTTTGTTCAAAATATGTTAATACTTCTTTTAGATATTGGTTTTCCTTGACCCGTATTGACGTTTTCATGATCATATCCTTAATAAGCATGTTCATGAACCATCCCCCTATTAGTCTTTTTTAATGTGGAACACCTTTTCATCGACTGTATAGTCAGGATGGCTATTTCAATGTTCATTTGGCCGACCTTGATAGATTTACTTCTAATTCCACCCAATATATTCTTTCCCTCCTACTAGCGTCGATGCGAACATAATAGGAATAAGTTAATCATATCACTTTACATTTTCAAAAAAAAGGAATTCCCCTACAATGAGAGGGTAAAAAAATCCAAATATTGGATTATAATAAAAATAAAATATCATTTTTAATATATTTAGTAAAGAGATTATATATATTCTACCGAGATAAATTATGAAATATATTATAATTTTTGATTCTGCAAAGAATTCCGTTTATATAGCAAAACATTCGATCAATTTATTTTTCCTTTATAAAATAGTTAGTTAACATAAAATAATTATAATCAATAATTTCTTTTATTCTATTCAGTTACTATCTCTTATCTTACTAGTCCCTGTTTAGCTCGTTTTCTGCCTGTTTGTTTTAACGGAATTTAACACCCACTAATTGCAGAGTCTTACTGCTTATTTTATTTTTTGGTACAAAATTTATCGGACCTTGTCTATGAATATATTGTATGTGATTTGCAATTCCTATTCTCATACCAAAAGAGGTGGTCGTACTGAAAAAGAGAGCTCTTTTTACTGTGCCGATTAGTATTTTACTTATCGCCATGATTGTGACGTCGTTTTTCTTATTAAGCATCAAGCCTGACACGTCAAACATTAAACAAGCCGAAAAATTATCTGAATATTCAAAACCAGCAGTCGTACGCATTATCGACTATTCAATTGTTGAATGGCAATTTAATGATTATTTGACCCAAGCTGGACCTCTAGTTGATGCATACCTGCAAGAAATAGAGTATCAGACCCTTATCGGTGGATCTGGTTCAGGTGCCATTATTAGCCCTAATGGCTATGTCGTGACCAATGCTCATGTTGTCGAAAGCTCTGAGATGGAAGATGATGACCTCGCTAACGCCGCTTTCCAACAATTAGTTGCTGGAATTGCTGACTACTTCCAAGAGGATTATGAATGGACCTATAATTATATGCTCAGCTACACGAAATACACGAAAATCACTCGAGTATTAAAAGTGATTTTACCTGGTGGAGATGTTCTTGACGGTGAAGTAAAAAGCTATGGGGCCCCTATAAACCAAGGAAAAGACGTGGCCGTTCTTAAAATTGAAGGAAAGAACCTTCCTACTTTACCACTTGGAAATTCAGAAACGATAGAGGACCAAAATGATATTTGGGTCATTGGATATCCTGCAGCAGCAGATTCAGATTTATTATCCCCTGATTCATCTTTAGAATCTTCCATGAACGCAGGACAAATTACCGCTACTTCCAAGAAAACAGAACAAGGCAGCCCCGTTATTCAATTAGATGCTGCGGCAACCCATGGAAACAGCGGTGGACCGGTAATCAATGAAAAAGGGCAAATTATTGGATTGTTAACATTTAGAGGAGATACCGTAAATGGTCAGGAGGTTCAAGGCTTCAATTTTGCCGTACCTGTCGATACCGTTAAAGAATTCGTTAATCAGGCAGGAGCAAAAAATACAAGAAGTCGTACAGATCAGCTCTATAAAGAAGGCTTAACACTATATTGGGGCGGTTACTACAAAAATGCATTAGAAAAGTTTGAAGCTGTCGAAAGGATTTTCCCAAATCACTCCGAAGTAAAACATTATATTGCTAATTCCGAGAAAAAAATCGATGACAGTAAAATCCTCTGGTCCGACTATAAAACGATATTCTATATTATCGATGGTGTAGCTGGATTGCTGATTATCCTGTTAATGGTGTTTACTTTTGCTATAAAACCAAAAACAACGGTAACGGCAGCCCCGACTCTAGCAACAACAAGTGAAAATATTATTCCTGATTTAAATGGAGACGGGAAAATCGATGAACAAGACGCCTTGATTGCACTTCAGAAACAAAAAGAAGAGGAAGGAAAGGAAGAGAAAAACGAGGAACAGAACGGTAGAATTTGAAACTCAATAAGATTAAGTAAAACTTTATTCTTCTTTAAATAGGTAACGCCAGTATTCCTTTACATACAAGGAAACTGGCTTTTTTCATTTAAATACGCTTACATATTACTCCATAATCAACGAAATTGCATCGCCGACAGTCCTCTCTCCTGCTGCATCGGATGGATGATTTACGACTTTTCCGTTAATCGCCATCGTTGTAGAACCTCCGCCATCTAAATTCAAGGCATCTTGTGCGCCTAATGCTTTCATTAATATAGCACTTTCCTCCAAACTAAGTCCTACACTAACTTGCTCATTTCTACCGTCTACTACAACAAGCAGAATATTCCCATTCGGTTTAATGCCCACTAGCGTACGCGGATTTCGCTTAATGCCAAACTTATAAAAAGACTTATCACTATGCACAAATCCCTCTTTTTTAGCTGCAATCATATACTGTTGATTTTTCAATAAAAGCGGCCCGCCATTTACAATGTGGGTTTCTTTAGTAAGGGAAATTGGAATTTGATTACTCATTACTTTTGTTGAAATCATCAGTTTTTCTCCAATTACAGCGTGCTTCTTTAACCACTCTGCACCTTCGCCTATTCCAGCAATAATAGACCCTTTAGCGGGAATAGACTGTCCGCGAGAATTTCTTATTTTAATGACCGTCCCTTTGCTGTCTAATACTACTTCTGTTCCTTTACCAGCAGGGGTTCTCGTTCCATAAATAGGCTGATACTGGACTAATTCATTATGCTTGATACAAGTAATATTATGCTTGAGTTGTTGATTAGAACGCCTTCCGCACCCTCTTATTTTTCCAATCGTACGATTCAAGCCGTCTATAGTTCTTACAGCACCTTTTGAAGATTGAATGTATAAAGAAGTAGATACTGGAGTAATGACTGTATACTTTCCGCCTAGCACAAAGGCCGAACGGTTATTAATGGCTTCGCTATTTAGCTCTCCACTAACAACAGAGATACCTATTAAATCTCCAGGAGTTCCAGCATGTTTGTGCATAATGAAATATCCACCGTTAATGGTTACAAGTGAATTCATCCGCTTAGCGATACTTGAGACTGTTTCTCTGCCTTGTACGGTGTTTAATGCTAAAGATGCAGTCATGCGATGGATAAGGTTTCGGTCGATTTCAATAATATGGATAGACCAAGGGCCTGTTATATTTCTTTTTTCCCATCCACTATATGAGACTTTTACGTTTAAAAATCCCTTTTCAACTAATTCTTCTTTTAACTGAATAGCTTCGGATTGTGTCTTAAATTCCCCCGATTTAATGACATAGCCTAGCACGTCTTTATATAAATCATTATATCGTTCATTATAAATCGGCAGTATAAACGAATCGAACCCGTGTTTTTTTAATGTTTGTTTCGTTACTTTTGCTTTTTTTAAATCTGAAAAAAACCCCATATCTACAGAATAGTACTCTTTAAATGACGATTTCCCTCTTTTTATAGAAGTATAAGTGACTCCTGGTGTTAGTTGTTGAACAAAGCGAGTTTCAGGAAGTCCAGAAATGCCTAAAGGAAGTTCATTTTGGTTAGTTGATTGAGCAAAAGTACTAGAAGGTACGGATATAAACAGAAAGATAGTGGTACAAATGAGTGAACGTAAAACAATTGAAGTTATAGCCTGATTCATTTATTCATCACCCTTTCTACTTTCTAGTTTCATCCTATCCCAGCAATACTAATCAAAGATGAACTACATGTAAAAAAAGGAAATAAAATTATAAAAAAAGGTGACTTTGTATAATGCTGAAATCATCTTTTCGTTTACTTTTCTAATGTTAAGGTTGTAATTCAAATCATTTGATCCATTCATACAGCACAATATCGTGATACACGGGGTCAAAAATAGAATTAGAATGAAACTTTTTTATTTGTTTAATATTTGCATTCACGTTTATACCTTGTGCTTTAAACCCTTCTACTACCTTATTCGTTATTAAAATTTTTTTATTGGGATAATAAGATATATCATGCAGAAAAATTTCAAAGGTTTTTACCCTTTTATGAGAAGTGGGAACATTAACATATTCCAAAACTCTTGTTTCCTCCCAAGTATATACAATTGCCGATTCTTCGTGTGACTTTAAGTAATCAGCAAGTTGATATGCGGCTGGATTAGCCTGCGCTTGTTCAATGACTAACGTATATGAATGATAAATTTGTGAAATCAGAAGGACAATAAAGAATAGCACTAGCATAGTGTTCCTAGAATTCCTCAAAATGTTTATCAACATGATAAAGAGCAAAAATATGACTAAAGGAAGAATATGTCTTGGCTTATCAATATTTTGACCAATTACTACCCATATAAAATAGCTGCTACTCATAATTATTGCTAGTTGCATACTTGAATCACGTTTTATATCATTCCATTTGAAATAATGAATAAACAAGCCTATAGCAACAGCATATACTATCGCTAACCAAATAATTTGAGAAGAAATTCCCGTCCATAAAACATTATTAATCACTATCGTTTTAAGCCTTGTTAGAAAAGGTACATCACTGGATACCGCTGTGTTGCCCCAACTGTTAAAATGTCCGCTTGTAAATGCCAATGACAGTTTTAAGAACCCTTTTATACTTCCTTCAGACAATACTAGACCTGCTACCCAAATGAATTGAAAAGCACCCGCAATAAGCAGGTATGCAATAATATGTCTTAATCTATATTGTTTGTTTCTCCACTTTATATAAAACAGGAGAAGCAACCCTATTGCAAAAGGTAGATAAGATAAACGAATCCCTAACAATATACTAAAAACAAATAACGGTAAAATATTAAACAATAGTTTATTTTTTTTAATAGCATGATTAATACTCCAAAAATACCACCATAAAGCTGCTATTGCAGCTCCTTCCGACATTGGTTGATTGACAATAATCATGATATAAGTTGAAGAATAAAGAATCGCAGCGATTAGTAAACTATATGATTTCGAAACATACTCCCTTGCCAGTTTATACATTGGAAAAAGAGCACTAAAGTAAAACAAAATATTAAACACTGTCAATGACGCCGCTTTATTTTCTAGAAAAAAGTGAATAAAATAACCACCTAAAATAAAGTAAGGATAGCCTGGAAAATGGGGCTGCATCGCCATTAAATCGTATCGTTCCAACGCAAGGACAAAATCAACTTGATCCCATGAAGCTGCATATCGATTTACATGAGTGATTTGCATCCAAAATATCCACGATATAGATATGATACTAATAAAAGCAATGGCAGCTTTCTCTTTAATAGCATTATTTTTGCCCATAAACTCCACCGTTCTTTGATAAATGAACTACTATATACATGGAAAAGCACAAGGCGATGACCTTGTACTTTTCATTAGAGAGGAATTTTATAATATTATTTTTCCATTCGCTCTATCTGCTCGGCACTTTCTGTTTTCTTTACCGATTTATTAGACGTTAATAGATAAATGCCTACAAAGTACCCAATATAAGCAACGACTTCTTCTAGAGATGGCATAGAAGAATAACCAAATAATGCTTTAAGGAAAATACCGATATCTCCTGACAACAATGGTGCTACCCCATGATCGCGCAAATAATGATCATAATCAATTGGATGCTCAGGTAAAAACCATGTTATATCATATAAATGAGGAATTACACTTCCGATAATCTCCAGATCCTGCATCATTGAAATAGCTTGAACTAGAAGCCCGGCTGCAATCAGGATAATGAAGACACCCGTTACCTTAAAGAAAGTACTAAGACGCACTTTCATCGTTCCTTTAAAGAATAAATAAGCTACAATTGCTGCAATAACTACCCCCGTAATGGCACCCCAGCCCTGCATAGCAGCGCCGATGTTTCCACCGGTAATGGCAGCAAAGAAAAATACAGTTTCAACTCCCTCACGCAATACGACTAAAAATGAGTGAATGACCATACCCACAATGTTTCCTGTTGAGATAAAGCTGTCCATTTTCCCTTGCATATTTCCTTTTAAATCCCTGCTATGCTTGGCCATCCAAAAGACCATTTGAGTTAACAACAGAGTTGAAATAATCATGATGCTTATCTTTAAATACATTTCACTTCCCATTGAAGCAAAGCCTGTTAACACGACTTGGAATAACATGGCCACACCTACACTTGCTAAAACGGCAAGACCTGCACCCAACCAAACATACTTTGTATATTGTCCATTGTCCATTCTCTTTAAGTATGTTGTAATGATCCCAACGATAAGCAATGCTTCAAGCACTTCACGGAAGGTAATTAATAAAGCTTGTATCTCCACAGACGCCTTCCCCCTCTTCCCTAGTTGTTTATTCTACAAACACTGTTATCGTCTAGATCTCTTGCGTATAGTAACAATAACTATAGCAGCAATTACACCGATGATTAATACAAGCGGAATCCAATTTCGTAAATTGGAAATATCCGTCCATTCTTTCTTTTTTTGACTAGCTGGTTCAGTAGCGCTTTCTGAGAAATGCCCCACTTCTAAGCTCTTCAACTTAAATTCTTTTTGAAGAGAAGATAATATTTTCTCTTTGCTTTCTGTAAAAGCCTTTTGATCAGCTTCTTTTTCCCCTACTCCAAAAAGTCCCGGATTTCCTAAAGAAGTTAGAGCTTTATCGAATTCTGCATCAATTTGTTTATGCAATTCTGGATTTTTTGCTTCTACCTTGGGAGATAACGCTTCATACGTAGCAAATCCTTTTGCCAGCAGACGCTTGCTCGTTTCATATTCAGTAAAATTCTTTTCAATATTTTCTAAACGTCTTGCAATATTCAACACAAGGAGCTTCTCCATATTCTTAATTGTTTCTTCTTTATCTTCATCTTCTAAATTTTGCAGAATAATTTCGGCTGGCTCAGGCCCCATATGCATATCGACCTCTTTTTTAACAGTTTCGAAATGCTTTTGTGCTGTTGCATAATCTGAAGGATTTTTATCTAATTCAATAAGCATTTCTTTATAAACATTAGCTAGTTCCTCTTCATTCGGATCTCCATAGCTGTAGGCATTGGCAGGTAATGAAATTAAATGACTTAAAACAAATATCAATAAGAAACAAAATACTAATCTTTTCATCTTACAATCCTCCTGCATCCATCATGATTATGTTCGTTTCTATTTTGCAATTAATACACTTTTCCCTTTATGTCTCTCTTTTAATTGATAATGATTCATATTTTCTAACTTGTGAGCATCCGTCTCTACATGTACCTTTTGTATAGGTCTTTTTAGCTCTTTCCATATTGCCGGTAAAACAGATGAAAGATAACCTTTAAACGTAATAAAAGATTCTCCTGTTGAGCGAACTCGATAAGAAATAGGAACTTCATTTACTCGAAAACCTTTTCTAACAAGGTTTAAAGTTAAAACTTGTGCATAATTATAGTCGTGTACGATTTCAGCATGCTCCAGAGCCTGCCTTGTAAAAGCCCTCATCCCTGACTGTCCATCAAAAATCAATTTTCGAAGTAAAATACATTGAAGGAAAGTAAAGAAATAGTTACCCAAACGACGATGAAGCTTCATTCCTTTGATGGTTCCTAAAAAACGGGAGCCCATTGTATAATCAGCTTCACCTCGGAAAATAGGAAACAATAAATTAGGAATTTCACTCGCGGGATATTCTCCATCGGCATCAATCATAACGGCAATATCCGCCCCTCTTTCATAGCTTTCTTTTAACCCTGCTCGAACAGCCGCTCCTAATCCACGATTCTTTTCAAAACTAACAATATAATCAGCACCCGCTTCTTTTGCCACATTTACGGTCTGATCGTTTGACCCATCATCAATAATTAAAACTTTAACATCTACCTGATTATGAAAATGTCTGGGGATGCCTTTGATAACTTCTCCAATTGACTCTTCCTCATTAAAAGCAGGCAGAAAGACAATAACTCGCTGCTTCTTCATGCGCTTTAATCCTCTTTCTTCTTAATGATTGCATCTAATAATACTTTTCCCCGGCTATGGCTAGGAAAAGGAGCTCCCAACAAGTAGGATAATGTTGGCGCTAATGAAACAAGACTATGCTTTTCTTCAACCTTTTTCCCTTTTTCAATATTTGGACCATGTACAATAAAAGGTACAAATCTTTCACCTTCATCTAAATGTCCATGTCCTCCAATTCCATCCGCTTGCCCATGATCGGCGCAAATAAACAAGGTCGTATTCTCCATCTTACCTTCTTTCTCAAGCCAAGATATAAAATCCTCTATTAACACGTCTGCTTCATGGATTTTTTGTAAATATTCATCATATAAAACGCCTCGGCTATGACCGGTTTGATCTGTAGCAATCATTTGAACAATGAACAAATCCGGGTCTTGCTCTTTCATAATTTTCTTTGCCCTTTGCATGATGTTAGGATCTGCTTTATCGTTATGCATAACTGCTGTAACTGTTTCAACATCACTCCCCATCGAATCAACCAAATGAGCGATTCCAAGAAGTCTACCCTTTTTCCCAACCTTTCTTAATGAATCAAAAATACTCTCTACTTTAATTCCTAATTTCCACACCATATTAGAAGTCATACCATGTTCAAATGGATAGGTACCTGTGAACATAGAGCTAAAGCATACAACGGTTCTTGCAGGATAGACCGTTTCCATATTTGTATATTCTGTACCGTTTTGTTTTAATGAATCCATAAAAGGAGTTTCTGCTTCATAAAAACGCTCCTTTCTCATTCCATCCACTACAATAACAACTACTTTATTTGAGAGAGCTTCATTCGGTTGTGGAAAATTATTTTTTGTATAGCTGTTATAAATTTTTGGTCTCCAGTCAAATAAATTACGATGAAGTATGTACGCAAAAACTAAGATAAAAACATAAAAAAGAACTAAACTTAGTAATTCGATTTCTTGTCCGGCTCTATGTGTTTTAAAAACCATTTCCCAAATCGATAAAACTAATAAAAACTTTGGCAATTGTTCCTGTGCATTTCCACTTGTAGAGTCACTATTTTTTAATACGAGCTTCCAAAAGCGGGTGAAATTAAGCCAAGACGTACCTATTCTCAAGTGATAATATAAGGTTCCCCAAAAAAATACCGTAAAAAAGAAATATAGAGCTGCTGAAAATAAAAGCAGTCCAATATTTACTTCTTTAAAAACAATTAAAAAAACAACAAAAGGAATCCATAAATAATTTCTTAACAACAGTGGGAAATCATAAATAAAAAAGAGAATTAATAATGGAATCACATACAGAAATGCTCCTAAAAGATCTAGAATTCCTTCTACCGATCCTAAAACAGCAGCATGAAACAACACAAAAGTTCCAAAAACAAATATTGGCGTAAAGGGTTTTCCCTCATTTAATAAATTCCAGCAACGTGCAGCTACTTTTTCAAATTTAGACGCACTTTTCATTTTTCTGTCACCCCTCTTACCTTGATCCACTCTTTAACTGTTTTCAATGAGATAGGATATTTAACAAAAGCAACGGCACCCACTAAATAAGAAAAAAAGAATTTTATAGCATGCGTCAAAATGGCAATCGTATATCCATCCTTCACAGTAAACCCTACAACGCTTAAAGCAAATACAAGGAAACTTTCATAATTAGCTATTCCACCCGGAGTAATCTGAAAAACCTGTCCTGCAATGGTCACACTATTTGCAAACACAGCTTCCCAAAACGATAGGTCCCCTGAAAGGGCGATTACTGTAAAATAAAGAACTCCAGCTTCTAAAGTCCAGCTTATGACTGTCATGAAAATAATAACGAAGCCATTTTTGCCTAAAAAAGCATGTTTAAATAGAGAAACATGTCTCTTCAAAAATTCTCGGGCATATTTTTTCATAATCAATAACGTTAAGCTACAGATTACAATCCCAAGAATAATCGTCCAAAAAGGTATGACAAACCTTACTTCTAAGCTTAATAAACCAATCAATGTAATTCCTATTAAAGAAAGCATATCGAGTATTCGAAGTACAATAACCGAATGAATGGCTTCCTCATTTTTTATATGACAATCTCTCATGCTTAAAATTTTCATTCTAACTAAATCCCCAATTTTAATGGGAATCAAGTGATTAACAAATAAACTATATAAGATTCCCAACAAACATGTTGAAAAACGAGCTCTGCCTTGTAAATAAAGCTTCCAAGCCATCGCTTTAAAACAAAAAGACATCCAATACACAATGAAGATCAATACCATCAAAAAAGGATGGTGAAAAAGTTTGATCAAGCTATTCCAAACATATTCACCATCAAAGTAATGCAGCGTTAAGACAATGAATCCTATAAGGATCAACACAGCTATTATTAGTTTGACTCTACCTTTAAAGGATGCCTTCATTTTCTCTTGCCCACTTTACCGTTTCAGCGATTCCTTGGTGAAAGTCAACTTTTGGTTCATATCCTAACAGATGTTGCGCTTTTCCTATATCTGCCCAGGTTTTCACTACATCCCCAATACGCGATATTTCCTTTTTCATTTTCATATTAGGAAAATGAAACTTCAATTCATGTAAAAGGTCCTCCATTAAAATCGGTCTTCCCGAGCCAAGATTAATAACTTCACTGTCCGATAAATTCATTAGCGATAGATAAATACCGTTTATAATGTCATCTATATAGGTAAAATCTCGCTCCCTTCCCTCACCGAAAACTGTTATTTCCTCGCCACGCAATAATTTTTTGATAAAACTCCCAATGGCCATATCCGGGCGTCCCCAAGGACCGTAAACCGTAAAAAATCTTAAAATATTCACCTGAAACCCATATAAGTGCTCATAAACCCGACAGAAAGATTCAGCTGAAAATTTGGATGCTGCATAGGGCGAAATGACGTTTCCATTCGCCATTTCTTCTGTAAAAGGGCCGGGTTGGTTTCCATAAACGGAAGAGGAAGAAGCAAATACAACCTTGGAAATCCCCGCTTTACCGGAAGCCTCAAGAACATTAATGGTAGCCTTTATATCATAATCAACATATGTAAGAGGTTGTTCAATGGAATACGCCACACCAGGTAATGCTGCTAAATGAATAACTGCATCTGGAGAGATTTGCTCGAATATAGCTTCTATCTCTTCTCGATCCAATAAGTCTTTTTGGATAAAGTGAAACGAACCAAAACTCGCTATATGCTCTAATTGCTTCTTTTTTCTTTCAATTGAATAATAGGGATGAAGACAATCTATTACATATACTTCATGATTTTCCCGTATTAATCTTTTAGCGAGATGACTTCCGATAAATCCTGCACCGCCAGTAACAATAATTTTCATAGTATCACCTCAATCATTATCATAAAGTGAGGCTTCACTTAGTGAGGTGAATTTCATCTAAAAGACACTTCACACGGGAAAAAACCTTGTTTATACAAGGTTTCCCCTAGTGCAGTCACACTTATTTTGCTTGCTCCACTACTGTTTGTAACGTTTCTTGAAGCTCCTTGATTAATGGCTCACCAGCTTTTTTATCTTTTGCTTTTGCTGCCTCAAGATATTGTTGTGCTGTTTGAGTAAGTTTGTTATAAGCTTCTTCTCCTAGCATATCTTTCAAATCTTTATCAATAACTTCTATAAATAAAGCACCTTCTAATGCAGTGATAGGAGATTTATCTTCTCCCCAATATTCTTGGCTTTCTTTATATTCATCTAAAGCAATTTTTGCATATCCACGAACGAATGCCTTATTCACTTGCTTAGGATCCAATTTTGTTACATCGTTCTGTAAATCAAATTGTTGTAGAATAAAAGCTGCTTCTTCCGGGGCATGCCCATTCAAATACCCATAGATAGACTGATAAAATGCCCAGCCTTCAGCTTGTTCCACTTTTGCTTCTTCTTTGTCTTTCTTCGCTGCTTCGGCTGCTTTTGCGGCATAACCGTTTGGAATATTACCTGTAGCTAAATAGAAAGTCTTAATCAAAGTTTTATCGATTACTTGCTTACCAAGCTGGAACCCTAATTGATCATTCGCTTCAACAGCTTTGTCAATCTCGGCAAATCCACCGGCAATGACATCAACCATCTTCGTTCCATTAGCAGCATCACGTTTTTCTACTGTAGATTGAAGGATTTCATAATACTCTTTTGCTTCTTCTACTTCTTCTTTTACTGCTTCTTTATTATCCCAGTTTTCTTCTACTTCTATAAATTCATGTTTCATAGTTGTATAAAATACTTTTTGCATTAATTTATCAAAAATTTGCTTCACAACTACCCGATCCATGGATCCATCTTTCCCTGCTTGTAGGGCAGTTGTAATATGCTGATCAACCTTATCTTCAAACTCAGCATCTCTATCTTGTGCTAGCTTTTGCAGATTATTCGTATAAAGCTCAATTACTTTATCAAAATCTACCTCTTTGCCTTCTTTTGCTTTTTCCAACTCAGTAACGGCTTCTTGGAAAACTTGAGCATAATTCACTTCTGCTGCTTCTGAACTTTCCTTTTTCTCCTCTTTATTTTCAGTTTGTTCTTGTTTTTCCTCTTTAGCATTATTACTTGTCTCACTTGTATTGCAACCTGTCAAAACTGTACCTGCTACTAAAAAACTAGCAAAGATCGCTGATAATTCTTTTTTTCTCACTATAATATCCCCCGTCTATTCATATATTATTGATAATGAATTTCATTCACATATAGATTATAGTAGAGAACAATTATTATCGTCAATATAATTTTTAAAAAGTAAAAACGGCATATTTACATATTATAAATAACCCTCTTTTTCTAAATAAATTGTTTAAAATCCACCCTTAAAAACTAAATACTGTTCTTATGTCAATAAAAAAAACAATATATAGATTTCAAAGGAACGTAAATATGTACATCAGCATCCATCACAAAGTTATTCTGATATAATTTTAAAAGGAGAATATACATTAATTTCCAATTATGTTTATTTTTATGATTAAACAAATTTTCCCTAAGCGACGGGGAATACTTCCCCTCCCACCTTTCGATTGTGTTATTCTTAAAGACGTGAGAAAGGGTATTACTTGTGAATCCCTGATACATTGCAGAATACAAGGTTTTGAGAGGAAATAGCTATGAGAAATATAACAATTGTCGGCACAGGCCATGTAGGACTGGTAACTGGTGTAACCCTAGCAGAAATAGGTCATCAAGTTGTATGTTATGATATTGATCAAAAGAATATTGCATTAATGAATAAAGGAATATCTCCTTTTTATGAACCTGATTTGAATGATTTATTGAAAAAGAATCTTGACACAGGCCTATTACTTTTTACATCTAATCCAAAAGAAGCATTAGTCGATGCAGAGATTATTTATATTACAGTTGGAACACCTACTAATGAAAATGGAGACATTAATCTTACATATATAGAAGAGGCCGCAAAAACCATTGGTGAGCATGTGACGAAGCAAGAAGTAATCGTCGTCACGAAAAGTACGGTTCCAGTTGGCACCAATAAATTAATTAAGCAATTAATTGAAAAAAATTTAATACATGCAGTTCATGTTGAAATGGTGTCTAATCCCGAGTTTTTGAGAGAAGGTGCTGCTATTTATGATACCTTTTCTGCTGATCGGATTGTTATTGGAGCAGATTGTGAAAAAGCAGCAGCTATTATCGAAGAAATCAATAGACCTTTTGACACTACTATTGTTAAAACAGATATCTTAAGCGCAGAAATGATTAAATATAGCTCCAATGCTTTTTTAGCAACTAAAATAAGCTTTATAAACGAAATTGCAAACTTATGTGAAAAGGTTGGTGCTAATATAGAAGAAGTAGCCTATGGAATGGGGCTAGATTTACGAATCGGTACTCCATTCTTACAAGCAGGAATTGGATTTGGAGGTTCTTGCTTTCCTAAAGATACTCATGCTTTACTTCAAAAAGCCACTGAAGTAGAGCAACCACTTGAAATTTTAGAATCCGTCATAAAAGTAAATAAACGCCAAAGATATGTATTAATTCATAAAGCAAAGCAACATTTTGGTCACTTAAAGAATAAAAAAATTGCAATCTTGGGATTAGCCTTTAAACCAAATACAAATGATGTCCGCGGATCAATTGCTATTGATATCGCTTCCGAGCTAGTTACGGAAGAAGCATTTGTTACAGCTTACGACCCATTAGCCCTAGAAGAGACAAAGAAGATATTAGGCGAAAAGATTCATTACGCTCAATCTATTGAAGAAGCTATTACAAATACAGACATGGTTTTTATTACGACTGATTGGGATGAAGTAAAAGAATTCTCACTAGAAAAATATGAAAAATTGATGCATAATCCAGTAATATTTGATGGTCGAAATTGTTATCCTTTGAAGGTAGTTTCTAAATATAACCTTGATTATTATTCAGTCGGCAGACCTGCCATAGTAAAGACAAAGAAATAATTTATGTTATATTCTTTTAAAACTAACAAATTCACGGCTCTTTTACGCAAATGAATGAAACCCACCATTGATGGTGGGTTTCATTCATTATGTATACAGCACCCTTACAAATTGGCAACGGTGTTCTTTAACACACCAATTTGATCAATGGTAATTTCAATTTCATCGCCAGCTCGTAAAAAGCGCGGTGGATTGAAACCTTTTCCTACCCCTGATGGTGTGCCTGTTGCAATAATATCTCCCGGTTCAAGGGTCATTCCTTGTGATAGCACAGAAATAATCTCAGAAATCGGAAAAATCATTTTTTCTTTTTCCGAAGATTGCCGAACTTCTCCATTTACTTTTGTTTCAATCTGCAAAGCACTCGGATCTGTAATAACTGATTTGTGCACAATGCATGGACCTAAAGGGCAAGTAGTATCCAAACTTTTTCCGATAAAAAATTGTTTATGGCGCGACTGCAAATCTCGCGCTGTGACATCATTTAAGATTGTATAACCAAATATATAATCTAACGCTTCTTCTTTCGTAATCGCTTTCCCTTCTTTTCCAATAATAACGGCTAGCTCTCCTTCATAATCCAGCTGTTCAGTTACCTCTTGATGAGATAAAATCGGTGCTCCAGAAGCAATTACAGTAGTTGGCGCTTTTGTAAACACCATCACATGTTCAGGAATATCATCCTTACTTCCCATTTCAATGACATGTTCTCGGTAATTTTTTCCGACACAAAAGATGTTTTTTCGAGGACGAGGGATGGGAGCTAACAGCTCAACTGCATCAAGCTCAAGAAAATCAGATTGACTTGCTTGTTGTAATACTCTCTCTGCTTGCTTGACAAATTCATCTCCTAATTCAATACATTCAATCATGCTTTGAGGAAAATCAAATCCATTTTCTTTCTTTGTTAATGGTAACACCAATGTCTCTGAAGCATCTAAAACACCTACAAAAGATTGTCCATTTTTTCGAGCTGTTATAAACTTCATTATTTTTCACCTTCTATATTTGTCGAATATATCTATTATACCATGGTGATGTTTACCATTTTCAGATTACTTATCTTCTCTCACTATTTTTTATTGAAAACATTTAAAAATTATAAATGATAGAATAATTCATAGTACTCCTAGCAGCCAAATAAAAAATGATTTTATTGTTATTTTATTAATCCCTTTCTCCAATACACATATATAACGAATAATAAAATCATGAGAACTAAAGAAATAAAATAAATGCTGTATTGAGACATATAAAATTCGACCTTATGCCAATTCCCCCCTAGTTCTCTACCTAAAGTAACAAAAGTGAAGCCCCATACAATAGCGCCAGAGTAAGCATATAAAGCAAATTTTCTAAATGATAAAGAGTTAATACCAGCAAGATAAGCTGTTATGTGCCGAACACCAGGAATAAAAT
This sequence comes from Peribacillus asahii, assembly GCF_003570725.1. GTDB lineage: Bacteria > Bacillota > Bacilli > Bacillales > DSM-1321 > Peribacillus > Peribacillus asahii. Next base: position 35,837 of record NZ_QWVS01000028.1, read on the forward strand.
AACCAATAAACAATAAATAAGGGCCAAACTTATTGAATAGCTTTTCGGTTGTATGAATTCTTTTTTCTGTTAAATGAAACCTAGGACCAAATTTACGTATAAACGGCAAACCTAATTTATTTCCCAGCTGAAAACTAATAGAAATTCCTGCGATTGCTCCAATAAACACACAAATTAAGGCTAATATATAGGACATTTCCCCTTTAGATACATTATAGCCAACATATGTAAGTATAACTTCATCAGGAAGCGGTACGCCAACTATTCCAGCTATTAAAACACCCGTTACTCCTAAATATCCATAATGTTCTATTAAATAATTTAACTGTTCTTGCATAGTACACAACCTTTCTGAACCTCTCATGACTAAAGTCACGAGGTTCTAAGGTACTTTCATTCAGCCTTCGTCTGAATGACCGAAAACTCGTTTTCGGCTGACATCAGCCACTAAGCTATTTCCCTTAGACTTTCATGGGCAAGGCAACGATTGTTACCATTATCGCCCTGTGGGCTCGGTTCAAAACCCTTTTGTATCGAAGTTTTACAAACCGATACTACTTAATTGTTTCTTATTCAAATATTTCATTCGTTCTATTTCCTGTTCGTGTTTATCAAAGAAGTGGTTCCATGTTTCATTTGCTCGTCTAACATCTATCTCGCATAGATTATCTTTTGTATTCATGATTAGAAAGGCACTATACAAATCACGTTGAACATCACCTTGTTCGAAGTGGTTCCAACGTTTTGAGAGTTTTTTCTTCACGTAAGTTTGCGTGAAGTGTTCAAATTGACTGGCTTTTACTTTAGCGGTGTCAATCCGCTTTAGGAATAAGCCGAAATATTTTAGTTTGTTGTCGATAATCGAAAGAAGCATCGATGGCGCACGATTCGCTAATGACTTTCCAAAACGTTTTTTCCGTTTGTACCGTCCAGTCTTTTCACTAACCTCTGTTTTCTTTGCTTTTGCTTGAAGCCCTTTGAAGTTCATTGTTTCAACTCGGACATCCAAACCTAACGACAGAATATGGTTTGCTAGTTGGTTGTGCGCAAGTCTTCTCTTATCAGCTACCTTTCGGCTCACTTCCGCTAATTCTTTTCGAGTTTTCTTGTAATTTTCACTTTGAATCCATTTCTCTCGATTTGATTTATTGATTGTGCCGTCTTCATTGTATTTGTTAGGGTTGTTCACTCTACGCTGACGATTTAATTTACGTTGTAAGATACGTTTTTTGCGTTCTTCTACGGACAAACCTTCTGCCAGCTCAAGCAGCTTCACTTCATTTTCTGAAACAATGGCGAGCGTGGATGTGCCAATATCTAATCCAACACGAGCGTTTTTATCCTCGGAATAGTTTTGATTACGTTTCTTTGGCGGAAAACCTTCTAATACAAATTGAACGAAGTAACGATTTTTACCACGAATTTGCTTTTTTAAAAGTCGGCAATATTTGATTTTATCTTGAAGCGCAAGATGTGCGTATGTGTCTTGATCTTTCATCATAACAGGCAGGATCACCCCTAACCATTCCATGCGTTTGTTTTGGGGAAAATAACGAAAACCAGTCTTGTTTGTCTTTTCTTCTAACGAAAAAAACTGACCTACTGAACAAAAATGTACTTTCTTACCGTTCCCATACATGACTTTCTCAATTGCTTGAAATGCTCGTTCAGCGATATTCTGAGCCATTTGAGAACCCATGTTTTGCTTAAACTTACGCCCCATTCCTTGAACGTACATATTTAAGTCGAATTTACGAACGCCGTATTGTTCTTTTAATTGATTCAGAAGTTGATTGCGTTCTTGCCCTTTCGGCATACGAACCACTTGCCAATACCCGGGATTTCGTATCATGTATTTATATCTACGCCATGCTTCACCTAGACAGGCATTGTAGATATTTCGCCCAATGTTTAAGCGTTTTTCTAAGATGTGTTCTTGCCATGTTTCAACTTTTAAAGGCAAAGTCATCACGTATGTTGGTGTTGCCATCTAGATTCAGCTCCTTTCGCTATTTCTTTTGTTGATTATGAATGTATTGGCGTATCTGTTGTTCTGTATTTTCACTTACGGTTGCGACAAAGTAACGAGGATTCCACAAATGACCACCCCACAGTTTCTCTTTTAAGCTCGGAAACTCTTTAAATAGTCATCTTGCAGAGACACCTTTTAATCTTTATGGCGATATTTGACGCACCATACAATACAATCTGGTACTGAATGGCGTACACATATCCCCTACCATGTTTTACGTCCGCCCAATCTTTCACCTCATGATAACGATAACATATGTTAAAAGATTTAAGGAAAATAAGGGCATTATATTAGTACTTTTTTGTACATGTTTAGCTGAACATATGTCGGATAGTTAACGTGGCATAAGCCACGCCCTATCCGAAGCCGAAAATCTCTTTCAAATCCTTATTTGGTTATTGTTGATTGTTTTTCTTATTCACCTCTATCACCTCCAATTAATATGGTGCTAAAAATAGGATAAGTATACTTCAGGTTTAATAAGACAAGGGCGACTCAAAAGCATCGTTATGTAACGACCTATTGCGTCCCCCTCGTCTAGTTAACTAATTATGATTCTATTCAGCAAACAGTTCATCTAATTGCTTCCGCAGCACAAACTTTTGAATTTTTCCGCTCGCATTCCGCGGTAGAGCATCACAGAAAATATATTTGCGTGGTCGCTTATAATTAGCTAATGTATCGCTATTTTTACACCAATTTTCTAATTCACTATCGGTTAACAATGAATTTTTAGACACAACAAAGGCTACAACCGTTTCTCCATAGTGCTCATCAGGTAATCCAATGACTGCACAATCAAGGACATCGCTATGTTCATATAGTGTATCTTCTACTTCACGCGGATAAACATTTTCACCGCCTGAAATAATCATATCGTCCACGCGGTCTTTGACATATAAGAAACCTTCTTCATCTAAATAGCCAATATCACCAGAATGATACCACCCTTTATAAAGCGCTTTTTCGGTTGTTTCTTCTCGTTGAAAATATCCCTTCATCATACAAGGACCTTTCACTAGAATTTCGCCGTTTTCTCCTAGAGGAAGTCGGTCATCAGGATCTGAAGGCCCATCTTCATTCGGCCGCACAATAATCAGTTCATGTTCAGAACAGACTTGACCTGCTGAGCCTGCTTTTCTTACTTGGTCATCTTCGAGCAGCAATGTAATCGCTGGCCCCATTTCTGTCATTCCATATGCTTGAACAAGCTGGATACCTAGCTTTTCTTGACAAGCGAGTACAAGCGTTGGTGCCATTGGAGTTGCACCATATAAACCTATTTTTAAGCTGCGTAAATCATACTTTGATAACTCTTCCTGCAGCAGCATATTCCACATCGTTGGAGCGGCAAAAAGCTTTGAAATTTTTTCTTTTTCAACCAATTCTAATACCATTGTCGGCTTAAATTGATGTAAAATGACATTTTTAGTGCCGGCCTGAATTCTCGGCAAAAAAGCACAATGCAACTCAGCACAATGAAACATTGGAGCTGTAATTAAGCCTACATCATCACTGTCTAACTTTTGTGCCTTGGATAAAATATCGCTTTGGATAACCATCTCTTTATGAAGATGAACAACTCCTTTTGGCCTTCCAGTCGTTCCACTCGTATACATAATCGCATACCAATCGTCTTCTGTTACTGTTTCATCTAGCACTAGATTTGGGGCTGATGATAGTTTTTCATGATAATTGGCTGCATAGGACGGAGTATCCTCGTCAATATACCAAAATGCTATTGTTGGAAAACGCTCTTCTAATGCAGAAACAACCGATTCTAACGATTGTTCAAATAAGACTACTTTTGGCTCGGCATCTTGTAGAATATAAGCAACTTCCTCGGCCATTAGACGAAAATTAATTGGATTAAATACCGCTCCAATTTTAGCACAAGCAAACAGAGCGGTTGCTAACTCTTCATTATTATAGAGATACGTTGACACCCGATCTCCCTTTTTAACTCCTTCATTCTTTAAAGCTCTAGCCAAGGCATCTACTTGATTGTTCCATTCTTTGAAGGTGAAGCGTCTATTTCTTCTGACATCGTATAGTGCTTCTTTGTTAGGGAATGTGTTTACTGTCTTTTCGAAAATCTCACTAATCGTTTTGGACATATCTTTTTTCCCTCCTTCAATATAAATAAATGATCAATCTAGTCTTTCAATAATCGTTGCATTCGCCATACCGTGGCCTTCACACATTGTTTGCAGCCCATATCTTCCACCTGTACGTTCTAGTTCATGCATAAGCGTCACCATTAAACGAGCACCGCTTCCGCCAAGCGGATGACCAAGTGCAATTGCTCCACCATTTGGATTTACCTTCTTCGAATCTGCTCCTGTTTCTTTTAACCAAGCTAACACAACGGGCGCAAATGCTTCATTCACTTCAAACACATCGATATCGTCTATGGAAAGTCCTGATTTCTCTAATACTTTCTGAGTTGCTGGAATCGGACCCGTTAACATCAGGGTTGGATCTGAACCAACAACAACACGAGTGTGTACTTTAAAACGAGGCTTTAAGCCAAGCTCCTCTGCTTTCTTTCGTTCCATTAAAAGTAACGCAGCTGCACCATCACTAATTTGGCTTGAATTTCCCGCATGAATAACACCATCTTCTTTAAACACCGTTTTTAATCCCGCTAACACTTCAAGCGTCGTTCCTGGTCGTGGACCGGAATCTTCCTTCACTTCGATTAGATTTCCTTCTTTATCGCTTCCAACAATCGGGATGATTTCTCGTTCAAAATATCCTTCACGTTGTGCACGAAGAGCGCGCTCATGACTTTCTACAGATAATTGGTCACATTCTTCGCGGGTGATTCCCCATTTCTCAGCAATTCGCTCCGCAGAAAGCCCTTGATGAATCACTTCATACTTGTCTAAATATTTTTGACTTCGTTTAGCACCTTGGTAGTTCGAACCGATTGGTACGCGTGACATATTTTCTACTCCACCTGCAACTATTACATCCATATCGCCAGCAAGAATCGCTTGAGCAGCAAAGTGAACAGCTTGTTGACTCGATCCGCATTGGCGGTCCAGCGTTACACCTGGAACTTCAATTGGATATCCCGCAATTAACGAAGCAACGCGCGCAATATCACCCGCTTGCTCTCCTGCTTGTGAGACACAACCGAGAATGACATCCTCGATTATCGCTGCATCAATACCTGTCTTCTCCACTAACTTCTTCAACACTTCTGCGGCTAAATCATCTGGACGAATATCTCTCAAAACCCCATTTCTTCTCCCGACTGGTGTACGTATTCCTTCAACAATGACCACTTCGCGCATACTACTTCCCCCTCTGTTCTGTTATAACCCTAGATTTTTGGCAATGATTGTTTTCATAATCTCATTTGTCCCAGCATAGATACTGGCAACAGGAATATCTCGATAGCGTCTAGCAATCTTATATTCTTCCATATATCCATATCCACCGTGAAGTTGCATACAGACAGTTGAAATGTTTCGAGCCATCTCTGTTAATTTCCATTTAGCCATAGATACCTCGGTTACTACTTGTTCACCAGCGATATGCTTTGCAATTAATTGGTCGAGAAAAGCTCTTCCCATTTTAATTTCTGTTGCCATTTCAGCGATTTTAAATTGGGTATTTTGAAACTTGCTAATGGATTTTCCAAACGCTTCGCGACTTTTCACATATTCAATCGTTTCTTGGAGCATATCCTCTGATGCTGCTTGCGCACAAATTGCAACAACAAGCCGCTCCTGCTGTAATTTCTCCATTAAATAAGTAAAACCTTTGCCTTCTACACCAATTAAATTTTCTTTTGGCACACGACAATCTTCGAATATTAACTCTGCTGTATCTTGACTATGTAGACCGACTTTGTTTAATTTTCTGCCTCTTGAAAAACCTGGCGTATCTCTTTCAATCGCTAACAAGCTAATCCCTTTATGCTTAGGAACTGCATTCGGATCCGTTTTACAAGCGACGATTACTAAATCCGCATGAATCCCATTTGTAATAAATGTTTTTTGTCCATTCACAACATAATGATCGCCATCTAAGACAGCTGTTGTTTTAATACTGGCAAGATCCGATCCTGCTCCCGGCTCCGTCATCGCAATTGCAGTAATACATTCTCCCGTCGTACATTTTGGCAGCCAACGAGATTTTTGCGCTTCGGTTCCATAAGCAGAAATATACGGCACAACGATATCGTTATGAAGTCCCACTCCAATTAAACTCGAACCAACTCGTTCAAGTTCTTCGTTGACCACAACAGAAAAGCCCCAATCCACACCTGAACCACCATACTTTTCTGGTAAATCTGGAGCTAAGAAGCCTTGTTCACCGAGCTTTTTCCAAAATGAACGTGGAATGATTCGATCTTCTTCCCACTGTTCATAAAAAGGAACAGCCTCTTTTTCTAAAAACTTACGCAGTGATTGACGAAAAATAGCATGATCATCTGTTAAATATAGATGCTTCAACAGTCAGTCCCCCTTTGGGCAGCATAGTCTATTTTGTTTACGGCTGCAGGCGAATCGCGCCATCTAAACGAATGGTTTCTCCATTGAGCATCGGATTCGTCATAATGCTTTCTACTAGTTTCGCATACTCTTCTGGATAACCGAGACGAGCTGGAAATGGCACTGTTTTTCCTAAAGCAATCATCGCTTCTTCCGGAAGTGCATCGACCATCGGTGTGTGGAATAAACCTGGAGCAATGGACACAACACGAATGCCATTTGAAGCAAATTCACGGGCAAGCGGAAGCGTCATCCCAGCAACTCCGCCTTTTGAAGCACTGTATGCAGCTTGTCCAATTTGACCTTCAAAAGCGGCAACTGAAGCAGTGTTAATAATAACTCCTCTTTCTCCCGATTCATTTGCTTCATTTTGAGCCATTTTCTCTGCAGCTAAACGAATCACATTAAACGTGCCAATTAAATTAACAGAAATCACTTTTGAGAACGCTTCCAATTCATGAACTCCTCTGCGACTTAAAACCTTTTTTGCAATAGCAATTCCCGCACAATTGACAACAGTATTAATCTGACCAAATTGCTGAACAGCTTGATCGACAGCTCTTTGTACATCCTCTTCCTTCGTTACATCGGTTTTCACAAACAAAACAGACTCTCCATATTGCTTAGCAAGCTGCGCACCATTCTCTTCAAAAAGATCAAGAATGACGGCCTTTCCGCCTTTCTCCACAATATGTTGTACCGTTGCCTTCCCAAGACCGGAAGCTCCCCCTGTTACAATGGCAATTGAATCTTGTATGTTCATACGAACACCCCATTTCTGATTATTTAGAATATACTTTATATTAACATACCTTATGGAAAATATATCCTTTTTAAACTTGGAATTTATGTAAATATTTTATTTCGTTAATAAAAATATGCATCTTGTAAAACAAGATGCATATTTTTGTACTTATTTAGACCGCTCTCCCCACTCTCCCTCAAAAACCAACCCATCCAACCGTTGTCGTTTCTCCCAATTATGAATTTCTAACAAAGGTCGGTCAGGGTAATTTTCCGTATAACCAACGGAAAGTAAAGCGACTGGATCCACATGATATGGAATACCTAAAATCGTTCGAACATCGGCTTTTTTATAAAAGCTTACCCAACCCATTGCTAGTCCTTCTGCATAAGCAGCAAGCCACATATTTTGGATGGCACAGCTTGTGGACATTAAATCCGTTTCAGGGATTGAGTTTCTTCCTAATACATGGTCACCGGCACTGAATGGGTTGCATGTCACACAAATGGTAACAGGCGCTTCAAGAATTCCGGCAATTTTCAAATCTAAAAAGGTTAACTCGCGATCCGTTCCTTCATAATGAATCGCAAGCGCGCGTCGTTCTTTTTCAACGATGGCAGCTAGTTTTTTCTTTGTTTCGTCATCTTTGATAATGATAAAATTCCATGGCTGCATAAATCCAACTGATGGGCCACTGTGAGCCGCTTCTAATAGTTTATATAATGTTTCATCCGGAATCGGTGTTTGTAAAAAGGTACGAATATCTCTTCGATTAAAAATCGCTTTATACACTCCATTTTTTTCTGCTTCACTTAACTTATTCACACTAATCCCTCCAATTTTTAGACATAAAAAATTCCCAGCCTAAATAGGCTGAGAATTTGCCAAATCTCAGAACATCCAATACTGGCAGGTCTCCTGGCTCTGATTCAACGTCAGTCTGTCTCCTTCCCAGAAATAATCCCGGTGGATATGACAGCGACTCCTCAACTACAGTGGCGGGCTCCGCATCGTCTTACCGATTTCCCTATTCTCTTCCACATGGAAGCACCAATATGGCGTTTAGATAATATGTCTAATACTATTGTTATCCGAAACTAAATTACCATGACTCTTATAATAAGTCAAGATTTTACTCTTTTGATAGCACTCCTTCAACATGCTCTGATGCTTGCATGTTATAGAGTGGCAGAATAAACAAAAGCCCGATAATAAATAAAATCGCTGCTACTTCAAAAATCATAATAATTGAAAACATTTCTTTTAAAATACCAGCAATACTCATTGTTAACACCATCGCTCCAGAGAAAAGCGGACTTAACGTACCGTTCACTCTTCCAATAAACTCTGATTTTGTGTTTTGTAAAATCATCGTATTAATACCGACTTGAATACATGGGAGGAAAAATCCGTTCACAAATTCAGCGACAAGAGTTAATGTAAGGTCTGTTGAAAAACCAATCACACTCATCCCAATTGCATTGGCTAGCATCCCGATTACTAAAAGCTTTTGCGGAAGAAGAGATTTAGAGAATATAACAGAAGCCGCTCCTCCCAAAATCATTCCGATTCCATTCACCATTAACAGCCATTGTAAATTTTCTTTTGCTAACTCTAATCGTTCTGTTACAAGAAAAACGACTAAAGGTTGAATAAGTCCAATTGCAAGTCCTGCAGCCATAAAACAAATTCCAAGTAGCTTCAATTCCTTTTTAGCAAGAACATAACGAATGCCGCTTTCCATCTCTTCAAGTAAGGTTGTAGCTTTCTGTTTATTCTCTGTTTTATGGTCAGCTGGAATGAATAGAAGCATCACTGCAGAAAGAAGAAAGGCTATTCCTGTAACAATCATCGATACAACAATTCCAAATTGTTGAAAAATCATCGTACCAAGAACAGGCCCAAGCACCATAAAGACCGCAAAAATGGTTTGGTAAATCGACATCGCTGACTGCAGCAATTCCGGGCTTAAATGCATCTTAAATAGCTTCATCCCAGATGGCTGAGAAAACTGCGATAAAATCGACGAAATCAATGTAGCAAAAAAGACAATATGCCAAGAACCAAACACCAGCGTGAGTACTACCGCAAAAACCGAAATAGCACTTAATATATCACACCATACCATCGTTCTTTTTGGCCGCCAACGATCCGCAAATGTCCCGCCAATAAAAGAAAAAATAAAAATCGGAGCAAACTCAGCGACAGAGATCATGGAAACAGCAAAAGCATTTCCATTTGTTTTTTCCATAATAAATAACAAAATCGCAAAATTCCTCACCCAGATGCCTATTTGAAGAAACAAAGCGGATAGAAAAATGGCTTGAACAAATCGACTTTTCAATAATTGTGACATAACATTCCCCTTTTCGATTTATGATTATGAGAGACAGCAAAAAACCTCCCATCCGTTATTTTTGGATAGGAGGTCGTCTAAAACCATGGAAAAAGACGTAGTACATCATGTACTACAACTTCGATGATTTTTTAAAAGTACAGACTAATCCCATTCAAAAATAACTTCGTATTGTATAACGAATCTATTCTTTAAAACAGGATTAGTTAATCATCGCCCTATGGTCACCCTTTCGATTTATGATGTACCTATGTTACATTGTTTTTTCTTCTTTTTCAATACATTTTTTCATTAAATTACCAATAAAATTTTACACTTCCGGAGTATTCGTTGGCTTTGCATATCCTTTCTCATATTGCTGATCAATCGCCCCTCGTATTTCTTTTACCTTTTTTCCGTTGTTAAAATCAACTACTGCCTGAGCGGCAATTTCTAAACAGACACCACATTTAGTCCCATGGTCATCCCAGACAACCGCTCCGCTTTCTTTGTTTTCAAACACAAAACAGTCATAATTGTTTTTGTGATTGGCCGATTCTCCGCATCCACAGTAACAAGGAATTTGTTCTAATAGCTTTTGATGTTTAGCAGCAGCTACATAGATTGTCTGCATATCTTCTGATTTATCTGCTAGAAATTCAGGGATTTGTTCGATCCCGCTTGTTTCTTCACGAATATCACCTGAATCTGTATGTTCCGTATGATTTGAATGATTATCATGACTTTCTTCTTTACTAGAACAAGCTCCAAGTAATAAGGTGGAACAAATTCCTAATGTTAGCATTGCTTTTCTCCATCTCATCATATACACCTCTAGAAAAATTTGGTTTTTCTTATTTTACTAGAAAAAGAGGTGTTTCTTCAAAGTTAATGTTTTCTTGAAGCGAATTTATCAACATTCAATTGATAGGATTCCTTTATCGAAAATGGGCACAGGAATGAATTTTGATTGCCTTCCATTCCTTCAATCCGCTCCTCTTGCTTTTCTCCCCAATTTCTTATTAACAAAATAAACAAGGTGAATATTTTCTTTTATAAAAAAGTATTTATGAAAAGATTTCGCTAGTATCCAAATAAAAAGATAAGAAAAACCATACCAAACAATAGTCATGACAACAAGAACTAAGGTTGGAGAAAGTCCCATTATGTATTGAGCAATAATATATCCTACAGGAACGGAAACACGGACCAATGTATATTGCCAAGCTGGTGTGTTCTTCTTTGGTCGTTTTTCAATCGAATCATATTTTTTATATTGCTGAAGAATAGAAAAATAGACTGTCGCGAGAAATAATACACACATCACAATATAATAGATGGGTGATTGGATTCCACCTATATAGGAGTACTTTAGACCCATGAGAAAATAGCTAATGGCACCAACTACACCTAAATATCCACTAAATAATACAGAATCTAATTCTATATCTTCTACTTTCTTACACAAAAGCCAGATCGCCCATATACTTATTCCTGCTAATAAAGGTAAAATGACATACAGGAAAGCCTTCATATACGGAAAAAGCAAAGGGATAAGAACAAAAGCATCCAGCAATAAAAATGTACCACCTGCAATAACAAATTTAATCTGATAAACAGGTAAAGGCTGTAACTGGTCTTGAATATGTTCTGGTAACTGATTAAATCTTTTATGTTGTGGTATTTTCAACATATATAAACTACCTAATTTTTAAAGTATTATCAAAATAAAAAGGCGAGTTGTAACTCACCTTTTCGTTTTATATCGAATGGATACTATTGTTTAACCTGCTCCAATACAGTTTGGAATTCTTCCTCTTCTTCATTAGAAAAACCTTCAAAGATGACTTCCGCGATATTAGCATGATTAAACACATACGTATACTCTGGTGATATATAGCCTTCTGGATAAGGGACAGCTAAATAATCATACATCGTTCCTTGTTCATTATCTTCCGTAATCAGAATTTGTTTTCTCCCATAAATCATTAACTTTATATTCCCACCTTCTAGTACTACAATCGAACCATTAGGTAATAATTTCTGCTTCATGTTATATCCTCACTTTTTATTCACATTTTTCAACCTACATTTTCATTCTCTCAATCCAATCCTCTTACTTTCCGATACAGTTCTTTGTTGGCAAAGTACGCTACATGCATGTTTTTCTTAATAAAAAAATATTTATGAAACGACCTAGCCATTATAAAAATAAAAAAGATGCAAAAAACCCAATAGACCAACATCATAATCGAAAGGAGGATTGATTGAGAAAAGCTCATTACATATTGTGCCACAATATATCCTGCTGGTACTGATATACTTACCAAGGTATACTGCCAAGCCGGTGTTTTCTTCTCTGATTGTTTTTCCAAAGACGAATATTTTTTTATTTGTTGACGCACAAAAAAATAAATCAACACTGCATAAATCATAAACCAGATTACATAATAAATTGGTGATGCAAATCCTAACATATACGAATACTTAAGAATTAACATAAAGTAACAAAATGATCCGATGATGCCTAAACCACCTATAAATAAAAGGGATGCCATTTCGGTTTTTTCTGGTTTTCTAATCAGAAGCGCGATTGCCCAAATATTAATCATGGCCATTAAAGGAAATGTTACATAAAGAATCGGTTTGATAACCGGAAAAAGAAGTGGCATGATAATAAGAAAATCAAGAAGAAGGAAGGTATAAGCAAAAATCATTCCTTTAATTTGCACTGTAGAAAAAGGGGTTAATCCTTCCTGAATATGATCGGGTAAATCTCTTCGTTTTATATCTTTGCTGATTGTTAACATGTACTAAATCACCTATTTTCCATTCTATTACTTCAGCCACCCTGCAACTGTTTTGATTCCCTTTTGAACCCCATCTTTTAAACTATCAGAAACGTTCTTTTCATCTTTTCCAATCTTAATTCCGTCCAACACATAGGTACTAGCTATAGAAAATCCAAATCCTATTACAGCTGCTCCAAGTAAAGGAACACCGCCTGCGACAACTGCGGAAACAACTACAGCACCGCCAGCTAATGTCGCAGCCCCAATACCTGCATCCACAACTGCATCTCCAACAATTTTCTCGGCAGAAGCATTCACCTGAACATTATTCACAACATTCTCTCCCGTTGATAAGACAATCCCTATGATTCCTGACTTACTCATAAACGTACTTTTCACGGCAGCCGAAGGTCGCACATGCTCAGCAATTTTTAATTTATGACCATTCCCTAATTTAACCTGAGAATCAATATAGCTATTTTTATAATCTTTACCGGACATATCTAGATGCTTTCCATTTATAACTTTAAAACCACTATCATACTTTTCGATGCCCACTCCATGTTTTTTCACCTTATAAGCGGTTTCTGCAAATGCTTGGATTTCTGAAACCGTTCCAAATGTAGCCCCTTTGGAAGCAAAAGGTGCTGTAGCATCCCATACGACATGTTCCCCAAAAGGTGTAGATAGAGCGTTCCAGTCTACTTTTTCCATTTCTTTCTTCATATCACGATAACTGTCCATTTTTTCTAATTGCTTGCTATTGAAGCTGTCGATGGAGATTTTTCCACTCTTAAACTTCGATTCTAGTTCTTTTACATATGCAATGAGAAGCTTCAGTTCTTCTTCTACTTCCTTCAGCGCTTTTGTTTGTTCTTCATCAAATGTGTTCAAGTTCTCAATCGTTTTTTCTATTTTCTTTTGTGAATCTTCAACTCCGATGATGACGTTATCATCACGCAGTTGAGGCAGGTTCACAATATCATCTACTCTTGCTGTTAGTGTATTGACTTCATCTACCAAATCAATCGTTATATTTTTAACTTTTCGTAAACCCTGCTTCAATTCACCGTCCAAAAAACTTTCTCGAACGAACCCTTTTTTATTTGGTTCTACTGTCGAATAGGCCTCATCCGCTTCTTTCAGGACACGGCGGTATTTTTTCAGAAACTCGCTGTAATAGAGTAAAAAGGGGACATGACAATCTTGATAAAAGGATTTAATCGCTTCCGCACCTTTTCCACTAAAAGCCTCACCTAAGCTAATCACGTCATTCACATCTTTTGATAATTGCGTGATGTTTTCTTGTTGGTCATCTATCCCTTTGACTGTTGCCTCCATTCCACTAACCAATGACTCCACATCTAATACTTTCATCAAGCATGACCCCTTTTGATACTCGCTGAAATGGCCTCATCCGTTTCTTTCATCGTTTCCACCGACGATTGAGTAGCTTCGATATTTGCCAGTAAAAGAGCTTGATAGCTTTGAGCCAATGTCACCAAATCCTTATTGATATCGATGATCTTTGTTACAGCATTTAATTCATTGCTGCCCTCAATAGATGGTGCTGTAAGCCCAATAAGACCAGTTGATGTTTTTACCTTATTCAGTGCTTTTTCCACTTCATCATAACGAATTTTGATTTCCTTACTCACCTGCGTCACTTCCCTCGTAAGGCCTTAGCTTCTTTTTCTTCCAGATCCGCTGCCTCTGCTGCGGCAATCGCGCTATGTAAATCACTAATTTTCTCCAACAAACTTTCTATCTTTGTCTGAATCATCAAGAAAAGTTGTGGAAATTGCTCATCTAAAATTTGTTTATAAGAATCATACACTTCCTTATTTCGAAATTCATCAAAATCACTGGCTATGTCCCCTTTCCAAGCATCAGCAGCTAAACTCGGCTCTAAACAAACCGCCGAATTTAAGACAAAATCACTAAACAGTTGTTCTAGCTCTGGGATTATTTCCTGTAATCGTCGAAGCTCCTCCTGCTTTTTAGCAAGTTTACTATATAAGGAGGAAAGCGAAGAATCGAACACGGCATCAAGCACCTCACCTATTAAATCCTATAATTAATTTTTCTCACAAATCTATTAAATCATAAAAAATTTAGAAGTCTCAATGCCATTGCTGAAGGATATACCAAAAATGAGTCATATTCCCTATTAGAGTAAATTTTTTTTACAGGAATAAAGAACCAAGCTGTTTTTTTATAGAATCGGAAAATTGCTCCAAATCTATGAAACGATTCATTATAAAAAAACAAGCTCCCTTCAAAAGAAAGAAGCTTGCTGCTATTATTGATAAATCTTTGAACCACTCTGACGGAACTCCTCCGCTTTCTCTTCTAGCGCTTTATCTATTTCCATATCACGAATGTTATGAGAAATCTTCATACTGCAAAATTTTGGTCCGCACATTGAACAGAAATGAGCGGTTTTAGCTCCTTCTGCTGGCAACGTTTCATCATGGTATTCCATCGCTCGCTCTGGATCAAGTGATAAATTAAATTGATCACGCCAACGGAATTCAAATCGTGCTTTTGAAAGAGCGTTATCGCGAAGTTCTGCTCCAGGATGTCCTTTGGCAAGATCGGCTGCATGAGCGGCAATTTTATACGTAATAACCCCATCGCGCACATCGTCTTTATTTGGCAAGCCTAAATGTTCTTTCGGTGTTACATAGCAAAGCATAGCTGTTCCGTATGAAGCAATCATCGCTGCGCCAATGGCTGACGTAATATGGTCATAGCCTGGTGCAATATCAGTCGTTAATGGTCCAAGCGTATAGAAGGGCGCTTCCATACAAATATCTAATTGCTTATCCATATTTTCTTTAATTTTATGCATCGGCACATGACCTGGCCCTTCAATCATCACTTGCACATCATGTTTCCAGGCGATTTTCGTTAATTCACCAAGCGTTTCCAGCTCCGCAAATTGGGCATCATCATTCGCATCAGCAATCGAACCTGGACGAAGCCCATCTCCTAATGAAAAAGCAACATCGTATGCTTTCATAATTTCACATATTTCTTCAAAATGTGTATATAAGAAGCTTTCTTGATGATGAGCTAAACACCATTGCGCCATAATCGAGCCGCCCCGAGACACAATGCCAGTCGTGCGTTTCGCTGTTAGTGGAATATATGGAAGGCGTACTCCCGCATGAATCGTAAAGTAATCCACCCCTTGTTCCGCTTGTTCAATTAACGTATCCCGGAACACTTCCCATGTTAAATCTTCGGCAATACCATTCACTTTTTCAAGCGCTTGATAAATAGGAACCGTCCCAACTGGAACAGGACAATTGCGGATAATCCACTCTCGCGTTGTATGAATGTTTTTCCCTGTAGAGAGATCCATCATCGTGTCGGCTCCCCAACGAATAGCCCACGTCATTTTCTCTACCTCTTCATCAATCGACGAAGTAACCGCAGAATTGCCGATGTTGGCATTGATTTTTACTAAGAAATTACGTCCAATAATCATTGGTTCACTTTCTGGATGATTAATATTAGCAGGAATAATCGCTCGCCCTTCTGCTACTTCTTTCCGAACAAATTCTGGGTCCATATTTTCTCGCAATGCGATATATTCCATTTCAGGTGTAATGATTCCTTGACGAGCATAATGCATTTGCGTTACATTTTTCCCTTTTTTCGCGCGAAGCGGCTTTCTTTTTAATCCAGGAAATACAAATTCTTTTCCCTGATCTGGATTTTTATAACCATTATCTTCAGGCTTTACTTCACGCCCGCTATACTCCTCGGTATCCTCACGATTACGAATCCACTCACTTCGTACAGATGGAAGACCTTTTTCAATATCAATCTTCACTTGTGGATCTGTGTAAGAACCACTCGTATCATAGACACGGATAGGCGGATTTACTTCTTCCCCTCGTGCTGTCACAGTTGGAGACTGTTCAATCTCACGAAAAGGCACTCTTATACTTGGTTGTGATCCTTCTACAAACACTTTTTTACTAGCTGGAAAACTTGTCATTACAACATTCTTTTGTTCACTCATTATCCATTTCCTCCTCCTTTAGTTACAGGACGAAATCCGATTCCCAAGCGGCATGAAAAAACCGGACTCTGTATAAACAGAACCCGGTAGTAGTCAGTTTTTTAAACAGCATAAAGCCATTAAAAAAGCAGATAGCAACTTCCCCACGCTGGTATGAGCCAGATCAGGTCCTGAGGGTTAAGAAACTTTATCGTGTTTCTCTCTCAGCCCAACTTATTGGACACCCCTAGTATGAAAATATTAACTTTTCTACTACACTATAAAATAAACTTATAGACATGTAAAGAGAATATTGAAAATTTTGTCTATTAAACCTTATTATCTAAAAACTGAACAATTTCATCACATAACAAATCCAGATTATCGATTAATAGAGAATGACCGCAATCCGGCAATTCTTTAAAAACTGCTCGACCATGGAAATCCTCCATGATTTCATCAGCCATTTGTTTAGAAATGACTAAATCATCACTTCCTCGTAAAATAAGGACAGGTATTTGAATATCCTTTACTTGATTTCTACCTTGAAGCAATCCATTATGTTGATCACTTATATTAAAAATATTTAAAGTATGATAGACTTCGGCAAGATTACGCTGTGTAAGCATATCGTCCACATATTCCTCATACTTCTTGTCATTAGGCCGCTTCTTTGTATAAATTAAAGTATTCCATACAGACTTCAAAAAGTCTCGATTATTCGTATCATATGCTTGTTGCACAGCCATTGTTTTAGCATCATTTCTGACTTCTTCCTGAGTTTGCAGTCGTTTCGTCAAGTCCGGGCTTCCGAACATTGGATAGCCCCTTGTTGAGACAGAGGCTAATAAAATTAATTGCTCGCATAACCCTGGGTAATCCGCACAAAACTGCATTGCAACTGCACCGCCAGTCGACCAGCCAATCATACTAAACTTGGACAGCTGTAACTGATCCACAAAAAGTTTGAGATCATCTGAAAAATCTTTGATGCTTTCAACCGGACGTATATACGTCGAATGACTGAAACCTCGTAAATCCACAGCTAATATTTTATAAGAGGAAGGAATAACATCGATTAAAAGATCCCAATGCTTAGACGAGGTCATATTTCCATGAACAAGGAGTAACACTTTATCTCCGCCTGCCCTTTCACGGTATCCTAATGTTTCTCCATTTGCTAAAGTTGTTCTTTTCAATTCCACTCCCACTTTATTCATTCACTTCATCTCCTCATCTACTATTTGCTAAACATCCCCCTCGACTTCTTTTCTCTATCGTTTCGTAAGCGATTGTCTTACAAAATTTACGGCATCATCTAGATTTTCGAAGGTCATTTCATCATCGTCTTGAATATGGGTCACTTTAATCCTCCACTGCTTCTCCTCTGTCCATATTTCCGTGTTTACGAGATGGAAGCGGAAGATAAATGAAACGATTGTTTGCCCGCTCATCTCACCCCTCCTTCACTATATTCTCTGAAGTCGATACATCTTCCTTCTTTTCTTTTTTTGAAACAAGTTTTCGGACACTACCGACAATCCCATTTGGAAAGAACATTACTGCAAGGATATACACAATGCCAAACAAAATAAGCCAACGCTCAAAAATCCAATGCACCTTTGCAAGCCCTGTCAGCCAATGGTGAGCCAATTCAATAATAGCCGCCCCTAGAACAGGACCAATTAATGTACCCACTCCACCAATAATCGTCATTAATAAAGCATCAAGCGTAATGTCCATCGTAAATACACTCGTATTGACAAACCGCAGCGATAAAGCATATAAAGAACCACTTAAACTCGCAATTCCGCCAGCTACGATACTAGCAATGATTTTATAATGCAAAACTTGATAGCCAAGCGATTCTGCCCGTTGTTCATTATCCTTAATAGCTAGCAATATTCTTCCTAATGGAGACTGAATAAATCGTTTTAATCCGAAATAGACAATGACCATTAGCACAAGACAAACAAGATAAAAGTGAAGTCGATCATGGAAAAACTCAGGAACTTGAAACGTAAATCCATCATTTCCGTACGTAAGGGTCCGCCATTTTTCTGCAGCGACAAGAAATAAACCAGCAAGAGCCAGCGTCAACATCGCATAATAATGACTTTTTAAACGAAGCGTCATCAACCCTACAACAAAACTGATAATTAGAGAAAACAAAACACCCAAACTAATCGCTCCAGTAACAAGAAGCATCGTTGGTTCATGATGCTTTAACATTACACTGACACAGTAAGCTCCAATGCCAAAAAACATTGCATGCCCAAAAGAAACAATGCCGGTAAAACCAAGTAAAATATCATAACTCATCGCAAAAATCGCAAAGATAAAAATTTGTGTAAAAAGGATTAACATGCTTCGATCTTCATAAATAAATGGAAATACGAACAAAGCGATACCTATAATCAAAAATAACAAAGACTCTTTATCAGTAAATCTGTTCCTTCTCACCTCATCACCCCTTTAGCGCAAATAATCCTTGCGGCCTAAATAGTAAAACAACAGCCATAATCAGCATATTAACGGCTAGCGAAAGCTCAGGGACATAATAAGCCATAAAGGAACCAATAATTCCAACAAGCGTAGCTGCTAAGATTGAACCCGTAATATTTCCCATCCCGCCAATGACAACAACGATAAAAGCGAGAATCGCATATTCCATCCCCATATTTCCATGAATCACTCCCGCATATGGAGCAATCAACATGCCACTTAATGCTGCCATAGCCGCTCCAGCCATAAACACATATAAAAAAATCCGCTTAATATTAATACCTAATGACTGAACCATTTCTTTATTAATTACTCCTGCACGTACAATCAGCCCAATCTTCGTATGTTTTAACATATAATAAATCAAGCCATACATAAGGAGGCCGACCACAATAATAAAGGCTCGATATTTAATAATTAAAATATTCCCGATTTCCCAGCTTCCTGTTAAATAAGCTGGAGGTGTAACGGCAATTTGATTAGGTCCCCAGATTACTTTCAACAATTCCGAGAGAACAATCATAAAACCGAGTGTAATCAATATTTGCTGAACATGATTTCCATACACAGGCTGAATAATCCACTTTTCCGTTATAAAACCGAGAAGGATACCTATGAAAATAGCTCCTATTATTCCTGCTATAAAACTATTTGTTAATAGATACAGCCAGACACCGGCATATGATCCCCAAGCAAAAAGGCCCCCATGAGCAAAATTCAAAACACTCATTAAACCGAAAATTAATGTTAAACCTGCAGCTAGAAGGAAAATTAACATTCCTGTTGCAAGACCATTAATCGTTAAATTAATGAATAGCTCCATATTATGCCCCCTAAGCGATTCCTAAATATTTCCGACGAAGACTTTCATCTTCACGAAGAAGCTGCATCCGTCCATTAAATACCGTTCTGCCGTCGTCAATAATATAAAAATAGTCTCCTATTTGACTGGCCATCAAAAAGTTTTGTTCAACTAGAATAATCGTTGTTTTTTGCTTCATTTCTTGAATAGAATGCATAACTTTCTCCACAACAATGGGCGCTAATCCTTTACTTGGTTCGTCAATCAGTAACAATTCGGTTTCATTGACATAAGCTCTGGCAATAGAAAGCATTTGCTTTTGCCCGCCGCTTAATAGTCCGCCTGGCTTTTTCCAAAATGTTTTTAAGTCTGGAAAAAGATTGAGAATCCATTCCATTCTCTCCATCACATCATCGCTTTCTTTTTTCATCGCTACTTTCATATTTTCTTCAACTGTTAACGCTCCAAAGATTCCTTGGTCTTCTGGCACATACCCAATCCCTCTGTTGGCAATGTCATGCGGAGGCAAACCGTTCATGATTGCTCCTTTAAAGGCTACCTCTCCCTTTTTCGGAGGATTTAAGCCCATAATCGTTCGTAAAGTTGTCGTCTTCCCCGCTCCATTTCTACCTAATAGCACCGTTACTTCTCCAGCTGGTACTTCAAATGAAACATCTTGAAGAATATGATATTGGTCAATATACGTTTCAACATTTTTAAGACTGAGAAGTGAATTCATCGTACAAACCTCCTAAATAAGCGGACTGCACCAGTTCATTGTCCATGATTTCCCTCGGTGTTCCTTCCGCCAGAAGTTTCCCATTAAATAACACCATAATTCGATCGGACAAGTCCATAATCATATCCATTTTGTGTTCAATCAATAAAATCGTTTTATCTCCTTCTTCTTTAATTTTTTTAATCACTTGCAGAATAGCCGGTACATCCTCCAATGACATTCCTGCTGTCGGTTCATCTAATAAAAGTAACTCTGGTTCAAGTGCAAGCAACATGGCCATTTCTAGCTTTCGTTTCTCTCCATGAGCAAGATTAATGGCTAATGTGTTTTCTTTATGATCTAGTAAAGCTACATGCAGCCAATGCAATGCTTTTTCTTCAAACTTTTGATAGCTGCGATAATGCGTAAAAGCTTGATAGCGCAATTTAGCTTGTGACTGGACAGCCAATCTTACATTTTCTAATACAGTTAAATTAGGGAAAACATTTGTAATCTGAAAAGAACGTCCTATTCCTAATCGTGTTCGTTCAACGACAGAGCTCCCCGTTATTTGTTGACCCTTCAGATATATTTCTCCTTTTGTTGGCTTCAATTGTCCACTTAAGAGATTGAACAAAGTCGTTTTCCCCGCTCCATTTGGACCGATAATCGATTTAAATTCATTTTTCTCAACCGAAAAACTAACATCCTGTACAGCTTGGTGTGTTCCAAATGTAATGCCAAGATTTTTTGTTTCAAGAATCGCCACCACCCACTCACCATCCTTTTAAAAATGTTTTATTAAAAAACTCCCCTACACCTTCACATTCTGGTCCAAAGGCGTAAGGGGAGTACAACTACATTTACTTATTCCGGATTGGCGGCGCTGTTTCTTTAGGACTTAATTCTCTAATTAAAACAGGCACTGGATAATCCACGCCCTTCTTATTCTCTAATTTAATAGAATAAAGAGTTTGAAGGGCTTGATGATCTTCTTTACGGAAAGTCATCATTCCTTTCGGTGTTTCAAAACTCATTCCTTCCATCGCCTCAATCAGCTTATCAGAATCCGTACTATTCTCTGTTTTCTTCAAAGCTTCGACAATCGAAATAGCCGCACTCATCCCGCCTGGTGTAAACAAATCAGGAAGCTCACCATTAAAACGATCTTTATGCTCTTTTACTAACCAATCATTGACTTCATTGTTGGGCAGATCGTGATAGTATACGCTAAATCCTTCCATTCCTACTAATGGCTTCATTGTTTTTAACGCAGCAATATCTGGAGCACCAGTCGAAATAGTAATTCCTTTGTCTTGTACTTTCATATCAGAGATTTGATTCCAAGGAGAATTAGCACCCGCCCACACAACAAATAAATAGTCTGGTTTAGCATTAATAATTTTTTGGATATTGGAAGTAAAATCTGTTCCAGCCGGATCAGCAAATTCTTCATGAGTGATGGTTGCTCCCAACTTTTCTGCTGCTTCCTTAAATGCAGTTATTCCATCATGCCCGAAGCTGTTATCTGGGGCAAACGTAGCGATTTTCACTCCTTTTTTAGCAATCGCTGCTGCTCCTGCTACAGCATCTTGTGAAGAGTTTCGCGCTGTTCTAAACACGTATTTATTGAATTCTGAACCAGTAATGCTATCTGCAACAGCTGGTTCTACAACAAAGATTTTTTTATATTCTTCTGCAAGCGGTACAACAGCTAGCGTATCAACAGAACTAGATGAGCCCACTAGAAAATCTACTTGATCCTGTTCAAGTAGTTTCGTTGCTTTTTGTACAGCTACTTCTGCTTTCGTTTCTGTATCTTCTATAATGAATTCAATTTTTCGCCCATCGATTTCTCGCGTTCCATCCGTTGCATAATCAAGCCCTAGCTCAAACCCTCTCGTTGTTTGCTTACCATATGATTCAAGTGCCCCTGTCATCGAAGCCAGCACACCAATTTTGATTGTTCCTTCTTCCGATGATTGCTCAGAGGATGAAGAACCAGAGCTACAAGCTGATGTAAAGACCATCATAAGTAAAACTACAAACAAAGCACCTTTCATTTTCCTCATTCGTTTTCCTCCTATTTTTAAAATGAAATCCATTACCGCTTAATATCATCTTAAAAAAAGGGAGTTACAAAGGAGTTACAAAATCGGGAGCAAATAAAAAGCTGAATAGAGGCTTCCCTCATTCAGCTTAGATTGAGTCCGTTTCGGATAGGATGATATCTGTTGCTTCCATAATCATCTTATACATTTCTTTTGTAGCAGCAAGCGGTTCGACACCGATTTCTTCCTGAAGCATATCACAGCACTTTTTGTACCATTTTAAACTTTGCGGACGATTGTTATGCATATAATAACAATACATTAAGAGACGATACGCTTCTTCCCAAGTGCGATCTTTTTCTAGAATTTTTTCACACCAGTAAATGGCCTCATGGTACGCTTCTGTGACAATACTTAATTGGGCATACCTCTCCGCTCCTCTCAGAAAAAGAACCAATAATCGTTCTCGTTCATTTAAACACCAATCATGAAATTTGCGCTCAGGTAAATAATCTCCTTTATAAAGTGTTAATCCTCTTTTTAAATATTCTTTCGCTTGCTTCTGATTACGTTCTTCTAACCCGCTTAGCATCCACTGTTCAAACATCGTAGTATCCAGCATATAAGCTGACTGATCATTTATTCCGTAACTACTGCCCACTCTTTTAATAAAAAAAGATTGTGACCTTGCTTTCCGTTCCGGCTCTAGTACACTATTAAGAGCATTTAAAGCTACTTTAAAATCTCGGTCTGCTGTTTTCTCATCTTGTTCAGGCCATAGTATCTCTATAATTTCTCGCTTTTGCAGCAGTTTATTTCTCTTTGTAAGAAATAGTTGAAACAATTCTTTTGCCTTGCCTCTTTGCCAGCCCTTATCCTTTACTTCTTGATTGCCCAACAAGACTTTGAATTGTCCAAGTGTTGAAATCTTTAGTGTATAGCCAGGGTGTGTCAAAAGATCATGATACCCTAGTTCCTTTAACGTTTTAGAAACAAACGGTTGCCCAATATTCCGTTTTTGAGCTTCCAGAAGAATGGGGACGAACTGCTGGACATCCACCGGACCATACAGTGTTCGTTTTAAAAGCAAATACTCATACTGTCCAAGTTGAATTTTTTGAAATAATTTTATACATTCCTGCTCAAATACATGCCAGGAACTTACGGAATAAGCAAGCTGAACTTTCCACAGCGTAACAAGAGTAAGCCCATAAGCATCGCCGCATTGCCAAAACAGCTGCTCCGCTTCGTCCAATTCTTGCTCAGCCATCGTCCAACTTTCCGTATAAACATAAGCAATAGCGATACTTAGACGAATATAAGCTGTCAGCCATTGGTCATGTACCTGTTCTGTTTCCTCCAGAGCCAATCGTCCGTATTCAACCGCTTGTTTATCATCTTTTCTTCCTGCATAGTACAAACATAAGCCTAAATACGGTTCTGCTTTTCCTCTTGAATTTTTTATATCTCCCATAATCGTTAATGCCGTTTCATAACACTGTATCGATAAAGCCGGATCATAGACTGAAAGCAATTGAATAGCATGCCCCATTCTAATCCAGCCACAGGCTTCTATATAAGATGATTTTAGTTGAATTCCATGTCCAATCGCGGCTTGAGCTAAACGTTTGCTTTCTTCAGCATTACCGATATAGGTCTCTACTAATGATAAAATAAGTTCCGTTTCTCGATGGAATTGAGGAATATGCGTTTCTTGATTAAAAGAGTACTCCTTTTGTCTTTCTTGTAAAATTTCTTTTGCCATCATTAATCTTCCTGTTCGCAAATATAAACGAGCTAGCAAATTTCCATTTTTACTTGTGTTGATTTTTTTAATACGTGTTAACCATTGTTCTGCTTGATTCGTTTTTCCAGAATTAATTAAGTTTTCAACTAACAATTGATGCAGCTCTGCGATTTCCTCTTCATCCACATCATAGCTATTCTCCCTTAATTGAATGGCTGCTTGTAAATGCCGTTCAGCTTTACCAGGCTGGAGCGTGTCTAAATATATCCTCGCTTTCCCCTCATGGGCACGACTTATTATTTGTTTATCATCATATTGCCTGCTAAAAAAAATCAATCGATTATAACAAAATTCCGCTCTTTCATATTGAGAACAAAGCCGCATCACTTCCGCTTCAATCAACCATAGCAAATAATGTTCATCTTTTTCTATTTCAGGAAGAGCGGTTACTTTCTCCAATAAATAATGAATCTTTCCTTTTTTCAACATACTCATCCCGTGCATATGCAAAATTCTAGCCATCCCACCAAAATCAACAAGTTTCTCCAAATGATAAAGACTTCTTTCAAACAAACCCCTATTTTCATAATAGCGGGCGGCTCTCTTATTTAATTGGAAAAAACGGTCTGATTGCATGTCTTTACATCGGTTCTCCAATAGCTCTTGGAATAAGGGATGATAACGGTATTGTTGATGACTAGTTGATACAATAAACAAGTTTTGAAGATTCAAATATTGCAGCATTTCCTGAGCATTCTCGATATTCAAAATATAATTACATGCTTCAGGAGACAATTCTTCTAATATACTTGTTTGTTCCAAAAAAGATTGAACTGTTGAAGAGTGATTACCTAATACTTCTAACGTGATATATTGAAAAAAATCATCTAAATAAGAAGAACAATTGGTGATGATTTCATGAAGATGTGTTCCCTCCATCAATTGTTGAGCAACAACTTCCAGAGCAATAGCCCAGCCTTCCGTTAACTGAAAAATACGTGTTAACTCTTCATCACATAACGTCAGATGGTAAAAGTCGATAAAAAGAAGCTCAGCCTCTTCCTTTGTTAGCGCTAAATAATCTTGATTGATTTCAAGCATATGGCCATTCATCTTTAAACGAGGAATCCAGTTCCACTGCGGTTTATTTCGGCTAGATAGAACAAGGTGAAGGTTCGAAGGATAATAGTTGATAAGATATTCCATAAACAATTGAATAGACATAGATTTTTCTACATGATGAAAATTGTCGATAATCACAATCACTTCTTCAGATAAGGCAGCCAGTTCATTAATAAATAAAGCACTCCATTCTACCAGCTCATCTGTTTTAGAAAACGGAATGCTTGCGTAAGCCCTTTCTAGTAAAACTTGTCCGAAAGAAGGATAGAGTTGTTGAATACTATGAATCATATACTGATAAAATTGAAAAAAATCATCATCTTGCGAAGAAACATCGTACCAACATACTTTTTCTTTCACATCTTGGACAAAAAGGGCTAAAGCTGTACTTTTTCCATAGCCAGCACCGGCATGGATGATTGTCAAAGGATACTGATTAATCTGTTTCAATTTTCGATATAACCCAGCACGCCTAATCTTCGGTTCGCGAATCATTGGAGGCTTTAGCTTAGTACTAATCACAGCAAGTGGTTTCATAAGCTTCACCCTTTTTTCATAATTATCCAGATTCACTATTATATAAGCGCTTTCATTCTGATATTACACGATAAAAACAAAAAGGGAAAGTTATCCAAAAACATAACTCCCTAAATCAGCATCTTTCATCTGCTTACTACAATAAACCCTATTCCTTCTATTTAGAATAACTAGACGCTGTCCCATGTACCATTTCGACAATCAAATTCATTGTTGCTTGTGCGTCCTGTATTCCTAGCTGATAAAGCTTCTTAAGCTTTTCCTTATTTTTTTCAAAACGACTAATCGTAATCGGAGAACTTGGCGCAATAACAAGTGCTCTTCCCTCACGTTCAAGCTTCGTCACATAATGAAGAGTTTCATTATAGATTTCATGACGTTCATCTAGCAGACGAATCATTTCCGGATATTTCTTAAATAGACGTTTATAGATGATTCGGAATTTCTCAGGTGTTTTCACATAATTTCGATCACGCGTTAAAACGACAATTACTTTGTCACATCCATCCGCAATCGCTTTCCGTACAGGAATTGGATCAGATGTTCCACCATCTAAATATTTTCCACCTTTATAGTCAACTATAGGAGAAAATACCGGAATCGATGAAGAAGCACGAAGAACAGTCGAATCATAATTCAGATGTCCTTTTCCAAAATAAACAGGCTTTCCTGTTATCACATCCGTTACACCTGTTACAAACTCACAGGAAGAGGCTAGAAAAGCATCATAATCAAAAATTTCTAATTGATGCGGGATTTCATCAAAAAGAAAATCCATTCCAAATAACGATTTTGTTTTCACAAAATTTGACAAACTTACATATCTTTTATCCTCGATATAGTTTGTGTTCACGCGATAATTTCGACCATGTTGTTGAGAAACATAAGATACACCATTACAAGCTCCTGCCGATACACCAATTACATAATCTGTCATAATTTGTTGGTCAATAAACGAGTCAAGAACGCCAATCGTATACAATCCGCGCATGCCCCCACCTTCTAAAACTAGTCCAATTTTTTCTTTCTTCATTAAAATCCTCCCAACTGACATAAAACAAAATAAGTTCGTGTACGTGTACTATTCATAATCATTAACAAGTATATTAATCTAGCATACACTTTTTCAAAGTAATATTTTCTCCATTTTAAGGATATCATTCATTCAACATATGTAACAGTAATTAGCATTATGACCCTTAATATAGAAGCAACCGAATCGTTTAGCACCATTTTATTAGTTATATCGAAATAAAGTAAAACTTCCAACAACCCAATGTGGAGTACTGACTCTTCATCCGTACACAAAAAATCCTTTGCCTATTTCAGCAAAGGATTTTTTGTGCTATATATGAAAAAAGAATGGAATAAAGGAGCCAATAATCGCACCTAAAATAGCCGTTAATGCCATTGAAATCGAACTCATCGAGAAACTCAGTTCTCCATATTCAGAAGCCTTCGACGTTCCTAGTGCGTGTGATGCGCTGCCAAGAGCAATTCCTTTCCCCATATCACTATTAATACGGCTCCATTTCAAAAAAGAAGGTCCTAATATAACTCCAACAAAGCCTGCAATCATCACAAATACAACGGTAATAGCTGGAATACCACCTAATTGAGCAGAAACTTCCATTGCTATAGGGGTTGTAATCGATTTTGGTAAAAGCGAGAGAATCATATCTTTATGTAGCCCAAATACAAATGCCAATATAGAACCGCTAATTATTCCCACAAACAACCCAATACATACACCTGTAACAATGGGTGCTAAATGCTTCATTAACATTTTTCTTTGATTATATAAAGGATAAGCTAAAGCGACAACAGCTGGCCCCAGCAAAAAATTAATCCATTTTCCGCCGATTAGATATGTGTTATAAGGAATATGGAAACAAATAAGAAAAGCTATAATGATTAGCACTGTTGTTAAAATTGGTGATAAAAGCGGTGAAGAGAAACGTACATATAACCGATTCATAGCTAAATAGATGATAACTGTTAACGTAATTATAAGGATTGCGATGAGTGTTTGTGCCACTTTTTCTTCTGCTCTCTTTCTTTCGTTTTATTTCCAACAACTTCACTAGATTTCCCTGCTGCGATCATAGTGATGATTGTACTAATAACAACAACTAAAAGGATTAAAACTCCCTTGCCGGTAAAAAGCTCCGGGTACTTAATAATTCCTACTAGCGTTGGGACAAATAACAGTGGTAAAAAAGCTAATAAAAATCCCGCTCCTTGTTTAATCCATTTAACGGAGAAAATATTTAAAGATAATCCAAGGAAAAGTAACAGTAATCCTATAATACTCCCTGGTAATGGAATATGTAGGTAGGTATGCACTAGATCACCAAGAAATGAAAAACCGAATAATATTGCAATTTGTACAATAATTCTGATGATATTCATAAATAAATAGTTATCCCTTTTTAGGACAACTATCCTCCTTCTCTTTTAGACTATGTTAAATCCTGTATTCTTTCAAAATCATTATACTCCCTTTTCCCCCTTCACGAAACCTTAACAATTGAAGCTCTCTTTTTACATCATTTCCACCTTTTATTAACAATCTTCTTCTATGTTTCTGATGAAGTATTGAAAGTAGTAAAATAAGAATAAGCAAACCTAAAAGGAACCCCTTATTTTGTTATATTTAAGTTGAATGGAGCAAACGTATGAACATAAACGGGTCGTATATATTAGACATGTCTAATATATACGACCCGTTTTTTATTTCTTGTTGAATAAGGAGCAGGTAAATAACAGAAAGTTTATGGTATAATTATCATAAATAACCATTCGAGAAACGAAATAAAGCAACCATTCTAAAAATTAAACCTTTTGAGAGGGCGATGAAAGTTGATAATGGATAGTAAACAATCAATTAGTAAAGAACAAACTATTTTTAATCACATCGGAAATAAAATCAAAACAGAAGATAGAGAAATTAATATAATTGCTAGATTAGAAGAACCACTAATAGTAATTTTAGGAAATGTTTTGAGTGAAGAAGAATGTGACGAACTAATTAGATTGTCACAAGACAAAGTGCATCGTTCTAAAATTGGAGTCACACGCGAAGTAAATGAGATCAGAACAAGTAGTGGTATGTTTTTCCAACTAAATGAAAATGACATCATTACTAGAATTGAAAAAAGAATATCATCTATTATGAATATACCCATTGAACATGGAGAAGGTATTCAAATTCTTAAATATACTCCTGGTCAAGAGTACAAAGCTCATTTTGATTTTTTCACCTCTGCAAGTAAAGCAACAAAAAATAATAGAATCAGCACGATTGTCATGTACTTAAATGATGTGGAACATGGAGGAGAAACTTTTTTTCCTAAACTAAATTTTTCAATATCCCCAGGAAAAGGAATGGCCGTTTATTTCGAATATTTCTATAACGACAAAAACATAAACGAACTAACTTTACATGGTGGAGCGCCAGTTATAACTGGCGAAAAATGGGTTGCTACACAATGGATGAGAAGACAAAAACAGTAGATTCTTCACCTGCACTCTTACATTCTAAAACAGACGCACCCTCTCAGAAATCATTGTAGAGACTTAACTAAAACTTATCCATTTATCACGTAAAGAGACAATAGAAATAGCATACAAAAACGAGTATAAAATCGACAAGATTTTATACTCGTTTTTTTGTTGTTATATAAGGATTTATCGCTCTTTTACGATGAATTGATAATCGAAATACCAAGAAGAAAAAAGAAAACCATTTGTCTATTTCTTAAAATGCAAGCCCATTTTCGTCCAGCCGCTTATTAAACTTAAAAATGGACAAAGAATGCAGAAGAATGCAAACGGTGCATATTCAAGCGTTGTAACACCGAGCACCTGCGTAAGAAATACACCACAAACCCCCCACGGGACAAGCGGGTTCACAACCGTTCCTGCGTCCTCTAATACTCGGGCTAAAGATTTCCCTTCCAGCCCTAATTCGCTATATTTGTTTTGAAAAGCTTTCCCTGGTAATAAAACAGATAAATATTGCTCCCCAGCTAGGAAATTCACACCAATTCCTGCGAAAACGGTTGCTGAAACTAATCGACCTACATTAATCAGCATTTTTTGAATCGCATGTAAAATCGATGGAATAATACCAAGTTCAAATAATAGTCCTCCCATTGCAAGAGCTAGTAACACAAGCGAAATGGAAAAATACATACTTTGAATTCCACCGCGAGATAATATTGTATCAAGCTGCTCTACTCCACTATTTAGGACAAAGCCAGAGTATAATACATCTGACATTTCTTTAACTGTTTGTGCTGGCGTTTCTATAAACGTAATGACGATCGCAGATACAATACCCGCAGCTAATGTCGGAATCGCAGATATTTTTTTCAAAGCCATTCCTCCGATGATAATAAACGGCAATAAGCTCCAAGGACTAATTGTTGTATACATACTCAACGCTGTTACCATATCTTCAATTTCCTGCACTTTACTTCCACTAGATTGCGGTGAAAGGAAGAAAAAGAGTGCAAGCGTTACCACAAAACCAGGAATCGTTGTCCACAACATATTCTTAATATGTTCAAATAATGGAACACCAACTGTTTCAGAAGCTAGATTCGTAGTATCAGATAGTGGTGACATTTTATCCCCAAGGAATGCACCAGAAATAATTGCGCCCGCAGTAATCGCTAATGATAAATCTAACGCACCTGCCATTCCGATAAAAGCAACACCGATTGTTGCTGACGTCGTTAATGAACTACCTATACATAAGCCAATTAAAGACGTAATCAAAAAGACCACCGCGTAAAAAGCCTGACCCGAAATAAACTCAAAACCGTAAAACATAATCGTCGGAATCGTACCGCTTGCCATCCAGCTAGAGATTAACATCCCGATTAAAAAGAAAATATAAATTGCTCCTAAACCAGATGTTGCCCCTTGCACCATCGCTCTTTCCATAGCAGAAAACGAAATTCCTTTCATCCTGCCATATAATAATAGAAAGAAAACTCCTCCTAGTATCGGCATATGAGGAGTCATTTTAAAATGAATAATCCCCATTCCAATGATAATAAATAAGCAAGCAAGTATAATCGTTGCTTCTAGCCATGGGAGTTTAAGTTTCGCATTTTCTAGTTTCATAAACATTTCCCCACTTTAATAATGTCGATTTCTCTAATGTCTATATTATTTTTATACATAAACGCTTTTGCGCATAAAAGCATAAAAAGATTTTAAGGGAAAATAGTATGTAAGTCAATGAGATCCCTTTTATACCTACAATTCCGATAATTCACTCAATTCATTTATGTATCTATCCATCTCTCTTCAAACATCTTTATAATACTAAAATAGTGATAATCTTATATTTTTGTTAAACTATTCATATAGGAGATTTGTAAAAATAATTTGGAGAGTAGATGATGAAAAGAAAACGAACACGATTTAATATAACTTTTGGAATAGCTACCCTATTTTTTATTTGTGTAATGATTCTTCTATTTCATACAATCGAACAGTTTTTACACTCAACAAAAACAACCACTGAGACAATAGCAGAAACGAAAGTAGACTCTTTTGCAGATGTTAAAAAATACAGTTCTCTCCTTGAAGATGAATTAGAAAAGTATGAGCTTGAGGAATATACAATCGTTCTTTTATCCTTGATGCAGCAAGAAAGTCGAGGAAAAGGCGGAGATCCGATGCAGTCTTCTGAATCAGCAGGCCTTGCCCCTAATACAATTACAGATCCTAAAGAAAGTATTAAACAGGGCGTAAAGCACTTTCGTCGTGTTCTTCAATATGGAAAGAAAAAAGATGTTGATTTTCCAACGATTATTCAATCATACAATATGGGGATAGGCTATATTCATTACATCGCAAAAAACGGCGGCACACATAGCGAAGAGCTAGCAAAGAGTTTTTCAATGATTCAAGTGAAAAAAAATCCAAAGCTCTATAATTGCGGCGGAGATAAAGACAATTTTCGCTATCCTTACTGCTATGGAGACTTCACTTATACAACTAAAGTCACTGAAAACATTGAAATGATTTCCAATGATAGCATTCCAACCATGAGCACAGAACAAATCACAGGTAAAGCTTTTTGAGGTTTACCTGTGATTTGTTTTTGTGAAATTCCACTTTTTACAAGGTCGTTACCTTTTCTTTTGATGATTAATCATTATACAATAACTTTACTGCATCCCGGTTAATACGTTAAACAAAGGAGGTATTACATTGAGGGGGCTTACCAAAATTCTTGTCCTTCTATGCCTAGTCGGCTTTATTTGGTATAAATATGGAGAAGATCTTGCAGATTCTAACTACCAAGCAGCATACGAAGATATGCAATCTGATATTCGTACTGTCATTAATAATCCTAACGTTTCAACTTCGCTTGATACACTGCAAGATGGTCTCGATTATTTAGTTGGGGAACTAAACCAAGTATTAGATCGGATCCCAAGTGAAGACAAACAACAAATCCAAGAACAAGTAGAACAGCCTAATTTAAAAACACCTGACAAACAATCTCTCTCTGTCTATAATATTGAGCTTGGTGATTCTAAAGAAGACGTTGAAAAACAAGCAGGTACAGCCAAGCGTTCTTCTTATAATGAATACGGTGTAAAATGGTACGCTTATCATAAAAACTATCACAACTTCTTCATGGCCGCTTATGATGAAAATGAAAAAGTAGTCGGTTTATATACAAATCAAGATTTAATTTCGGCGAAACAAGGGATTAAATTAGGAAGTGCAAAAGATACCGTTCTTAAGCAATTCGGTGAACCGATTACAAAGATTCGAAAAGGTTTTGTCTTTTATCAACTGCAAAACAACGATGAATATCATTTATTTCATTTAGATGATAGTTATGTGACCATCTTTTATGATAAACATGAAGACAATACCGTAACAGCTGTACAAATCATAAGTGAAGAACTAGAAGAACAAAAGAAAGATTTTTATGTCGAAGCAAGTCCACAATTAAAGGAAGGCTTTGAATTTCAACTGTTTGATTTAACAAATGCCGCTAGAGTTGAGCACAATCTTCCTGCTCTTTCTTGGGATAATACTGTAAAAGAAACAGCCCGCGATCACAGTTCAGATATGGCTGCAAATAATTATTTCGATCATACAAATTTGAAAGGGCAATCCCCCTTTGATCGAATGAAAGAAGATAATATTCGCTTTAGAGTAGCCGGTGAAAACCTTGCTGCTGGCCAATTAAGCAGCATCTTTGCTCATGAAGGTCTTATGAACTCACTTGGACATCGTGAAAATATTTTGCATAATGACTTTGAATCATTAGGAGTAGGCGTAGCCTTTAATTCGGAATACAAACCATATTATACAGAGAATTTTTTAACAAAATAAGAACATATACCCTTGAATAATGCACCCAACCTCCTTATTATGATGGAAAATAAGTGCGGATTACTTGTGACATATGATGAACAGTGAGTTATGTTCATACATGTAGAAAATATGTAGGAGATTTAAAAAGTGAAGAGTATTGTACAAAATTTTATTAAGGGTATTTTAACGATTGTACCCATTATTCTAGTTATATATGTTGTTTTTAAAACATTTATTTTTTTAGATAGCATTCTTGGTAATGTATTAAAACCTTATTTAAAGGAAGATTACATCCCTGGAATTGGTCTATTAGCGACGATTGCCCTCATCACACTTTTAGGCTGGTTGTCTACGAAGTTTTTGACAGGAACAATAATTGGGTTGATTGATAAGCTTCTTGAACATATCCCAATTGTTAAAACAATCTACTCTGTAATTAAAGACACCATTCATTCATTTCTTGGTGAGAAAAAATCTTTTTCGAAGGTAGCCCTAATTACGATACCCGGCACAGACATCAAAAGCATGGGATTCATTACAACAGAAGATTTAGAAAGTTTTTATGATCCGTTAAAAAACTATGTTGCTGTTTATATTCAGCAAACCTTTCAAATAGCTGGTGTGACCTTATTGATTCCAAAAGATCAGGTAGAGGTGATTGATGTAAAGCCGGAAGAAGCAATGAAATTTATTCTATCCGGGGGAATGACCTCTAAAAAAGAAAAACAGAAGATGTAAATATAGTCATCCTCGATTAAAATCGTACAACATTTAATATTTGTCAACAAAAAAGCGACCGTGTTATTCAATACTACTAACACGATCGCTTATACTTTTATCTTCATGATATTCGCACTTTTTCCTTATCTAATTGACCCGAAGCATCTCTATAAAATTGATGAAATAAATATGTCAAATACGAATTTAATTCAAATCGATCTTCTTGAACAAAATCAGATAATCGTAATTTATTTTCTGTAGACATCGCTTCTCCCTCTCTCCCTTATTTTTTTATTATAATCCCTTGGCTATTATTGTTTTAGACATCCCTTTTTAAGTTTTTGTAAATATCCAATAGAGCTCCTCACAAAACCATTCACAAGAAATTATGTTGTATAGGCCCCACCTACGCCTAATACCATGATGGCCACGCATGCCATCCACCTATCTATAATTATAAAGAAAACGCTTACATTTTCCAATAACTTTCATACAACAAGTTTCGACACATTCCATAATGTTTCTCCAGATTCGACAGTATGTTGACGAGCAGCGCGAGGAATGATGAGCGCTTGACCAATTACTAATCGGCCACTATCTGGAAGTTCATTCACTGCCACAAGCCGTGCAAAATCTACGCCATAACGACTCGCAATCTGCCACAATGTTTCTCCCGGTGTTACAACATGAATAAGCATAGTACCCCCCTTACCCCAAGATCCTATCCCTAATGTATGCCGCCATTTATCTATCCATGTAACTCCTAACTCAAAAAAGGAAGGGACACTTGACGTCCCCTCCTGTTTCTCATTCATTTATTTCTGTAAAAATTCTTGAATTCGCTTCGCTGCTTCTCTCAGTCTTTCAGCCGGCTGCACTAAAGCCATGCGAACATATCCTTCCCCTTCCTTTCCAAAAGCATCTCCAGGAACGACTGCGACGCCGGCTTTATCAATCAACTCATAAGCAAATTCACGCGACTTCCAACCAGCAGGAATTTTTGCCCAAACAAACATCGTCGCAGCTGATTTAGGTACTTCCCAGCCAGCTTTAGCTAGTCCAGATAACAAAGCATCTCGACGTTCCTCATACTCTTTCACTTGTTCAGAAAGAATATCTGGATCTGCCATAAGTGCTTTTTCAGCTGCTTTTTGAATGGGATAAAAAATGCCATAATCAATATGAGATTTTAATGTAGCTAAAATATTTAGCGCTTCTTTATTTCCAACTACATAACCAATACGGCAACCTGCCATATTAAAAGTTTTCGATAAAGAATTGAACTCAATTCCTACCTCTTTTGCTCCCGGAATAGACATAAAGCTAATTTGCGGATGATGATCGAAAATTAATTCAGAATAAGCAAAATCATGAACAACTAAAATGTGATGCTTTTTCGCAAACTCAATAACCTCTTTAAAAAACTCTTCATTTGCTAAGGCTGTTACTGGATTTCCCGGGTAACTAATAATCATCATTTTTGTTTTTTTCAATACATCTTCTGGAATTTGATTAAGCTGCGGCAAAAATTGATTTTCTGCCGTTAAAGGCATTGGATAAATGATTCCTCCAGCCAGTGATACACTAGCTTCATAGATTGGATAACCAGGATCTGGTACTAATACATAGTCTCCTGGATTAATAATAGCTGTCGCTAAATGGGCAAGCCCATCTTGTGAACCCATAAGTTGCAGCACTTCTTGTTCTGCATCAAGCTCAACTCCGTAACGATTTCTATAAAAATAACAAACTGCATCATGAAATTCCGTTATCCCTTTTAACGTATAACCATATTTGCTTGTATCTTTCGCATATTCAATTAGCGTATCAATGACAAAGGAAGGAGGGGGTAAATCCGGGCTTCCTACACTTAAATCGATTACATCCTTCCCTTTTTGCAATGCCTCTTGTTTCCGACCTGCTACTTCCATAAAAACTCCTGTTGTTAACTGTGCCACTTTTTCTGACGCTGTAAATTGCATGTAACATTCCCCTTTTAAAGTTTATATCCAATTTTCTCTACTTTTTGAATCTTGAATAATATTATTATAGCAAAATAAAGAGGAAGAACACCCTATTTTAGTGTTCTTCCTTCCATCCTACTATCATCTTTATTCAGTTTCATATTGAAGCCAGTCTGACCCATTAACTTGATTAGAGGCGTCAATGATTTTATTCTTCACTCGCTCTGCCTCTGCTCCTTCTAATAACAATGGTTGATAATTATTTCTAGACGTAACAGAAGAAATCGAGAACGGTACAACCTTTATTTCTTTTTGGTCTGTCAGTTTCCCATCCTTCAAGTGAAATGTTTGTTGAAACACATATGTATCCTTATCTGCTGGATTTCGGTTCCCACCAAACATAAAGTTTCCTAAACTATAGACAATAAACTTCCCCTTATACTCCTCAATTCCTTGAAGAACATGAGGATGATGTCCTAGAATCAAATCCGCTCCGCTATCGATTGCATAACGAGCCAGTGATTGCTGGGATTCAGTTGGAACATAGCTTCTTTCAATTCCCCAATGAAAATGAATTAAAACAATCTGGACACCTTGTTCTCTTAGACGCTTTATATTCGCATCAACAATAGCACGCGTTTCTGGTGTATCTTCCCAGCCTTCATATCCAAGAGCCCCTATTTTCACGCCTTTAATCGTCGTAACATAGTGATGTTCGTATCCGAAATAACCAATTTTTTGCTTTTCTAGTGTTGCAATTGTATCATCATACCCTTGTTGTAAATAATCCATAGTATGATTGTTTGCTAGATTGACCGCTTCGATTCCACCAAGTTCTAAAATTTGAGCATAAGAAGGATCTCCCTTAAAGCGAAACTTTTTGATTGCTTTTTCAGTAGCATTTGTTAATGTAGTTTCTAAATTAACGGTTGTTAAATCATCTTCTTCGAAAATATGATCCAATTTTTCGACAAAGTAAGGCAGTCCATTTTTAGAAGCTTCATCTGGAAATGAACCTGCATATGTAAAACTTTCATCCGTTCCGAGTGTGAAATCCCCCGCTGCACTGATTTTAATCGTTTCAATAACAGGTTCAACTGGTGCCTTTTCCTCCCCGGCTTGCGTTTTCTCTTTTTTCTCTTCCTCTGTCACACCGCTTGTAACTGGCTGGTCTTTCGTCATAATATTATTAAAAATAAGCAGTGCGATAATTAAAAGCACTCCCGCCGTTAATATACGTCGTACCGACCTTTTTAACCGCTTCCGTTTTCTCATTCGCCCCATATCTCTATTATCCATACTTGACGACCCCCTACTTTTCCCAAAACACATGCACATTATACCTTAATTAACCAATTGTGTATATATAATTTACTATTAATATTGAATATTTTGTATTTTCGGGTAATAATTCGTAAAAAAATAATCCCTTATTCTAAAAGGAATTATAATCATAAAGTACGAATTTATATTTTAGAAGCATATTTTAGCTTCGACTTTACACAACGGTATTCAAAAGAGGTCATCATATTTTTAATAGTTATATTTTCTCATTGTAAATAAAGTGAGTAATAAGGCCGGGACCGAAGACAAAGTCATACCTAAAAACGATAGCTTCGGGGATACTTCGTATAAGAAGCCCCCTAAAAACGTAAGGAGTGCTATACTTAAACTCATCGCAAAAGCAGCATACATACCTTGAGCCGTTGGAATTTGATTGGGCTTTAATTTTTGCGAAATATACTGAATGAATGCATAGTGTGCAACACCAAATGATAAAACATGTAAAGCTTGGGAAAAGATAAATACAACAACGTTTGGAAATAAATAAATCATAACCCATCGCACAGTAGAACCAATCGCAGCAATACTATACATCGTAGATATTTTCATTTTTGAAAAAAACTGATCCACCTTTGTAAAAAATACAATTTCACATACTATAGCAACATTTAAAATTAATCCGATATAGAAGCTATCCACCCCTAAATCTTGTAAATAAACAAACCCATAATTGTAATAAGAAGCGTGAGACCCTTGCAATAAAATAGAAATAAGAAGAACAATAACAAATCCTTCTGATGCAAATAATTTATTCAAACTCCCTTTTTCATCTACTTGATTAATTAGCTTAGCTTTTACATGTAATACAACTGGAGCAGCTTGAAATTGAGAAAAAACAATGGCGACTAGACCTATAATCATCAGCCATAAAATCGCTGCCTCTTGAAATAACGCAGTTCCTGCACCAACGATTAAAAGAGCAATTGTATAGCCAAGCGAGCCCCATGACCGACTTCTTCCATAATGGATTTTTCCAGTGCTCACCAAGACTGAGGCACTGCTTTCCATAGCAGGTAAAAGATTTGGATAAACAGCACTAAATAACACTGTAATGATGAATAATGAACTATATGTATCAAATGATATGTATAACAGTACTACTCCTAAGGACCCGACAGCCAAGCACTTCATTACAACACTTAAAGAATATATCCTAGTGAACAGTGGAAATAGGAATAAGGTTGAACAGGCACGTACAATCATCCCCGTCCCCATAATCATACTTGCAGCCGAAACTGAAAGATTTTTTTCTGCAATAAGCCAACCGGTCCAGTATGGCAAAAAAATACCCCACGTAAAGAAAAAAGTATAAAAATTTAAAGATAACCAACGTTGACTATTCATTTAAATCCTCCCTAGAATTTCAGCTCACTATGGATTTACAAATCAATTATTTGTTGGGCCTAACGAGCAACTTGCTATCATGCAAATTTACCCTTAAAAGCAAACAAATTCGTGGAAGTAATTGTAACACAAAGAAAACGAATACGATATTCAATAAGCATTTATCACTTCTTAAAAGGATACTGCTCCACAAATATCTACCGGGTATTTTTGGAATAAAAATAAAAAGCGCTCATAAACTTAGCATTGTGTGTTAGCTTGGAATTCAATTTTAGGGGGAGAAAAAATGAGTATGAGTGTACAGTTTCCAAGATGGGGTGCAGTTATTGTATCAATTTTCGCTTTAGCAATGGCCTTCATCTTTAGTTCTACTTCTAATGCTTCAGCATCTATTAACTATGGAGAAGAAGTAGCAGCAACAGCGGAGTTATACATTGGTACACCTTATAAATATGGAGGAACTACACCAAAAGGCTTTGACGCAAGCGGCTTTACTCAATATGTTTATAAGCATGCGGCAACAGAATTAACGATTCCAAGAACGAGTACCGCTCAATATAAAATCGGGAAAGCTGTTAAAAAGAACGCATTAAAACAAGGTGATTTAGTATTTTATGCTACAGGTAAAAAAGGAAAAGTATCCTATGTAGGAATTTACAATGGTAATGGCACATTTATCGGTACTACTTCAAAAGGAGTAAAAATCATTAAAATGAGTGATAAGTATTGGAAAGAGCGCTACATTGGAGCAAAACGCGTAATTAAATAAGGCTTGATGAGACAGGATTATGGATAGATTTTTGGCTCACATTTGTGAGACAGTGGTCACACACACCCAGCTCTGCTGAAAGGTTGCTCTAGCCCCATGAAACAAGGGAAATGGGGCCAAAATCAACAATGTTCTATTAACATAGCCAACTAAAAAAATAGATAAAAACAAGCTCCGGACTACAAATCCGGAGCCATTTTTCGAGCTATTTTCAAAACGGATTATTTTCACATAACTAAGAATTAAATACCTTAGCGGAAAATCATTAAATGCCTATCAATATTTAGACCTTTTCATCATTAAATAAAGAAAGAATATTATTAAAGTAAGGATTGATGAAAATGGCTAAAAGATATAGAGGGAAAACCTTAAAAAACCTACCATCAAAAGGACGCGGAGAATGCCCATTGTGTAAGAAAACAAGAATTAAGTTATTGTATCCTCATAGAACAGAGACAAACCAATTGATTCAAGTATGTAAAAATTGTCGTAATAAATAATATGCGCCGGGCTGCACAAGCCCTTTTTTCTTTATTATAACTCATTTGTGCCACGCAAGAACTCTATCCACCTTGATTTCAATCAACTAACGATTCAGCTTTCCTAAAAGCCCCATCGTCAAATACTGCTTCTCTTCATTAAAATCCCACGGCCAATATTTTAGTGAAAAATCTGCTTTATTTGCATTCTCGATAAAATCTTTTATAGCAATAAGTGCAGCTCCATATCCTATATTCGAGGCTAAAGCAAAAATGGCATTTGGTCCTTGCTTAATCGTGTCTATGTACTCCGGTTCCATCTTTAAAATATCCGTCCATGTAATGGCGAAGCCTGTTGTCTTACAGCATTTAAAAATGGAATTGTGGTAAGCAAGAATGATGCTATCTCTTAAATCTAAGAACCCTTCTTTGATTTGTTCCAATTCTTCCTTATTATATTGGGTTTCATATTGAGATAACGTATCCAAAGCCCAGTTATAAAACAATTGCGTATAAATAGCTGATGATGCAACAATGTCAAAGCTATCAAGAAAATCTGCCCATTCATCCTTTGTGCTTTCAACTACATACTTCTCTGTATCCTTCATATACTGTAGAACGCTCTCAACCTTCTCACCACATTTCAATAAAGAAGACAAATGATGTTCAAAATTGATGTTCTTTAATCCTGTCACGTCCAGCTCAACGAGTTTGATTTTGTTACGAGTACTTGCTAAGAGATACTGAGTCCCTCTTTTCATACTTTCTATATCGAGATCAAATAAATAAATTGAGTTACAGTTGGATGCTAAATAATTCAACTCTAAATCATCACAATTACCCGCTCCAAAGATAGCTATTTTATCAACGGACGCTTTTTTTGAAAAAACATCATGAAATAAGCCACTTACTTGGTTACGATGACCCTCCCATTTCTCTCTTCTTGATTTATCTCTATTTTCATTCATTTCCCTTTGAAAATCTTCCAAAAATATCTCTCCTTTTATGTATACACCAACATAGTTGCGACACTCACTTCTTATACAGTAAATCCTGTTGCAATCATTAATAAAATTGTACACTATTTTGTTTTTTAACGGATAGTCTTCCCCTGCATAGTTTCTTACCTCTAAGCAAAAAGTAACATTGGAGGTGAACGAAATGAGTAAAAAAATTAAAGAAGACCGTTCCAAGTCAGTCCTTGGTTCTTCACAAGTCGAAGGTCAAGGCACAACTACACAAGAAACAGGTTCTATAGAAGTGCCTTCATCGAATAAAAAACAAAAACGTGATTAATCCTATTTTCTTTTATATGTTAACCAAACCATTGAAATGAGGCTGAAGCTATGACAACAGAAAAACAAACCCAACATACTCCAAGAATTTACGCTGAACCCTCAGAAAGTCCAAAACTTGTTATTACTACAAACTTGGATCAAAATGCAACAGAACAAAATCCATATGAACAAAAAAATAGCCCTAACAAGAAAGAATTCAAAGAATTTTTCGATGAATAATATGTTCGGGCGACTCAGATGGGTCGCCCTCTTTTATTCCTGGCTACAACCATGTTCTTAAACTATTTTCCCCATAAAGATTGACAAATAAATTAGGCAATTAAAAAGTATATACAAAAAATTAATGAAATGATAATAATAAAGATACTAAGTATTACCACAGTCTTTTTAGGTGCCTGAAATGTTTGATTATTAATAGCAGTAATTTTTTTCATATATACAGCGGTAGCCATAATAATCGTCAAAATACCTAATATAACTGAAGATATCCCAATAATATTAGCTAATAAATCACCTATTGGGGAAAGGCTTGATTTCATTGTAAAATGGACATTTGTAACAAGAAACCCTACTCCAATAATAGCAATCGCTGTACGAATCCAAGCTAAAAATGTACGTTCATTAGCTAGATGCTGCTGAATATATGTAGAATCGACAGTTGGAGAACTGCTTTCTAATTTGTTTGTTTGATTTTCCTTCATAAACAATCACTCACTTACTAAAATAGAGGTTATTTTCG
Source organism: Peribacillus asahii (assembly GCF_003570725.1). Lineage (GTDB taxonomy): Bacteria > Bacillota > Bacilli > Bacillales > DSM-1321 > Peribacillus > Peribacillus asahii. The sequence continues at coordinate 77,762 of NZ_QWVS01000028.1, forward strand.
TTGTTAAGCCCTTCTTATATATATAACACTAAAATGATAAAATATTTACTTCTTTTTATACTTTCCCCAGTTCTTTTATGATCTCTTGATTCATTGTAACAACAATTTCCTCCCTAATTAGACCTTGATTATCCAGTACATAGCTTGTTGGAATGGTTTCTTTTTTACTTTTAGCCATATATTGATAGAATATTATTAAAAAGGGGAATGAAAATGAACAGAGTTATTTTATTTGATGGAGAGTGCAATTTTTGTGACCAAAGTGTTCAATTCATCATCAAAAGGGACCCTATAGGCTATTATAAGTTTGCCTCCCTGCAAAGTGATATTGGCAAAAAATTGTTAAAACAATATAATGCTCCAGAAGATATGGATAGTTTCTTTCTGATAGATCATAACAAATGTTATTTTAAATCCTCAGCAGCTCTTCAAGTTTGCAAAAATTTAAAGGGCCTTTGGAAAATCCCCTATTTTCTTCTAATCATTCCAAGGCCTATTAGAGATTTCTTTTATGAAATAATCGCCAAAAACAGATACAAATGGTTTGGTAAGAAAGATAGTTGTTTATTACCTTCTCCTGAAATTAGAAATCGGTTCTTGTAATCCTATAAACAACAAACCTTGTCGTAGAGGTTTTGTTCCAATGTATTTTTCCACCTATATAGTACATGCTTTAAAATAAGGTCTACCAAAACATTCCCCGCATTATCAAACACCAAAACGTCAATATTAGATGATGGAAGCTATAATTTCGCTTTCCAAATGATTGGTCGAGGAGTGTTTAAGATTGAATACAGGGATACGAAAAAACATGTTTAAAATATTTGGCAGAAAAAGAAACAATAACGGGATGATGTGGGCGTCTTTATTAGGTCTGGGAGTTAGTGCAGTCGCTTATGGATTAAGCAAAAATCGAAACGGAAATATGCAGAAGCCTGTTGAACATGTAACGAACAGGAGCCGAACACAAACAGCTAATCCAATGCTAAAAGCTGCTCTAGCAGAGTTTTCAGAGGAATTAGGACTTGATAAAGATCCTTCAACAAAAAAATAAATTTCATTCACATAAAAATACCTACATCAATGTAGGTATTTTTATGATAAAACACTTTAATTAAAGTAAACAATGATTTCTTTGTTAGTGTTCATATATAAAAATACAGCAATACATATTAACCATTTTGAATAAAGAATAATGCTTAAGGTTTTAGAAATAATTTCAGATTTAGTGAGGTGGTTATATACATGCCAATGTTAGATATAGATGGTACAAGCCTATATTATAATGTTAAAGGAAACGGGATTCCTATTGTATTTATTCATCCCCCTGTGCTCACCGGTTCAAACTTCAAATACCAATTAGAAGGATTATCTCAAAACTTTAAAGTGATTACCTTTGATATTAGAGGTCATGGCAGAAGTCAATATTCGGACATACCAATTATTTATTCGCTAATTGTAGAAGATATCAAGCGTTTATTAGATCATTTAAACATTCAAAAAGCAGTCATATGCGGCTATTCAACCGGTGGCTCTGTTGCACTCGAATATTTATTGAATGCCTCTGACCGAGCTCTAGGAGGAATCGTAATAAGCGGTATGTCTGAAGTGAAAGACAGAGAGTTAAAACAAAAGATTTCCTTGGCAATATCACTTGCAAACAACAAAGCAGTGCCACTTCTTGCACTGGCCATTTCATATGGTAATTCAAACAGTTTAAAATTATTCAATACCCTTTTTAATGAGGCTCTAACAGGAGATTCAATAAATATCGAACAGTATTTTCGTTATAGCTTACATTATAATTGTACTAATCAGCTAAAGAACATTCCCCTGCCTGTTTTACTTGTTTACGGAAAAAAAGATAAACAGTTCCATTATTATGCTAAGCTATTACATGAAAACTTGCCCTATAACGAATTACAAGTCATCAATTATGCAAAGCATCAAATTCCTACAAAATCAGCTAACAATTTAAATCAACTTATTACACATTTTATTGAGACGACTATGAATGAAGTCGCAGGAAAACATTGATACAAGAACGCCAAATACCGCTCACCTTATAATGAAATGAGCGGTATTTGACTATATAGACAGATTGTTTTTTAAAAGGGCCTACTCCCATTAAAATTTAGTAATTGGACCAAGACTATTTCTTTCGCTTTTGCGCAGAAAATTCTTTACCATGTGCCTCTTGTTCTGCAATAACAGCTTCGTCTGGAACATGGTTATTCTTTTTTGGAGAATTGATGCGATTACGATGTTTTTTACCCATTATTGAACTCCCCTATCTATATGTTTTAAATTTTGATGATGGTTAGGTCTCATCTTGTATGTTGAACTGCTTGAAACTTCCATCAATTGTGGGGTCTTACCCCTCGTTTATTTGTGATAAAAATCGCTTTTAAACAAGCATTAATAGCTTCCCCATCTAAGATGAAAACATGCTCCAGAGGCACCCTTGACCAACTATTGGTTATCCTCTAAGAGCTTTACTCTCTTTAAACACTTGAATAAATGTCCCAGGGTCATTCTTAACAGTAAAAGGGTATACACCCGCACTTGTATGAAGGTACAATATTCCTTCCTCATCTCCCATTTTCCGAAAAGATATATCGTGAACAGTATGAATAGGAAATTCACGATATTTTGTAGTAATTCTATTTTCGTATAAATACATATCACGATTGGAAATGACTGTTCTTTGTTCATTATAGGTGACTTCTCTAAGAATTTTATAGTACGGCTGATGAGCTTTCCACTTCATATAAACATCTCCACCATAATAAGCTAACCTAATGTTGACTTGATCGGTGCCTTCTTCGATATCTACTATGATAACAAGAGTCACATATTGGAAAACGTGATTCATCCGGTAGCTTCTTCCCACATTGTTTACATTTTTTCTGGTAATTAATTACTTCATCTTTTAATTGATCATGCACACCGTTACTAATCTCTTCGCGGACCCGTTCCCAGTATATCGCTTCACTTCTCCGATCAATACGGTATAAAAATAATAGATGAAGGCCAATAGCTTTATACGAAAGCTCAAGCTCCTCTAGATTTCCCCTTTTGATGACTGGCTCTGGAAGCTCCCGATTCTCGGCAATCGCGAATATGGTATCCAACCACTGATTGACGAGTCTTGGTTCTTTTGTTGAAAACGGAAGATGGAGAAATCCATATAAATCCATTAAAGAAAAGCGAACTTCAATTTCTGTATCACGAACCAGTTCATATAGCTCGCGTTCCTCTGAAAGAGAGGCTTTTTTTGTTCCTTTTGGTGGATCAAATCGATCCCACAGTTCAAAAAATATCCCTAAGTTTCGATAATATTTCTGAAACCGTTCAAATACAGCTGATGTAGGGGCAATGGCAAAAGTTTTAATCGGTTCATCTGCCTGCTCTAGCAGCTTACGCATCATTTTAATGTCAGATGTAAATGCAACTTTACCGGTGTTATAAATGCCTTTCCGCCCAGCTCGCCCAGCAATTTGCTTAACTTCCTGGGAGGTCAATCTTCTCCTGCTCGTTCCATCGAACTTCTCATTTTCTAAGACGACAATACGACGAATTGGCAAGTTTAACCCCATTCCAATTGCGTCTGTTGCGACAACAACAGATGTTTCACCACGATTAAAAAGCTCAATTTGCCTTTTTCTTGTTTCTGGAGGCATACTGCCATATATCATACTGACGTTATGTCCGTTCCGTCGTAAACTGGAAGCTGTTTCAAGAACCCGCCTCCTTGAAAAACAAACAAGAGCATCCCCTTTTTTCGTGTTTTTCAAACTGAACTCTTCGTTCTCTACCTCCAAGGGAATTTCACGGCTATATTCATGCAATTCAATATCAACTCCATCTAGAAGATTAAGCAGCATCATTTTAGTATTTTGGCTTCCAATAATATGTACTTCTTTTGCATTTGCCTTCGTGATGGCTCGATACCATGAAAAACCGCGATCTTTATCAGCAATCATTTGTGCTTCATCAATGACCATCACTTCATAATAATCCTTCTCATGAAACATCTCGACTGTACAGGAAATATGGCGTGCATCCTCCATCAGCTTTTCTTCTTCCCCAGTCTTTAAGGAGCACGGGACACCCTCTGCATTCAGCTTGTCATAAACTTCAAGTGCCAAAAGCCGAAGAGGAGCAAGATATAAACCACTTTGAGCGCTCTTCATTTTTTGTAGCGCTTGATAAGTCTTTCCTGTATTCGTCTCCCCAATATGGAGCACATATCTCGTGTTTTTTCCTAAGGCCGCGCTATACGCCTTACCAAAAATATCGTCAAGGATTCTTTCCTCTTCTGCTTTTCTGCGTTCCTGCTCTGCCAATTCTTCGGCCAGTCTTTGTTCTCTAGTCGCTTCGTCTTTCTCAAAGATCTCCTGATGCAAAGTTTCGTCAAAAGGAACCTCTGCCAGTCTCAACAAATCAGAAAGGTATTCCTCCTGAAGCTCATCAAAACAAGCCTCAGATAAATCTGCTAATTCATCTCGCAACACCCCTTTTAGAGTTCCTGCAGTCAGGGGTTCACCATAAATTTCCGTATACTCCTTCATTAGCTTCTCAGGTAAATGTTCGATAACTTTTTTCGGAGCAAAGTCTAAAATAAATTCCGACACAATTCTTTCATAGCGATAGAAATAAGTTTCATATTCAAAGTCGCTTCTTCCCCAAACAAATAGCGAGTGAATATCACCTGTCAATTCTTCAAAGAAATCAGTAAGCATTACATAATCTGTCGCGTTAAGTTCCCCCTGCACCCTCAATGGTTCTTCAAGTAAGTAGGGCTCTGTATAATGATACTTTTTCTTATTTTGAATATCATCAGACAACATTCGAGCTACGTGATAACGGACATGCAGATATGAAAGAAAAGCATTCTTATCCAAAAATTCATATGCAGCCTTTTGTAGTTTTTCTCGAATATGCCATCGCTGTTCAGCTTGCCTTTTCTCTTCTTGCCTCTTAAAAAAGGTTTGCCTTGCATTGACATACCTTTGCTCCCAGTCTTGCTCATTTTCAGATAAAGTTTGTTTCAGCCAAGGCAGCACATCAAAAGGATAATAATTTCTTAATTCATTCCGGAATAATTGATTAACTATCTTTTTATCTGTCCCTTCGGTAACATATCCCTTTTCATTCAAAAAGGCCTTTTTTTCTTTTCTCGGTACATCATTCGAAGCTTTATTTAGCCAAACATTAATCCAAATCTGCTCAATATAAGACTGTCTGTCAGAAATATATGTTTGCCAGGCAGGAAGCATCTCTTGTGTTTCTAAATAGCGCTCAATATCCTGGATAACCTTTTGTTTCGTTTGCTCAATTGCGATCGGATATATCTCTTCTAATTTTCCCATCATAATCCCCTTTTACGTGTCACAATATGTAGTTATGCAGTGTTGTTCAATTAGTTAGATTTGAAACTAATAGCCTTTATAAATTTTAATCGCATGACACTTCTTTCTTTAATATCCATATTATATCAACCAGAATTGAAAACAAAAACATTCGTTCTATTTTAGTCATTTCCTTAGCAAATTTAATTGACTAACTAAATGTATGTATTTGTTATTGTTAGCTCCCTTTTTTATTTTATAACCTGGCTAAAAAGCCAAGATTGTCCTACCATTATTTGTGCCACTTTTTCAGATGTTCAACTCATCTACAGATTGAAACATGATTATCCTATTAGGATATTATACCTAGATACTTAAAGAAGACTAAATAACATTTTATTTCTAATATAGGAGCATTAAAAAATTCAATTTTTCCTATATTGACGATATCACCGTATTATGTTTTAATATTCTCAATTGTCAACTTGTTTATATTTAAGTTGACATTATTGGGAGGTTCTTATGAAAAAATGGACAACTTACGATCTTGCACTGATTGCTTTACTTGCTAGTTTTATAGCGATTACAGGAGCAATTAAGATTCCTATCGGTATTCCAGGCTCAGAATTCCAGCTTTCTGCTCCTATTGCTGTAGCAATTGCGGCTATATTTGGATTCAAACGCTACCTTCTTGCAGGTATCCTTGCTAGTCTGATTTTATTTCTGCTTGGCATTCATAACCTATTAAACATCGAAATAGCTATGACTTTTCGAATCGTCGCTGGTGGAATAGTAGCTTTATTCGGAACTTCTCTTCCTGTTTTAATACTAGCGGGACCGATTGGGACTGTGGTTGCTCGCTTCGTACTTGCCATCACTCTCGGCGTTCCTTCTGGTCCGTTGCTTTTAGCGGCTATCCCAGGAATGACTTTTACCGCTTTAACAGTATGGCCATTAAAAGAAGTGTTCAAAAAAATTAGTGAAAAACAAAGGAGACATCATCATGTTAAACGAGCTTTATAGCATTAGAATGAGAGCAGCTGAAGGAGGAGCCCATGAGCAAGGCGGTCGGCATATATCGGGCGGAGAGCGCCTCGGACAAAAAGAAGAACTACATAAATTAGCAACAGAACTGCTTACTAAATCACTTAATCATTCACGTGGTGATTGTGATTTCATTCAGTTAGTAATTGAAAAACTCCAAAATCAAGAAATCAAGACAATTAGCCCTCTTCCTGTTTCCACTGAACATGTACAAAACGTGACAGAAGGACGAAAAAAAGCTGTATCTCTTCTTTCATTCCTTGGAATTTCAGATGAAGCGATTACACAAGGGCTAAACTTTCTCAAACAATCAACACATCAAAGAGGTGCCATTATTGTAGACAGCCAAACCGGAAAACGGCTAGATCATCGAGAACTGAAAGGTGTACGGGTATCCCGAATGGATTGGCATACACAAAGTTGGAGTAACTGGTCTGCATTTTACCAACCTTTTGCCTCTTCTCGTATTAGAGAGGCACTCGCTCTCGCTTCAAAGGTCGCAGCTTCTCCTTATACAATAGCTGAATTATGCTGGTCTGATGACCTAGATTATATAACTGGCTATGTGGCAAGTTCTGCTACTGGTTATATACGGATTACCCATTTAAAAAATATTGGAGAAGATTGTGGAGGACGCATCTTTTTTGTTAAACAACATTGTCCTCTAGATGACTATATTTCTTATTTAGAAACAACACCTGTCTGTATTACATATGAAAACGCAACCAAGCATGGAAGGAGGACAAGCTCATGACAGATTATCTTAGCCAGGAATTACAGCAAATTCGAGAACAAGGATTATTTCGAACACTGCGAAGGATAGATGCATCAAGTGATACAGAAACAGTGCTAGAAGGAAAGAAGGTGCTTCTATTTTCTTCTAATAATTATCTAGGTTTAGCCAATGATTCACGTATGAAAGAAAAAGCTATTGAAGCAATCAAACAATTTGGTACAGGAAGCGGCGGCTCTCGTCTAACGACAGGAAATCTTTCTTTACATGAACAGTTAGAACGTGACATTGCCTCTTTTAAAGGAAAGGAGGCTAGCCTTGTATTTAGCAGTGGATTCCTAGCAAATGTCGGCATTATTTCTACCTTGATGAAGCAGGGTGATGTTATTTTAAGCGATTCCCTAAACCACGCTAGTATCATTGATGGCTGCCGCTTAAGTAAAGCTGATACGGTTATTTACAATCATGTTGATATGAACGATTTAGAGAAAAAATTACAAAGTGTAACCTCTTATCAGCGAAAGCTCATTGTTACAGACGGTGTGTTCAGCATGGATGGAAATATTGCTCCACTCCCTGCTATCGTCTCACTTGCACAAAAATACGGAGCTATGGTAATGGTCGATGATGCACATTCTACAGGAATTCTGGGTAAAACAGGTGCTGGTACAGCCGAATATTTTGGATTGACAAATCAGATTGATTTATTAATGGGAACGCTTAGTAAATCAATTGGGGCAGAGGGTGGATATGTCGCGGCATCTCATTCCCTCATTCAATATTTACGCAATAAAGCTCGTTCTTTTATTTTCCAAACGGCTTTATCTCCTAGTGTTGTCGCTGCGAGTATAGAAGGAATTCGCATCATTCGTGAAGAAAGAGAAAGAAGCGTACGACTGCTTGAAAATGCGGAATTTTTACGGAACGGATTGAAAAAATCAGGCTTTTCGCTTGTAGATGGCTCCACTCCCATTCTTGCAGTTTTAATTGGTTCTGCACAAGATGCTGTTCATTTTTCCAAAAGATTAGAAGAAGAAGGAATTTTTGCTCCAGCTATCCGCCCACCTACAGTACCTGAAGGCATGAGCCGTATTCGATTAACCATAATGGCCACGCATCGGCAGGAACAGTTGGAATATGCTTTACATACCTTTGTGAAAATCGGAAAAGAGATGAATCTTCTTTCTACAAAAAATGTCATGCAATCGAAATAGTAATCAAAAAGAATGCATTTCTCTGTAAATAATGAGGAATGCTTTTTATTTTATCTAAATCAAAGGATAATTAAATAACAATAAAAATACTATTAAAATAAATAATTTTTTATTGTAAAACGATAAATACTGTGTTAGATTCAAATTGAAAATAAATAAGTGAGGTACTTTTTATGAAACAAGTTACGACACTCTTTTTAAAGATAGCTGTTATTTTTATTGGAATCCCAGTTCTTGCTTTATGTATCTTTTTGGTGCCTGAGATAGGGAATATTACAGCACAATTGCTTCCAGAGTTTGCTTATATGGAATATCTCGTTTCCATCATTTTTTATGCATCGGCGATACCTTTTTACTTTGCTCTATATCAGGCATTTAAACTTTTAAGATATATTGACAAGAACGAAGCTTTCTCCGAATTATCTGTAAAAGCTTTAAAGAAAATCAAATACTGTGCCATCACAATCAGTAGCTTGCATGTACTAGTCTTGCCGCTTTTCTATCTATTTGCGGATAAAGACGGCGCCCCCGGTGTCATCTTTATCGGATTGGTTGTTCCTTTTGCTTCAATGGTGATTGCAGTCTTTGCTGCTGTTCTTCAAAAACTGTTAAAAGAAGCGATTGATATAAAATCAGAAAATGACTTAACGGTCTGAGGTGAAAACAATGGCAATTATAATCAATATTGATGTGATGTTGGCGAAAAGGAAAATGAGCGTGACAGAACTATCCGAGAGAGTTGGCATAACAATGGCTAACCTTTCTATATTGAAGAATGGAAAGGCAAAAGCGATTCGATTATCCACTTTAGAAGCGATTTGTAAGGCTTTAGAATGTCAGCCTGGAGATATTTTAGAATACAAAAGTGACGAAGACACCCAATAAGCAAGACTTACACATATTCAGAAAAACTTTTGGAGGTACCAATCATGGGAACACTAAAACATCTCGTTTGTTTTGGTTGGGAGCAAGCCCTATCGTGTTTGTTTCCTGTCATTATTTTTACCTCTTTGGCTTTTACACAAATCATGCCACTTCCCTTCCTGCCACGGTATGACTGGCTGCTCATCATCTGCCTTCTGATGCAGTGGTACATGGTGCGTTCTGAGCTTGAAACACGGGATGAACTAAAGGTTATTACTTTGTTCCACCTTATTGGGCTTACTCTTGAACTTTTCAAGGTACATATGGGCTCCTGGTCTTATCCAGAGGAAGGATATTTCAAAATTTTTGGAGTGCCTTTGTATAGCGGATTCATGTACGCAAGTGTAGCGAGTTATCTTTGCCAGGCATGGAGGCGGTTGAAAGTTGAACTGGTTAAATGGCCGCCGTTTTTGGTAGTTGTACCTCTTGCAGCTGCGATTTATTTGAATTTTTTCACCCACCATTATTGGATTGACGTTCGTTGGTGGTTATCTGGACTTGTAATAATCGTCTTTTGGCAATCATGGGTTACATATGAGGTTGATGGAACTCGTTATCGTATGCCACTCGCACTTTCTTTTGTACTTATCGGATTTTTTATATGGATAGCTGAAAATATCGCAACGTTCTTTGGAGCGTGGGAATACCCAAACCAAACCGAAGCATGGAGTCTCGTTCACCTAGGAAAGGTAAGTTCATGGCTCTTATTGGTGATTGTTAGCTTTCTTATAGTAGCGACGTTAAAGCAGGTTAAAGGAAGAAGTTCCGCTAGAATGGATACTAGTCAATTTTTATAACTGTTAAATATCTTTAGGTTGAAGTTCTCCTAGCGTACAAAATGCCGAATAAAATAAATTGGAAAAAGGACATAGCATATTTGTTAATATAAAATATGTTGTGTCCTTTTATTTAGGTCCTGATAAAGCATTGTATATAATCCAATCTTTATCCTTTCTCAGGAATATTCTTAGAGGCATTCAAAAACTGTGATAGGCTATAAAAATTAAGGAACCAAAAAAGAGCAGAGCTAATTAACAGCCCTGCTCTCATTTACATGATTTAATTAATCCGCATCAAATACTCTTACTTCTTTCATCGTGTCACCGTTTTTCATAGCTCTTGCAGTCTCAAGGCCTGATGTCACTTTACCAAAGACAGTATGGACTCCATTTAGATGAGGTTGTGGCTCATGAACAATGAAAAACTGGCTAGATCCTGTATCTCTACCAGCATGAGCCATAGATAAGCTGCCTGCTTCATGTTTATGAGGATTTCCCTCAGTCTCACATTTAATAGTAGTACCACTTCCACCCATTCCTGTACCTGTAGGGTCTCCACCTTGGCTCACAAACCCTGGAATTACTCTATGAAAAACTACTCCATCATAAAAGCCCTCATTAGCTAGTTTTTCAAAGTTAGCTACTGTGTTAGGAGCTTCATTAGGGTAAAATTCAAGCTCAATCTTTTCTCCGTTTTCCATTACAATGTAACCTTTTTTAGCCATGTTAACATCTCCTTCATTTTTCATCTTTTTCATTCTATCACAGAACATTCATCTTCTCCTAAAAAATCCCCCTTTAGGAACAAAGTGAATGTCTCTTTTTAATAATTTTCCTTTCACGGGAACGCTTTTACACACCTTTGCAGTAAAGTGTTAAAATTTTCATTGACTACTATCAGAATATTCTCTATAATTTTTCTATTATCAACGAGATTGGAGCTAGTTAAAATGAAAGATTTTTTCAGCAAGTTATTAACTGGAATGAGCATTGGTATTGTTGTTTCATTGATTCCAAATGCTTTATTAGGGGAAATTCTTAAACTATTAATTCCACACTTCCCTGCCCTACAACCCATTTTAGACATTACAGTCATTGTCATGAGCTTCTTACCCGTTATGATTGGGGTAATGGTAGGGGTTACGTTTAAATTAACCTCCATTCAAACAGCAAGTATTGGAATTGCAGCGATGGTTGGTAGCGGTGTTGTTCAAAAAACAGCAGAAGGGGCCTTTACGCTTAATGGAATTGGAATCGTTATTAATACTGGGATTACAGCTGCGTTAACGGTGCTATTTGTTCAATTTCTTGGCAATCGATTAAAAGAGTACTCCATTCTTTTAATGCCAACGCTGAGTATTTTAATGCCAGGTATGATTGGTTATTCCATTCTACCATTTGTCAAACATTCTACTGGTTTGTTAGGTGTCGCTGTTGCAAATATAACAGCATTACAACCTGTTTTAATGGGAGCACTTATTTCTGTTATTTTCTGTATCATTATATTATCACCTATTTCAACAGTAGGAGTTGCAACGGTTATTATGCTTTCTGGTATTGGATCTGGTGCCGCAAACTTAGGTATTGTAGCAGCAGGTGTCGGTTTAGCGATTGCTAGTTATAAAGCTAATTCACTTGGAACAGCATTAGCACATGTGTTAGGCTCTCCAAAAATTCAAATGCGAAACTTTTTCATGAAGCCGAAAATCGCTTTTCCAATGTTAATCACAGCAGCGGTTCTCGGAGCTCTGGCTGGTGTATTAAATATTCAAGGAACACCTTATAGTGCTGGCTTCGGGTTATCAGGATTAGTTGGACCGCTCAATTATATAAATTTAGCAGACGGTGGCTGGACTACTAAAAATATCACTATTATGCTAAGTACATTCTTCATTATTCCAATTGGATTGAATCTTGTTCTAATCTACCTATTCTCTAAAAAATTAAAAATGATTAAAGCAGAAGATTATAAGTTACAGTTTGATTAATATCTTAAGCATCTTCATAAAAGCTTGTAGACAACACCTCCATATCAAGGGCTGTCTGCAAGCTTTTTATTTCCCTCAAAAAAATAGACACAACTCAAAAAAGTTGTGTCAAAATCACCTCTATTTAAATTGTGTAATTACATTAAATCCATAGGTTTTATAACTTGTCATATCATGAAGCACCTCAGATACATCGTCTAAGGCAATCTCACGTGAAACGAGCGATTTTGGATTTAACTTCCCTTGAGCAATCAATGCTAGTAAACCATTATACTCCGAGCGAGGGTTACCTAGACTTCCGACCACTTCTAACTCCATCGCTGTAATCGCATCAATCGGAAGGCCAACTAAGCCCCCTTCATTTTTTGTAGTTAAACCGATTTGAACATGTCGGCCCCCTTTGCGTAAAGAAGTAACGGAATTTAAAATCGTTTCTTGAATTCCAAGCGCTTCGATGGACGCGTGTGCCCCACCCTTTGTTATTTCTCGAATGGCTTCCACAACATTTTCCTGACGAGCGTTCACACCAACAACGGCACCTTCTTTCCTAGCCTTGTCCAATTTAGCAGCATCTACATCAACGGCAATAACCTGAGCACCTATTGCATTGGCAACTTGAACAGCAGATAGCCCAACACCTCCTGCACCATGAACAACAAGCCAATTCCCCGGCTTAATATTGCTGCGCATGACGCCATGATAGCCAGTCATATAGCGGCAACCAATAGCTGCAGCTGTAAGCGTGTCCACTTCATCAGGAAGAGCAACTAAGTTAAAATCCCCGTTTGGTACTTTCACATATTCTGCATACGCTCCATCATAACTAAATCCAAAAATTTGTAAAGAATCACAGCGATTTGATTGACCACTCAAACAATTTAAACAATGTGAACAGCCTTCATGGAAAGGAGTCGTTACTCGATCCCCCGGACGAAAGTTTTTCACTTCTTTTCCTACCGCTTCAACAACACCGCCTAATTCATGACCTGGAATAATCGGAAGAACAGGACTTAAGCCGATCCACTCCCAATCTCCCATCCAAGCATGCCAATCACTACGGCACACTCCGCTTGCTTCTACTTTCACAATGACATCATGCGGACCTGGAGTTGGGTCAGGTACATGACCTATTCTTAACGGTTTTCTTTGTTCGATAATTTGAGCAGCCCTCATATGCTTGTCCTCCTTAATTATAGTATTTGCATATTATTAACGCCTTCTTTATCAAAGATATTCCGCAAGTCGTTTAAATATGAACAAAAACTTTCTTCGACAAACATAATTAAACCCTGCCTGTTTTTATATATAAACGGGCAGGGTTTCTATTTGACTTCAACTGCGAGATTCGTAGTCATCACGTCCTTTTTCATTAACTAGCTTGATTATCATATTCATTCAATTGTTCTTTCGTTAAGTGTGTTACAAAATGATAAAAAGTCATCGACTCCATTCCGTAATTTTCACATGCTCTTTTATAGCTTTCATATGCTTCACGATATGTTTCCATTTTCGCTCCCCCTGTTGTATAACAATTTATTTAAGTTATATAAAATATATAACAGACCAACCGCTGTGTCAATACATTTCCAATAAATAAAATACTGTTATATAACAAATTTTCCGGTTGATTTTTTACCATTATCCCTCTTTTTAATTAACATAAATTACCGATAGCGTTTAGATGTAACGTAAATTAATATTAGATTCGGATATACATTTTTACGATGTGCCACTATCGCTTCATCTGGAAAACTTATAATTTCATTGTTTATTGTCTATAAAAATACATACTTATCAAAAAATGCTGAAGCCTATATTTTATTTCCATTAACATTGTATATTTAGCTTTATATAATTAATTAAATGTAAGAAGGAAGGATTATATTGAAGATTTTTTCTCCTAAACTAATTATCGCATTGGTATGCAGTATCGGTTTATTTTTCCAACTATTATCTCCATTACCAACTGCGGAAGCCAGCAGCACTTACACGTACTATGTTAAAACAACTGCAAATTTGTACAGCAGTACATCTTCTAGCAAAAAGAAGCTAACAACAGTACCAATCAATACGAAATTAACTACTTCGACTAGTAAATCCAGCAAGATGTATAAGGTTACCTATAAAGGTAAAAAAGGTTATGTTTATTCTTCCAACCTTTCAAAAGCAAAAGTAAAATTAAGCTTTTTTGTCAAAAAAAGTGCTGGATTGTACAGTAATACTACTAGTAAAAAGGTGAAATTAGATGCTCTTCCAATCAATACAAAAGTAACCACAACCTCTGTAAAAACAGATAAAATGTATAAAGTCACATACGGCAGTAAAACTGGATATGTATATGCTTCAAATTTATCTACTAAAAAAGTATCTAAGGTTCCTTTCGGACAAACAGTGCGAATCGGTAATTTTACAGTAAAAGTAAGCAACCCAGTCAATCAGTACGGAAGCAGTTATCTATATGACGATGCAAATTATATCTCACTTTATGTTGTCATTAAAAATTATGGACCGACACAGATTCCTGGGTCCTTCCCAGATCTATATATTAACGATAAATTCAGCGATGCCCTCGATTTACAGTTTTATTCGGCTAAATACAATGAATTGGATACCATTGTGAAGCTTGCTAAAGGCAAAACTTTAAGTGGATATTTGACTTATCAAGTATCACCAGGTAAAAAATTAGAATTAGTGTATAGAGATTTTGATAGCTTTGATAGCATTATATTTTTCGGAACCAATTAATACAACTCATTCTATAGTACAGAAGTACGGAAAAAGACTGATCACAGAATGATGGTGATCAGTCTTTTATTATTTACCCTTATTACTAGCTAAGTTTTTTGCATTAACAAAAAAGCACGATAAATGAAATCACGATGGGTAACACAAAGATAGAGATACCGAGTACAATTCTAATTTCCGCTTCTGTAAAGTATTTATCATTTATAGGAACAGAAAACAAATGTGTATTTTTATACCATTTTTTAAAATAACGAAAGGAATTTCACCTAATAATAGCGAATATTTAAAGTTATAAATTATTGAAAGTTCGGTGCAACTATGTCTTTAATAACAAAAGATTTGTTAATTAACTTCTTATTTACTATTCTTCCGTTATTTTTAGTACAAATGATTTATTTTGCCAAATATTCTTATAGATTTGAAAACTTCAAAAAAAGGACATTTGCCATTTTTCCTATCGTCTCCCTTATTCTTTGCATGATATTCCCTGTTGATACAGGTCCTTATTATGTATGGGATCTTCGTTGGATTCCCTTTATCCTAGGTTGGTTATATGGCGGATATAAATTAGGAATTCCTTTATTATTCTTAATGTTAGTCATTCGCTTTTGGCTCAATGGCGATAACGGCTTTTATATAGCATGTATTACCTTCTTTTCTTTTTCTATTGTACTATTCTTTATATCCAAATATTTTTCGCAATTTTCCGTGAAGTATAAAGTGATAATAAGCAGTTCACTAACTTTTATCGGCTTAATGCTCTCCCTGTTGGTATCTGAGCAACTATTTCACATAAACAGAGGAGCAAATCTATGGGCGGAGTATATTTCCATACAGATTATTGCGATGGTGTTTACGAACCTGCTGTGGGAAGTCATCCAAGCAAATTTTCAAGTATTACAAAAGTTAGTGAAAGCTGAGAAATTACAAATGGTGAGTCATCTAGCAGCTAGTATTTCTCATGAAGTTCGTAATCCCCTCACCGCAAGTAGAGGATTTATCCAAATGCTATCTGAAGAAACCTCTGAACAAAAAAGAAAACAATATACAGAAATTGCATTACAAGAATTAGATCGAGCCACAGAAGTAATCAATGATTATTTAACATTTGCTAAGCCCGCACTTGACAAGGAAGAAAAAATCAATGTCGCAGAAGAGATTCAGCATGTCATCAATATCATTACTCCTTTAGCTAATATGAACAGCATACGAATCAAACTATCTTTATTAGAAGATGACCAATATGTCGTTAAGGGAGAGCGAAAAAAGTTTCAACAATGTTTAATTAATATATTAAAAAACGGCATAGAATCTATGGAGATTAACGGAAAATTACACGTTATCCTAACCAATAATGAGGATACGATTCAAATCGATATTCGAGATGAAGGATCAGGTATGACACAAGAACAAATCCATCGCCTTGGGGAGCCCTATTTTACAACAAAAGAAAAAGGAACAGGACTTGGAATGATGGTTTCGTATAGTATTATTAATCAAATGGATGGCCAGATTACAGTCGTCAGTGAACAAGGAATAGGAACTTGCTTTTCTATCAAGCTCCCTATTTATCAATAAATTTTTTTAAAAGTTTTTATTGTATACCTTCCAGATTTATGATATTTTAAATATAAATTTTAAAACTATTTAGTTAATTCACTAGGGGATCCCTTGATAAGGGCTGAGAATAAAGTAGTTACTTTTAAACCCTCATAACCTGAACAGGTTCGCACCTGCGTAGGGAAGTGTTCGTTATTCTTTGTGCTTATTTGTGTACAAATAACAAAACCACTTTCCTATTTAAGGTTAGTGGTTTTTTTGCGTGTACTACTAGTAAAAGGAGTAAACGAATATGAAACTGATTGCCGTAACAGATGATTCACATACGGTTGACGCGCTGACAAGTATTATTTCTTCTATTCAAAATATGGTTGATTATGTCCATATTCGTGAAAAATCAAAAACGGCTCATGAAATTCTGTCACTCATTCAGCTTTTAGAACAAGCAGATGTAAACAAAGAAAAACTCGTCATTCATGATCGTTTAGATATTGCGTTACTCACACAAATTTCAAATATCCATCTTCCATCACATAGTTTCCCTATCCAAAAAGTAAGAGAAAACTTTCCGCACTTACGGATTGGTCGTTCGATTCATTCTTTAGAAGAAGCCAAACAAGCAGAAAGAGATGGAGCGGATTATGTGTTATATGGACATTGTTTTGAAACAGATTGTAAAAAGGGACTAACTCCAAATGGTATACATACTATTAGCAACATGAAACAAACACTCAACATCCCTGTATATGCCATAGGTGGAATTACGCCAAATCGAGTACATGCCCTTCAGCAACTAAAAACAGATGGCATTGCGGTTATGTCGGGCATTTTTTCTTCACCAAATCCCTATGCATCCGCATTAGACTTTTTAAAATTATGTAAGGAGAATTCATGTGAAAACAAATTATGAAGTAGCTATTATAGGCGGTGGAATTATCGGCTGCTCAATTGCTTATTATTTAGCGAAAGAACAGATTGATGTTGCTGTGTTTGAGGAAAAGCAACTAGCTAGTAAATCAACAAGTGCAGCGGCTGGTATGCTAGGTGCTCATTCAGAATGTAATGACCTTGAGATTTTTTATCCTTTTGCAAGAAAGAGCCAACTAGCCTATTTTCAGCTTCAAGATGAGCTAAAAGAGCTAAGCGGTATCGATATTGAATTAAGAAAAGGCGGAATTTTTCAGCTCGCTTATTCAGAGGCTGAAAAAAGTGAGCTAAGCTCTACCCTCTCTCTTCCTACCGTCAGATGGTATGACAGAGATAATGTACGACATGAAGAATCCTCTGTTTCAACGAATATTATTGGAGCCGCTTTTATTGAAGATGATGTTAATGTCTTACCTAGTTCTGTTTGTCAAGCATTTGGAAAGAGTGCTCAAGTATTGGGGGCATCGGTTTTTGAATATACATCGGTTCTCTCGATTCAAAAACAAGACAGTTCCTATACGATTAAAACAAGTAAAGGTAATTTCCAAGCTAAATATATCGTTGTCGCCAATGGTGTATGGAGCTCGAATTTTTTCCATCAGCTTGGTTTAACCAATACGCTTATTCCTGTCAAAGGCGAATGTGTATCCGTTTCAAGTGAAAAGCCGCTGTTAAAGCATACCTTGTTTCATGAACACTGCTATATTGTACCTCGAAACAACGGCAGACTTGTACTTGGAGCCAGCATGGTCGAAAATGATTGGAATGAACAAGCAAGTCTTGGCGGCATCGAGAAGCTCATTGCTAAAGCAAAAACGATGCTCCCGTCCATCATCGATATGAAAATCGAGTCCTTTTGGGCAGGTCTTCGTCCACAAACGTTTGATCAAAAGCCATTTATCGGGCATCATCCTGATGATGAAGGCATTTTATTCGCTACAGGACATTATCGAAATGGCATTTTGCTAGCTCCTGCCACAGGACAAATGATTCGAGATTTTATTATGAAAAAAGAAATAAAAAAAGATTGGATAGAAGCCTTTAAAATCGAGCGCCAAAAGAGGTGAAATCATGAAGTCGATTCAATTAAACGGAAAAACTATTGAACTGCCAGAAACCGTACACTGTATTCAAGATTTGCTTGAATTATATAAACTGGAAAACCGCATTGTTGTCGTAGAAGTAAATAAAGAAATTATTTATAAAGAGCAATACACAGCACAAGCATTATCAGATCGAGATACAGTAGAAATTGTTCATTTTGTAGGAGGAGGATGATAATCATGTTAAAAATAGCTCATCACACATTTCAATCAAAACTTTTACTAGGAACAGGGAAATTCCCTTCCTTTGAGGTTCAGAAGCAAGCCGTTGAAGTTTCTGGAACTGAGATTTTAACGTTTGCGGTTCGCAGAATGAATATTTTTGAAGAATCTCAACCAAACTTTCTTGAACAATTAGATTTAACTAAATATAAACTGCTTCCAAATACAGCCGGTGCCAAAACAGCTGAAGAAGCTGTTAGAATTGCTAAACTAGCAAAAGCTTCGGGTTTATGCGATATGATTAAAGTTGAAGTAATCGGCTGTAACAAATCTTTATTACCGGATCCTGTTGAAACACTAAAGGCTTCCGAAATGCTGTTAGCAGAAGGATTCATTGTCCTGCCTTATACGTCTGATGATGTTGTATTAGCTAAAAGGCTTGAACAACTTGGAGTTCATGCGATTATGCCTGGTGCATCACCAATCGGCTCTGGAAAAGGACTTATCAATCCGTTAAATCTTCAATTTATTATCGAACAGTCTTCCGTACCTGTCATTGTTGATGCCGGTATCGGTTCTCCAAAAGACGCTGCGTATGCAATGGAGCTAGGCGCAAATGGCGTTTTACTTAATACAGCTGTTTCAGGTGCAAAAGACCCTGTCAAGATGGCACTAGCTATGAAACTAGCGATTGAAGCTGGACACCTTGGCTATGAAGCTGGAAGAATAACAGAGAAAAACTATGGTGAAGCAAGCAGCCCTACAACGGGGATGGTGACTTCTTGATTAATCGCTATCAAAAACAAGCATTATTTTTAGGCAATACTGAACAGGAACAATTACAACAAGCACATGTACTCATTATAGGAGCAGGTGCACTAGGATCGGCTAATGCAGAAATGCTTGCACGAGCAGGTGCTGGGACTATTACGATTGTGGACCGTGATTATGTCGAATATAGTAATTTATACCGACAACATCTTTATACAGAAGCAGATGCGATGAATAAGCTACCAAAAGCAGTGGCAGCAAAAAATCGTCTGCAGCAAATAAACAGTGAGATTACTATTAACAGTCACATTGTCGATATCAATGCCTCTAATATTGAAGCATTTATCCAAGATCAATCGATTATTATTGATGCAACAGACAACTTTGAAACAAGAATGGTTGTAAATGATGCCGCTGTTAAACAAGGCGTACCTTTTATATTCGGTGCCTGTGTAGCTAGTTACGGTCTAACTTTTTCTATCATTCCAGGTAAGACTCCCTGTTTACATTGTTTAATGAATCACTTGCCCCTTGATGGCATAACGTGTGATACAGTTGGCGTTATTGATCCGATTGTTCAAATCATCGCATCGTTTCAAGTGACACAGGCTTTAAAGTTACTCTCTGGTCACGAGCTTATACCAACGCTTCAATCAATCGATATTTGGAAAAATGAAAAAGCGGACATTACAATCGCCACTATGAAAAATAAACATTGCCCTACATGCGGTGAGAAAGCGACCTATCCATATCTATCATTTGAAAACCAAACAAAAACAGATGTTTTATGTGGTCGAGATGCCGTGCAAATTCGACCAGGTACCTCGCTTGCTCTCTCACTAGATCGCTTGAAAGAAAGCTTACAATCGTTGGTTACTCAAGTGACGGTCAACCCTTATTTACTGTCATGCACATTCGAAAACTATCGAATCGTTATATTTAAAGATGGTCGTGCAATTATTCACGGCACACATGATTCGAAAAAAGCACGAGTCGTATATAATCGAATCATTCAATGTTATTCATTCTAAAGACTTTATAACAATGAGGTAAGTGTCTATTATAAAAGATAGATACTTACCTTTTTACATTTATCGATATAAAATTATAGTATGATAGAAAGTAAATATTACTGTATGATATGTATCTAAGTCCCTATGAAAGGAAGCTTGCTTTGATTGAAATTTTACTTTTAAACTTTCTCTTTTTACTTCTTCCCGTTTTAACGTTTCTTATTTTTTTTGAAGATAGATTACCGACTAGGCATCATAAATTCATTTATATTTTACTTTCAACTGCTTCCATGTTTTTATGTATGGCCTACCCTATTAAATTAGAAGTAGGATTTATTTTTGATTTACGCTTCGTCCCTTTTCTCATTCTGGCTCTTTACAATGGATACAAAACGGTGTTCCCCCTTTATGTAGTACTTAATATTTATCGATTCTTTATTAGCGGAGAAGGCATTATACAGTCTTTCTTGTTCTCCACTGTTATTTTCCTAGTAGTTCCTTTATTTACAAAAAAATATATTCAGCTAAATTCGAGAAATAAGGTTTTATATGCAGCAGCGGCAGCTTTTTTTACTATGTTCCTGTACCTTCTCACCTTAAGCTTTCAAGTACCGATCAATCAAGAATTTTGGGAATTAACACTCTACGCTATCATTACTTACAGTATTGCAATAATGATTATTACTACTTTAATAGAAAAAATTATCGCTAATATGAAAGCACGAGAAACGTTTATTTATTCAGAGAAGTTAAATATCGTGAGTGAATTATCAGCTAGTGTAGCTCATGAAATAAGAAATCCACTGACTGTTACAAATGGCTTTCTCCAATTATTAAATACATCCAAAACGATAAGTATGGAGGAAAAGAAGTACATTGAATATTCCTTACTTGAATTAGAGCGTGCTGAAAAAATTGTAAGTGATTTTTTAGTTTTTGCTAAACCACAATCAAATAATATGGTTTACTCTAATTTTAAAGAAGAAATAGAATATGTAACAAACATCATGACGCCCTATGCAAATATGCATCAAGTTGCTATACAAGTAAATTTTAATAATTCATTATATAAAACATTTGATAAAAATCAAATTCAGCAATGTTTAATTAATTTGTACAAAAATGGAATCGAAGCAATGAAAAAAGACGGCGGTACTCTATATATCGATGTTTCAGAACGAAAGAAAAAGATCTTCATCCAAATTGGAGATA
The DNA here is from genome assembly GCF_003570725.1 of Peribacillus asahii. Taxonomy (GTDB): domain Bacteria; phylum Bacillota; class Bacilli; order Bacillales; family DSM-1321; genus Peribacillus; species Peribacillus asahii. The sequence goes on from NZ_QWVS01000028.1 coordinate 99,291, forward strand.
CCGGAACGGGAATGACAAGTGAAGAAATTGCACATTTAGGGAAACCTTATTATTCTACGAAAAAAGAAGGGACAGGACTGGGCATGCTTATGGTATACAGTACAATCAGCAAAGTGAAAGGAAAAATTGAGGTAGAAAGTGAAGTTGGACAAGGAACCACTTTTCTCATTACTATTCCTGTTTGATACTGTTTTCTATTTTTAAACATCCTTAGCTTTTATTACCGATGAAAATATGCTATAACATATTGAACAGTTCTTATTACTACAGAACTCGAAAGGATGACGTATATGTTAAATGATTTTAAAAAATTTGCTTTAAAAGGAAATGTTGTCGATCTAGCGGTCGGGGTTATTATTGGAGCTGCCTTCGGTAAAATTGTCTCATCTCTAGTAGAAGATGTTATTATGCCACTGATTGGTTTGCTTCTTGGGGGCATCAGTTTTACAAACTTGCAATTTACATTAGGAGACGCTGTTGTAAAATACGGAAATTTTATTCAAACGATTGTTGACTTTTTTATTGTGGCCTTTTCTATTTTTATATTCATTCGAGTATTCAATCGTTTACAAAGAAAGAAAGCTACAGAAGAGATTGCAGAACCAGCAAAGCCTACGCGTGAAGAAGAATTATTAACGGAAATTCGTGATTTATTAAAAGCACAAAAATAAGAAAGATAAGGCTTACCTAGAACTAGGTAGGCCATTTTATGTGCTATAAACGTGATTGTTCGCCTATTTTACTTATCCAATAACATCAAGCATTACCAAAAATAGTAGACTACTATGTACCTTTTACATTTCAATGAAAGAAAAGATTAGAGAACCCCCCTGATACGATGAAGTAAAATCAGGGGGTTAACTTTTCCTAATTCTCTTTTGTACTACGACTAAAGCTGTTTAATTTAGCCATCAATGCCATTAACGCTGGTATAAAAATCGGCAGCATGACAAAACTTAGTAGAATTAATGCAATAATAACAGCCGTTGCTATTTCGATGAGTGTGACAACTCCCGAAGGATACAAAGCAGCAAACGTTCCTCCCAAAATAATCGCAGCTGAAATAACAACTCCACCAATATGACGCGCCGCTTCTATAATAGCGGTCACATGAAATACACCTTCTTCTATTTCACGATAGCGCATCATTAAGAAAATACTATAATCGACTCCTAATGCAATGACCATAATAAAACTAAAAAACGGGACATTCCAACTTAAATAATCTATATCAAGAATTTTTGTACAAATCATTTCCGCAATTCCAATAGATGTACTATACGCTAGTATTAAAGAACCGATAATGAAAATAGGCTGCCAAAATGAGCGAGTGATGATAACAAGAACAAGCCCTATGCCAATTAGCATAATTATTGCAGTGCGACTAAAATCACCACTAGCAATATCCTGCAAATCTGCATTTTGAGATGTTTTTCCACCAATCGCTACTTGTGCTTTTGATAATTCGCTTCCTTTTAACGAGGCTCCCACTTGTTTTTCAATATCTCTAACAACTAACATCGCTTCTGCTGAATAAGGATTCACATCTAAAATAATATTCATTCGAACCGTTTGACGATTGCTAGACATATACATATCTAATGCCTCTTGAAAATCCTCACTTTTCATTACCTCTTTAGGAATATACAATTGATCAGATGCTTCTGACTCACTAAGTCCATTTAAATAGCCACGAGCATCCTCCAGTCCATTACTTACTTCATCCAATCCCTCTGAACTTTTTGAAAGACCAGATTGTAGTTTTTTCATTTTCTTTTCTAAATCATTTAGTCCTGTTTGCAGTTGTTTTTGTCCCACATTAATTTGTTGTAAACCAGATTGTAAATCTGTCGTTTTATTGGCAATTTGGCTAGAACCCGCTGCACCGTCTCGTAAACCACCTTGTAAACTTACCGCTCCTGATTGTAACTTACCTACTCCGGTCTCCATTTGTGCTAAGCCATTGCCCACTTGTATCAGTGCTGTATTCGCTTCTTTAAAGGAAGACATCGCTTCATTATATTGAGGTGTTACTTTACTCAACTCTTCAGCAAGTTTTTCTAATTGTTCTTTTCCTGATTTAGCAATTCCAATTGTTTTCTGTACATTTGAATCATTGGCTGCTTCTGGGTTAGTTTCAATATAGCTTGTCATTAAGGTCTCAATTTGTTCGTAACCAGCCTTAGCACTCATTATTGCTTGTTCGATACTAGAAAATTGATTACCGACAGCGCTTAATTCCACTTGTAATTGATTATAGCTTTTAGCTAATTCAGCAGTCCCGTTTGATAATGTCCCGACTGTGTCTTTTAATGAAGCAAGACCCGTTGCTAATTGCTCTGCTCCTTTGGCCCCATCATTCATTCCTGCCGTTACTTGATTCATGGCCTCTCCCATGGCTGAAACGCCATTTTGTAATGCACTTGTGCCATCGATTAACTGCTGTACACTGTCTTGTCCATTCGTATTACTTGCTAGCTGATCTCCAGTAGAAGAAAAACCTTCGCTTATTTTCCCAATTCCTTCATTAGCGTCGCCGATTCCCTTATAAAGGGTGTTTGTTTGATTATCAATATATAAATCTTCTATTTTTTCACCAGCTGGACGTATAGGCGTATAAACATTTGATACACCATCAATCTTCAACAATCTATTGGATAATTCATCCAAAATTTGTAGTGATTCTTGGTTATCTAACTTCTGATTTGATTGAATAACTAGAGTAGTTGGTGACGAAAAACCTGGTGGAAAATAGTCATCAATAATCTGAATACCTTGCTTAGATGCATAGACATCATCCACTTCTAAAAGGTCATTATAACTAAGTATGCTACTATACTTTAATAAAAATGGCGTACATAATATTGCTACTACTATGATAGATATAATTGGTCGTAACACCGATTTGCTTGCAAGAAATGCCCAGATACGACTATCTGCATGTCCCTCAAACCGTTTAATCGGCCAGAACATTCTTTTGCCAAGTACAGCCATAAAAAATGGATTAAGAGTAATTAAGACTAGAAGCAGAATTGCCACTCCAATGGCCACAGGAGAACTTGCTTGATAGAGCTTAAACTCCGCCAAAATAAGCGCCATAAAGCCAATAAAAACAGCAATGCCACTATATAAAACCGTTTTTCCTGCTGATTTATAAGTTACTTCAATCGCAGAAAGTACACCCTCTTGCTTACTAAGTTCTTCTTTAAATCGGGTATATAACAAAATATTATAATCAGTTCCAATTCCAAACAAAATCACCACTAAAAACACTTGTGTAAAGTTAGAAAATGGATAATTAAATTGGTCAACTAAATGAGCGATAATTCCTAAGGAAACAATATAAGATACTCCAACTGTTAACAGAGAAATGACTGGAACAATTGGCGATTTAAAAATAAGAATTAATACAGCTAAAATAAAAATAACAGCAATTTTTTCTGTTGTCTTAATGCCTTCTTGAGAGGATTGAACAAAGTCTTCTCCAACTACTTCACTTCCTGTTAGATAAGTGTTTACCCCTTTTATCTCTATCCCTTTATAAAGGCGATTAGTTACCTCACTTATCGTCCCGGTCTCTCTCTCCACAGATATTTGCGTTAGAATAGTTGTTTGATCTTCAGAAAATAGTTGTTTTTCAACTTCTTTACTATCCAGATGAGAAACAATATCTTTAATTCCTAACTGTTCTTTCTTAGCCTTCAATTGATTAATAACTGATTCAATTTGTTCTTTTTGTTCTTTCGTTAATTTATGATCATTTCCACTATTGAAAACAGCAATAATCTGATAGGCTTCATCTCCATTTTCATCTATCTCTTTAATCATCGATTGCGCAACTTCACTTTGTGCATTTTCAGGAATCGTCAATTGTCCTTTCTCTCTTACTAATTGATTCATATCAGGCATTGTAAGAACTGTTATAACCGTCAGTACAATCCATATAAATAAAGATAATGTCCTCCAATTCTTTACTTTCTTCATTGTATTTCTCCTTCTCCCCTTTTAGGAATGAATATTCATTCCGCATATTACAATGCTACCCAAGTCAATGAGCTTTGATAGCATTCCAACAACATTCTTCAATATTAACTAACAGTTCTGGTGTCTCTTCAAGTATATTCATGCGCATTAATTTGAATAACTGAACAATAGCGCCATATACAATCGCTATTAAAGCATCAGCAGGCAATGAACAAATATCTCCTTGTTCTTTCCCCTTCTCTAAAATCGAACGAAGAAATTCAAGAAAATCAGCAAACAGCTTTTGGCTCTTCTCATCTAAGTAATGAGTGCTGCAATGGGAATCGATAAAATGCAGGGCATGTTCATTATGATTCACAAATTGAATAATTTGAAAAAATATATGACGGTGATGTAAACGAATATTTGTTAGATCACTTGGGAAATTATCCTTAACTATTTCTGATAGTCGAGTGACCCAATATTGAAATAACGTATTAAAAAGCGCTTCTTTATTTTCAAAATAGCGATAGATTGTACCTGCTCCCACTTTTGCCTTATCGGCAATCATCGGTATCGTTGTTCCGTCAAACCCTCGTTCAGCAAATAAAAGTAAAGCTGCCTCTAATACATCATCACGTTTGTTTGTAATCATATATTCCTCCTTCTAAAAACGGAATAAACGTTCAGTCCTTTATTATACAGAAAAAGGAATTTGAAAACTAACGATTTGTTTTTGAATTGGAAGCATCATTCTTCCTGCCATCGGGAAAGTTTTTTTCTGCAAATAAAAGAGACTGAACCGAAGTTGGAACAGTCTCTCTGCATTAGATATATTAAACTTTATTTACGTTTGTTGCTTGCGGTCCACGTTGGCCTTCTTCTAGCTCAAATGTAACTTCTTGGCCTTCTTCTAATGTTTTGTACCCTTCACCTTGAATAGCCGAAAAGTGAACAAATACATCATCGCCACCTTCTCGCTCAATGAAGCCAAATCCTTTTTCACTGTTGAACCATTTTACTTTACCGCGTTCCATTTAATGCAACCTCCTAGATATGTAAATCAAACTACAATTTCGCCTTGCGTCTGTAGTTTGACCAAAAATAAAGCATTTCATACATACTACTCGAAAAGTTATTTTGATACAAAATGATTCGGTTGTCGTTTTAATAAACGGATTGTTCATCCCATGCATATATTCTTCCTAAAGAGGGGAAAACAATGGAGTATTATGTAGAGGGTGTGCATACATTAATCAATTTTGTAAAAGATATCCGAATTATCTCGAGCTAACTTTCCGCTCTTCTCTATCTCGTATAAATAATGTAGCCAAGTTACTTTTTCTCAACCGTTTATTTTGATACATTGCTTTATCAGCAGTAATGCGTAACTGTCTCATATTACCTAATGAAGAATCTGTATACGCATAGCCTTTAGAAATTTTTAAAGTAAGTGTATTATCTTCTAAATTATATTTCATTAATTCATAATCGATTTGTTTCATAAGTTGAATAACGTTACTTTCCTCTATATTAATCATCAAAATCGTAAATTCATCTCCGCCAATTCGGGATACAATAATATGTTCATTAGAATACTGATTTAAAAACTGAGCGGCACTCTTAATTAATTCGTCTCCTGCCTCATGTCCCACCTGATCATTTATATATTTCAGTTCATCTAAGTCACAAAGAATCATGCCAACAGGTACGTCTATATCTTCGTTGTACTTACTAACTTCCTGTTCGAAATACGCACGATTGTAAATCTTTGTCATATAATCATGCGAAGTATTATAGAGTAATTCCTTTTGAAGTGAGCTTTGTAGCATACATGCTCTTACTTTCTCTCTATGATATAAGCTTGTCACCATAACGCCAATTGTTAAACCACTTATTAAACCGACAGCAAACATATGTATACCTCTTAAGTACAAATAATTCCGTGATATTTTTGTTAGTTTGTTTCTGTGAGACTACCCTAATCCTTTTTAATAGAAAAATGATTCTTTACATATAAAAAAACAGCCCCAACATGGAACTGTACTGTTTCTTAATTACAATTAAAAGCCGCAATTGCCGTAGTTCAAGTAAGAAAGTTTTAAACCACCACTCCTCAAAGTGGGTGTTTGCAAAAACATTCCTGTTGTCCAGGTCAGTGACTAGGCCTAACATTCCTGTTTTAATATAAAACTCCCTATTACAGCTTAAAGGTTAAAACTTAATTATCATTACGTACAACGCAGCTTATAAAAGTATTGTACCGAAAAGCCTCAATAAAATCAATGTAATAATTTAGCAATTAACTTTCTTAATCTCTGATTATTATTTGAGGCAACTCCATTAAAGGAATTGACTGCGATAAATTTAAAAAATCGGCTATAATACTAGATATATAAATTATTCAGGAGGTAATGCGCCGTGCTTTCTAATATCGGCTTCCCCGGATTACTATTAATTCTTACTTTAGCTCTTATCGTATTCGGCCCAAGCAAGCTCCCACAAATTGGACGAGCTATTGGATTGGCATTAAAAGAATTTAAAGAAGCAGCAAAAGATATCCCTAATGAAATACAAGAACAAGTAAAAGAAGAAATTCGAATGGCTAAAGAAAGTCTCCCAAATAAAGAGAAAGACACCGACTAAATGCCGGTGTCTTTGATGCGTTTGTGGCGAGAACCGTTGGGCCACATCCCAACGTTTAGCATAAAGCATATTCTTCGACTTACACAAATTAGCTCATCGCTTTATTAATATAACATATTGAAAAGGAGAACACAAGTAACTTTTCTCTTATAGCACCCTCGTCATTTGTGTTAATTCATCAGAAGACTGGGCAACCTGTTCAAATGATCGGTTCATCCCTTCAAAAATATTACTTAATTCTGTCATTTCTGAAGCAATATTGACATTTTGTTCTTTAACATTATTCATTGATTCAACAATTTGATCAAAAAAGAGACTCGTCTCTTTCCCTTCTTGTGTGCTTTTCTTAATATCTTCATTTACAACAGAAATCGACGTATTCATAGTGCTTGTATACCGACGAATTCCTTCGACAAGCTTTGAAACCTCTGATACAGAAGTTTTCGTGTGTTCTGCTAATTTCCTTACCTCATCTGCAACAACGGCAAAACCTCTTCCATTTTCTCCAGCCCGCGCCGCTTCAATCGCTGCGTTTAATGCTAGTAAGTTCGTTTGTTCAGCAATCGACGTTACCATTGTAACAATCCGCTCAATTTCCTTAGATGTTGAAGTTAATTGCTCCATTTCTGCAGCGATATACTTCATATTATCCTGTGCCTGATTCATTAATTCCTCCAGCGCTTTCAAACGTCGAAGACCTTCTTTCGACTTTTCTTCCGTTTTAATCGCAATCTTTGAACCTGTTTCCGTAATTTGATGAATATCAGACACTTTATTAACGATTTGAACACTCGTTGCGCTCGTTTCTTCACTAATAGCAGCCAATTGCGCGGCGTTGTTGTTTACCTGTACACGAAGCACTTTTTTCTCTTTATCGTGTTGATCGCGAATACGCTTATTTTCTAGTTCATATGCTTCTAATACAATTTGCTGCTCTAAATTAATGATTTTCGTAATACTTAACGCCATTTCATGATAGTGCTGTACACTATGACAAGTCGGCATAATAATCGTTAATATAGACTGCAGCAGATCCTGAAAGGCGCTCATATACCACTTAGGATCTAAGCCGATTCGAACATGGACATGAGCAATAGTATAGCGCTGTTCCACAAACTGATCATCAAGAACGCCTAAAAACATTTCACCTATATGTTTTTGAAGGGATTGTCGTAACCGACTAACTGAACTATTGTTTTCAATAATCTGCATTAGCGAAGATTCTTTTTCAAGATTCTTATAGAAACGACTCACTAAATCTACTAAATGTTCATTAACCATATCTTGGATAGAACGAATCCTGCATAAATCTTCATGTGTTAAATGAATCATCTCAATTTGCGTTAATAACTTTGAGTATTTATGTAAATCAATTCGAACATCATTTTTATATGTTAAAAAATATTCTCTATCAACAGTAGGTTTATTTCTTTTCCATAAATTTTTCATAGTGCCTCCGATTTTCTTTGCCATTCCAAACTCATTATAGTACTTTTATTGCACACGATGTATAAAATATGTAAAAATTATTAAGAATACCCTCATTTAGATACTTTAGTACTAGTTCCTTTAGACCATTAATTATTTTTCATATAATGAAAAATCACATGCAACATAACCAGCATTCCCAAATCATTTAAACTTCTTCCTTAACATTAGATTATCCCGAATATGAAAGATTAAAGGTTAAGAAGCTGATCGACCGCAAATCCTAGTATATTCCAATTTGATATTCCAATGTGGTCACCTACTTTTCGAAAAAATAGCTTCAATCGAAGCGGAGCAAACTATGGCCATGATGTTGTAAAAAAAAAAGCCAGGATTAAAATCCGGCTTCTCACTAAGAATCGAGCAATTGATCAATGTCTATTTTTTTGATTTCCTCAAATTTGTACTCTTCATCAACTAAAACCACTGTTTCTGCTAACAATTTATCAATATCTATTCTATCCATATTATTATGATACAATATTCTCTGATTGTGTTAGTATCATAAACATTAAAGTATTGTTACTTTTCTTTTACGACCTAAGAAATGCCCTGCTCAGTACAGGGCATTTCTTAGGTCGTAATATATAAAAAAAGACAGTCAGTTTCACGACAAATGTAATATATCCCATCCACTTACCATCCATATAAACAAAAAGAATCGGCACGTAACCGACTCTTCTAAATTATCTTTAGTAACTTAGATAATTTAGCACGAGGGAAACCTCCCACTATGTTCAGATAAGATAAGAAAACCCTTGTCATATCAAGGGTTTTCTTATCTATTGGTAGATTACATTTTGATAGTTCTGCAGCACATCGGCAGTCTCAATCACTTTCACTTATATTTCTCCAAATATTAATGACTCACCGCCAATAAAGTTTATACGAACCCTTATTACTTCTCTTCTATCGCTTCCATCAACTTAAATAAAAATTGATAAATGAACTGATATGCTTCACCAATCGTCATATCTTCTGTAAATCCTTTTACATCGTTTAAGGAGAAATTAAAGTTCCATAGACCATCTTCTGCGCTAAACATTAACGCAAATTTTGCATTTTCTCCTTGTAATTCAGCTTGTAAATAGCTTCGAATTGCTTTGTCATATTTCTTCTGCAGCTTTAACCCTAATAACGCTTCATATGTACCGAATAAATCATCGACTTCTAATGAAACGGCATCGACACCAATAAGCTCAAACCACTTCGATTCTAGATAAATAAATTCTTTTTTGTTTGTTTTTAGAAAAGTTAACGGTTGGTGTAAAAATTCTGATGTTTCTACAGCGATAAGATTTTCAAATTCTTTATCGGAACGCTCAATATAAGCGTCGGTAAAGCGCGCTTCTGCATCCTTTTCTACAATCGTCATGCCTCCTTCAAGCAATTGATGCTTTTCTACATATTCTTTCTCTTCTTTATATAAGGCAACCTGGTCACCCTTGAATGTCTTAATATATTGTTCAATCTGAGTTCTTAGCATACTTTTATTCCTCCTGATGATATCAATCTCTTCTAGTATGAATCATTCATCGCTCAGTGTCCAATCTGGTTTAGGCGCGGGGGTATTGCTCTAGTCCTTCAGATATTTAAATAGATTTTTAAAAACTTGTTTATACGCTTTAATAAAAAGCAGGAGGAGAAATATACGTTCAATTAATATCAGTCGTACCCGTTATTTAACCGCTTTTATAGTGTCTTTTTGTTTTTTTGTGCCTATATCGTTGTTTGTGGTAGGTTTAACTTGGTGATTAAGAGTGCAATTAACAACAGTTCAAGCAGGCACTTCGAGAAGCTATTCTCTTACAGGTATAATGTGCGGTGCTTTTTAGTTCACCTTCCATCAGTGAGGATGAAGAAAAACCTCCACTGATGGAAGACATTAAGTTCTTTTCGATGAATGAACGTTTTATATAAAAAACAAAGCTCCCTCTTACATTACCGATTGTTTGTCCGGAATGTCCAAACCTTTGAACGAGTCTGGCCGTTATACTTGTCAGACACCTTTACATACCAGCCATATTCTCGATTTTTCTCAAGACCTGTCCATACCATTTCTGCCATTTGTTGATTCGCTACATCCTTTACTTCGCCAATTTTTTCATCAGTGTATATATTAACTTCAAATAAATCGGTGGAAACCACTTTTTCTTTCGGTGTTAAATCTGTCTCTATGACAAATTCATCTTTGCCAGGATAGTTTTTCCGATTGTAGTAGTTATATCGATTAAGATATGGAGAATACGTTTTCATATAGATTTTATTCTCTACAGTATTAACCTGCATCATGCGCAAAAATCCTTGTCCACCTTCTGCCCCACCTTGATAATCCGCAAGCATTTGATATACTTTTCGATCAATGACACCATCTTGATTATCGTCTATTTCATTAATTAATGTTTCACTGCCATGGTAATGGCCAGATAATACGGCAATCACATTTTTATTCGGTAAGACAACATCGTTATAAATTTTCTCTCCAATCGGGCTGCGCTCTCCTGTGACAAGCAAATACTCATGAAAGCTTAAAATGGCTTTTCTTTCAGGATATTCCGCAAGAACTTTATTAATCCAAGCTATATCCTTATTACTTACTCCCCACCCCATATAAAGCATAATAAAATCATTGCCCTTTACGCTAATTAAATCATAATGACCTCGGTTATTCTGATAAGACTCACCATAATAATTTTTGTTTTTAAAACGATTAGCTCCAAAATATTTACTAAATTGATGATAGTCACCTGTTTTATGGCCAACATCGTGATTACCAGCTAAAACACCATAAGGGATTTTTGTATGTTCTAAATAGTGCATATATTCATCTGCATATGTCCATTGCTTGGGCTCACTTGCTCGATCTACAAGATCTCCTGTATGAAACACATATTGAATATTTAACGCCTTTCTTTGAGCAACAATCCATTCTGTCATATTTTTATAAATATGAGGGTAACTAGCGCTATAATATTGCGTATCCGACATCCAAATAAACGAATAATCAAATCGATTTGTGGATGCAATTTCATCTTGAATCATGACTTGCACTTTTTGATCCTTTACATAGTGAGAACCTTTTACAATACTCTGAAGCTTAAAGTTCTCTTCGTTTTCTGCAATTTTCCAACTTTTTCGTTCCCATTTCGACTTTTCATAGTTCCAAACATACATAGATACTTTTCGACCAATCAATGACTTACCTTCCCAATATAATTCTACTTCGTCGTTCTGATTCACTTTTTGATCAAGGGTAATTTCAAAGCGCTGATACGGAAATTGATTTGTTGATTTTGTTGTCACATATTTTGAATCAACATCCGTAAGAGCATGTAAAGCTGTAACTTTTTTCTCTCCTTCAGGAATCATCTCTTTTGGCGGCTCATGATCAACAGAATTTTGATAAACGACAACTTTTTCCTGTTCGTTTGCTTTGTATTGATACCCCTTCATAAAAGAAACATCGAGGGAATCCTTAGTCGGGTCAGATACTCTCACCCCAAGCTTTGGAGCTAATGATATCTGATTTGCACCATTTAATGGACTTACAACTTTAGGTTTATCGGGCTTTTCCTCAGCAACTTGAAAATGTACAGTCTTAGAAGCTTTATTACCTGCTCGATCCACTGCTGTAATCTGAAACGAATGCTTTCCTGGCGTAAGCGTTGCTGATGATGTTTGATACGGCAATATAATATCCTTTCCATCGAGCTTCGCTGTCATTGTTTCAACACCAGACAGTGCATCTTTCGTTTTAGCATGCAGCCTAATATCACCTTTATATATTTTTCCTTCTTCAATAGACGGTATAATAACAGGTGCACTATTATCGACAATAACGGTTGATTTTTTTGATTTTCCATTATTGATCACTTCGATTGTATGAGTGCCTTCCCCCACCTTTGTTGTATCCCAGCTGTACATTTTCGCTTTATATTTATTTTTAGGGATAGAAAATGTAAAATTAACGATCGGCCTCGCTTGTTTGCTGTCACCAATAAACAGTTCCTTTGTTGGGTCTGCGTATTTAGGATCATAAATAACGGTCCCATCTTTTAAAACTAGACGAATATTTTTAATATAAAAGTCATCCCGATTTTGTTCAGAGTGTCGATCGAATGGAGACACTTTTGTACCTGAGCGAATGGAAATGACCGTCTTTTCTCCCCTTTTAAAAAACTTTGTATCAATTGGAATCGTTACTGCTTTATATTTATTGATAATATTATCAAGCGTATACAATGTTTCCTTCCCAATCGTCACCGCGTTTTTAAAATAAAGATTTACATTTTTAACATCAAAAGCAAAATAAGCAGGCTCTACTAACGTATACGATGCAGCGTCTGTTACATCTTGTTCATCAATCAGCAATTTGGTTTGTGAGAAGTTTTCGATATCATACGCTTTAATTAATACTTTGTCGTGTAATATTTGATTGTTTGTTATATTTAATCGCACACCTGGTTGAGGCTCTTCTTGTTGAATGGCAATTGATTTTATTTCCGTTTTTGTTTCATTTTCTCCATCCGAAGCTACTACATAATAGTCAAGTGAATGCTTTCCAATTAAATTTGTGGAGTCAATTGTATAATGAAACAAAGAATCATCAAAGCTTTCTGTTAAATCGACCGCATGAAACTCTTTTTCACTGTTATTTTTATAAAATAATCGCGCTGTTTTTACAACATGATTATCTTTTATATCGAACTTTAATGACAGATCCTTCATTTCAGAAAGCGGTGCTTCATAGCTGGAAAGATCTTCGATAATTGGCTTGAGTGTATCCTCAACTGGGATTACCTTTTGAGATGGTACTTGTCTTTTAGATACTCTCCCCGGTGTCCCCGGCTTTTTCCTGCTGCTATATTTTTTCATTAAGAGATCACCAGGTTTTTTTGGAAAAGAGTAGAGAATTGCTTTGTTTTTTTTCGCGTCTTTCTTATTCCCTTGATTATAAAAAGCAATCGAAACTTCTTTGCCTGTATTCGTTGCAAGAACAATCCCGCGAAGATCTCTATGTGCCATTCCTACAGAATGTATTTGAACGATGTTAACATTTTCAGTTAAATTCACACCATAATGATGATTAAAATCTGCAATCGTTAAATCTTGATTACCAGCATTCATAATCCAAAAAACCATAGTTTCTCCAGAAGGAAGCATAAGATCTTCTTTTTGGGGCTTCCAAATAAGGTCAGCATTATACCCTTCGAGGGAAAAACGGTACCGAATATGATAATCCTTTAAATTAATCGCTTTTGTCGTATTGTTGTAAATTTCAATGAATTGATAGGCATCGAAGTTCCCCGTATTCGTTGAATGCGGCATTAATTCTGTCACTAATAATTCTGGTACTTTTTGTGAGTCATATATTTTAACAGCATATTGCTTTGTTTTCTTTGTATTTGTACCGTCGCGAGCTAAAATGCGGTAATATACATACTTCCCGCTATATGTTTCCTGTGGAATGATCGCTGTATATATACTAGAACCTGTTTTTTTCATTGGGCTTTCAATCCAAACATCATTTTTATTCGTTCGATATTGAAGCTCCACATTTTTTAAATTGGTTTCATCGGTCACTTTTGCTTGAATAGAAAGGTCTTCTTTTGCTGCAATCAATTTCATTGGTTCATGCTTAATAACAGGTGCTTCTCGATCAATAAAATGTACAGGTTTTTTCGGCACTTGGTTTGTAAGTAAGAATCCTGGTGTAGCGGGGTGCTTAGCTTGCATCACCTTCATCTTTTTTTTATTGATTGAAATTTGAAAGTGAATGCCATTATTCTTATTTACATGCTTCGGATGATGCGTTGCCGTTGATAGGGCCTTCCCTTCCAAATCAGTGAGTATAAGTGTTTGTCTCGATTGATTCGATAAACCATTTGCTTTGACAGTTGTCAGCTGCTTACTAGATAAACTCGTTTCATAATGTTTATTAAAATCGTTCAACGTTAAAGATTGATTCTTGTTATTTTTAATCCATATGACCATCGCTTTTTGTGAAGGAATCGTTTTGTTCTCTGTAAACGTCCATTCAACACCTTCGACAAATAGCTTAAAATGGTGAAGAGAGACAGGTTTATCGCTATTATTGTAAAGCTCAATAAACTCATATTCATCTTGTTTTGTACGGTTAGTTGTATCCACTGCTAGTTCTGTAATAAAAAGAGTTGGATTTCTCTGGCTTCCACTTAGCTTCTTCGCTTCTACAGGAATAGACGTAAATAATAATAAAAGCATGATATAAGCTGCAAAGGAGAAGTGGAAAAACTTCTTATTCATAGAAATCACCTAATCGTAGAATGTATTTTATATCGTAAATAAACGTCTTCATAAAAAAATAAATACTTTGTGACATGCTCACTAAAAAAGCCGTGATAAGTAGAAAAATAATGCCTATAACAGTAGTATTAAGATATACGTTTCAAGCTATTAGTGTTTCCTAAGTAAAACAAGAATATAAAAGGATGTTTACCATGAAAAAAATCATTATAATTGGTGCCGGAATTTTAGGAGCTTCGACGGCCTATCAACTGGCAAAGAAAGATGTAGAAGTAATTATTGTAGACCGAAAAGACCAAGGACAAGCAACCGCAGCAGCAGCCGGCATTGTCTGTCCATGGATTTCACAAAGAAGAAATAAAGCTTGGTATCAACTTGCTAAAAATGGAGCTCGCTTTTACCCTCATTTAATCAAAGAGCTTGAATTGGACGGAGAAACCGATACAGGATATGCCCAAGTTGGTGCGATTAGCTTACATACAGAGGAAAAAAAGTTAGCTGGAATGGAGGAACGAGCGACAAAACGAAGAGAGGATGCACCTGAAATTGGTAATATTACAAGGCTTGATGCTGAAGCAACGAATGTTTTATTTCCCCCGCTCGCTGAAGAATACGCGTCCGTACATATAAGCGGAGCCGCAAGAGTGGATGGCCGTGCTCTTTGTGACGCGCTATTACGCGCTGCGCAGAAGCATGGAGTAACGCTTATTCATGGAAATGCCATTCTTCAATATGAAGAAAAACGGATTACAGGCGTAACAGTCAACGATACATTTATTCATAGCGATGAAGTGATCGTCTGTGCGGGTGCTTGGGCAAAACAGTTATTACAGCCACTAGGAGTAGACTTTAAAGTAAGCTTTCAACGGGCACAAATTATTCATCTTTCTTTACCGGACCTAAACACAAATAAATGGCCTGTCGTTATGCCGCCAAGTGATCAATATCTTCTTGCATTCGATAATCATCGAATTGTAGCCGGGGCTACCCATGAAAATATAGAAGAATTTGATTATCGGATGACAACAGCTGGCTTACAGGAAGTATTTAATAAAGCACTGCACACCGCTCCTGGTCTAGCAGATAGTACATTTCTTGGAGCAAGAGTCGGCTTTCGCCCCTTTACACCAGGCTTTCTTCCTGTAATAGGAGCGCTGCCGGGCTGGGGAGGGATAATTGTGGCCAATGGTCTAGGATCATCAGGTTTGACCATGGGCCCCTATATCGGAAAACAGCTTGCTCAGCTGGCTTTAGGCCTAGAAGTCGAAATTGATTTAAGTCTCTATGATGTGAGCACTGCTTTGTGAAATTTGAAAAGCACCATCCGAAAAAAAAAAAAAACGGATAGTGCTTTTTAAATTACGTTATTAAAATTCCTTCTTTGAAAAAGGTAAAAACCATCTTACTCCCCTTTTATTAAAGGGAAACACTTTCATATCCATAATTAAATGACTGATATAACCGAGCATGCAAGTAAGAAACATCCCCTCAATTCCAACAGATGCTTCAAATTGATAAGCGATGATTCCAAAAAAAAGAACCCCAATAATAGAATGGGTATAACTACGATGCGCAACAAAAGAAGCTATAATCATATAAACACCTAATAATAAAATCCAATTTTTTTCTATGTATATACCGGCTGCTACAACTCCGATTCCCGTAAGTGTAAGCATCATTCTCTGAGTTAAGAAAGAAGCTAAAACAATCACACCTACACCAATTCCCACTCCAATCCACCTCATTACATTAGCATGCTCTAAAAAGCTATATAATAAGATAAGGACGCCCATTAGCTGCAATGTCGCTCGAGCAAACTTATAAGAAAATGTAATCTTATTACTAAGCTTCCCGTCCGTATCCATATCCGGTATTAAAGCTGTTACTCCCCCAAGTCCTACAAACATAATGGTTGTCGTCGGATCTGCTTGCATAGCATATGCTACAGCAAATCCCGTTGACGCACCTACTATCATATGTGCTGTACCGTTCAATTTATGATTCTCCTAATTTTAGATTCCCTTATTAGTATAGAACATTAGTTCCCTTTATTCAACCTTTAAATACTCATCCAACTAACATTTCTCTACATTGGAAAAAAAAAAAGATTCTCTCTGTCACTTTGACATAAGATTTTTTCAAACAAATAAAAAAAGCATGTTTTGATTAACCTTTTCCAAAACATGCTTTTCTACTTTATTTATATAGTATATCATCTCTAAGTGAAGCGACTTTCGTTAAAGCTGTATCTATATCAGCTTCTTCAACTCCATAGTGTGCAAGAGCGTCATGAAGATGTTTTGCAATAGCATCAAAATGAACTGGCTGTATATTCATCCCTTCATGTGCTTTTGCCATTGACTTTCCTGAATATTGATTAGGACCGCCTAAAGCAAAACTTATAAATTTTGTTTGGTGACGTCGTTGTTTTTCCATATCTGTATTTTTAAAGAATCCATTAACGGTTTCATCCTTTAAAACCAATTCAGAGTAAAAATAATCAACAACCTTTACAATGGCTTCCTCTCCGCCAACTTTTTCGTACAATGTTTGTGTCATAAACCCTACACCCCCTATTTTGAAATTTGTATAGAAGTATTTTCTTCAATAGTTCCATTTTTATCCCATTATTCAAAAAATTATTTACAGAAATGAAAGCATTTAAGAGTATGCAGTGTTTAGCGCATATTCACCGCTTTACATGGAGTGACGGATATGACTAGGCTCGTGCCCTACGGCTTGTGCCTTTGCGAAAAATTATATCCGTAGAGTCTCCGTGTCAAACGACTAGAGGCTGAGAATCTATTCATGAAAGTGAATATCCTTAATTGCCGTTTAATGCATTTTTTAAGATCTTACGCAACTTTGGTGAAAGATACTAGAGGTAGCCATTTGGTGCTTGCACTACTCTTTTAATATAGTTATGTAAATTGAAAAAGTATCCTTAACCGGTAAAATTAAAATAAACTAACGAAAGTAATGATTGTCTTTCAAATTTAATTGCATTTTACAAATCATTAATAGAAAAGCCCGTCTCATTAGAGAAGGGCTTTTAATGTTAGCTAACTAAGCATAAGGCTATCCTGAACGAATGCTAATTACACGTCATATCTTGTCATTTTATTAATTAGCATCCATAGACTGGAACCTTTTAAGTGTATTTTAATCACTCTTTGGAATGTGTGTAGCTAAAATTTAATTTTTATTATAGCTTTTGTTTTTGCTATAGAGGAATAAATTATTCGTTACTTCTCAGAATATCATCCACTGTAGTTTTCATGGTATAAATCACAGTTTTCTTGTAACGTGCCGCTATACGCAGCACTCTTATTTGTTCGGATCGGGATAGATTTTTAAAACGAGGCTCTTGTTTCAAAAAAGAACGAACGATTAACCAACTCGTTGGTACTAAAGGAAAGTCATCTAAGGGTTGTTTGTTCCGTAAACGATAAAACCACGATATCATTCCGGTGGAATCACTTTTATCGACTATACATGGCGCATAAGTATTTTTGGTGTGTTTTTTAAGAGATTCGAATCTATCTTGCCCGCTAACAATGATGTAGCTGTCATCCTTTCGATTTTTTTTGACAACCAAAAGATTAAACATGCAATCCCACATTAATCTCTGAAGTTTCTTCATGTGCTCCGTAATTTTCAGCGATAAACCAGGTTTGATTTTGCTCAGTGGTATATACTCTATCGTAAATTTCATACTTAGCCCCTCCTGTTTTATTCATGCATCTCTCCTCAATTTCTTAGAATTTCACAGCAGGTGCGTTGTACCGGTGAATGCTAACTTTATTTATTTTCCAAATTTGGTATTTATTATAATTGCGAAGCGCTTAAACTTAAGTCCCCTTTAGATGATATGTATGAAATGACCGCATGTCACATTCGAAGTAATTATGAAAATACAAACAGCGTTCTTCCTTTTTAACGTATCCAACGGGTCTAGGCCTACAAAAATAAAGGAAATCAAGCATACTAAATATAGAAAGGAGCGGAAAAAGTATGAATAAAAAAAAGCGGATAGTAAATAAAAAAGATCTACTGATTGCGGGAAGGACTTTTGATCCTTCTGATTATGACGGAACGTCACAACTAGAACAAGGTTTGGCCATTACACATGAACAAGTCGGAGATGATTATACAGAAGGAACTGTGGACCAGCTTTCTAAATAGTCTAATGAATGATTTTCCGAATGAGAAAGCCCATTACGGTGCGTTAGCACCCCCTTTAGGGATGGGATGAAAGTGAGGTCAGATACGGAGCGCCACAAAAAATCGAAGATTTGTGGTGCTTCAAGTATCTGAAATGAATAAAGCTTCTAGACAAGAGTTTTCTCTTGTTTTTTTATTTTTCAGTATTGTATAATAATGGGAACTAACGTTCGCGAAGGAGGTGGATAAAGTGGATGTTGTAAAAGAAAAAAGCGATACCTACCATAAGGGC
>NZ_QWVS01000029.1 GCF_003570725.1 Peribacillus asahii
ACAAATTTAGGTGCTTCCTATGAGCCTGTTAGCCGAGCTTATAACACACTTTTCCTTACTAAACAGAGTGCTATTCGACGCAGGGGGAGCCTTTCCGAGCGTTACCTCCTCATTCGACTCCTCGACATAACCCTTCAGTTTTAGAAATCTAAAACTGCCTAACCTTTACCGAAATTGTGTAAACCACATTTCATTTGAGCTAGGAACATTTCGCACCCACAATCTGGCCCTAAAATAAAAAAGCGCTGATCCTTATTATTACAGAAAAGCCCCCTTTACTTTAAGTATAAATGTTCACAAAGTTTTAAGAGTCGTTATTCACTCTCTTAAATAGTTATGAAGAAATCCCTATTCCTTCATAATATGCATTGTTTCCAGAACACCTCCTGAATGTATTATGGAAACAAAAAAAGCCGCGTGGCTACGGCGTTTCTTGCTCGTTCAACTTTTGTTGAAGCTCGGTTTCTAATCTCTTTTACCGAGTTGAAGGACATAATGTTTATCGACACATTTATCAGTATAAGAAAAATAACGGCATCACAAATGATGCCGTTCAAATGGTACTCTACTCCTTTCCACCAGATATACTTTGTTGCCTCTTCTTTGCTTTCCAGATCAATTCTGGAATTAAGGGAAGATTATGAAGCGAAACACCAGCGGCCACAGACAATGCATTCCCGAGGGCCCCAGGCATTCCCATTAACCCCAGTTCTCCTATTCCTCGGGCTCCGTATGGTGCATCAATCTGTGGATTTTCAACAAAACCAACCAAGTAATTAGGATTCTCTCCATAGCGGAGCGGGCGATACGTCCGAAGTTGCGGATTCAACACCCTCCCTAAATCATCAAAATAAAAGGTTTCTCTCCCAGCGAATGCCAGCCCCATACTCATCGCCCCCATAACCTGACCTAACGCTGTTTTTTCATTCATCACCCTGCCAGCATCCACCACCGCTGCAGCATTAACAAGCCGATACGTATAATCTTTACGATCGAATTCTATCTCTACCCCATATGCCGCAACAGACCACTCCGGACCAGGCTTCCCAGCCCCAGTTTCAGGATCCAAATGCGTGATATGGCGTAATATATATTTTCCTCTGCCAATAATTTGACCGCCAATAGAGTTACCATTTGGATACTTATAACCATAACCAATATCTTTAAAATGGAGCCCAATGGATGGATCATCCCTCAAAAATACCCGACTATTTGCCACTTCAAGATCTTCCTTTGGTGCTCTTAACACACATGAAGCCACTTCTTTTAATTGGTTAATCACATCGTCTGCGGCATTTAAGGTAGCCCTGCCTGCCATAAATGTCCCCCTGCTGGCAACAGTTTTCCAATGTTCTGGCGTTGTCTCGGTATCGACTTTCATTCGAACATGAATTTGATTGATATCCATTTTAAGTCTCTCGGCGAGAATTTGAGCTAGCACAGTCTTAGTTCCCGTTCCAATTTCGATAATCCCTGACATTAAATTGATACTCCCATCGCGATTAAATGTTAAAATAACACCCGAGGGAGCGTTGGTATCAATTGTTGATGTTTTCCAGCTGCAGCTTACGCCTTTTACTCTAACAAAGCGTTCATCTATCTCTTTAATCGACCCTTCGTCCCACTTGATTAAATGTCTTAATTTCTCAATACAATGTGGTAAGTCTCCTAAATTACTTTTATTTAAAAGAACCCTTGTCGGTGTTGTATTTCCTGGCCTAATGGCATTTATAAAACGGAGTTCAAGCGGATCCATTTGCAGTTTTTGTGATAGTAAGTCCAATGTTCTTTCCATTACAAAGGACAGCTCAGAATGAGAAAATCCTCTATAGGGGGATGCATACGGATGGTTGGTATACATACAGTATGAGTTACACCAGACATTCTCAACATTGTAGGGACCTGTACAGTCGACTGCCCCTGATCTCGTTACATCAATGGCCTTATCAGAATAGGCACCCCCATCCCACAAATAAAGAATTTCCATAGCCTTAATTTTCCCGTTGCGGTCGGCCCCAATTTTAACTGTTGCATCCAAACCAATGTGACATGGAGATGTAATAATATCCTCTTCACGGGTATTGAAAACCTTCACAGGTCGGCCGCCAACAGCTTTCGATGCTAAGTAGGCAAGTATTTCAAGCTGAACGGATGCCTTTCCACCGTAGGCTCCTCCAACAAACGGCGTGTGAACAACAATTTTCCCTATATCCTCACCAAAGTAATCAGCTATAAGTGTTTTGACCATAAAAGGTGCCTGAGACGAAGTCATTATATTGATTGTTCCATCTGGTAAGATCTCACACGTTGAACATCTTGTTTCCATTGCGGCATGGTCCGAAGGTGCAAAAGAATAACTTGCTTCTACTGTTACCTCACTGTCAGACCATCCTTTTTCCATATTACCCTTGCGAATTTTAATAAGGCTTGCAATGTTTGTTCCCGGAACCGGGTGTGAA
This sequence comes from Peribacillus asahii, assembly GCF_003570725.1. Lineage (GTDB taxonomy): Bacteria > Bacillota > Bacilli > Bacillales > DSM-1321 > Peribacillus > Peribacillus asahii. The sequence goes on from NZ_QWVS01000029.1 coordinate 2,460, forward strand.
TCTTCCTCCTTTTTGTATTCACCTAACCTTTCATGGACGAGGGGAGCATTCTTTTGGAACGCCTGTGTAGGTGAATTGACTACTGGCAATAATTCATAGTAGACCTTAACTAGGTTAGCTGCTTTCTGAGCCTGTGCTAGAGTATCAGCGACAACTAATGCAACCGGTTCTCCGTGATAACGGACCTTATCAACAGCAATCGGTGGGCGGTCACGAATGGCCTCACCTGTGAGTGGAAAATGTTCTCCTGCAATAACCGCTTTAACACCTGGTATTTTTAATGCTTCTGTCGTGTCAATCGCAGTGATCCTAGCGTGCCCATATGGACTAATGACCTTTGCACAAGAAAGCATCCCGACTGATTTGTAATCATCCGTGTATTTCGCCCGTCCTGTCACCTTATCCCACGAGTCTTTACGAATAACACCTTTCCCAATTATATCCAACAAATTCCCTCCTAACCCTCGTTTTTCATGAAACCTTTCTATTCCCAATGCATTAATATTCGTGTACATAAATATAGCTAAATAGAAGTGACCATATGATTAATTATATAGATGAAGTTTGCAAGTGTATCTCCTACCTTATAAATATGGGATTTCAATGAAATCATACGTTAAATAACAAAAGCCGATAATTCTTTTACAAAAAAATAGGCATTAATGTTTATACACTCTAATAAATTTCATTTCTTAAGAATATAAACCTGAACATTCAGAATGTGGTGTTTATTAGAATATTGCATCGATACATGTGTCTAAGATCCCAATGTTCTGCAATTTTACAGTTTTCTAAACTGTAAATATCCGCTAATTCTGATTCCTGTGGTATTGAGGCTTGTTATAACATAACTATGGACAAAACCACATAGACATCCTCAGCAATCATTCACTCTTGTCTGCATGACTACTAAATTCTTTATATCACCGGGCTAATTCTTGTTCCACTAAATTGAATCTATAGTTTAAGTACAATTTTTCACAATATCAATAAGGGTTCACTCTATTGATATTGTGAAAACATCCTTTTAAGTAGCTTCTCAATACATCAAAATGTAATTTATTATAAATGCGTATTTTCATATTGGTCTCTTTATTAGAGATGATAGTTATTTCTATATATTCTAACGAGGTCAATTCAAAAATATTGAGTTAAACTCATCGCTCAAATATAGCTTTAAATCCCCAATAATGCTTACATTAAGTGTGTGTATTGTTGATAGTGACAGAACCAATAATAGCCTTCTCCCCTGCCGCTGCTCGCTCCGAGGCTTTGCCCTCCAACAAAGTGCAAGTAATGAATCTCTAATAAATCAGATCCTTCTTTTAAATCTTTTTAAAAATGGAGCAAGCAGGCTATCGCCCATAATATAAGAACAAGGACCGGTGCGCACCTGCTTCAATCTATAAATTGATTTTCAATTTACGGACATATGACTCGCTGACTGACAATAGCACAGCTAGTTTCCGATTAGACATTTTAGGATATCGTTGCATAGCCTGTTTAAGCTGCCATAACTTATCCTCTGTCTTTTCCTTCTCATTCTCCAAACACATTTCACGACTTACAGATTTACGTTCTTCGCTCTTCTGTAATTTATCCCGCTCACGCTTTCTTCTACGCTTTTCATTACCATCAATAATCGTTTTTAAATGCTGCTGTTCTTCCGTTGTTATCTCTAACCATCTGATAATCGTAGAGTTTTTTAAGTTATACCCCGCTCCCGGATATCCTTTAGCTACCGCTTCTTCATTAGCCTTGGCATCACTCTTTGCTTGCCAGGCCTTCTCAGCGCTTCTGGTCACCCTTTCTACCTCACGCTTCGGCAGCGGCTCCTTAAATTCGCTGTTAAACTCCAACATTTGATCCAAGGACCCTTTTAAAGGTTCTGGTGCAAAGATAAAGCAAAAGAGAATAAAGCGCATATATTCCTAGCGGAATGGTATCTTATGCTACAATCCCAAACAATTGATGGATGAATTCTTTCTGATTTTGGATAGACTGATCCTGTAAATCAATCTGTTCTTTATTAATGTACGAAAGCAAGGTAACGTGGAGTCTCATCGTCCCTATTAACTAAGGGGAAGAACAGGCTTCTGTGTCGTGTTTTTTCTATACTATACGTTCACAAAAGTATGCTTAATTTTTATAATTCGGACTTACACTATTTTCTTCATTTTCTTCTCTCCTATTTAATTAATAGAAAAAAGCCGTTTTCATAGTACGGCTTTTTATTCTAAGAGTAATAACTAGGTTACTTCTTCCACTCAATACTCTCCTGTTTCTCCCTGTTTACTTCCAGCTTAAATATATCAGGTCTTGCATAATGACCTGTAGGATCGAAATCAAATTGACTATAAGCTATTTGTTTCATATCAAGGTCAGCAAGAAGTATTTCTTCTTTTCCCCAAACAGGTTCTGCTACATAATCTCCCATTGGGCCAACAATAGCGCTTCCACCAGTACACATCACTTCTGGAGAAGATTCAAGATCAGCATAACAAGCTAAATCCTTAGGATACATATCTTTCGTTACATATTGATTACAGGACAAGACAAAGCATCTTCCTTCCATTGCAATGTGACGAATAGTGGACTGCCACGTCTCCCTTGCATCTGCAGTTGGAGCAATATAAATTTGAACACCTTGAGCATACATTGCCGCCCGAGCAAGCGGCATATAGTTTTCCCAGCAAATTAGTGCTCCTATTTTTCCATATGGAGTATCCAATACAGGTAATGTACTACCATCTCCTTCTCCCCAAACAATCCGTTCTGCTGCAGTCGGTTTTAACTTACGATGTTTCCCTAGTAATACTCCATCCGGACCGAAAAATAATACAGAACAATAAAGAGTGCCACCACTATATTCACTATCTCTCTCAATTGCGCCCATTATAAGATATACACCTGCTTCACGTGCAGCTTCACCAAGTTGATCCGTCGTTTCTCCGGGTACTGGTATTGAGTTCTTCCAGTATCGATACCAATCTTTCCTACCGTTATCCGAACGGCTCCCTATTATAGTACCAAAGGACAAACCTCTGGGATATGCGGGAATGAAAGCTTCTGGAAAAACAACGATTTTTGCTCCTTTTTCACTTGCTTGTTGTATAAGAGTGATTGCCTTTTCAATAGTTGCATCCTTATCCATAATAATAGATGCGGCTTGAATAACAGCAACTCTTACACTTTGATCCGTACTTGCCATATACAAAACCTCCTTTTACCGATAATAAATATTTTAATTACTAGAATTTTATAATCTTTCTAGTACATCTAGATACATGCTGTATTTAACTATCCAACTATTTTAGCGACTGAGTTAGTATCTATCCTAGTTGTTCTTTTTCTTTATCACACGTATTGTTTTTAGCTCATTATCTTCCGCACCTTGAACAGGAAGATCAGCTTCAATATTTTTTCTTGTATATTTTATATTATCCTCTGTAATAATCTCACCTGGTATGAAGATTGGAATTCCTGGCGGATATACCATTACAAATTCAGCAATGATTCTTCCAGCAGATTGTCCAAATGGAATCACTTCTGTTTCAGCATAAAAAGCATCACGCGGCGCTAAAGCAAGGGAAGGAATTTCAGGTAATAGAACGGAACTGTCTACCCTTTTATCCATCTGAACTTTATTCTCCCGTGACAGTTCTCTTAAAGCATGTACAAGTGTAAATAAATTTTCCTCAGAATCACCCGGTGTAATAATACAAAGAATGTTATAAAGATCGGACAATTCAACTTCAATATTAAATCGGTTTCGCAGCCACTTTTCAGCTTTATATCCAGTAATACCCAACTCTTTTACGGATATTAAAAGCTTTGTTGGGTCCATAGTAACTGCAGTACTAAATTCTAAAATTTCACGACCCATACAATATAAATGATCAATTTGGTTTATTTTGGAACGTATTTCTTCTGCTTTTCGAATAGTGTCCTCTAGTAATGCTTGCCCCTCAGTAGCCAACAATTTCCTAGCAACATCTAATGAAGCTAGTAATAAATAAGAGGTAGAGGTAGTTGTTAGCATACTTAAAACAGACTGTACACGCTTATGAGAGACAAGATTTCCGCGCAAATTCAAAATAGAGCTTTGGGTAAGGGATCCACCTAATTTATGCATACTTGTTGCAGCCATATCAGCTCCAGCCTCCATTGCAGATAATGGAAGCTCCCTATGAAAATGAATGTGAGCTCCATGTGCTTCATCTACAAGTACAGGAGTATTTCGGGAATGAGCAATTTTCACTATCTTTTCCAAATCACCAGAAATACCGTAATACGTTGGATTGATAACGAGAACAGCTCTTGTATCTGGATGTAGTATTAATGCTCTTTCAATAGATTCCGGTGTGATTCCATGAGAGATCCCAAAATAGGAATCCACTTCAGGATGAATAAAAATTGGAATGGCACCTGAAAAAACAATCGCACTCATAATTGATTTATGAACATTTCGCGGGACAAGAATTTTATCACCTGGTTCGCAAACAGACATAATCATGGCCATAATAGCTCCACTTGTTCCCTGTACGGAGAAAAACGTATAATCTGCACCGAATGCTTTGGCGGCTAATTCTTGCGACTCTTTTATAATTCCTTTCGGAAGATGCAAATCATCCAGGGGAGCTATATTTATTAAATCGATCGAAAGAGCATTTTTACCGATGAATTCTCTGAAGTCAGGATCCATTCCATTTCCTTTCTTATGGCCAGGAATGTGAAATTGGACTGGATTTTTTTCTGCATGTTTTGTTAAAGCTGTAAATAATGGAGTTTCAAATTGGCAAACCAATTTTTCACGCACCCTTTCTTATGTTGCAAAATATAACAATCATAGTTGTAATAGACGATAAAAGTGTTCTTTAGATAAATAATGTCCGATATAAAAAGAACCAAATTCTCCAAAACGGGCACTGACTTCTTCCCTCTTTACACTTCTCAGATATATCATTCTGAAACACGTAGGGAAGTATTAGGCAGTATATTTCACAAGACCATAACTTGTTCCTTGTAAAATCAGTTGTAGTCAGTTAAACCGACTCCCTCGTTTATTGCAAAATGGCTACACACCATCAAACACTACTGCAATATGATTAGGGATTGTTTAAAGTAGCTCTTTTAACTTATATTTTGTCAATATGAAATTAGCACTCATGGTCAAAAGGAACAGGAGCTAACTTTGCTTCCATCAGATGCGCGTCGAAATCATATTCACTAAAAGATGGTGAAGGGACCATAATCTCATCTTCAGGTTCAAGATAGGTTCCTAAAATTTAGGTAGTCGTTTCATCTACCCCATTTTTAATAATTAATTGTTTAGTGGACAGTAATACGCAGGAAGCAATAACTGTCTTCAACTGAATGACATGTGTATGAAAATAATAATTAAGCTCATTAAGACTATCAGAGATTGCCTCGAGAGCTTTAGGCAACTGTCCCGCCTACTTCTCCAATTAATTTAGTATTTAAAACAAAAAACATTTAGTGGTGAAAAGATAATTGTGAATCAGTTCACACCTTTAACTACAAATCATTATTATTTAGTCATATATGGATTTTTAATAGAATCCACTTCTTAATAATAAAAGATTTATAATTTTTATAACCAGCCAATCAGATGGTTTTTTAGCCATCCATTTTTTAAAAATAAAAAGAAACAACCATGACAATATCATGAAGTTATAGAAACCTCAAAAATAATGATAGTGGATCTCCCAAAGTTTACTTAGTCATTTTCTTTATATTCATCGCAGTGAAAGTAGGCATCGGCTGCATCGATAACTTTTTAAGTCTCTTTAATATTATCAAACGCATATATTCATGTTTTCGGAAGAACATTCTGTTATCTACTAAGTATTTCATAATCACAGGAATTTTATAAACTACATTTGGGGCAACAGTTTCAGGCTTTCCAACTTTCTGAATTACTTGTTCAGTTAATAGTTCTAAAAGATACGACTGTTATGTATGTTACCCGGTATTACAATCGCTCCAAGCACAAAACCCTTACATTCCACGACCACATAAAGGGAACAAGTAAACTGTTTTGTATGTTCATCCTTCACATAATACCTATTCTCTGAATCACTTGGACGACCTATTTCTGAATACATATCTTTCGCCAAGTCATAGATGAAAGATAAATCAATTACCTCCTCTATTTTTCGGACCGAGTGGTTCGCGGGCACCAGTGGATTTAAAGCAATCATTTCAATTGAACCTCGTTAAATGGAATTATGTTTCGAAAGTATTATCGTCACCTCAGGATATTTCTTATTTCACATTTAAAATAAAAAAGCTGACTCAAAAAGTCGTTAATAAAAACCTTTTGAATTAGCTTTTTGTTTTATCTTTTTTTGTGGTTATTTCTGGATATAACATATCCTAAAAGTAATAACTTTTTGGACATCCACTTTCCTTCTGCTCTATTTAAGAAGTCAACATTTTAAGAAGCTATTACAACTGATTTTGATTGTTTTTCAGGATAACAAAGACTTGCGACAATTCCCCGCTAGCTAATCCGTTTATGTTCCATCGCTTCTTTTCGTATCTTTTGGGTAACAGTTAAATTAGGCAAAACAATCCTTTCTCACTATACATATTCCAGCTTGGAATATACTTTTTAATAATTCCCATATGTCTTTACATTTCGATTTAGCTTCCAACTTCCACCCCCCATATACCACGTCCTCATTATCAAATTGAAGCGTCAAACCAATTGTTATTTTCCTACTCATTATTTTTAATCTGCTATACCTTTTATTAAAAACAAAACTTAGACAAAAAATAACCTATCGTTACAACAATAGGTTGAAAAGTCACATAATCGGCTAAGAAATAAACCAAATATATACCCCAAGGGCAGTTACAGCCAAGGCAATAATGACAACATAAATTAAAGTTAGATTTGTAAGATTTCTTTTTGTTGAGCTGCTATAGTTATCGTCACCTTTCCCCGCAATTAATAGTGTTGAAACAATAGAGATTATTGCAATTATGATTACCAAAGCATACATAACCTTCATGTTCCACCTCTAACACGTTTTATTTATAGCATGAATTGAAATAGGATTAAGTAAGCCGCAATGTACTGCATACTTATATGTTAGTAATTATCTTTTTTGTAAATTAATTACTTATAATAAATATATTATAAGGTAATTGTATTAATAAATAACCATCCATTTAACAATTGTTTTAATCATCCAATCCCTTCTCAACGTTATTATTTATATCTCTTTTTACACTCAATTACCGATGAAATATAGATTAATTCACATGAAATCAGTTAAATCTAACTCAAAAATTTTTTTTACTTTCTTGAATACTTTGTGACAAAAATCACGTTCTCTTGCCTTTTTAAATTTGCGCAACTAATATAAAACTCAATTGTGAATCAAGCAACATATTAACTCATTATTATTAGTCTATGAAACTTCAAGATCATAGAAAGGGGTTTGTCCATGAAAAAAAAATGGGCTATTTTAACCGCAAGTTTGAGTATGGCCGTTATATTAGCAGGATGTGAACCTTTGTTAGTTTTTGATCCAAAAGGGCCTCAAGCTCAAATACAAGCTAAGGATATCATGTTATCAATCTGGATTATGTCCTTTATAGTGATAATCGTGTTCGCAATCCTAGCTTATATGTTAATGAAATATCATACATCTAAACAAAGACCAGACTATCGCCCACCATACATTGAGGGCAGTATTCTCGTCGAGGCCATATGTGTCGGGATTCCGGTATTAATCGTTATATTCCTGTCAATTGTTTCTGTTCAAAGCAACTATAAAGTGGAATCAACACCGGCAGTATATAAAGATAAGGAACCACTCATTATTTACGCATCTACTTCAAATTGGAAATGGCATTTTAGCTACCCTGAAGAAGATATTGAAACAGTAAACTATTTATATATACCAGCAGGTCGTCCACTTGAATTTAAACTATATTCATACGGACCGATTACAAGTTTTTGGATTCCACAACTTGGAGGACAAAAATACGCGATGGCGGACATGGTTAACACATTACACTTAGCTGCAGACGCCCCTGGTGAATTTATGGGACGAAATGCAAATTTTAATGGTAAAGGGTTCGCGGAGAATACTTTCAATGTTACGGCAATGACCCAGGACAAATTTGATCAATGGGTAAAAGAAGTGAAAGAAACAGCTGAACCATTAACAAAGGAAAAATTTGAGGCCTTGTTGGAACCAGGGCATGTTGGTCAATCAACATACACTGGAACACATTTGACTTTCCTGCCTGCACCAGAAGGTGAAAATGGGGGACACCAACATGGATCTTCTAAATCGAATGATTCTAACAATCACTCTTCCGGTCAACCTTCTAATTCTGATGATGGGAATTTTAACCATAACAGCCATTAAGCTGATTGGAAAATTAGAATTGTAAAAAATACAACAATCCCGAAAGGAGTCACAAAGAATGGAGTTCTTTGAACGTTTTGCAATCCCTCATCCAAGTCCTGCCATTTATGCATCAATGGTTGCAATCGGTCTAACTGTTATCGCAATTGTTGCCGGCTTAACTTATTTTAAAAAGTGGGGATATCTTTGGCGTGAATGGTTAACAACTGTAGACCATAAACATATCGGAATCATGTATTTAATATCTGCATTACTCATGCTTTTCCGTGGTGGGGCAGATGCAATTATGATACGAGCCCAACTGGCTGTACCAGACAACAAACTGTTGGATGCTCAGCATTATAACGAAGTTTTCACCACTCATGGGACTGTTATGATCATATTTATGGCTATGCCTTTTATTATGGCTTTCATGAACTATATAGTTCCATTGCAAATTGGAGCCCGTGATGTGGCATTTCCACGGTTAAATGCACTAAGTTTTTGGTTATTCTTTATGGGTGCGATGCTAATAAACATCTCTTTTGTCATTGGTGGTTCTCCAGATGCAGGTTGGACTTCTTATTTCCCACTTGCTAATAACGAATTTAGTGAATCAGTAGGAACAAATTATTATATGTTCGCTTTGCAGATCTCTGGACTTGGTACATTAATGACTGGTATTAACATGATTACCACGATTCTTAAAATGAGAGCACCTGGTATGACATTAATGAAAATGCCGATATTTACTTGGTCTGCGTTAGTAACTAATATTATCATTGTTTTTGCTTTTCCTGTATTAACGGTGGCACTTATTATGGGAACTATGGATCGACTATTTGCAACGAATTTTTTCACGTCAACAAATGGCGGTATAGATATGCTTTGGGCCAACTTCTTTTGGATTTGGGGACATCCTGAAGTATACATTTTAGTTTTACCGGCTTTTGGAATATACAGTGAGATTATTTCTACCTTTTCTGGAAGAAACCTGTATGGATATAAATCAATGGTTGGCTCTATGTTGATCATCTCATTCCTTTCATTCTTGGTTTGGACACACCATTTCTTTACAATGGGACAAGGAGCTCTAACCAACAGTATCTTCTCGATTACTACAATGGCCATTGCCGTGCCGACCGGGGTTAAAATTTTTAACTGGCTGTTTACGCTTTGGAGAGGAAAAATTGTTATTACTACTGCGATGCTTTATTCCTTGCTATTTATTCCGATTTTTACAATAGGGGGAGTTACTGGAGTTATGCTCGGAATGTCAGCGGCTGACTATCAATATCATAATACGATGTTTCTAGTAGCCCACTTCCATATGGTTATTATTCCAGGTGTAGTATTTGGTATGCTTGCTGGTCTCCATTACTACTGGCCAAAAATGTTTGGCTTTATTCTTGATGAAAAAATTGGAAAATGGACTGCTTGGATCATCTCCATGAGTACTTTATTAGCATTCATGCCGATGTTTTTCTCTGGTTTAGATGGACAAGCTCGCCGAATGTACACATACTCTGAGTCTACTGGTTTTGGAATATGGAATATGATTTCGTTTATTGGAGCAATTGGTCTAGCGATTGGATTTGTTTTAATTGTTTACAACATTTACTACAGTACTAGGTATGCTTCCAGAGATATTAGTTCGGATCCCTGGGATGCACGTTCACTTGAATGGGCTACTCATAGTCCCGTACCGGAATATAACTTTGCCATTGTGCCACATGTTACGTCAACTGATGCGCTTTGGGACTCTAAGTATAATAATCATGTATTATTCCCTGGCAAATATGAAAAAATTCATATGCCAAATAATAGTGGTATTCCGTTTATCCTATCCTGTATTTTCTTTGCATGGGGTTTTTCATTCGTGTTTGGTATGTGGATTCCTGCTATTATTACAACGATTGGAATCTTTATTTGCCTCGGGCACCGTTCATTGGAAAAAGATTACGGACGTTATATCTCTGTTAAAGAAATCGAAGAAACTGAAACGAAATTGCGAGGTGTTTAATAATGAAAATCAATCACTCGCTGCCACTTGAATATAGTACACATCAAAATCAAATGAATATTTTAGGATTTTGGGTTTTTCTTGGGGCCGAAATTATGCTTTTTGCGACGCTTTTTTCAGGTTATTTTACTTTAGTTAATCGGACTGGTAACGGCCCAACTGGTGCAGATATTTTCGAAATAACACCTATATTGCTTGAAACAATGCTCCTCTTAACAAGTAGCTTTACAATTGGGTTAGCCATTCATGCTATGCGATTGGGTAACAAAAAAGCTATGAACGTCTATTTTGTTCTTACTCTTCTTCTCGGTTTAGGATTCTTAAGTCTTGAAGTCTATGAGTTTATACACTATGTTCATATTGGTGCTGGACTACAAACTAGTGCATTTACGGCTGCTCTATTAACTTTATTAGGGACACATGGAGCGCACGTTACATTTGGTATCTTCTGGGGACTGTTTATTATTGGGCAACTTAAAAGTCGCGGGTTAACCCCAGAAGTAGCCAACAAATCTTTCATTTTCTCTCTTTACTGGCATTTTCTAGATGTTGTTTGGATCTTTATCTTTAGCTTCGTCTACTTGAAAGGAATGATGTAACAATGAAAGAATTATTACCTCTTAAACAGGTAATGGGCTTTGCCTTCTCAATGATTCTAACATTCATTGCAGTAACTGTATATTTCTCAAATATGTCTTTTGCTACAGGGATGACCGTTCTTTTAGTTACTGCATTCTTGCAAGCAGGACTTCAACTTGTCGTGTTTATGCATGCAAGTGAAACCGAGGATAAAGGGGCTATTTATACAAACATCTATTATGCATTAGCCATTGCTCTCGTTACCGTCTTCGGTACATTGCTTTGCATGATCTGGGGTTATATATAAAAGAGTGTTATGCTAGGCACTCTCTATGATGGAAGTGCTTTTCACAAAAAATGATACGCTAATAAAAAATCCTTTTGAATTAGTATTATGACCAAAAACCCTTGCTATAGCAAGGGTTTTTCTATTTTATATATCAATAATTCTGTTTATTTCTGCAACTTCTGTATTTTTCAAGTGTTTCTGTATTTAAATCTTTACATGTATATGAAAATGAATGTTTACTCTAACATAAAGAAATAAGAAATCTTCCCCACCACGCAGGAGTTTTTTACAAAAACACTCAATAGAAGTATTAATAATCTTCACTTTACCATCAGTTATAGGCACAAATGGCAATCGTACTGAACCCACAGGAATCTCTTACATTTATAGCGCGAATGGGGTTCGCTGTAATAAAAGGATTGGAAGCAGCTTGCGATGCATGTCTGCAGCTTCATCTACTTTACCTTTTAAGAAAGATGTAAATATCATCTTCATTTTAATCCTACAATACGACTAACATACTTATAACTCCATGACCACCTATAATGCGTAGAGAAGTGCTAAACTAGCATTCCTGGAGTAAATCTTAAATTCTAAAGGAACCTTTTGTATTATTGAGGCAATGTTAAAAAAATTACCACTTGCCTCTTTAAAAACAATAATATTATGAAAATTGGATAAACGAATTATTGTGTAGATTGATGGATTAACAGAAGTTCTTTCTGGAATATCACAAAGTATGATTGAAAGATTTGTATGATTTGATATAGTCTTAAAAAGCTGAAATAAACCTTCTTGAGGCCGTTTATTATAATAAGCTCGCTATTAAAAGGTGTAACCATCACTGGTAGTATTCTTCCAAGGTTACTCAAAATTATTATTCATGATTCACATCAACAGATTTATTGCCATCCAATTAAAAAAATTATGAAAGTAATCATTATCAAGTGGGAATGGATGATAAAAAAAACGTTTGATTGGATGGTTAAAAAATTGTTAAATCTTTTATGATGAAAAGTAACTTATATGGGTCTAATCGCATAAGGTCAAAATACAAATTAGAAAGGGGGTGGGCACATATGAATAGTATTCCTGGAAATAAAGAGCATCCATTATTTTTAAAAGATTTAAATCATAAAAATATTTCGGCAGGTATGGTAGCGGCAATATTTGTTATTACAGGACCAACCGCTCTTATATTGGAAGCATCCTCAAACGGAAACTTCAGTACTGTACAGACGATTCTATGGATATTTACAGTTTATGTATTTGGAGGGTTATTCGGGATTATTCTTCCTATGTATAGTCGGATACCGATAGTTGGTGGCCATACACTTACTGGGGTTGCATTTCTCACAACGATGACATCGCAGTTTACCTATCATGAATTAATTGGATCATATATAATCTCAGGTATCTTAATGGTACTTATTGGATATCTAGGTCTTTTCTCAAAATTGATTAAGTTAGTGCCTAAAGAAATAATTTCTGCAATGCTGGCAGGAATGGTTACAAACTATATGGTGAATTTTATTTTTTCCATCAACAATCTTTTAATAGTCGGATTTATTTCTTTAATCACCTATTTTATTTTCAGTAGGTGGAAGCTAAAAGTTCCGCCTGTGATTGCAGCGATTATAATTGGGGTTATTGTATTGAGCCTGTTTTATCCATTGAAGACCATTCAATGGACATCTGGAGTGATTATGCCCGAAATTCAGTTACCTGAGTTTAATATATTAAGTTTCCTTTCTGTATCTATCCCTCTTGCTCTTCTCATTTTAAGTAATGATGGAGCGGTTGCGATTGGTGCATTGAAACAAAATAATTATCGGACCCCAATAAAACAAATTATTTCCTTAAGCGGACTTTTTTCAATAATATCGAGTTTTTTTGGAGGTCAATCCGCAAATATTGCTGGAATGGCAACTGTAATCTGTTCAGATGAAGAGGCAGGACCAAAGGAAAAAAGATACATGGGGGCTGTAGTGGCGGGTGTTCTCCTTCTAGTTTTCGGTTTATTCTCTTGGAAACTTATTCCGCTTATTCAATCCTTACCAAAAGATTTCATTTCAATAATTCTTGGATTTTCTCTTCTAAGCGTATTTGGAAATAGTTTGCATCAAGCTTTCTCAAAACATACAATGAAAATTAGCACTGTATTTGCGTTTATTATTGCTTTATCCAGTATTACATTTTTAAATATTAGTGCTCCAGTTTGGTCCTTACTTGTAGGTTCATTCATTGCTCGATATATAGAAAGTAATACGATAGAAAAAAATAGAGAAAAGTCGAACAAAACGGCTTAACTAAGGTCTAGATATAATCTCTGGTGTAAAAACTATTTGATAGAGACATAGAACCTACACGGACTGTTCAATGACAGGTTATGATGTAATTCCAAATAATTGATGTATGAATCCAACTTTATTTTGTATAGACTTCACCTGTGGGTGAAGTTGTCTTTTTTTCATCATATGCATGCCTTCAACGCCACTCAATATAAAAGTCACTGTTTCATAACAGCCTCATTTTCTACCACTTTCAAAAATAAAGTAAAGTATTTAGGTCCTCAGTTGTGTTGTGATATGCTAAAGATTTTCCGCATTGCTTCCCCTTATCTAAAAATGCTTGAACCTGACTTTCCCCTGCACAAAAACAAACTATACACTCCTCCCGAAAACTCATGCAAATAAAAGGCACCAGGTGAGCAATTCAAATGTTGAATATCACCCAGTACCTTTTATGACCACCTTAAACCAATGTTGACTGTTTGTCTTCCCATATCGTACTTGGAATCTCGCGACGAAGCACTGGTATAACTTCAGTAACAAATCTCTCGAGCTGTTCACGCTGCTCAGCTTCTCCTAATCCTTCTATACTAATACTTTGAACTTGATGTCCATATGCCTTATGTTATTTTAACAGTTTCTCAATCACTTGATCAGGTGTGCCTACTAAAGCTGGACCGTTCTTAATATTATCGGTATACGAATGGTGACTGATTGTACTTCGCTGGTTCTGTATGATTGTAAGCATCATAGTAAGGACGATAGCCTTTGATGACCTCCTCAGTTGTATTAGCTAAATACAAGCCTCTAGCCCCTGATTCCACAACTGCAGTTTCAGGATTGTGACCGTAATAAGCTAAACGTTCACGGTAATGTTCAATCAATTCTTTATACTTTTCCATTGGATGGAAGGTATTTGATGAGAAAATTGGCTCTCCACTTTTCACTACCAGTTCAGTCGAAATCTTACTTGAAGCACTGCAATGCCATATCGGAATCTGTTGTTGAAATGGTCTTGGTTGAGTCGTTACATTATTTAATGGTGTTCGATATTTTCCTATCCACGTTACATTCTCTTCATTCCATAAGCGCTTAAGAAGATGATATCGCTCATCGAGGGATTCCCACTGTTCTTCCTCAGTAATGCCAAAAAGTCGATAATGACGCGGGTCGTTTCCTTTACCAATGATCATCTCTAATCTCCCACCTGAAAGATGATCTAGCGTAGCGTAATCCTCTGCCACACGAACTGAATCCAGAATGCTCAAAACGGTAACAATCGTTAGCAACTGAATCGTTGATGTTTTTGCTGCAATTGCTCCAAGAATCACCGTAGGCGAAGAGACAAGAAGGGTTCTCCATGCCTCTCTCCTATACCGTAGCCATCAAAGCTAATTTTTTCAGCGAAAATGGCCTAGTTAAGTACCTTTTGAAACATTTGCTGTTGATTCAACCTTCTTCAACGCTCATGAAAGAACGAAAGTCTTTCATTATCTATAGTGCTATGAAGTTATAGTATGGTTGGCTAATGGGACAGTTCATGGCTTCAACATTCAATTTTCTATGAACAGTTAACGATGAGTGACTTTTTAAGATGAAGGTCGTTTTTTTATTCCTTAAGAAAGATAGAAAAAAGCCGTTTTCGTAGTATTGAAAACGACTTTTTATTCTAAAAGTAATAACTAGGTTACTTCTTCCACTCAATACTCTCCTGTTTCTCCCTGTTTACTTCCAGCTTAAAATATATCAGGTCTTGCATAATGCCCTGTAGGATCGAAGTCAAATTGACTATAAGCTATTTGTTTCATATCAAGGTCAGCAAGAAGTATTTCTTCTTTTCCCTAAACAGGTTCTGCTACATAATCTCCCATTGGGCAACAATAGCGCTTCCACCAGTACACATCACTTCTGGAGAAGATTCAAGATCAGCATAACAAGCTAAATCCTTAGGATACATATCTTTCGTTACATATTGATTACAGGACAAGACAAAGCATCTTCCTTCCATATTGCAATGTGGCGAATAGTCGACTGCCACGTCTCCCTTGCATCTGCAGTTGGAGCAATATAAATTGAACACCTTGAGCATACATTGCCGCCCGAGCAAGCGGCATATAGTTTTCCCAACAAATTAGTGCCCCTATTTCCGTATGGAGTATCCGGTACTTGACAAATAACATTTATACGCTTTTCAAAGCCTCTGCAAATCGTTTTATACCTTCGTCAATCATATCCTCCCTTTCTCTAGCGAAAGTAAAGCGGATATAGTTTTTTTGAGATCCCAAGGTTGATCCTGGGGCATAGATTACCCCTCTTTTAATTGATTCCTCCAGCAATTGCATCTCATTTAACTCTCCCCTAACCTTGCACCATAAATGAATGCCGCCTTCTGGAATATGAAAATCAACCTGTTTATCTAAATACCGTTTAAGACTAACAACCATTTGATTTCTTCTTCTTTCAAGTTGCTTCCTTAAAGAAGAAATATGCGAATGAAAATAATCAGAACTAAGAAAATCATTTGTAATCCACTGATTAAATGTACCGTGACCAAAATCAATTTGTTGTTTGGCATCTGACAGTCTTTCAATAACAGAATTCAGACCAATAATCCAGCCAATTCTTAAGCCAGAAGCAACAATCTTTGATAAGGAACTAATATATAGAACATTCCCATTTTCATCCATTGATTTTAGAGTAGGGATCTCTTCTCCATTAAACGCTGTTAGACCATAGGGATCATCTTCAATAATAGGTATTCCATATTCAGATGAAATCTCTAATATTCTTTTGCGCCTATTCGAATGAAGCAGCGTTCCTGTAGGATTTTGAAAAGTAGGATTTAAAAAAATCATTCTAATACGATGTTTTTTATAAAGAGATACGATATCCTCCGGGTTAATACCATGCTTGTCTAAGGGTAAATCAAAGGTTCTTACACCAACCGATTGAAAAATAGGAAGACTGTAACTATATGATGGATTTTCAATCGCAACAGCATCTCCAGGCTTCAATAGACATTGAACAACAAGATATAACGCTTGCTGTGCCCCGGAAGTAATAAGAATAGAAGAAGGCTTGCTGTCTATTTTTCTATACTCTCTTACATGAGAAACAATGGTTTCCCTTAAATGTTGGTTGCCTTGCGGGTGGTCATATCCTAATCCTCCAACAAGGCATCTCTCAGACATCATTTCTCTTAAAGATCGAACAGGAAACAAGTCCTCTGACAATTCTCCACTAGCTAAATTGATTAGCTTATGTTCCGTCATTTCTTTGCGAATTCTTTGTATTACAGGTACATTAGGTAAAAAAGAACCCGCCTCTATATACCTATTCCAACTTGGAACACGCTTACGATTCACCCCCCATATATCTTTACTAATTGTCGTTCCACTCCCTTTTTTCCTCTCAATTAATCCATTAGCCTCCAACTCATCATAAGCTGCTACGACCGTACTTCTGTTTACTTGTAATTGATTGGCTAAAGCACGTTCAGAAGGTAATGGTACATCTTGTAGAAACGTTCCATCCTCTATTCCACTCTCGATATATTCGGCAATTTGTTTATAGATAGGCTTCTTTGCATTACGGTTAAGTTTCCAATCCATATATATGATCCATCCTTTTGATTCACGTTATTATTTGTAAGACATTTATCTTAGTATATTAAAAATGATTCTGGTGCAAACACCAAGAAGAATGAAAAAAAGTGGTAAGCCTACTTTTAGATAACTCCTTAGGTGGTTATCCTGAACAGTCCATGTATGAATGCCACTTCATTTTGGGAAGACTTCTCCCTTGGATGAACCTGATTCTTTTTAATCATATGCATCGTTTCTATGCCACTCAGTATGTAAGTGGCTGTACGAAAGGATTTCAATAATAACCTAGAACGAACATATTTCTTGATAAAACGATGATTCTGTTCTACGTTATTATTGAAATACTTCTTTTGTCTGAGTTGCATGCCTGATGGCATGCAACTCAGGCAATTGATTTTGCGGAAATCTTGTAAACAATACCAACCTTCTAGAGTTTAGGCTGCTTGATCCATACTGCCCTCACTCCTATTCCCCCATTATATTAGACTCTATTAAATCCTTGACCCCTTGATAAATAAGGTCAAATAGTTCTGCTATGTCTTGTTCTTCTACGCAAGAAAAAGCAATTCTTAAGTCCGTAGAATTGATAGCAACAACACCTATCCCGTATCGGTCTAATAAATGGATTCTAAGGTCTTCCGCATTTATCTGTTTCAGCTTTAAGCACATAAAATAACCGGAATTAAACGGATAATACGACCAGTACTGTTCATATTTCTCCTGATTTAATATCTCTTTTACCTTACTAGCTCTTTGCTTCATCAGTTCAAACTTTTGTTGTTTTTCCCACTCAAATTCAGCCGATTTCAAAGAATGTAAAATGACCGTTTGAGATAAATGAGATCCACTTGATACCGTTCCCCTTATTAGGCCTTTTGTTTTTTGTTCCAATGCATCCAAGATGATTGAACTTTGAGAAGCATACGTAATAAAACCGACTCTCAGTCCCCAGACATAGCTTTCCTTCGTTACTCCATCTACCTTGATAGGCAATATCCTTGGATGCAAGCCGGCTAATTGACCGAATAAAGATTCTTTAACAGAGTTTTCGTAAAATAATCCAAAATAGGCATCATCTAAAATCGCTACAATATTGATGCCTTCTTGAGCCGCTTCATATAGAGCAGAAATAATCTCTTCCATCTCCTCCCTATGAGGTGTGTAACCCGTCGGATTGTTCGGGAAATTCAGCAATACAATAGCCTTCCCTTCCGATTTCTGTTTCAACAAAATGCTTCTAAGGGCGTCTGTATGGAAGCACCCATTTTCATTAAAGAGCGGATAAGTCAATAAGTTGGCCCCTCTTCGGATATGGAAGATGGATTGATAGTTTCCCCAATATTTATCAGGTACAATTACAGAATCCCCTGTGTTTGCAAACAAATCTGCCGTAATACTCAACCCATGTGTAAGAGCATTTGTAACAATAGGTAGCCCAAAACTCCGTGTTTGCAACGAAGGATTATCTCCCAATAATTTCGCTTCCCATAGTTCTCTTAACGCTTGCTTTCCAGCTGGTGGCGCATATGAATAAATCTCTTCCGGTGCGTACCCTATAAAATGCTTTTGTATATGTTGAAAGTGCATTGGGACATGATTCTCTGTCGCAATCCCAATTGTCGCATCAAAACGATAAGCTTTTTTGCTTGCCTCAGCACTTTGACTCAAAATTCCTTTTGGATAATACAATTTCTTTCCCAGATCTGACAGCATGTTATATGTGAATGGATTTTCGTTTTTTATTGCTTCATTTAATTGTTCAGCTAGAGCATTCAAAGTAACATCCTCCTAATAGTTTGAATTGCTTTTAGTAATTATCTTGTAAAATCGAACTCATTACTCCAATTAGAACAGTACTTTCTTCAGATGTACCAACTGAAATTCGAACATACTTCCGTAATTCGCATCGCTGTACCGTACGATAAGTCCTTTAGTAAAAAGCTTCTCATATACATCCTTTGTATTCGCCCTAATTCGCACGAGTACCACATTAATCATGCTCTGTATATAAAATCCGAGAGTGTTTGCAGAGCTTTACGAGGCTTAATTTTTGATTAATATATACCTTGTAAGCTCTCTCCTATTAGTTCCTTTCCATAATTCAATTCTTATGTTCTTTACCGTGGTAAGTGCAATCTCCATGATTCCTTTCGTTTAACTTCTATAAATCAAATGGTAAATGAAGTCTCGATAGTTCAATTTAAAACATAATAAAAATGTAAATAATATCCTTTTTTTAAATATAGCTAACTATTTACCAACCAAAAAAGAATTTAATTGATAACATATTCTATAATAATGACGTTGGAAAAAAATCCATCATCCAATTCACAGGTATTTTAACCATCCACTCTTAAATATAAGATTGTATTAAATAAAGGGACTATGGGAATTCCAAAAAATACACAAATGGGGCACTATTGTAGACACTC
This sequence comes from Peribacillus asahii, assembly GCF_003570725.1. Taxonomy (GTDB): domain Bacteria; phylum Bacillota; class Bacilli; order Bacillales; family DSM-1321; genus Peribacillus; species Peribacillus asahii. The sequence goes on from NZ_QWVS01000029.1 coordinate 22,069, forward strand.
CATTTGCTTCATGGTTCTGGTACAAAAACTTCAAGACAATGGCAATTAATCTCTATATCTTGGACATACGGTACAACTTGAGTTTTCGTAATTTAGTGGAGATGATGAAAGAACGTGGCTTATTGATAACTCACACTACTATTATGCGTTGGGTTCATCAATATGGATCGAAATTAGATGAAAGGATACGACGTTATCTTAGGCCAACAAATGATTTCTGGAGAGTCGATGAAACAAATATCAAAATAAAAGGTCAATGGATGTATCTGTATCGTGGAGTTGATTTCGAAGGAAATACGATTGATTTTTATCTCAGTAAAACAAGAGATAAAAAGACTGCAAAGCGCTTCTTCAAGTGTCACTTTAGGAGTTATTTTGCATCTATTTTAAGTATTATTTTGCACTATAAGTAAATATAAAAAGCCCTTTAATTTCATAACTAAATATGAGTTTAGCCCTGAAATAACTTAATTCTGGTTGAACTAACACACACGGTTAGTTTAATATTCAATTTACTATAACTGTTCCCTAATAAAGAAAACTCATGATTAAATTTATTTATATAACAAAGGAATGCTACACGCTAAGTCGATGGTCATCGATGAGGAAGTAACTGAAATAGGGGCCGCAAACTATGATATGAGAAGTTTGCGTTTGAATTACGAAGTATGTGAATTCATATACAGTAAAGATGTATCAAGGAATCTTCCAGAACAGTTCGAGCAAGACCTTTGTGATTCTGTCCCATTGCGAATGGATGATTTATTGCAATGCTCGCCTTCGCAGCGGTTAATGCAGCAAGGGGCCCGCCTTCTTTTTCCGCTGTTATAGCTATTAACTTTTATTTTGAAGATAATCATAATAATACATTCCATAAGCCCTCAGACGATTCAAATCTGAGGGCTTTTTTGAAAATTAAATTAGAACCCCGAGAAGAAATAAAAAGGGAAAATTTTTCATAGAAGTTCTTTTTTATTCACAAAGATAAAAATCCCTTTTTTAAAACGATCCATCCTTCAACTCTGGTAAATACGGTGGTATTGGTACATTTATGGTTGATGCCGGTATCTCAAGTATCTTTCCAATTTGAATATCGTAGGGTGAAATTAATGCGTTGGCTTTTTGTAAATTATCAACGGATATGCCATATTGATTAGCCAGCGATTGTAAAGTATCTTCTTCAGTAACGATATGCTGGGTCCGCAACTTTTCGATTTTACATGCTGATTGCTTAAATGTTGGCTGTTTGGATAGTGGATCGGTAAAATCCGCTGTTAACTCATTTGCAGCTTCCCGTCTTTCCCAACTGCCAAAATGAAATGGAACAAATACTAGTCCTTTTTGTACCACATTTCCAATTCTTGCAGGAACCTCAATCCATCCACGTGGGGACGAAATACGTATAAGTTCTCCGGGAAGAAGAGAAAGTAACTCTGCATCTGCCTCATTGATTTCCACATATCCTCGGGGAGCAGTTACATGCAAAAGAGGTGATCGAGCCGTCTTTGTCCTGGTATGCCAATGCCAAACAAGTCGTCCTGTTGTCAGCCACATAGGATACTCTTTTGTCGGCTGTTCAGCAGGTGGCAAATAGGTGATTGGATAAAGGATTGCCCGACCATTTGGATTTTTCCTTTCATACTCTATTTTTGTTAAAGGCCGGCCTGTAAATTGATGCTTCGTAAAACTCTGGGTATATTCTGTTTCTGTAGGAAATTTAAAATCAGTATATAGTCTAGTTGTACCTTCAGAATGCTCTTCATTTACAGGCCAGCGAAGTCCGTTATACTTTTCTAACTTATCGTAAGTTATCCCGGTCATATCACAAGGACGGCCACGAGAGACACTTTTCCACTCTTCAAAGCATTCTTCTGTTGTTGTGTAAGCAATTAACGGATTTCCATCACGATCCTTTAAGCCCATCCGTTTTGCAAAATCCAACAAAATTTCAAAATCAGTTCTTACTCCTTCCGGAGGGTTTACGGCTTTTCTTAATAAATTAATCGTTCGATCTGTATTCTCCATAACTCCCTCTTTTTCTCCCCATAAAGCAGTTGGCAGAACAACATCCGCAACGGTGTCCGTCTCAGTTAAAAAAGGATCCTGAACTACAACGAATGTTTTTTCAAATGCTGCTTTGGCCCGCCGTCTATTCGGAAGAGAAACCATGGGGTTGGTGCCAATATTCCAAAAGAACCCGATTTGGCCCATTTCCATCATATCAATTTGTTCCTCAATCCCTTTTTCCGGACCAACCGGAAGTTTCGCTTCATCTATATTCCATAGCCTTGCTATCTCTTGTATATGTGACGGATTGGCCGAATTCCGCTGTGCTGGAAAAGTTCCCACTCCCCCTACAGTCCGGTTGGCGGATGAACTCGGCTGTCCTGCCATATGGAGTGGTCCGCAGCCTGGCTTGCCAATTAATCCTCTTATCAAATGCATATTATTGATGGCTACACAAGCTGTTGTGGCGTCAGCGCTTTGATAGACTCCCTGCAGAGTGGTGGTGATAAGTGATGGAGTTTTCCCTAGATGGGCTGCCACAAGCAGGAGTATGTCGATAGGTACCCCCGTTACTTCTGACGTTTTCTCCGGGGTCCAATATTTTACCGATTCCGCCATTTCTTGAAACCCAATTGTATGGTTATCAATAAAACTTTGATCAATCCAGCCATTTTTTAAAATCAAATGAACAATTCCATTTAAAAGAGCCACATTTGTTCCAGGATAAAGCTGAAGATGAATATCCGCTGCCTTTGCCGTGAGGGTTCTTCTGGGATCAACCGTGATGATGAACGGTTTTCCGGTTTTTTTCTTGCGCTCCATAATCCGTTCAAACAGTACTGTACCCGTTTCCGCTACATTATGGCCAAACAGCATGAGCGTTTCAGTTTCATCGATGTCATCAAAGGAAGCCGGGCTGCCATCCGCCCCAAATGATTGAAGCAGGCAAAATTCGGTGGTAGCTGTACAAAGCCGGGTATTGGCATCCAGTAAATGAGTTTGAAGGCCGGCCCTGCCAATTTTTGCAATTGTGTAGTAATCCTCTAAAAAACCTTGTCCGGTTGAATAAATGGCTATGCTATTCGTCCCTTTCTGTTTTATAGAGTCATTCGCTTTTTTTATAATTAAATTCATGGCCTCATCCCATGTAGCAGGAACCAATTTTCCGGAAGAGTCACGGATCATGGGAGTTAACAGACGGTCGGGGCTATTATTGGCATACCACTGATTTTCCCCTTTTGGGCCAAGTCTGCCCCTGTTAATGGGATGGGCACTGTTCCCCTTGATTCCAACTATCTTCTCATCTTTCACAGCAATATAGCAGCCGCAGCCAATTGAGCATATGTTACAAGTACTGTACACCCACTTATCAACATCTCCCTGGCTGTACACATTTATATCGGTTCTTTCAGTTTCCCAGGACATTGAACTTCCTCCTTGGATATTAGTTTTGAGAAAAAAAGATCTTGCTGTTAGCGAAGGGTAGATATGTAAAAAGAAGGAATGATATACTTCGTTTGCTTAGCTCCATAAATCCTTTCCAATTCGGCAGCTGAGTGTTCAAGGTTGGTCTTAATCTCCTGGAACAAAGGCTCCAAATTTCTCACTGATTCCAGGTAGGGAAGGCTCATCCATTCAACCGCTCTTTTCCATGCTCGGAATGTGGGGTTGGCTATTTCATTATCATGATAAATAATTGTCAGAAATTCTGTCATGTTCTTTAGTTCGGCCCCATCATTTGAAAGCTCAAGCATTAGCTTTTTAATCATTTCCAGTTGCTCTCTCAAAATAGTTTGAAGTAAAATCGCAATCGAGTGATCAGAATTTTCTATTTCCTTTATTGCTTTTTCAGTTTGGTTTTGAAGATCTGAATATAACTCTTTGAGTTGTAACAATAAATTTCCTCTCTTTCTTAAAAAATTAAAACGCTACGGGCAGCGCTTACATTCTTTACTAGATTCCCCAATCATTTGGAGAATTACATAATAAATAGAGTAATGGGCAGCTTTAAAGCTGTCTATTACTCTATTTCCCACTTTTGCCATCTTCTCCTACAAGATAATTTTTAACGACAGTTTATCACCCTATACCTTTTTAAAATCATTATTCATCTATATCATCTGCGTCGTTTACATCTTTAGGATCTTCAATTGGCTCTTCTGTATCAGGGACCACATCATTTTCATCTATATTATCCGGGTCATTTGCATCTTTAGGATCTTCAATTGGCTCTTCTGTATCAGGGGCCACATCATTTTCATCTATATTATCCGGGTCATTTGCATCTTTAGGATCTTCAATTGGCTCTTCTGTATCAGGTGGTGGATTATTATCCTCTTCTACATTATTACACCCCATTAACATGATGGCAGATAGAAAAACTGCTGTTAATAGTCTTAACCACTTTAGATTCATTTTTTATCTTCCTTTCTATCGTCATTTGTATTCTAAATTATTTTCTCCGTTTATTATTTTTTTATTCTAATTTTTATTCTACAGGTTATAAGCATTACCTAAGCTAAAAGCTTCCATTAAGTTGGACAATACAATGAGGTGAAGTTTTGGGAGTAGTTAATACTAGGGAATCAGATATTGCCTCTTTTTAGGAAGATTATTAAGAGCTGAAGGTGATAAGAGGATGTTACTGTTACTAGTCGGGAACTTTGGAATAAACAAAAAAGGATATAATGATAAGTCATATCGTTAATAAAACGAATTTAGAAACTGAATCGTACTATAAGCTTGGAGAGCTTCAAAAAGGGGGTCCTGGATTTAAGATAATAAATTCGCCATTAAAGGTAGGGTTTACCAGTTCCATAGCTTCTGGAAATGCCTAATGCAGCACAGCCGGAGTATTAGGAGGAGAGTTAAACAGACAAATCATATATTACGTCTTAAATCAGCAGCTATCGAACTGGAATATACTATACGTAAAATTACATAATTATAAGAAATTCCAGGAATTATATAATCAAGCCAATTCACATATTGATGAATAAATTAGGCTTAAAAAAGATACTGCTGAAGATCTGGAAAGATATTGTTACGGATTTTTCTCTGATGATTGAAGAATTAAAACAAGGAATTGAGATTACAGAAAAGAAAACGATGGAATCACCCACGAGTTATTAGCAATAGGGAAGAAGCTCCATACATTTTTGATGTATATTTGTAAGTTACACTAACGAAGCCAGCAGGAATTTTAGAGCACCAGGCCGCTTTACAACCGAAAGAGGTTATGACGGATACCGCAGGGTATAAAGATATTATAAGTGCTTTGGAAATCGATTATTGTTGTAATAGATCTTATTCCATTTTTTCTAACGAACAAGAAAATGATAAATAATAAGAGCGAGGTATACGACGTATGAATAAGGACTTTATTGATAATATTTTAGGAACAAACATAAAAGCTAGACATAAGGGATTAAACAAAAGTTTTGATGATCAAAGTTTTACAAATCTCATTATACACAGGGAAATTCATGGGGGAAAAGTATATGTTCCCTTGGATCTAAACAAGATCTGGAACAGGATAAATTAGCATTAAAAAAATCGGATTTGGCTTATCAAGGGAAAGTGCACCTTTGACAAGCTAAATCCGAAAGGATATTTGGCCGCTAAGTTGAACAAGGAATAACTCTATTCATTTCTAAATGAAACCCCATTTAAAACTATTTAGTGTGGTGGTTTGACAGTTTCGTTCATATCAGTTGAATAAAGAGGTAAAATAAAAATCCCATATTAGATTAAAATACAGGATTTTTAATCAATTAACGATATCGTATTATTTTGCACTATAAGTAAATATAAAAAGCCCAATTTCTCATTAAAATTGAGAAATTGGGCTTTTACCGTTACTTCGGAAAAGCGCTCTTTTATTGAATAAGCAGTTCAAAAAAAGGCGTTAATCCTTTTGGGATTAACGCACCATGTAGTTTTTTTATAATACACAACGACAGCTATACGTGAGTTTCAAAATCTTTAATCTTAGCATTCGGACTTAGTATCTTTTCCGGCTGGAAATCGGCTATAGGTGCCCCGGCTTTCACTTTGTTTACCCAGTCATGGTTGGCTAGCGCCCCCTTTCCTAAGGTAACCACGTCAGCCTCTCCTTTTCCAATGATTTCTGTAGCTGTTCCCGGATTCTCAAGGTGCCCATTCGCAATAACAGGTAAGTTGCTGTATTTTTTCGCCAACCTTGCAAGTGAAGCTCCACCATCTCCAAAAGCTGGATCGGTTGCGGTTGTGCCTTCTCCTTCCGGAAATGCTGGCTGCCATGCTTCATATTCCGTGACATGGATAAAATCAAGGCCAGCTTGGCCTAGCTGACCAAAGATAATCTCAGCATCTCTTTCTTTTCCCTGCCACTTGTGTGAGTAATCATTTACTTTCCCTTGTGAAATTCGGATCCCAACGGTGTAGTCCTGTCCAACGGCTTCCCGAACAGCTTTCGAAACTTCCACCAGTAAACGCACACGATTTTCTGTAGAACCACCATATTCATCCTTACGCTGATTGGTATAATCCGTTAGGAACTGGTCTAGTATATAGCCATTTGCCCCATGAATTTCAACTCCATCAAATCCAGCTGCTTTGGCATGTTTAGCCGCATTCACAAATCCGTTTATTACTTCTGTGATTTCTTCCTGTGTCGCTTCTCTTGGTGTTGGAAAAGCCCCTTTTCCTCCGTAAAACTCCATTTGTTCACCTTTTGGCGGAACAGCAGAAGGAGCAATCGTTTCATTCACAAAACGATTTCCTTGTGACAGTGCTCCTGCGTGCATGAGCTGCGCAAATATTTTAGCTCCAGCTTGATGAACAGAATCCACTACTTTCTTCCAAGCTTGTACCTGTTCATCATAAACAATACCTGGTTGATTTAAATACCCCTGACTATACTTATCATCCGGGTAAATTCCTTCTGTAATAATCAGTCCAAATCCACCACGGGAAAATGACGTATAGTACGAAACCATTTGATCGGTTGCATACCCTTCCGATGTAGCACTTGTCCGTGTCATTGGGGCAACTCCTACCCGGTTATCTATTGTTGTACTACCCAATGTCACTTTTTCAAACAATAAGTCTTGATTTGTCATGAATTAAACCCCTTCCAAATTAAAAGCATATATAAGTATTTCCATTTCATTGAATGAATTAACATCCGTCAATGCCGCAGGTCATACCTTCTGTTGATATTTGAGACTTTTGTTTATCCAATTCATCCTTAATGATTTGTTCAAGAGTTTCTTTAGAACGCACCCCAGCGATTTTGGTATCACCAATAATAAACGTCGGAACGGCAGTAATATTTGCTTCTTCATAAGCATGTTTCAATGCTTTTTTATGTGCATCTTTGTACCTTCTTGTTGTTAAAGCCTCCCGATACTCCTTTTCTTCCAATCCTACTTCACCAGCTAATTTTGTTAGTACATCGATGTTACCAATATCTTGTTCTTCCTGAAAGAAGGCGCGTAGCATACGGTCATTATATTCATTACCTTTATCTTTTTCCTTTGCATATTGATACCCTTCAAAGACTAAATGAGTATATGGCTGAGGAGACACTTTTGGAAGGACAATGTCAATCCCCATTCGTTCTGCCATCGGATAAATGGACTGTTTCCATGTACTTTGTAAGTAATGTCCTTCCGGCTTTAATGTTTCATTGGGATATGGACGTAGCTCATACGGCATCCACTCCACTTCTACATTTTTTCCTTTTATGGCTTCCTCAAGAGGTTGTTCTGCCAAAAAACAAAAAGGACATACATAATCCGAATACACCTTAATCTTTACCGTCATGTTATTACCTCCTATATCATGTTCATCTTTGTTGCATATATAACATCCCCTACTCTTTTAGGTGGAAACTAATCATATTAAACAGACTTTTGTATCTGCGTACTATTTATTGTAATTCACCGTCTATGTTTAGCAAAATAGATATTATCGAACAATTAGTTCAATAAAAATGAACAATAGAGGAGAGACAGTTATATATGGAGCTTCGTCATCTTATAACACTTAAGACAATTGTAGAAAGAGGAGGATTTAAAAAGGCTGCTGAACATCTTGGCTATGCTCAATCTTCTGTTACAACCCATATTCAAGAATTGGAAGAGGAAGTAGGAAAACCTTTATTTGATCGACTCGGCAAGAAAGTCGTTTTGACTCATTACGGCGAGCGACTTCTTTCTTATGCGGTTAAGATCATTGAATTGCATGCTCAGGCGTTAAGCACGGATGAAGAACCAATAGGCGATCTTATTATTGGCATATCGGAATCGCTAACAATCAGTCGTGTTCCATCTATTCTTTTAGAATATAAAAAGTCTTACCCGAAAGTTAACCTTTCTCTAAAATCGATAGAAAATTATAATGTTGCATCAAAACTCCAAAATGGAGACATCGATTTAGCATTGGTATTAGAAAAAGAAGATTGGTCTATTCCTGAGATCTATAGTGAAAAATTGAAAAGAGAAAAAATGGTTTTGATTAGCCCACTAGAGAAAGAAGAAGACACTAGAACAGTTCTATATACTGAGCGATTATGCAGTTATAGATCTGTGTTTGATGAGTATTTAAGGTATAAGCAGATGGATGTTAAAGAAAGTTTAGACTTTCAAAGTATTGAAGCGATAAAGCAATGTGTTAGAAGCGGTTTAGGAATTTCAATAGTGCCTTACTTTTCGGTGAAGGAAGAAATAGAAAGTAATAAACTAAAAGGAGAAGAAGTAGAGGCAGAACATCCGGCAATTGCTACATTTCTTACTTATCATAAAGATAAATGGCTTTCTCCGTCCATGAAAAGTATGATTTCTTTAATAAGAAACCATGCTAAAAATTGGGTGTAATGAGTTCTTAGCAAATAAGGGATTAATTAATCATTTATTAGATTTTCAATGATAAAGAGAAAAATCATTAATAAATAAAGTGTATCCCTTTAGGGTTCTACCAATTAATTCTAATAAAAACCAGACGTTTATTTGTACACCCTTTTTTTATATCATGAAAGGGTTCTAGCGCAAAAATGATTTAAATAGTGATGATATATGGAATGCAGTTATTAATGTGTTAATCGAATAGGACTTCCCAACAGAAAATAAAATTTCAAACGAAGCATTCACTGTTTTTCAATACTATTCTAAACTCGAAAGTGGAGGTCATGAAGGCTTATTCAATTAGTTTTCAGAGTATATAGAAGGAGTAGGAATAACTAATTATTTGAAAGAACTAACAGACATTCTTGAGAAAATTCGTGCTCATGATTATGCAATTATTGAGAAAAAGTATGGTGAGGAAATGTGGCGAATGTTCATGGCTCTAGAAAATGAAGAGATTGAGGAAATTTAATAAAAAAGTGCCTTAATCCTCCCTGGATCAAAGCACTGGCAGATTTATTATCATACTTTAAATTACATCCGAGAGCTGATTACTTACATTGCTCTAATTCCTTAATGCTCTTCTCTATTTGTTCAATTTCTTTAGGTAAAGATTATAAAAACTATTCCTCTTTACAAATGAAGGTATCTGGAGTTTTCTGCTTTAGTTATACTACGATACTTGACCCTGCAATTGATTGGTTTGTAATAGGCTTTTACCTAACACTCCATATGCATTTTAATTTCGACTATCCCAACTCCGAAATTGCCAGGATATTGTTAAAACGATTAGGCACCTTTCTATTGTGATGATTTTATTGGTAACCTAACTTCAACCGTAGTACCATGGTTTTCTTTACTTCTTACTATTATGCTCCCATTATGTTGCCGAACAATTTTATAACATAACATTAAACCCAGACCAGTGCCTTTTTCTTTATTGCTGTAGTACGGTTCACCTAATCGTTTAATACGTTCTTTATTTAGACCAATTCCATTATCAATAATTTTCATTAGGAGATTTCCATCTTCTACATAACCCTCAATTTTCACAAATCCTCCATTAGGAATTGCTTCAATGCTATTTTTTATAATATTAATGAAAACTTGTTTAATTTGATTCATATCGCACAAAACTTGTGGAAGATTTGGTTGAAATTCTTGAGAAATCTCTACGTTTCTCAAATTTGCTTCGGACTTAAGTAATATTGTAACGTCATTAAAAATAGTTTGAATATTAACCTTTTTCAACTGAATCTCCTGTGGTTTTGCAAGAGCTAAAAATTCTTTTAGAATTCCCTCAATTTGATCAAATTCTTTAGAAATGATTTCAAAATATTCTTTGTTGTTGCTTCCTTGCTCAAGAAGCTTGATAAACCCTTTTATTGACGTTAGAGGGTTTCTAACCTCATGTGCTACTCCTGCTGCAAGTTGACCAATAATAGATAGTTTTTCAGCTTTGGAGAGCTGTTCTTCTGTTATCCTTTTTTCGGTAATATCTCTTCCAACCACAATAAAGTATTCTGGTTCTCCATTTTTCCCAAGTACCGGAGTACCAACACCTTCAATTAATACAGAATCTCCACTTCTTGTAAAAAAATGAGCTTCCATCCTAGCTGGTGTTATAGTGTCTATTACTTGTTGAAACCCCATTATTACGCTTTGTTTGTCTTCGGGATGTATTAAATCAAATGAACTTTCACCTACAAATGATCTTAACGGGTAACCGATTATATTTGCTAAGGATGGTGATGAATATAATATTTTTCCATTGATGTCCAATAACATTATTATATCAGTCATACTATCAGCAATAAGGCGATATTTAAACTCACTCTCTTTTAAAGCTTTCTCTGCTTTTTTTCGTGCAGTTATATCAATACAGGACCCAATAACTTCAACTACTTCTCCTCCCTTTTTTAATGGGCGCAAAGTGGCTAAATAACAAATTCCATTTAACTCGTCTTCATAAGTAACAAATTCTTCCCCTTCCCATGACCTATTGTAGAAGGTAGTTTTTTCGATAGCATTTTCATAAGGCAGAAACTCCTCTAAACTTTTACCAATAATTTGAGAAGGAATCATTCCAAATCGGTAGAGTAATTCCCCATCGCATAGTGTATGAATAAATCGATCATTAATTTTTTTAAACTTGAAAATCATACCTTGTTGTAATCGAACAGTATCTTGTAGCTCTTTTTTAGCTTTTTCATAAAATTCTTTCATCCACAATTTTTGGTTTAGATCCCCAGGGATCCCATTGTCTTCAACGATTTGTTCAATCCTAGAACGTTTTTGTTCTAAATCATTGGCTAGTAACGGCTTACTTAAGAAAAATCCTTGTCCTTCGTCGCATAAATGGTGCTGCAGAAAAACAAGTTGCTCCTTTGTTTCAATTCCTTCTGCAACTACTTTCAAATTTAAATTATGAGCCATTGAAATGATAGCTTTAATGATTGTTTCATCATTAGGATTGTTATGAAGTTTTCTAACAAATGATTGGTCAATCTTTAAGGTGTCTACAGGGAAATATTTTAAATAGCTAAGAGAACTAAACCCAGTCCCGAAATCATCAATACTTATACGAACACCAATCTTTTTTAGATGCTGTAACATTAGTATTGTACTCTCAATATCAGCCGTCATGCTTTCAGTAATCTCAACTTCTAAAAAATGTGGTTCAAGTCCTGTCTTTTGAAGAACAGCTTCAATTGTATCAATTAGATTAGGTTGATTAAATTGAATCGCTGACAAATTGACAGAAACAACTGTTTTAAATCCTCGTTCTTGCCATATTTTGTTTTGTTTACAAGCAACATTCAAAGCCCATTCACCGATAGGTATTATTAATCCAGTTTCTTCAGCTATTGGAATAAATGTCCCAGGTGGAATTAATCCCCACTCTGGATGTTCCCAACGAATTAAAGCTTCTACCCCTACTATTTTCCCTGTATTTAAATTTATTTTAGGTTGATAATGGAGAAATAATTGATCTTGGTCTATAGCTTTACCAAGCTCCATCTCCAACTCTAATGGGTCAATACTTCCTTCACCTTGGTTATAGGAGTAGAATTTAGAGTTATTTCCTCTTAATTTTTTAGCTCTATTCATTGCGAATGCTGCATATTTCATTAATATTTCTACGCTATCTCCATCCTTTGGAGACTGACTTATGCCAATACTTAGTGAAGTTTTTAATTCAAAGCCATTAATTAAAAAAGGATTTGAAACTGATTCTATTACTTTATCAATAATAGAAGAAATCTCCTTTTGATCCTGGTATTCCAAAGCCACAAGAAACTCATCTCCAGAATAGCGCGCAATAAACCCTATTGGTTCTACAATTCTTTTTAGACGTTCTGCAGTTTGTTTTATTAATTGGTCACCTGATTCATGACCAAACGTATTATTTACTTTTTCTATTTTGTTCATAGATATAAATACAACTGCAATAGGCTTCTCAAGAGTTTGTAACTTATCATTTAAGTAATTATTAAAAAAATATCTGTTGGGTAAATCTGTTAAAACATCATAATTAGCTAGATAATTCATTTTTTGATACTCTTGCTCTTGTTTAGTAATATCTCTAAAAAATACGGACAAACCCTCAGCAGAAGGAAAAGCCCTTATCTCATACCATCTATTGTTAAAATACTCTTGAAATTCTACCGTGATTTGTTTTAATAACGCCCTTTTGTATCTTTTTACAAATTTCTGTATATCACTGTGTGGTAATACTTTATATATATATTGTCCAATCGCTTTTCCACGGTTAATTTGTAAGAGACTTTCGGTTACATTATTTATATATTCAAATTTTAAATCTTTATCTAACGAATAAAACGCATCAGAAATTCTTTCCAAAATAATCTCAGTATTGCTTGTCTTACTCAAAATCTTATCTCCTTTCAATTAGGGTATCGATTATTAGTCCTCAGCATAATATAGTTACAATTAAGTTCCAGTAAAATTACCAAAGAACGAAATTTTCAGTTTCTTTATAAGCTATACTCCTATTAATTGGTTAACAAATCAGCATATACCTCCATTTTCTCTTCTATCAGCAGTATACTTAATACTTGCAATAACCATTAGGGATTTATATGCCTCTTTCAAATAGATGTAATTTTTGCACCATAAACATATTTTTGGAACTTGTTTAAGCAGGTACTTTTTTACTCCTAGAAACCAAAATAACAACACTCAAGCTGTAGCTAAGTGTTGTTATTTTGGTTTCTTTTCAAATCGGATTTATTATCCGAACGCTGATTTTTGTTTTATTATATCATCATTTAATTAGGCTCTACGACAGTCCCATCAAAAGCAGATTGATAGATTTTTCTAATATCGCCTTCTAGTAAAGGTAGAGGGCTTCTAGCCAAGATTCTTTTTTGCTTCACTCCATCTTGCGTTAAACTCTCTACAGCTGATTCCGGTACATCGAAGCCTGCTAAAGTAGACGGAATACCAACATCTTTCACAAGTCTCTCGAGTTCTTCTACGCATTTGCATGAGGCTTCCTCTTCAGATAAGTAGGTTGAATTCCCACCTAAGGCATTCAAAATATCTGCCATCCGCTTTGTGCAGCTTTTGCGAATATAGCCCATTACATATGGCAAAAGGACCGCGTTCGATTCACCGTGAGAGATATGAAATTGTCCTCCTAATGGATACGCTAATGCATGAACACCAGCTACTCCAGCATTAAAGAATGCAAGGCCTGCTAAATAACTTCCATTACTCATATCAATACGCGCTTGCTTGTCACTTCCGTCCTCTACTGCCTTGCGAAGTGATCGTCCAATTAAGCGAATCGCTTGAAGGGCCAAGCCGTCAGTCGCCGGGCTTGCATTTACTGAAATATAGGCTTCTACGGCATGAGTTAGTGCATCAATTCCCGTTGCTGCTGTTACTTTTGCCGGAACAGATACCGTCAGTTCTGGATCAACAATCGCAACATCTGCAAGCAGATAATCGTGTGTAACAACATCCTTTGTTGTCTCTAAGGACAAAACAGAGATATTCGTCACTTCTGAACCGGTTCCAGACGTAGTAGGAATGAGGATTTTAGGTAATCCCTTCTTCTCTACACTTTTCGTACCAGTTAAGTTTAAGTAATCAGCTGCAGAGCCTTCATGCACAGCCAAAACTGCTGCTAATTTCGCTAAATCGAGTGCACTTCCTCCACCGACACCGATAACCATTTCAAACTGACCTTCACGAGTAAAGGAAACAAGCTTCTCCCCTGTTTCTAAAGGTGGTTCAGGAACGACATCTGTATATAAAGTAACTGAATAGCCTTGCTTTTCAAGTGGAGCTGTTATACGCTCCGCTAGCCCAATCTTTGCTAGCATTGGATCTGTTACGACTAGAATCTTCTTTGGTGAATATTTCTCAACTTCAGGTAACAATTCCTTCAGGGCTCCCCATCCTGTATAAGTTAACGAATTGAAAACTAACTTTGCAACACTCATTGATTTTTCCCCCTCTATCTTACTCGTAATATCCTTCATTGGATTTACGGAATGTTTTAAATTGATTAGCATCATGCCCAAACCAGACTTGGGAGTTCGTTTGATTGGCTATTCTGCGTATTTTTTCAACTGCATTGGCATAACCAAGAGAATCATAAATAATACCAGGTGGCTGAATCGGCGGCCCGAAGCTTTCAGCTGTATAGATAGCATCTGAAGCGAGAATAATCCCACCCGTTTCTGGCATATTGATCTGAAGACCAAGCATTCCCCAGGCATGTCCACTTCCGAAATTCAGGATATTAATTCCTTCTGCTAATTCAAGATTGTCTTCACTACGCTTTACTGTTTTCCATTGAAGGTTATTTTTTATCCACGCATCAATATCTCCCCAGATATACGCACCTTCTTTTTGGTTGCGGGCATACGTTTGAAGCGCACCGTTTAGCTCATCTTCATGAACAATAATCGTTGCATTCGTAAATAACTCCAAGCATCCAGCATGGTCAAGGTGAAGGTGGGAGGCTACTACGTATTTAATATCTTCCGGTCTTACATTTAACTCCTCTAAGCGATTATGAAGATAGCATTCCTCGCTCATATTGATTGGAAACATTTGTTGAGTTGCTTTTCCCCACCGGCCTTCTGGTCCCATAGAGTTAGGATTACAAGCAGTATCAAAAAGGATTTTACCTGCTGGATGGTCAATCAGAACAGTATAGACAGGAAACTCGACAAATTCAGTTTGTGCATTCGGGTTGTCCATTGTCGCAGGATTATGCATCGCAATCATCCAATTTTTATCCATGCTCATACGACCGTTATCCATTACATAAAGTTTCGGGTTAGGTTTAATAATATTTGCCATATTGTTACTCCTCCTTAAAACGATGTTTTTATCGTAACGAATTTTAATTCTGTCATTTCTTCTACTGCATATTTAATCCCTTCACGTCCGTAACCACTTTCTTTTACACCACCATAAGGCATATGATCAAGTCTAAATGTTGGTATATCATTAATGATGACGCCACCGGACTCTAGCTTTTTGGCTGCATTCAATGCATTCATGATATTTTGGGTATAGATCGCCACATTCAATCCATATACCGAGTCATTGACCATATTTATTGCTTCATCTAACTCACTATATGGAACGATCGAAACAACTGGTGCAAATGTTTCTTGGCAAGAAACCGCCATATCATTTGTGACATTCAGTAAAACCGTTGGTGTGAAGACGGAACCCTCACGTTTACCACCCAAGCCAACTTTAGCGCCTTGCTCAACTGCTTCCTCAACCCATGACTCGATTCGCTCCACTTCTTTACAATTAATCATTGCGCTAATATCAGTTGTTTCTTCTAGCGGATCACCGACTGTTAATTGTTTGGCTTGTTCAATAAAACGCTTACTAAATCCTTCATAAATGGATTCATGAACATAAATTCTTTGCAGTGAAATACAAACCTGACCTGCAAAAGCAAATGCTCCTTCTACGCATCGAGGAATAATTTTTTCCAAAGGAACATCTGGTTCAACAATTAATCCAGAATTGGAACCTAGCTCTAACGTTACTTTCCGCAAACCAGCCTTTTCTTTAATCAGCTTGCCTACCCCAGCACTTCCTGTGAACGTCACTTTTTTGACTCTCTCATCTGTAATAAGAGCGTCACTGAGTTCTCTTCCACTTCCTGTAACCACTTGAAGAGCACCGTCTGGAAGTCCGGCTTGCTGGAAGATTTCAGCGGTTAAATATGCACTTAAAGGCGTTTGTTCCGCCGGCTTTAATACAACCGTGTTCCCAGCGGCGAAGGCTGGTCCTAATTTATGAGCGACTAGATTAAACGGAAAATTAAATGGGCTAATTGCCACTACTACACCTAATGGTTCTCTCCATGTAAGCCCTAGTCGATTTTCACCACCAGGTGCCGCATCCATTGGAAGGGTCTCCCCGTAAATTCGTTTCGCCTCTTCTGCTGCAAATTGGTAGGTAGCAATGGTACGATCTATTTCTCCTCGTGCTGTTCGAATTGGTTTGCTAGCTTCAAGTGCCAAAATGCGGGATAACTCCTCCCTTCTTTCTTGAAAGATTTGGGCAACTTTAAACAAAATCTCTGAGCGCTTATAGGCAGGCATCTCTTTCATCGTTTTATAGACTGCCTGTGCCCCTTCAATGGCCTTTTTTACATCTGCTTCATCTGCCATACTGATGTTAGCTACAACATCTCCACTATAGGGAGAATGAAGTGCATAGGTTCTTTCTTTTGTTTCAAAATGACCATTAATAAATAAACCTTTTGTCTCCATTTTCACATTCCCTCTCCTTTTTATTTTTATTAACACAATAATTATTACATGCAAGAACCGTGCCAACATTCAAAACCCTTATTTTCTAGATATTTTTCTATTGTTGAAATCTACAAATGGTGATAAAATTCACCACAATAGATTCGATTGTTGATGAAATAGACTGTTAAAGGTGGTGAATATAATCACCAATCGGTGATTATATTCACCATATCTTGTAGAAGGCTGGTGTTCTCATGAAATCACTAACTGTGAACAAAGAAATTTTAGAGAGTGTTTTCTATTCCATGTCAAATGGAGTCATTGTAGTGGACTCTAATAAAAAAGTTCTATTCATGAATAACTCAATACAGAAATTATTAAAACTTGAACATCGAGACTATCTCGGCACAGATATCCGAGAGTTTATTCCTAATTCACAAATTCCTCATGTTCTTGATAGTGGTGAAAGTACAATTGGAGTGAAGATGACAATTGCAGGGTTACAATGCATGGTTAACCAAACCCTCTTATATCAGGATGACAAGGTGATTGGCGCTGTTAGTGTTATTCAAGATATTTCTCAAATGGAACATTATCGTTCTCTATTTTTACAAATGGAGAACATCATCGAATTTTCCACAGATGGTATTTATGTCGTTAATAAAGAAGGCATTACACTCACTGTCAATTCAACCTACGAGGAAATGTCAGGGTTCAAAAGAGAAGAACTCATCGGTCATCATATGAGCGATTTAATGAAAAAAGGGTATTTTGATCAATCCGTTTCTCTCCTTGTCTTACAAGAAAAAAAGCGTATTTCTATTCTTCAAAGAATTGGTCAACAAAAAGATGTCATAGTAACCGGAAATCCCGTTTTCGATGAAGTTGGCGACATTCAAATGGTCGTCACAAGTGTTAGAGATATTACTCAGTTAAATGACCTCACAAATGAGTTAAAAAAGGCAAAAAGTTTTTCAGAAATGAGCCAAAATCGATACACATTTTCCACCGACGGAACGGATGAAAAAGTAATCTTTCAAAGTACTCAAATGAAGGAAATTATCGAGAAGGTAAAACAAATTGCTTCGTTCCCAACAAGTGTTTTACTATCTGGCCCTTCAGGATCCGGAAAAGAGGTTATTGCCAATTTAGTTCACCAATTGAGTGATCGAAAAGATATGCCGTTTATTAAAGTGAATTGCGGGGCTATCCCCGAACAACTATTAGAATCTGAACTATTCGGCTATGAAAAAGGAGCGTTTACCGGGGCAAGGCAGGAAGGAAAAGTTGGCCTCCTTGAACTTGCAGACAAAGGAACAGTCCTACTGGATGAAGTTGGAGAACTGCCATTGTCCTTGCAGGTCAAATTACTTCGTGTCCTGCAAGAGAAACAAATTCAAAGACTAGGTGGCACTAAAACAAAGCAATTAGACATTAGAATTATTTCAGCGACTAATAAAAATTTGAAAGAATTAATCGAAAAAGGCGAATTTCGTGAAGATTTATATTATCGACTGAAAGTTATTGAATTATCGATACCTCCATTAAGTCAGCGTCCAGAAGACATTGAGAGTTTACTGGATCACTTTTTCGCTTATTTTTGTAAATTATTTAATGTCGAAAAGCATATCTCACCCGAAACAAAACATATTTTACAAAGCTATCATTGGCCAGGAAATGTGAGAGAATTACGAAATCTAATTGAGAGCATGATTGTTTCAGTCCCATCGCTTACGATTGAGCCTGTTGATCTTCCCCTACATTTTAGTATTCATAGTTATATAGAATCAGCTCATACGTTAAAACAAAGAATGGAACAGTTTGAAAAAAGAATAATTATCGACGCACTTCAGAAAAAACCGTCGATTAGAAAGGCGGCTGAATATTTAGGAGTCGATCACTCGACTCTAGTGAAAAAAATTAAAAGGTGGAATAATATATAATATTTTGAACAACACTTCTGCCACTTTTGTTAAATAAAAACAGCTTTGAAAAATTGAATATTTGTTAAGTTAAATATGTGCCAAATAGTAGTATCACTGCTAAAAATTCAACACTTGAAAAATCAGATGAAAGCTAGTATACTGAACAAATTAATATTATCTGTATAACCTCAGAATATGGCTTGAGGGTCTCTACCAGGAACCTTAAAATCCTGATTACAGAAAATGGATAATTCATTTTCTGTAATCAGGATTTTTTTATTTTCTAAAGGCATCTTTATTATTTTTTCATTAGAAAGGACGTAAAGCAGAATATGAATTTAAAAGTTTTTATACTAGCATTATCAACTGTTGCAGTTGGACTGGTTGAATTAATCATTGGTGGAATACTTCCAACTATTGCAAACAATTTAAACATCTCATTAAGCTCTGCTGGACAACTAATCACTGTTTTCGCACTTATTTATGCTGTTTCCGGTCCTGTATTACTAGTCATAACTAGCAAAATGGAGCGAAAAAAGTTATATCTCACTTCCTTGTTTATTTTCTTCATCGGAAATATAATGACATATTTCAGTCCGAATTTTACCTTTATGATGATTGCAAGGATTTTGACCGCAATGAGTACAGCACTTATCGTTGTACTGTCCTTAACCATAGCTGCAAAAATTGTTTCACCAGCACACCGAGCAAAGGCTCTGGGTCTCATTTATATGGGCATTAGTTCGTCACTTGTCATGGGCGTGCCACTGGGAATTCTAATTTCCGATAACCTTGGCTGGCGCGTTATTTTCCTCGGGATTGCTATTTTATCTATAGGTTCCTTTGTACTTATTTCAATCTTTTTGGAGCGAGTTCCTGGGGAAAACACGATTCCACTTTCACAACAATTAAAGGCAGTGGGTAGCTTAAAAATAGGTAGTGCACATCTGGCAACCATGTTTATGCTAGCAGGACATTATACGCTTTATGCGTACTTCACTCCATTTTTAGAAACGGAACTTCATCTGAATTCCAATTGGATCAGTCTTTGTTATCTATTATTTGGGATTGCAGCGGTAAGTGGTGGTGCATTCGGGGGAATTCTTTCAGATTCGATTGGAGCACATAAAAGCATTATTGTTGTAATCATTTTATTTGCCATTGTGCTATTCTTATTACCATTAACTACTTTTTCACTTATTGTATTCATACCGATCATGATGGTTTGGGCAGCATTAAGTTGGAGTCTATCTCCACCACAACAAAGCTACTTGATTCAAACAGATCCTGCTACATCTGACATTCAGCAAAGCTTTAATAATTCAGCATTACAAATAGGTATTTCTCTTGGGTCAGCATTTGGTGGCATCGTGCTAAGTCAAACCGGAACTGTTTCCAATGCAGCTTGGTTTGGTGGCGCCCTTGTCATCATCTCCTTACTATGCGCAGTCTTTTCTTTAACAAGAAGAACGAAAGTGAGAGAGAATACATTTGTGGCTTCGGCTGTACAAAATCAAATATATGATTAGCTTAAATTTATAGAATACTTTATAAGGTAACTGGACTTGTCCTTGTTGGATTTAGATTAAAGTAGTTTTTTATTATCAAAACTAAAACACTAGGATATTACGTTAACAGGTTCCGTCTTGGGAGGAACAATGTGAATTCACAAACTGGACTCTCAAATTTAGTTCAGACTTATAAGGCTATTTTTTAAATGGCTATTCAAAAATAGCACCATTCTAGATTATTATTGAATTGGTGATATATCTAGTCCAAAACCTCACTTACTTATGATACGGTTTTGCACATGATCAAAAAAAGGACAGACTCTCCAAAGGGAGAAGTCTGTCCAAAATCAAAAAGAATTCATCGATCAACTGTTTGGACTAGTTGCTTAAGATCAGGGGTCACTAGAAATCTTTCGCTTTTTTATATTTTCTTCAAGTATTTGCACCAGAACCAAGAATAATATCGGGTTGATAATGTTTCCACTTGAATAAATTTTGCTTTTCTATACTGAATACCATCCCTTTTCTAGATTGATAATATCAGTATGTCCAAGATTTAGAGATTAATTGCCATTGTTTTGAAGTTTTTGCACCAGAACCAAAAAAGGTTCGCTTCCCCCAAAGGGAACAATAAATTTATCAAAAAAGCTAATCGAGACGTTATAAAATATTTCTTAATGCTTCATTTTGACCTTGTTGTTCTGCTCTTTGCATTTTTTTGACATCAGCGCGTAGCCAGACTGAAATGATGAAAGTAAGAGCTATTAATCCAAAGAATACATAAAATACAGGAATGTAACTGCCAGTAGCTCCATTAATTGCGGTTACCAACATTGGTCCACAAACCCCACCAAGAGACCAAGTTGTTAAAAGATAACCATGAATCGCACCAACTTCTTTTGTCCCGAATAAATCCCCAGCAAATGCAGGAAGATTGGAGAATCCTCCACCATAACAACTAACAACCAACAAAATAAGTGCTTGGAACAATAAGGTATTTGTTGTAACCGGAAGTGCAATGAACGCTACTAATTGAATGACAAAGAAAATTATAAAAACATTATGGCGACCAAGATAGTCAGAAGCTGCGGCCCAACCAAGTCTACCGCCGCCATTAAAGATTCCCATAATTCCCACTAAAGTAGCTGCTCCAGCAACTGATAACCCCACCACGTCTTGAGCCATCGGAGAAGCAACAGAAATCATCATAATTCCCGCACTCGTATTAATAAGTTTCATTGTCCACAGCATCCAGAAATGCTTTGTTTTCACTGCTTCTTTTGCCGTTAATTGTCGTAAATCTTTCTTTACTTCTTTTTTACCAGTGTCAATAGCTTGTTTCATTCCCTCTGGCATATAATTAGCTGGAGGCGGTGTGATATAAGAAGCACCTAGAAACATTAGTACGAAATAGCCTGCACCTAAAATATAATACGTAGTTGAAATACCTACAGATTGCATAAGGTTAGCAGCT
>NZ_QWVS01000003.1 GCF_003570725.1 Peribacillus asahii
CATAAACTCCATTTTCTAAGGAGACATTGTTTGCAATATTCAAATTAGCTGTCGGAAATCCGATCGTTCTTCCGAGCTGCTTCCCTTTCTCAACCTGGCCAACAATAAAATGATCAACATACTGACGTAATGCGTTCATATGAACCTCCTTTTGAAAATGTTTTATAAAAAAGACAAAGGCCTCCTAAGCAAATACTTAGAAGGCCTCTAGTTGTCTAGTCGGTCTAAAATTATATTTTATATTTGTTAATAATATAATACCTATTATTCCTAGTAGTCAAGTGTATTTTCAGAAAAATTTCAATTTATTTGAAATTCAAAAACGCAACGATATACAAAATTGCTAAGAATATAATTGTATAAAACGGAAAATAAAAAACTGCCCTTCAATGGTTATCCATTGAAGGGCAGTTCCATGGCGTATAAGAAGATTCCTTCTTTATGCTGCTTTGTTAATATCTATTGTTTTCCCTTCTTTACGCCACTCTTTAAATTCAGCAGCAGCTGTGAACAGTACGTCTGTAGAGGAGTTAAGCGCCGTTTCAAAAGAGTCTTGTAAAACACCGATGATAAAGCCTACTCCAACTACCTGCATAGCAACCTCAGCTGGAATTCCAAATAAGCTGCATGCTAGAGGAATCAGTAATAAAGATCCACCAGCAACCCCTGAAGCACCGCAAGCACATACAGCTGACAATACGCTAAGAATGATTGCTGTAGGGATGTCCACTTGAATATCAAGTGTATGAACCGCTGCAAGTGTCAAAACAGAAATAGTAACAGCAGCTCCAGCCATATTGACGGTTGCGCCTAATGGGATGGATACTGAATAACTATCCTTATTCAAACCTAGATTTTCACATAATCTCATATTGACCGGAATATTAGAAGCTGAACTACGTGTAAAGAATGCTGTAATGGCGCTTTCCTTTAAGCACTTAAAAACAAGCGGGTAAGGATTTTGTCTTATATAGACAAACACAATGATTGGGTTGATAACTAACGCGACAAAGAGCATACAGCCAATTAAAATAGCAAGCAATTTCCCATAGCCTAGTAACGCCTCAAGTCCATTTGCAGTAATCGATTCAAATACTAGACCCATGATTCCTAATGGCGCCAACTTAATAACCCATGTAACTACTTTGGATACCGCATCTGAAAAATTAGCAATCATCGTTTTTGTCGTATCAGCGGCACTTCTTAAAGCCAAACCAAGAAGTATTGCCCAAGCTAAAATACCGATATAGTTTGCATTAGAAATGGCTGTAACTGGATTATCAACAACGCTCATCAGCAATGATTTGAGAACCTCTACGACACCGCTAGGAGGCGTCACACCCTCAGCACCCTTTGTAAGTGTTAACCCTACAGGAAAAATAAAACTTACAATAACAGCGATTAATCCAGCTAAAAAAGTTCCTAACAGGTATAAGAAAATAATGGATTTCATATTCGTTTTGTGACCACTCTTATGTTGAGCGATGGCCGACATAACCAAGAAGAGTACCAAAACCGGTGCAATTGCTTTCAAAGCACCTACAAATAAAGAGCCTAAAAGTGCAACAGGTTTTGCTGCTTCTGGAATCGTTATAGCCAAGATAATACCAATAATCAAACCTACAATTATTTGTTTGACCAGACCCAATTGACCCCACTTTTTCAATATGCTTTTCATAATGTTCCCCCACTAGTCTAAGATAAAATTGTAGCGTTTTTAATATTGAGCTATTCATTTTTCATAACCTTGCAATAGAATTAAACCTATTACAAAATAGATATAACTGAATACCACAAATGACTTTTATTAGATATTACCAACCCTATTCCTAGAGTTTGGCTTTTGTTCTTCTCCTTTGGTACTCTTTCAGAGTCCCTCCGAAGGTCTATCTCTAATAGAAGTCAATTATTCACTAGACCTTGTTATATAACAATTTTTCAACAAAGTCATTCATTAAATAAGCTTTTAGCTGATTTATTTCTTTGATGAATGACGATTCCCACCTTATTCCACGATATAAAGACAACTGTATTTCTAACAAATATTATTATACTTACTTTCTTGTTATATTACAATATTATTTTATTTATTGGGAAATATTATAATTTTCAAAACTTTTATCTAAATGAAAAGGCATGAACCCGGTACAAGTTCCGAGTTCATGCCTAACAAATTGTTTAAAGAAATAACCTATCTAAATGATCTTATAAAAAATCATTCTCAAAGCTTTCACAAAACACCATTTTCTATGCTCTATTTAACCGAATCGGCCAGTAACATAATCTTTCGTTCTCTGATCCTGCGGCATAGAAAAGATATGATCTGTTTCATCATATTCAATGATTTCACCGTTTAAGAAAAAAGCGGTTTTGTCAGATACACGTGCTGCTTGCTGCATATTATGTGTAACAATGACAATCGTATAATCCTTTTTCATGTGTGTAATCAATTCTTCTACCTTTAAGGTTGAAATTGGATCTAATGCTGAAGTAGGCTCATCCATTAAAATGATTTCCGGTTTCATGGCAATTGCACGTGCGATACAAACACGTTGCTGCTGACCGCCTGATAGTCCGAGTGCTGATGTTTTAAGGCGATCTTTCACTTCGTCCCAGATCGCCGCACCACGTAAGCTCTCTTCAACAATCTTATTCAATTCTTTTTTATTTTTAATTCCCTGCATCCGGGGACCATACGCTACATTATCATAAATACTCATAGGAAATAGATTTGGCTTTTGAAATACCATACCTACCTTCGTTCGTAACTTTATCACATCATTGGATTGGTATATGTTTTCACTATCGACGACAATATCGCCGGTAATCTTCACACCATCAATCAAATCATTCATGCGGTTTAGTGTTCGTAAAAAAGTCGATTTACCACAGCCAGAAGGACCAATTAAAGCTGTAACTTTCTTCTCTTGTATACCTAGTGATACGTTATAGAGTGCCTGTTTTTCTCCATAGAACAAATTCAAGTCTGTTACACTAATTTTTGCTGCCTCTCCTGAATGCTGCTTCATTTGTGAAAAATTCCCCTTCTCTGCATTATTACGTTCAATCACTGTTGTACTCATTAACATACACCCCATTTAATAGTCAGCTTTATTTAACTTTTTTGATATAAACGTCGCCGAAAGGTTGAGAACCAAAATGATAACAATTAATACGATTCCAATGGCAGCGGCAAGCTCAATATCTCCGGACTCCTGTGTAACCAAATATGAATGCACCGTTAACGTTCTTGCCGATGAGAAAATACTTTCCGGCATCGCAGCTACCGTTCCAGCGGTTAAAAATATCGCAGCCGATTCACCAACAATTCTTCCGATTGAGAGAATGATTCCAGATAATATCCCCGGCATCGCACTTGGTAAAATCACTTTATATAAAGTTTGTAGCTTCGTTGTTCCCAAGGCTAGAGACCCTTCCCGATACGAATGAGGAACTGTTTTTAAAGCCTCCTCTGTTGTTCGGATGATAACAGGCAGTACGATAATAGTTAATGTCAATGAAGCGGCTATAATCGACATGCCTAATTTTAATGTGGTTACAAAGAATACGGCTCCGAATAATCCATAAATAATCGAAGGTATCCCTGTTAAGCTCTCTGTAGCAAAACGAATCGTTTTTACTAATCGACCCTGCTTAGCATACTCTTGCAAATATACAGCAGCCAAAATCCCTATTGGTGTTGCTATTAATAATGAAATAGCGATTGTGTATATGGTTGTAACAATCATTGGCCAAATTCCGCCATCCCCTGCCGGTGAATAATCGCCAAAAATAAAATCGAAGTTTATTAAACGATAGCCTTTATAAAAAATATATCCAACAATCGTTACGAGGACGGCAACTGTTAAGAAAGCTGAAAACCACAGAAGTCCACGCAACAAGTTATCCTTAAACTTTCTCAACTTAATTACCGCCTTTCGAACTGATTTTTGCTAATACAAAGTTTAATAACAAGATAAAGGAGAATAAAACAATACCTGTTGCGAACAGCATTTCTTGATGCGTTCCGAACGCATATCCCATTTCTAATGCGATATTTGTAGTTAATGGACGAACACTGTCTGTTAAACTAGTAGGAATGATGAGACTGTTTCCTGCTACTAATATAACAGCCATTGTTTCTCCAATTGCTCTCCCTAAACCTAATACAATGGCTGCCATAATTCCTGATTTAGCTGCAGGTACCACTACTTTAAAAATAGTTCCGATTTGAGACGCCCCGAGCGCTAATGACCCTTCACGATACGTTTTCGGAACAGCACGAATAGCTGTTTCAGCTACAGTCACAATCGTCGGCAGCATCATAATGGCTAAAACGAGAATGATAGCTAGTAAACTTTGCCCTTTCGCTAAGCCTAAATTATTTTGTAAGAAAGGGACGATGATAGCAAGTCCGAATACACCATATAAAACAGATGGAATACCTGCCAGCAGCTGCACGGCCGGTGAAATGATCTTCGCTATGCTTTTCGGTGCAATTTCCGCTAAGAAAATGGCTGTAAACAAACCGATAGGAACTCCAATAATTAATGCACCAAATGTGGCGAATACGGATGCAACAATCATTGGAAAGATCCCAAATTTACCTTCACTTGGCACCCAATCTACTCCAAAAACAAAGTCAATAAAACTATATCCCTCTGCTACAAATGGATGTGAGCCTTTATAAAATACAAATCCAACGATTAACAATAAACTGAGTACTGAAAGAAGTGCACACAACAGAAAAATTCTTGCGGATAACTTCTCGAGCATATATTTCCTTTTATTTGATTTTCCGATTTCTAACGTTTGTTTTTCAGTAAGTGGGCTTGGCATGCTTCATTCCTCCAAGATTGCTTTTACGCATGATGTTTATTTCCAACGTACGTTAAATAATACATCTATGAATGTTGATTATTTTATTGGTATAGCTCCTGTTTCTGATACAATCGCTTGCCCCTCTTGACTCAAAATATAGTCAATAAATTGTTGTCCACTATTCGTTAAATGCTCTTCCTTATAGACAAACAAGAATGGTCGTGACAAGCTGTATTTTTGCTGCAGAACATTTTCCGCTGTAGCCTCTACTCCATTAATCTTTATAGTAGAAATAGAGTGATCAATATATTCGAAGGAAATAAATCCTACTGCATGCTTATTCGTTGCAACAGTTGTTTTAATATTACCGTTACCGCTCGCAACTATGGAACTTCTCACCAATTCGCCTGAAGTATACCCTACGATTTCTTGAAATGCATCACGTGAACCTGAGCCATCTTCGCGGGAAACAACTACAATTTCCATGTCATCTCCTCCAAGCTCCTTCCAGTTCGTAACCTCTCCGGTAAAAATTTGCTTCACTTGCTCGATAGTAAGATTTTTCACTTTATTACTTGGGTGAGTCACCACCACAATTCCATCATAAGCAATGACTACCTCATTCAAGCCATTAGCCTTTTCTTCTTCCTTTAAATCACGCGAAGACATCCCAATCTCTGACACACCACTCGTTGCGTTTGTTATGCCAGCAGAAGAACCTATTTGATTTACTTCTATATTCACTTTATTTTTCTCTTCATATTTAACTGCTAGTTTTTCAGCTAAAGGTCCTACAGATGTGGATCCTGAAATAGATATGGTACCTTTACTATCATTAGATGATTCTGTTTCACTGTCATTACCAATACCACATGCTGATAATAAAGCAGCTAAGAATAGTACCAATAATCCTATCGTCGCTTCTTTTATAAACCTCATTTCTATACCTCCAAGATCATCTATTGGCCACTTCTCTTTGTCGTATTTTTTCTACCCTAAGAATAAACACATGATGTTAATGCCCTATGGATTCTTTGTAAAGGTTTTGTAAATTCTATGAATTGCGGGTTAAAACGCAGTAAACATATAGTTAAATTATGGTAAAGTTGTAGTAAAGGCATTAGATTCTATAGCTAAATTCAAAAAACTTAACCAGGTTAACCAACACAAATTAGTAGTTAACCTGGTTAAGTTTTTTAATCGTCTTAATGAATAAGGACATTATTCATTCTATTTTTACAAACCCCAATAATTATCCTCTCTCAACACGAATAATATTTTCCATTCAGGTAAAGATATACTTGAAATTTCCCTGATTTTTCAAAAATAGTACTAAGGAAGATTTCCCGAAGAAAAACCGGTTAGGAGAAGTTCGTATGCGTTCAAATAACATTAAAAAAAGGACTTCCAGTGAGACTATAGAATGGTTATCAGAGGAATTAAAGTCCTCTTTAGATTTAGTACACAAACCTTTACATATGGATGAAAAACACGCTGAGCTTCTGTACATCAAGACGGTTGTAGACGAATTACAACTTCATCAGCTGGTGATTAAGCCTTTCTTTGAATTGGGAAACATCCAGCATGTAGAATCCTATTTAAATTCATTACCAAATCAGCAAGAAATAACATCCAAAGAACAAATCCTGCTTGAAATGACCAAAGGCAGTGTCATTGTTGCTATCAGGGATGATCTCCTGTTATTTGATATAAAAAAAGTCAATACCGACACATTGATACAAACAATTATTGAGCCTACGATTCAAGGACCTCAATTATCCTTAAGCGAAGATATTACCACAAATATTAACATCATTCGCCAGCGTTACCACAAGCCTTCACTCACCGTTGAGATGATGGAAATAGGAGAAAAAACACATCAATCCTTGGCAATTATATTTGATGAAGAAGTTGTCCTTAAAAATGTACTAGAAACGATTTATGAAAGGAATTATCGAGGAATCGAATCAGCATATGAATCAAAAAAACTAGACACTTATAGCAAATATGCAAGTAAAAAGGTGGAAAAACAGATAACAGCTCTTTTAACAAAGCTTCAGGAAAACGGGGCTGACCCTTTAGGGTTTGGCGTTCGATATAAAGCGACCAACCTGCATACGAGAGATACCTACAAAGAGTGGAAGAAGATTTATTCTGAAATATCCTTTGACGTTAACGTTAACGTCTCTATCATGAGTACAGGGATTATAGAATAGTTGTACTTGCCTTTATACGACGAGCGCGTAGGTATCAATCAAAGGAATGAAGGCGAAAACATGATACTAAAACTGATATGAAATGTATGAAAGGAATGCCTTTAGATAAAGACGGTTCTTACCACAGTGGCTATAAGTTTATTCTCACTGCGTACGAAACAAGTTCTTCAACGGCTCATTCACAAGATTGAACTCTTTGAAGAAAGCAGAATTGTCATCCATTATAAGCTTACACTGTAAGCTATCAGGTACAGTTTAATCAACTGCACCTTTTTTTGTCATCAAAAATCCCCTCGCTGTATTTGATTCGCACGAGAGGATTTTACTAAGATTTTCATATCCCATCTATTGTTGAAATTATTTTTCAACAGTATGTAATGATCTATATCATTATCATAGATGGTTAAACATCATTTTATTAAACAAATTCATTAACTCTCTACATTCATTGCTTTCTCAACCTGATAAGCATCGTTCTTTTCTAGATAGGAAGCCCACTCCTCTGATTTTTCGTATACTTCCCCAATATTCAGTAAGAGCCCTTCTTCATAATGCTTACTGATTAATTGAAAACCGACTGGCATTTTTTCATCCGTAAAACCACATGGTATAGTTATAGCCGGAAGCCCTAATAAATTCCCAATCGGTGTTCTTCCTAACTGAAAGATATTATTAATAGCTTCTTCTGGAGGAACGCTTCCAATATCATAGGCTGGAATGCAATTGGTTGGTGAAAAAAGTACATCACATTTATATTCATTCATTGCATCTAATACACTTCGAATAAAACTTTCTCGCTGGTGGCAAGCATTGATATATTGACTTGCCGAAACATCACGTCCTGAATTCAAGCGGAATTGAGTATCTTTTCCATACATTTCAGGATGTTCCGTAAAAGTTGGTTCATGAAAAGTATAAGATTCCGATTTTAAAATGATTTTTTGTGCCTCTAATGCATTTTCTATACCCGTTAGAGGAATCTCGATGACTTCAGCACCTAGTTCTTTTAATCTTATTAACGATCGATTAACAATTCTTTTCATTTCTTGATCCATGTTTTCAAAAAAGTACTTTTGACAAATTCCAATTCTTATTCCATTCAAATTCTCTCTTTTTATCTCTAAGTTAAGCAAATTAGTTTTTAAAGGATCCGCCATCACTTTTAACATAATTCGACTATCTGCGACCGTTCTAGTCATTGGACCAATATGATCAAGTGTCCAACTTAAGGGCGTACATCCTTTTGTGCTGACTAAATCATAAGTAGGCTTTAAACCAACAATTCCACAAAGAGCTGCCGGAAGTCGAATGGAACCACCTGTATCAGTTCCAATCGCTCCAAATGCCATTCCTGCTGCAACCGCTGCAGCCGAACCGCCGCTAGAACCACCTGGAATTTTCTTTAAATTCCAGGGATTCCGTGTAGGGCCGTAATGAGGATTTTCCGTTGTTGCGCCCATCGCAAATTCATGAAGATTTGTTTGTCCAATAATTACAGCCCCTGCATCTTTTAATAGCTTGATAACATCTGCATCTCGATTTGAGATGTAATGTTCAAAAATTTTAGAGCCGGACGTTGTTTTACTTCCTTTTATTTCAAATATATCTTTGATGGCGATTGGGACACCATGAAGCGGACTGCGAATGTTTCCGCTCAGCAGCTCTGCCTCCATCGATTCTGCTTGTTTTATAGCATCATCATAAAGCACTGTAATATATGCGTTTAGAGATGGTTCTAAATCATCAATTCTTTTTAATAATTGCTGCGTTAATTCTACTGAAGAGATTTCCTTTTTCTCTAATAAACTAGCTATCGACTGTATATCACTAAAAAATAACTCATTCATCTATATCGCTCCTCCCTATCAAATGACTGATCTTTTTTTATAGACTTCTCCTAAATCACCCTCCAAGGTGAGAATCGAACTTAACAATTTTTTGGTCATTTCGTGTTTTGGATTATTAAATAAATCAATCGTTGAAGAGGTCTCAATCACTTCTCCTTTGGATAAAACCGCTACTCGATTACAAAAGTAAGCAACTAAATCTAAATTGTGTGCGATAAATAAATACGTTAATTGGAATTCTTTTTGCAAATCAATCAATAAATTAATAATCTGTGCTTTAACAGAAACATCCAGGGCTGCTACCGGCTCATCCAAGACAAGGAATTTAGGTTTTAGGATAAGAGCTCGAGCTATTCCTGCTCTTTGTCTTTGACCGCCGGATAACTCATGGGGGTAACGATGAAAGAAATCTGCTCTTAAGCCAACAACTTCTAGCATCTTCAATACTTGTTGATGGATAAATTGAGGATCTTGGTTTTCACCAAATTTTTTCAAGGGATGAGCAATTTGTGCTCCTATTGTTTTTCTTGGATTAAAGGCTGAACCAGAATCTTGAAAAACAATTTGGATTTCTTTTCTTAATGACGTCATTTCTTTATTCGATAAATCCCGCAATGATTGTCCATTATAGATAATGGATCCGTTCGTTGGTTCTATCAGCCTGAGAATCATTCGTCCAACTGTCGTTTTCCCTGACCCCGACTCCCCGATTAATCCAAAGGTTTCTCCTTTACGAATCGAAAAACTTACATCCTTCACTGCTGTAACCTTTTTACTTGGAGTGAATAAACTTCTTTTGCCACTGTACACTTTTTGCAATCCCTGCACTTCAATCAGAGTGTCTTCTTTCATTATTCATTCCCTCCTCCTATCAATACACAGCGCACTGAATGTTCGTTTCGGTATGGCTTTACAGTTTTTAATAAAGGATTGGTTGATTGGCATATGTCCTTTGCTACATGACATCGATTGAAAAACCGGCATCCTTGTGATAGATTCATTAAGTTTGGCGGTTCTCCTTTTATTTGCCATAATGGTTTTTTTCCAGCTCCTTTATCAAAGACCCAATCCAAATTTGGGATACATTTTATTAAACTTTGTGTATAAGGATGCGTTGGGTTAAATATCACATCTGCAGTCTCACCTTTTTCAACAATTTGTCCAGCATACATAACCGCTACTTTCTCGGCAATACGTGCAACTACACCAAAATCATGGGTAATCATTAAAATAGCCGTCCCAAACTGCTGATTGATTGTTTGAAATAGGTCCAATACTTGTAATTGTACGGTAGGGTCTAAAGCTGACGTAGGTTCATCCGCAATAATTAAATCCGGATCGCAAGCAAGAGACATAGCAATGACAACCCTTTGTCTTAATCCACCGCTTAATTGATGTGGATATGATTGAAATATCCGTTTTGGATCATCAATCCCCATCTGCTCTAGAAGATTTAATGCTTTTTCCTTTGCTTGTTCCTTCGTCAAACCTGTCTTTTCCAACATGATTTCAACAATCTGTTTTCCTACTCGGTAAGACGGGTCTAAGGAAGTCATAGCATTTTGAGCGACTAAGGAGATTTTTTTCCCCCTAATCTCTTGCATCTTTTTTTCACCTATTGCGAAAAGGTTCTCACCTTCTACTTCTATATTCCCTGAATAGGCTTCTAATAGGGTTTTAGGTAACAATTGCAGGATTGAATTAATCATCATAGATTTTCCTGAACCTGACTCCCCTACAATCGCCATGATTTCTCCTTTTTCAATGGTAAGATTGACATCCTCTAACACAGTAAGAACTCCTTCTGGCGTTTTGATCTTTGTTGATAAACCTTCAACCTTTAGTAAAGATTCCGTATTCAATGCTGATTGGACATTCATCTAACCACCCTTTCATTGTTAAAATAGAGGTAGATTTGAATCGATATTAAGCGATATGTTGACTAGTTTTTCTGCTTATTTTTTTCTTTTCTTTTGCTTTTGAGCGTTCATAAGGATCTAATGCGTTTCTTAAACCATCACCAATCATACTGAAGGAAAAAGATAGAATGAGAATAGCTATACCTGGAATGAATGTGACAAAAGCATAACCTTGCATCAACACTTTCTTTCCATCACTTGCCATTCTTCCCCAATCTGCCGTAGGAGGCTGAACACCAAGTCCGATAAAGCTCAATCCAGCTACTGTTACAATCGTGACACCTGCAAGAGTTGTACTATACACAATTAAGGAAGGTAAAACATTTGGGAGAATTTGTTTGAACATAATTTCTATATCCCCAATTCCAAATGCCTTAGCTGCTTCAACATATTCTTTTTGGCTTTCCTGTAGAGTATCCGTATAAACCACCCTTGTCATATAAGGGATACGAACAATAACCATAGCAATAATGACATTAAGCAACCCTGGTCCTAAAATAGCCGCAATGGCAATGGCAAGTAAAACTGCAGGAAAGGCGAAAAAGATATCCATCGTTCTCATAATCAAGTTGCCAATAAATCCTTGATAATATCCTGCAATCACTCCAAGAACGACACTGATGATGGCAGCAATAATAACGGGAATAACTGCGGAAATTAAAGAGGTTTGTGTACCGAAGATTACTCTGCTTAAAATATCTCTTCCTTGTTGATCCGTCCCCAAAATATGTCCTTCAGTCCCAGGAGGCATTAAACGAGTGCTTCCTTCCGCAACAACATTGGGATTATAAGGGGCTATCCAAGAAGCAAATACCGCTAAAATCAATGAGAATAATATAACAATTGCTCCTGTAGTAGCCATTTTGTCACTCAAAAAAGCTTTACATGACTGTTTCCATTTAGTAGTCATATTCTCCCCCCCTATTCAGCTTTAATTGAATCTTGTAACCTCGGACTTAACCAAACATTCAAAAGATCAACAACTAAATTAACAACTACAAACGTTAAAGCAATTAAAAGAATTCCAGCTTGGATTGTAGGATAATCATTAGAAGTAACCGCCACATAAAGTGCTTGCCCGATGCCTGGCCAATTAAATACAACTTCACTAAATAATGCTCCGCCCATAATATATCCCACTTGTAAACCAGAAATATTGATAATCGGAGGAAGTGAATTTCTCATAACATGAACGATGTTAATTTTTGATTTTGATAAACCGAATGAATGAAAGTAATTCACATAATCTTTCTGTAAAATGTCAATTACAGTGCTTCTCGTTAATCTTGCAATCACAGCAAGAGAAACCGTCGCGGTAGCAAAAGCAGGTAAGACTATATGATGAAGTAAATCCATAAACCCTCCTGGATTTCTCATATTGTACATTCCGCTTACTGGGAAGATATTTAATTTAATCGAGAATAGCCACATTAGCATTAATGCAATCCAAAAGACCGGCATACTGGCTCCTATTAAAGCAACACCCATACTAGCCTTATCAAAGAAACTCCCCTTTTTTAAAGCACTAATCAATCCTAAAATAACACCTAATGTTACACAAATAAGCATACTAGCAACTGTTAAGATTAAACTGTTTACAAAACGCGGCATAAGTTCTTCAATAATTGGAGTATGCAGCGTATACGAGTACCCTAAATCTCCTTGTAAAAGTTGAGAAAGCCATGCACCATATTGAACGATCAACGGTTCATTAAGTCCCATATTATTTCTTAATTCTTCAACTGCCTCCGGTGTTGCATCAGCTCCTAAAATTGATTTCGCAGGATCACCTGGTATAAGTTGAATTAATAAAAAGACAACAATCGTAACACCAAATAAGACAGGAATTGTGGATAGTATTCTTGAAAGCACATATCGTAACATTCTTTCGCCTCCCAACTTATCAATTGATAGAGTCATTCATAAGAGATCTGAGCCCCTCAATCCTTCATATCTAAATGTTTAAAAAACTATTTAAGATACAGAATATTATTTTTAGGGCTCGTCTCTTTACTTATGAATCAATCTCTTTCAAATTAGTTTTCAATATAAACAGGTGCTAATGTATACCATTCTTCTGATGGAATAACGAAACCTTTGACACGAGAGTTAACAACATATGGTGCTGAATCATTTACAATCGGTGCAAAAGCAGCATCTTCCATAATCATTGCTTCTGCTTCCTTCCATAATTCCAACGCTTTACTCTCATCAGTAGAAGTGGAGGCCTGATCAAGTAACTTATCTACTGATGGATTGACATACTTCCCAGAGTTAAATCCACCTGGAGCAACGAATTCAGAATGAGCAACCATAGAAAGGAAATATGGTGAAGTACGACCAGATGACATTTGATTCATACCTACATCACTTGCCATTCCATCACTATATCCTGAATAATACGTAATCCATTCTTGCGTATCCAATTTAACTTCAATACCAATTTCTTTTAAATCCCTTTGAATCCATTCAGCAATATCCACTGGAAGCAATTGTCCTGAACCATCCACAGAAGTTTGTAAGGTCGTTTTAAAGCCATTCTCCAACCCAGCTTCTTTCAATAACTCTTTTGCCTTTTCAGGATTATATTCATACCATTTGTTATCCGCACTATAGTTAGCAGCTCCTGGGGATTGAATCGTATAAGCAGGATTTACTGTACCTTTTAATAATTCATTGGCAATGCCTTCTCGATTAATCGCATAATTAATAGCTTGTCTTACCTTTTGATCTTTCATATATTTATTATCGAAATTGAATGTTAAATACCAAACATGTGGAGGTGTTCCTGAAACAACTTCATATCCTTGATCTTTCAAATTCTCAATAGAATCTGGCGGTGGAACAGCAATAATATCCACTTCATCATTTTGAATAGCTAATACCCTGCTAGCAGAATCCGATAAAGGTCTAAATATCACTTTATCTAACAAAGCCTTTTCTCCCCAATACTCTTCATTTTTAACAAGAGTAATATTCTCCCCTCTTTTTCTTTCACTAAATTTAAACGGCCCAGTACCAACCGGATTTTCTCCCATACTGTCATTTCCATTTTTAATAATAGCCTCCGGACTAACAATTTGAAGGGAATTGATTTGCGCTAACATTCTAGGGAATTCCGAGAAAGGTGAACTTAAGTGAATATTAATCGTCTTTTCATCCACTACTTCACTGCTTTCGAAAAACTTCCATGTTCTAAACGTGCGGCCGGCACCTATCTCGTCATAATATTCAAACTTTTTATCTGTCAGTCTTTTAATATTAAAATCTACTGCTTCGGCATTAAAATCCGTTCCATCATGGAATTTCACTCCCTCTCGTAAATGAAACGTATACGTTTTTCCATCTTCAGATACTTCCCAACTTTTAGCTAAAACTGGAACTAGTTCAGGTACTGATTCTTCTTTAGATGATTTGCTTAAATCTTCACCAATTAATGGTTCAAACATTTGATTTGTAATTCTCATTGTTACCCATCCACCTGCTCTATGCGGATCTAAAACATCTGCTTCTGATTCCATCCCAATGATTAATTCGCCGCCTTTCTTAGAACCACCACTTTTTTCACTTGACGTACCCGTACATGCGGATAAAATCATGACTAAACTCAACAATAGTGAAATAATCAAATTCTTCTTTTTCATATCCTGCCTCCTAAATAAGTGATTAAAATACTTGATCTATTAAATAGATAAGCTATGTTGTAGCTGCGCAATCATTTTTAATACAGTGCCATACATAACATCTGTACCTATTGCCAAATCATCATATGAAGCATACTCAGCTGGGTTATGGCTGATTCCGTCTTTACAACGGACAAATATCATGCCATAATCACATGCATATGACATCATAAGTGAATCATGGAAAGGGCCACTCATAAGCTCAGGCACTTTCATTCCTCTTTCTTCGCATTCATTTCGAATACTATCTTTAATCCATTCTGCACAATATCGCGGCTCACTTTTTGTATCTTCAATAATTTCATAGCTTAATTGATGTTTATCAGCTGTATGTTGAATGCATTTTCTTAGTTGCGCCTCATATTGATCTCTGCGTTGAATATCGATATCTCGTAAATCAACCGTAAACTCCACTTTCTCTGGAATAATATTTCGAGATTGAGGGAAAACATCGATTGTTCCAACTGTGCTTACAGTTGGTGCTGATGGATCTTGTTTAGCTATTTCATTTAAAGCAACAATTATTTCTGCCGCTCCCACTAATGCATCTTGACGAGTATTCATTGGAACAGATCCTGCGTGACCAGCAAATCCTGTTAACTTAACCGTTAACCATAAAGGACCGGAGATTGCGGTAACAATCCCAATCGGCTGATTTTTTTGTTCAAGAACAGGTCCTTGCTCAATATGTAACTCCAGAAATGCAGCAATGCTGTTCGCTGGATAAATAGATTCTTCAAATTTATCAGGATCACAACCAAAATCTCTTAATGCTTGTTCTCTCGTTATTCCATCTTTATCCCTTCGTAATAATTCCCCTTCTTCTAATTGACCAAGGATTCCTCTTACCCCAAAAAGCCCTTTATTAAATCTCCAACCTTCCTCATCTGCAAAAGATATGACTTCTATCGGATTATCTGGTGTAATTCCTTGTTCGGTCAGCGTTGTCACGACTTCAATTGCTGCTAGCACTCCCGCTGCCCCATCAAATCTTCCCCCATATGGTTGGGAATCTAAATGGGAACCGAGCATTAAAACCGGTTTATTTGGATTTTTTCCTTCAAGTCTCCCAATTAAGTTACCAAAGTGATCAATCTTCACATTCATTCCAGCTTGTTCCATCCAACTTTTAGCTAACTTAAAGGCTTCTTTTTCAACCAACGATTGCGCGGGGCGACAAACTCCAGTTTCTCCAATTCTCCCAATCTCGCTCATTTGCTCAAAATGTTGCCGTAAACGTTCTGCGTTAATTTTCATAGTCAATCGCCTCCTTATTTCTTAACCGATAACAGTATACACAGACCGTTAACGAAGATTATTGGTTTGAAGAAATTGAGCGAATCTCATCTTTTCTTTTTTCGTTTACATGCTTTCTTAATTCAATCAAGTTAATTTCATAAACAACACGAGGCCGACCTCTTTGACTGATTGATTCTTTTCCAATAATATTCGCTATCTTTTTTTCGCATAAATTTTTCAAAATTCTGGCTGCATGTCGTTCACTAGTATTCATCCCTATACTAATTTCTCTAGTCGTGACTTCTTTTGTACGTATTATCGATAGCCACGCATAAAATTTTCGGAGAGTTAAAGAGCTTTGATTTTCATCCTTACTATTCAAAAGAGTATAATCAATTGAATGTAACGTTCCTAATGGTCCATGAACCCTTTTTTGTTCATCTATTAAAAAACAATTCCCTTTCCCTTTTTGGATTGAAAATTCCAAAGCATTTTTTGCATTATAATGGGCACTTTCGGCAGTATTTCCAATCCCAATTCCGAGATTAACCTTCACTGAAAAAAGTTCGTTTAGTTCCTTTAAAAAGGTGAAATCTCTTCTTCTATTCGTTGCCTTTTCAAAAATTCCGCGTGTCGTATAAAGAGTGATTACATGATTTTTAGTCACATTCATGTTTGAAAATAAGTGTTTGCCATATTGTAAAATTTTCTCTTTCATTAATTCACATTCATGCTGAAAATGAAGATTCTGTTCCTTTTCTTCATTAATCATCTGAAATTGCAAGACAATCATTTGAGCCTCTTCTTTTTTTTGCTTCTTCCCTTTTAATATGGCTTTTTCCAATGTGTCTCGAATTTGGGCTTTGGTATGTTTAATTAAAAAAACGGGGGTGTCCAACTCTTTTAAGCGTTCATATACAGAATTGAGGGTTGTTGCAATCACTTGTACTTTTTCTTCTTTTAATAGATTCAAGTGATAATCTACTAAAGCATTACTATCCACGATATCTTCTTTATTAGAATGTAAATAATAAGGAGTATCCAAAATGCCTATTTCTTCATAAATTTCTTCTAAATAAGGAGCATCTATAATATCAAAGCTAATAATCGGATAATCGTGATAAACTTCGTAAACCTTTACTAAGAGTCTATAAATATCAGAGCCTTCAAAAGGAATATAATAGGATATACTTTCTAAGGGGAGACTTTCCTTTGATATATAGTAAGGTGAGGGACCAGCAAAAATAAAAATATCTGTTGATTCATGGTGATTTTCGACCAGTAGTGCAGATTGTTCTACCGCTTCGTAAATCAATGTTTCAATTGTTACTTCATGAAATTCAGTTGCTATCTGGCAGATTTCATTTACTAATGGTTCAGGCCCGATTACTACTATATTAAGTCTTATAAACACCACCTCCCAGGAGTTGTCTTTAATAAGTCTTTAATTAATTTATAGATATAATATATTCGTAAAATTCTGTATAATCAATCATTTTGTCAGATTATTTGACATAAAAAAACAGGAAAAGCAATAAAATCTTCATTTATTGTAATTTTTTGTATCAAATTGACGTAAGTTATAGAATAAAGAGTCCTATCATGATTCACAGCTCGAAAGATTAATTAATTATAGTAACGGATCTTTTAGCGAATACATATCCCCATCAACTTAAACAACTCCTATCAAAAGACAAAAAATGACCATCAAGATGTTCTACTCTGCCTTCTGATACTGTGCATAAAACATCGCCTGATACACCGCTTTTCATTGGAATCCCAATGGAAGCAGCATATTTCCCTGAAGCATTATACAGTCCACAGGTTGTCATTAAAACTTTTGTTACTTTTGCTGTATTACGTGTTATGAACTCTTCGTTTGTTAATCGATACACACCATTCCCCGCAAGCATAAGTCCTACTTTTGCAATATCCTTTGTAGAAACCTTCAAAGAGAAAAAGACATAGACAATAATGTCCATGCCCTTCAAAAGTAATTCAACACTCTTATTAGTCTAAATGCTGAAGGTGAGAAGAAATTAAAGATAGCTCTTCATAAACTAATGAACAAAATAGAGATACTCAAAGGTGATAGCTTGAGAATACGCTATCATTTTAAAAACCCTAATCATATACCTACCAGGGGCTTAAGAACCTATTCTTGCTCCTTCAATTTTAACGATACTACTACTTCAACATGTGGTGAGTGTATGTGGCAACACACGAGATGTTGGTGGGTTTATACATAATGCTTAATCAAATTAACGAACCAAGTATCTGTATTATGTAACATAAAAATTTTGAACTGATGATTATATTCCCGCTACAGCAACAAACAGATTTTATTTTTAATCGCCCCATCTTATAAAGAGCATATCAATTTACAGTTCTAGACAACCCTCTTGATATAAAAATGCCCATGGTAGCCAATAAAATCAAAATCGCCATAGTCGTTGCATAACTAATCTGTAAGCTGATAATAACAGATGCGGCTGTAGAGCCAATATAACGAAATGTAGAGTAAATCCCCGAAGCAACACCTGACATTTCCTTAGTGACCGACTCTAGAGACGCCGCTTGCATGGAAGGAACACCTAGTCCCGAGCCAATGCCACCTACAAATATAATTAGCAAGGCAAAGACAAATAACGGACTCGTTGGTAATAAGAGATACATACCTAGCACTAAAGCTGAACAAATAAATGACATCCTTACAGTCCGACATTTACCGAACTTACTATCTATATTTCCACCTAACCAAGATGCAATGGATATCGCTATAGAAAACACGAATAAAAGAACACCGACTGCCCCAATTGAATAACTAGCATCCTTCGTTAAGGTCAATGGCATAATTAATAATGTACAATACATAATGGCATTATTAAGCAATATAGATAGATTAGCACTCGTAAAGTTAGCATTCTTAAACAATGAAAAATCAATCAATGGATGTTCAATTTTTTTCTCTCTATAAACAAAAAGAAAGAGCGCTAGTACAAAAACTAACCATAGCCAAATATTCGTATACCATTCATTTGTAATAATAAGTACGAGCGTTGTTAAGAATATTGATAATAGCACGGAACCTTGAAGATCTAAACGCGTTTGATTTTTACGTTCGATGTTAGGTAAAAACATGTATGCAATAATGAATGAAACAATCGTTAAAGGAATATTAATCCAAAAGGTAGACTGCCAGCCCCATAAACTAATAAGCATTGCACCAAAAAGTGGCCCAATTGCAGCACCGATTGACATGGAAAAACCGAATAGACCGAACGCTTTTGTCAGCTGTTCCTTCGGTGTTATAAAACGAATAATTGCCGTACCATTCGGCGTTATTAACGCGCCACCGATTGCCTGAATCGCTCTACCAAAAATTAAAACAAGTAAATTAGGCGCGTAGATACAAACAATTGATGCTATGAAAAATAATAGTAAACCGAGCAAAAACATTTTTCGGTTTCCGTAAATGTCACCCAGTTTTCCTGCTAGCGGCTGCGTGACAGTCATGATAATTAAATAAATGGTTACAATCCAAGACACATTGGCTAAGTTTGTCTGTAGCGAATCCATTATGTCAGATAAACCAATTGTAATCATCGTAGAATTCACAGGGACTAAAAAAGCCCCTGTGAGAATAGCAAGAAAAGGAAGAGATTGTTTAGTTATTGCCAATATAGACAACTCCATTTGTTCCATCTACTGTAACAATATCTCCATCTTTCAGCATTTGTGTTGCCAATTTCGTGCCTAATACAGCAGGAAGTTTGTATTCACGTGCAACAGTTCCAGCATGTGAAAGTATTCCACCTGCATCCGTAATTACAGCGCCTGCAATTGAAAATAGAACAGTCCAAGGTGGAAGCGTTGTTTTACATACCAGCACATCACCTTTATGGACTTTAGAGAAGTCATTTTGATCACGCACAACTTTTACAGTTCCTTTATGAATACCTTTTGAGGCAGCATACCCTTTGAAACTTCGTTCTTCCTCACTCACTTCCGCCGCCTTTGTACCAAAGATGCGTTCGATTACCGGTGCTACTTCTTCTTGAGGTGGCACGCCATACGTTGAAGGAACTTCTTTCTTTGAATTTGCAATATGTTCTGCCTTACGTTCGATGATTTTAGCTGTTATATCAATTGGATTGTTTACTACGTCAACTAATTCATCAAGGTATAAGAAGAAGATATCTTCTTTCACTTCAATCACCTTTGCTTCCACTAAAAGTGTTCCTACTTCTAGTAATAACATACGGGATTTAGCAGGTAACATCGCATCAATATAGAAATGGTGATCTTCATCAACACCCCAATAAGCCAATGCCCATTCATGTATTTGTTTAAAAGCAGCCTTCGCTTCGCTCTCAGGATACTTTTCTAGCAGTTCTGCAACTTTTTGTTCGCGCTCAGCAACAACACGAGCAAATTCCTCATCAAAATCATAGTCCTTCTTCAGATACTCTGAAATAACTTCTAAAATATACACAGGATTTTCAACCCATGTTTCATCTGAAAACTCATGTGAATTTGCAATGCGCCAGCCATAAATATTAAGAACTTCTTGTAGTTGTAGTAAAAATTCTTGTCCTTCAGGAGAAGCTTGAAGCATTGTTACTAATTCTTCATTTGCAGCTTCATTGAAGACCTGTAATAAAACTGCTGAATCCTTTACACTTTTTGCAAGCTTCCATATAGCACGGTCTGTTTCTAATGACTTGTTCATCACACCTTCAACAAGATCATAAACGTATGTCGTGTTGACATCACCTGTTAAATTTTTATATGCATCTTCTAAAGCTAAACCAAGGGATCCTCGAGGCATCACGACTTCAAAGTGAATTTCCCATGCTCTCTTATAAAACGTAAATAACTCGACAAGAATCTCGCCTGCCTGTGCCAACGTAAAGCCATTTGCACGATAGTTATCCATTTTCATAAATTGTGGTTGTAACTCTTCATTCATATACTTCCAGAAGCGTTCACTTAAAGTTGAGAATCTTGCTCTCTCAGTTGCTGCATTCTCTTCGATACGTTTTTCAATATCACCTTTGTATGGAACTGTATTTTGGTAGTAATGTGAATCAGAAATCTTAATATGGAATTGATGAATTGGTAGCTTTAATGTTTCGTAAGCTTTCTTTGTGCCCTCTGTTACGGCAGGTGCCATGTAAGAAGCAAAAAGCGGTGTTAATGTTCCTGGTAAATGTAATTCATCTAAGAACCAAAAACCATTTTGCTTGTCTTCCTCACTCAGTAATAATTCATTTCTAAAAGTCTGTGTGTTAAACATGATTAGTATCTCCTTAATTTTAAGCTGTAATAGGTCTTGATTGAAGTATATAAGTTTTCCCGTCTTTAATCGCAAACTCAATATCAACCGGGAATGAATAAAATTCTTCTAATATATTCGTAATGGACTCCAAAGATAAAATTTCTTCATCTTCAAGACAGAAAGCTTCACTTTCCTCTAATGTCGTTTCTACTTCAATTGTTGTGTTATCTATTGGTAGGATTTTCACTTCCTTTAGGCCCAAATCTTTTGTGATTGATTTAGTTTTCTTATTCACGATGAACGTGTCAGGTGTTACAATACCTGACACAATCGATTCACCTAGGCCATAACTCGCATTAATGATGATTTCCTCTGTATTTTCAGTAATTGGATTTACACTAAAAACAACGCCCGCTACATCTGGGTACACCATTTGTTGAATTAAAATCCCCATTGGAAAGTCCTCTAAAGAAATATCTTTTTGTGCGGCATAATCACGCGCATGCTCAGAAAAAACAGAAGCCCAGCATTGTTTAATAGCATAAAGCAACTGCTCTTCATCACGAACATTTAAAATTGTATCGTATTGACCGGCGAAAGAAGCATCTTGTAGATCTTCAGCAGAAGATGATGACCTAACAGCCACTGCCAAGTCTTGATAACCTGTTAATTCCTTCAATTTTATATAAGAAGAGATAATTTCCTTTTCAATTTCTTCCGGAATAGGAGCATTCAAAAATAGCTCAATAAATCCTTCATGGCTTAATTGGTTATGTAAAGAATTCGCTGTCATAAATCTATTTAAAGCATCAGCTTTAAGAATAAATCCATCAGGGATTGTAACCCCTTCGTTGATTATATTTGCTAAGTACAGCGCTTTCGTCCCTACTTGCAGTATCGATTCTTTGTTAGCTTCTCTTAGGAACACCGTAAACACTAATAAATAACCCCTTTCTTTTTAATAACACCATAATAAAAACAGGTAAAAATCATACTTTTTACCTATTAAACTTTAATTATCTATACTTTGTAAACTCCGATAGTGAAAAAACCTTGAAACTTTTGCTATCCAATGCAATTATTTGCTGTTTAAAGTGAGATATGTACTTCATTAAACCTTATTTTCTAGTTAATTACTTAATATAATGTAAATTTTAAAAATATTGTAGGAGGTGTATTTCCAATAGCAGCTACAATGGTCCCGATTGCCCCTATCCGTCCTCCTACAATAGACATAATATTTGAATTTTATGATGGACTACTTGAATTATTGTTTTAAGAAGTACTACCGAAACTTGAACTATTAAAATTTTTATTGTCCTTCATT
The DNA here is from genome assembly GCF_003570725.1 of Peribacillus asahii. Taxonomy (GTDB): domain Bacteria; phylum Bacillota; class Bacilli; order Bacillales; family DSM-1321; genus Peribacillus; species Peribacillus asahii. The sequence goes on from NZ_QWVS01000003.1 coordinate 22,334, forward strand.
GAACGGAATTTGGAAATCAATGAGGAAAACCTGCAGGAGATTATAGACCTGCTGGCTATGTACACAGCAATGTGGACAGTGATGAAGTACTTTATTTGGACGGTAACTTTATGAGTTACCGCGATATTGAGAAGGATTTTCTTCCATTCACCCAATCGTTCTACCACATCCAAGAAAAATCGAAACAAGTATAGAAAAAAAGAAACATAGAAACTTGCTGTTATGCAGACCGCTGTATTCGTGAAAAAGGCACATGAGTTAGTATGAGCAGCTGGCTATCAAAATAAATTCAATAATAGTTTAATCACTGTAACAATACTTAAAATATAAAACAAAAAGTCTTAATCCCTATATTTGGAGGAATTAAGACTTTTATTTCATTATATACATAAGCAATAGTCTCTTAGACAATTTCTGATAGCTTTTCATTTGCCTGATCAATATGTAGTTCTTTGACCTTAACATGTGACGGCAGCAGTGGATGATTGCGTATGATGCTAACAGTTTTTTGTACGCTATCCGTTACAGTTTTGCCTCCATGTAGCCATGCACTTACTGTCCCCTCTGGAAATTCCGGCATGCAATTTTCAAAAAGATAATCTAATGTTTGAATCTTGTCCGGCAATTCTTTGTTTTTATATATTTTGCTCAGTATATCCTCAATATTCTTTTGATCATCGTTTGTGGAGACCACAACGATTTCCTCAACATTATCCTGATACACAGCAATAATAATGTCCCTCATTAAATCGTCGAAGGGGTATGAAACGACTGGCTGATATGTTTGTAAGATGATCATGTTTTCCGGATTGACGTTGGTTTCTTCTTTGATGAATCGTTCTGACTTCTGCTCCGTTCCAATCACAAATAGTACTTTTTTCTCCTCATCTCTAGACATCCAATTCACCCCATAATTTTTTAATTTTGTTCTAAATACGTTTCCTGACTCTTTTTGATATAAAAAACGCGTGGGTCCGAACATACCTTTTGTTTTTAACATAATTTGCTTTGCAGGTCACCAGAAAGCTTAAAGACCATTACTCGTTCTCCAGTTTGTGTACTAAGATCGGTGTGAAAACTTACTACTTCTTCCCCTGTTATCGTTAAGATAATTTCTTTTAAATCATCCAGACCAGATTCCACTAAACTATTGCGATGTTCTTTTACCGATAACAATCCTTCTTTATCCAGACATACTGTATATTCAGCAGCAGTTAGTATACCGCGGAGTGTTACAATCACCATATCCCGTAAGATATCCGATTTAACAGATACGGATCCTCGTCCAAGATAGGTTTTCTCCCAATGTGTTAAAGCTTTGCTTACTTCAGATTCAATTGTTCCTTTTGTTTTTTCCATACCGATCCCTTTTCCTTTTTTCAAAGTTACATTCATAGATGGCCAAATATTGCCTATAATATTCTAAAAACCAATTTTCTCCACCAATGTGACGAATTTCTTTCGGAAATCTTTATACCATTGCTGCAAAAGCGCCGGAAAAGAAAGCAGCCTCACACAAGGACATATATAAACCGGGAAAGAGGTTAAGACCAACTCTCCCAGTGTCCTTCCGGATCAATGGACGCAAGCCGGATCCATCCGTTTTTCACTTTTTGACGAAAATCATGATTGTGATCCATCATCCGTTTCACATAGCCCCTCGGTGCTTGAATGACTACCAGCAAACGCAGTGGCTCATGATATGCCTCTTCATCCGATTTCATAACAGACTGCCAAGGAAGTCCGGATAATAAGTCACTGGCGTTCCCCTGCATGACTCCGAGACCTGCTGTCACGGTTTGGGTTGTTTTATTCCCGCTGCCATAATAATGAGGGGCAACAGTAGATGCATAATATTGCAGGTTAATCCATTGAGTTACCGTTGCCGGCCCGGAAATAATGTTGGCGAGAATAGCACCGTTTTTATCCTTCTTCCAGTTATAATTGTGGAGGAAAGCTCTTCCTTCCAGATTACAGTCTTGGGTCAGCTGACGTTCCCCAATGATAAACGCAGCGTTACGTGCCAAGCCCCATTCCGGACGGACCTCACTCCAATCTTCTGAAAGGCGCTGCGCCTCAGCCTTCGGATTCTTGAGATGCTTTCTGAGATTTGGCAACTGTGGAATCCGCTCGGCATTGGCTTCCTCACTCACCTTTGGTAACTCGGCTTGAACACGTTTAAATGCTTCCTTCGCTTTAACTGATAGTTCCGGAACATAAAGCCAACGTAATTCATCAAGTGTGGTAATATGCTCAGCGGCTGCAAAAACGGTATCTTCCGGAATGATAATTCCCTCTGTTTCGAGGATTTTCCTTACGTTTGGAAGATTACACAAGGTTGCCAGCACCCGTGCATTAAATCCGCTCGATGCTCCTCCGCATGCACCGCAGTCGAGTGCGGAACGATATGGATTGTTTGTGCTGTGACTTCCATGTCCGCAAATAACCACTAATGGTGCAAATTGATCGGTGAGTCCTATCGTTTTTAGTGCTTGCCGTACATAGTGTACTTGTTCTTTCAAGGAAAATCCAATTGGCAAATCTGTTTCCGTTTGTTGTGTATAGTCAAGTGAGAGTTCTGTAGCTGGTTTATGCAGCCATGTTTCGAGCAATTTACTTAATGTCCGGCCTGCACTCCGAGGCATAAAGCTGCGGGCCAACGTTTGCAGGCTGAGCCAAGGACCGCTAATTTCCGGAAGCACCATGCTGGAAACTAAATTATTTTTCATCGTTTTAAATGTATAACTGATTGAGTTGACTGCCTGATTCCGTTGTTCAAAAGATTCAAACTCTGGTGCGAACTCTTTTACTTTGTATTGCGGTTTAAACATGACCGGCAAAGAATTATGCGTGTGGTTACTGCCAAGCTCGCAAGTTTCAATCGGCAATCCGAAAAAGCCTGCTGTTCCAAAGGTCTCAAAATCTCCTGCTTTTTCAAGCTGACGGCGAAAAGGCTCTGAACGGACATCAATACAAAATACAAATTGAGCGAGTGCCGGCTTTACATTTTCTACCGCTGCAACAGGCTGTTGAGATGTAATCATTGTCTTCAATTGGTCTTCATATGTTTTTTCCCATGCTTCAAGTAAAAGCCGATTGCGCAGAACCTTATCAAAACGATACGCAAGGGTCAAACGTGCCTTTATTTCTGTAGAGGATAACTGTGACCAAGCATTGATTGGCAGGTTCCCCCATTCCGCCCAAGCTGCAATTAATGGTTCTGGATTTACTTTCTCATTTCTTTGTTCAGGCAAAGGCAGATAGGATTTAACTAAAGCCCATTCCATCGAAATTCTTACAGCTAAATAGTCAAGCAGCAGTGAAGTTTCTTCGGATGATTGCTGTGAGCGCCAAAGCATCATTCCCCCCCAGCCTGGCAAAGCAAGGAGATGCGCTTCTAAATAGTCTTGAATTTCTGAGAAAGGAATTTCTAGTAGAAGCAAAATCTCCCTTAAAGCAGCTTCTGGTTCTACCGGCAACTCACTTAGTTGTTTACGTACCTTACGGCTAAGTGCCGAGTCATGCTGGACTAGTTTCCGCCACGCATGATAGAAACCTTCTTCCCGGTTAGGCATCGACCAGACAGCCTGGGATTTATCCAAAAACAATTTACACCATTTGATAATATGACGGTTTAACTCGTGTGCTGCATTCACCCTTCCCAGTTGTTCCAAGCGCTGACTATAGGTTTTGACTGAATGTTTTTCTGTCATTTGAGATGTAAAACGGTTCAGCTTTCTTGCCATGCTTTTTAACTCAGATGCCTCCAAAGTACTTGAACATGGTTGGTTCTGTAAAAGTACAGCCCGGCAAAACTGTCCTGCGACCTCACGCGGCAACTCTAAAGACTGTGAGTTTAACCAATGTTGCAATCCCTTCTCTAAAAAGTCCTGATGAATCTCCCCTCGGTCCCATGCAGACTGAAATATAGAATCATTGGGGTAGATATCTACATCACAAGTATCCTTGAGCCAACGTGCCGTTTTTTCAAACGATTTTCCCTCCAAGCCTACCCAAGGGTTGCGTGCTGCAAATGTGTTAATAGGCCCGAGCGGTACAATGACACTGCTGGCGGATTTCACCAAGTCATTAAGATTAAAATCGAGGGTATCAGGAACACTTTCCCAATGTAATGTTTTTTCTAATGGTATATTCATCGTAAATGACCTCCTCTAAAGAATGATTGTGTCAAATGCTCAGGGTGACTTTCGACCAAATCATTTTCAGGCTCACCTAATCGTACAAGCCAAAGATAAATGAGAGTATAAGCACTTGATGAACGATGACGAGCCAGCCATACACCTGCAGCACTTCCGGCTAATAAGATAATCAGCAGCAGAACGGCTGCTGGTGCCGGTGTTTGAATTCCTTGCGGGATTGTATCTTGTAACACACTATAAAACGCATCATGTACCAAACTGTATACAGCGGCCGCTCCTGCAAGCAAAGAAAATCCTGCTATGCGCCCGATACGTCCGGATCCAAAAGCCACGAGCTGGGCCCAGGCAAATGAAACTGACCATCCTAAAGTAAGAGCGCTTATCAATTGATACCCCTCTCCAGGAGAAGACATCCAAAGACCAATTGCCACCAGGAGGCCTAAAATCCCGCCAGTAATTGTCCATAATAATGGCGTTGACTGGTTCGCCCTGGAGTTTGGCTCCTCGTGGTGATGAAGCACAGAGCCAGCCTGTAAGAAAAGGGTTGATTTGAATAGACCATGTAAGACAGCGTGGATAATGGCTGCCAAATAAGCACCTAATGCACATTGGATTAACATGAAGCCCATCTGCGCAATCGTAGACCCGACCAGCTGCCGTTTATAATCAACGTGAACCAACATAATTCCCGTCCCTATCATGACTGAAACACTGGACAATAGAAGTAAAACAATTTGGGCTATATCTCCGCTAAAAAGCGGTGAAAATCGAGTCAAGATAATTCCTCCTGCGTTCACTAATCCCGCATGCATGACAGCGGAAACAGGCGTTGGAGCCACTACTGAATCTAACAGCCAACGTTGGAAAGGCCATTGTGCTGCCGGAATAACAACAGCCAAGATTAGCAGCAGGTTAATACACGTCCTTTCCCATAAATCAAGCTGTGCAAGACCGGTTTCGGTAAGGACGAGCGACAGCTGCCAATGCCCCGTAGCTTGGGTAATCCAAATGACAGCTCCCAACAGGATCAGCCAGCCTAATGCAAACAGACGGCCGGATTGCTTAGCAGCGTTTCTAGCAACACTCCACTCTTTTTTTAAGCTTATAAGCAAAGTCAGTCCTAGGAGTGTAACCCCCCAGCAAACCAGCAGCAGACGAAGATCATTACTTAGCCAGACAGCGGAATCAGCAGTAGTAGTAATCGTCAGCAGAGCAAAATATTTTCGATAAGAACGATCACCGAGTAAGTAACGAACAGAATAGCGCTGCACGATAAAACCGATGGTAAGGACAAACAAAGCTAGCAGCCATGATAAGGAATCAAGCCGCCAAGGGCCATAAATCATGGTCTCATGGTTCGTAACAAGAGCCATTAGAGCAGCAATTGGGGGCAGCAATGTAACACCGACGTGAAGCCGGACAAAAGACAGCGGAACCCTTGGGTGTAACAGGAATAGCCCGCTAAGCACCGATATGGCAAGCAACCCAAAAAATATTTCAGGAAGAGAACTTAACATTTTACTTCCCCCCATCGATGTATAGAAGAAACTATCATTCTGAAAATATGACTGTGACCGATTCCTTTCATTACGCTACATTCCTTTCTGTTTATCTTTAAAAACAAAAAAACCGACAATTTTTTAAGCATAATGGTTAAATCCATTAAGCTTTGAAAATTGTCGGTTTACTTTTAACGGGCCCATCCAGGCCTTTTAATAGTCTACCTAATTATGTGATTTTCTTTCTTCCACTAAGGAAGTACAATTACAGTTATTCTCTTTTGTTATAGATTTACTTTTTCATATAGTCAATAGAAGTTATTAACCTCATGCTAAAGTAATCTATTTATTTAGAGAAATCAATTAAATAATTAATTTATGGTATATATACTACTATTTATTAAACATTCTGTCAAGTTAGAATTTAGTCCAAACTTACTTAGTGTGAATTTCAAGGAACGAGAACCTCATTTCTATTCAATCCTAGAACTGCGACTCCCTTTTAATTCAAATTAAATTTACTTATATGATTTTCGGAAAATGCCCTTTGTAAGTTTTTGCAGTATATAATTAAAAGTGAATATTGCAAACCACAATGTAATCATCGCTACTATGACACGAATGATAAATATAAGAAATCCATTCTGAAAATGCTCGATTAAGAATGAACTGCCGTAATAGTTACATAAATTCTTCCGAGTCTACAAAAAGAAGAAAGGCAGCCCCTTCAAGGTTCTGCCTTTCTCACGCTTTTTTACGAAATCTTTTTTCTTCCTCGAAGTCAAAACTGGAAATGTTTATTGTCCGTTGGGAAGAAAATTTTAGTTAGTCACGTTTTAAAACTATCTGTGCAACAACTTCCACATGCGCCGTTTGCGGAAACATATCCACAGGCTGCATATATTCCACTTTATACAGCTTGCTTAATTCATGTATGTCCTTCGCTAAAGTTGATGGATTACAGGATACATAGACAATTTTCTTCGGTTTGACTTTTAAAATCGTGTTTAGTAAGTTTTGATCACAGCCTGTTCTCGGCGGGTCGACGACTAAAACATCTGGCTTCCAACCTTCTTTAATCCAACGCGGCATCACATTTTCCGCTTTGCCGACTTCATAACGAACGTTGTTTCGGTTATGACGTTTCGCATTTTTCTTAGCATCATCGATCGATTCTTTGATGACATCCATGCCGCGTACTTCTTTTGCTTCTTTAGATAGCCACAGTCCAATTGTTCCAACTCCACAATACGCATCAACCACTTTTTCTTCGCCTGTCAGTGCTGCTGCTTTTTTGACTTCATCATAGAGCTTCACAGTTTGAATTGGGTTCAGTTGGAAGAACGTACGTGCTGATAGTTCATAGGATAAATCACCAAGTATTTCATTGATGACCTTTTCACCAGCTAAGTGGATTGTTTTGTCTCCAAAAATAAGCGATGTTTTCTTATTGTTAATGTTTTGAACAATGGATTTCACTTCAGGAAGTTGATCACGAATTTGTTTAATCAGCTTGTCTTTTTGCGGAATATCTTCTGTTCCTGTTACAAGGACAACTTGGACCTCTCCTGTTTCAAAACCTACGCGAGTAATGACCGTTCTAATGACCCCTTTATTCTTTCGTTCATTATAAATAGGAATGTTTAGGTTTTTTAAAATCTTCTTAACAGTACGCGTTACTTTATTTGTCGCTGAATGCTGCACGAGACAATTTGGAATATCGATTAAAGAATGTGAGTTTACTCCATACAAGCCAGCAATGAGCTTGCCTTCTTTTAACCCAACTTGATATTGGCTTTTGTTGCGATAGTTCCACGGGTCTTCCATGCCAATTGTCTCTTTAATATTTAAAGCAGAAATTGAATTTTTCGTATATCGTTCCATCGCCTGAACGACGATGTCACGTTTTTCAACAAGCTGTTGACTATAGCTTAAATGTTGCAGCTGGCAGCCGCCGCACTCCGCATAAATCGGACATGGTGCTTGAATGCGATGCGGGGATGATTTACGAATCGTTTTAATTTTTGCTTCAGAAAATTTAGGTTGAACTTTCGTTGCAACAGCAACTATTTCTTCTCCTGGTAACGCACCTGGAACGAAGACGACTTTCTTTTTAAAATAACCGACTCCTTCTCCATTAATGCCGAGTCGTTTGATTGTTAAGGGAAACGTTTGATTCACTTCTAATTGATCGTTTGTCATGTCTTTTCACTCCGTTTTTCCATGCTTCAAAAGCATATACGTCTCTTTGACAGTTTGCAACGTATTATATCATGTTTTTATCAAGAATAGAAAAACAGAGCCCAAAATGAGGGCCCCACTTTATTATTAATACAACATCCGATTCGGCAATTGCTGTTCAATCATTAAATCATCCAAACTTTTGAATACATATCCTTGTTTTTTCAAATCCGTTAAAATAGAATCAAGTGCATCAGCATTGTCTTTTGAAACTGTATGGATAAGCAAGATAGCTCCTGGATGAATTTGTTTCATTACTTCACCGTGAGCATAGGCCGCTCCTTTTTGTTCATCAACGACCCAATCTTTATAAGCAAGCGACCAAAATATGTGGTAATAGCCTTCTTCTTTAGCTACTTTCATCGTTCTTTCGTTAAACACTCCACGCGGTGGACGCAAATAATTCATTGTTTGCTGACCTGTTAACTCTGCTGTTTTTTCTTTTACTTGACGCAACTCGGAGCGAATCTGTTCATCCGTCATAACTGTCATATCTGGATGTGTCCATGAATGGTTTCCTACAATATGCCCTTCCTTTACCATTCTTTTCACAAGTTCGGGTGCTGTTTTTAAATAATGGCCCGTTACGAAAAAGGTAGCTGGTACATTTTGTTTTTTAAGTACATCTAAAATTTGGCCTGTGTAGCCGTTTTCATAGCCATTATCAAACGTTAAATAAATCTCTTTTTTCGAGGTATCTCCTAAATAAACCGCTTCATATTTCGGAAGCATTTTATCGAATTTCTGGCCTGCTTCAGCTGGTTTTCCATTACTTCCTTTCTTCATTCCCCAATTATATGATTCGGCAAAAGCCGGAGTTGCTAATGCCCATAATACACTCCAAATCGTCAATAAACAGATTAATTTCTTCATCTTTATTTAATCCCCCAACATACTTTTCTCTTAGTGTTTGGCGTAAAAACATTTATATGTAAGGAGAAGGAATTGGCATGATTCCAATAAAAAACCACCCTTCCAATAGAAAAGAAGGATGGCCCCAATCTATATTGATTTATCGTTTAAACAATGATTCTAATGCTTTCCAAACAATAATGACAGCGAAAAGCAAGACAACAACAATGCCAATCACAGCCAAAATAGGTTCAAGTCCAGCAAAAATTGTGCCAGCGACAGGAAGAAGGATAAAAGCAAAACCGGCTAATAGAGCAAGGAAGTATAACCAATAATTATTTTGCATTCCATTCCCTCCTTTCTGCTACTATTATATGCTCATCATTTTCAAATATTTGGACATTTCGGAAATAATTTTTTCTCTTGAGCATATATTTCTGCTAAAAGGAGGCGCTTTCATGGCTGAATGGTGGATCATTTCGATGGGGTTTATTTTTTGTCTCGGCTTAGTAGGCGGCGGCTTTGTCTATATCCTCAAAAAATCATTGAATTCGAAAGATGCCACAACCATTGATCCTTTGCCAAGTGAAGAAAATGAAAGCTAAGAAAAGCGCAAGGTCTCTGGAGCTAGATACCAAGACATATCTGAAATCCCCCCCCTTCAATCATCTTATAAAAAACGGGTGCTCTCTCTATTGGAGAGGCACCCGCTTCTTTCTTATTTAAATACTGTTTCTTTAAACTTAGCTAATTTTTCTAATGATGTTTGTTGAACGTCTTTGTGTAGGCTGTTCCCGTGAGAGTCCATTGTAACAACCGCCGTGAAACCTTCAACGCTTAAGTGCCACATTGCTTCAGGGATACCGAACTCTGTAAAGTTCACACCGTCAACAGATTTGATACAATCTGCATAGTATTGAGCCGCTCCACCGATTGCGTTTAAGTAAACGCCGCCGTGCTCTTCAAGCGCTGCCAATGTTTTTGGTCCCATTCCACCTTTACCGATAACAGCACGGATTCCGAATCTCTTCATGATATCCCCTTGGTATGGTTCTTCACGAATACTTGTTGTTGGACCAGCTGCTTTTACATGCCATTTACCTTCGTCATCTTTCAACATAACTGGACCACAGTGATAAATAATTTGACCATCTAAATCGATTGGTGAATCATTTTCAGATAAATGCTTGTGGATTGCATCACGGCCTGTGTACATTCTACCGTTAATACGAACAACGTCACCGACTTTAAGTTCACGGATTTGCTCTTCTGTAATTGGTGCTTCTAGAACAACCTCACGAGGTCCTTCTACAGCTGCTGCTGTTTCTTGCTCTGCTTGCTTATCTTCAAGTGCGAAGTCGATTTTTTCGCCTTCTTGATATAGCCATTCGTTAATTTCACCTGTTTCAGGGTTTACTTTCACACCTAAGCGACGGAATGCCCAACAGTTGTACGCAACAGAAACGAAGAAACTAGCTGGAAGACGGTGCATAACACCAATTTTACAACCTAATAATGTTGTTTCACCGCCAAAGCCCATTGTTCCGATTCCTAATTCATTTGCATGCTCCATTACGTATTCTTCTAATTTACGAAGATCTTCGTTTGGATTTACATCATCATTGCTGCGGAAAAGTTGCGCTTTTGCTAAATCGTATCCTGAAGAGCGATCTCCACCAATTCCAACGCCGATGAATCCAGCACTACATCCTTGTCCTTGTGCTTGATATACAGAGTGCATGATACATTTACGAATACCATCTAGGTCACGACCTGCTTTGCCAAGCCCTTCAAGCTCACATGGAAGGCTGTATTGAATATTTTTATTTTCACAACCGCCGCCTTTAAGAATTAGACGCGCATCGATATAATCTTTATCCCATTGTTCAAATTTGATAACTGGAAGACCTTCTCCTAAGTTATCACCGCTATTTTCCCCTGTTAAAGAATCAACTGCATTCGGACGAAGCTTTCCTGCTTTTGTAGCAAGAACTAACGCATTGCGAACTGCTTCTGCAATTTCAAGTTGATTTACGCCAACTGGTGTTTTAATTTTGAATGTTGGTAGTCCTGTATCTTGACAGATTGGAGATACATTATCATCCGCCATTGTAATATTATTTGTAATTGTTGCCAAACTCATTGCTGAACGTGTACCGGCATTTTCGCGTGCTTTTGCATCTTTAATTGCACGACGCACGTCTTTTGGTAAATTTGTAGATGTTTCTACAATTAGACTGTACATACTTTCTTGAAATTTAAACATATCCATCTTGCAGTCCCCCTCAATCCCCTATATTTAATTGCAATATCTATGTTTCTCTGGACATAGACATCACTAAATGAATTTAATACCTGTTTCATTATACATCTATCCCCATATTTCGAAAAGACAGACTTTTTATTTCATTAGAAAACTTGTCTCTGGCATGCTTGTAGAAAAAGACATAGTACCCCTTATACCACAGCTTTAGATATCAAGAACCACCCATTTTATCCCAATGTTATTCCCAAAAATAAAACCTTGTTTTAAAAAAACAAGGTTTTATTGAATATTAAACGAAAAGGACTCATACTATCGTACAAATCCTATTCTTATCCGCGACTCTTGAATTGTTCAACTTTCTCTTCTAATTCGTCAATCATATTAATTAAACGATCAATATCTTCTAACTCTGTATGTTCAGGTTCAATGCTGTCTAGAACCTCCATAAATATCGTTAAACGTTCCTTCAAATATTTAACTTGATCATCTTTACTGTAAATAGTTTTTCCCATGAAAACATTCCCCTTCCGTCTTCGTCTATCTATCGTATCGAATCTATATATAAAGTGCAATTGAAATCTCACTCGAAGCGTCCCATTATTGACATTAATTATCGGGTTTGTCCATAATGGGTTAGTGCATTAATACGTAAGGAGCCTTATACTATGACAATGAAAGAAACGATACTAACACCAATCACTCCCGAGCATGATCCTTGGGAAGCCTATATGGATATTGAGCAATACGGAAAAATGATGCTAACCAACGTCGAATTTACGACAACGACCCTTTGTAATATGCGTTGTGAGCATTGTGCTGTAGGCTATACATTACAGTCAAAAGATCCTGATGCCCTTCCATTAGAGCTACTGATTCAGCGCCTCGATGAGATTACAACATTACGTTCTCTTAGCATTACCGGCGGCGAGCCGATGCTATCTAAAAAATCCGTAAAAAATTATGTGTTACCTTTATTGAAATATGCACATAGTCGTGGGGTACGCACACAAATTAATTCCAACTTAACCCTTGATTTAGAACGTTATGAAGACATTGTTCCTTACTTAGATGTTCTACATATTTCCCACAATTGGGGAACAATTGATGAATTTATCGACACAGGTTTCGCAATGATGGATCGAAAACCAACACGTGAGCAACGTAAGAAATTATTTGATCAAATGATTACGAATTCCCGTGCTTTATCGGATGCTGGAGTATTGGTTTCTGCTGAAACGATGTTAAATAAACGAACCTTACCTTATTTAGATCATATTCATAAGCAAATTGTGGAAGAAATGGGCTGTAAACGTCATGAAGTACACCCTATGTATCCAAGCGATTTTGCCTCAGCATTAGAAACGCTTCCTTTAAATCAAATGCGTGAAGCTATTCATCACTTATTAGATATTCGCGATGAAAATGTATGGATGCTATTTGGGACCCTTCCTTTTTATCCATGCAACAATAATAAAGAAGATTTAGAGCTGCTAAAACGTTTATACAATTCGAAAAAAGTAACCGTCCGAAATGACCCTGACGGACGCTCCCGCTTAAATATAAATATTTTCACGGGCGAAGTAATTGTCACTGATTTTGGTGATGCACCGTCGCTTGGGAACATTGCCGATCAACCACTTACCAAATCCTATGAAACGTGGATGAATTCTAAGTTGGCTGCTCAACTCAACTGCCACTGTCCAGCTGTAAAATGTCTCGGACCAAATGTGTTAGTGAAAAATGCTTATTATCCGAAAACAGACTTTCAAAGTCGTACGTCTCGTATTTAAGAAATATGTGAAAAACCAACTGTATCCTAATAATAAAGCCTTGTAAAAAACTCGCCGATTGCTGGCGAGTTTTTTATTTGAATAAATTCTGTCTTACCTCGGTTGTTGTGAAGCTGTAAAACTAAATGAGAGATGATCTTGAATAGGGATCCATGCTCCAATTCCTTGGGAAGTCACATTTTTAATCGTTAAAGTACGCTTGCTGCCTTTTAAATTCAAATATACCTCACCATATGTGACTTTTCCTTTTTCATTGACAGCAGAAGCATAACCGTACAAATAACCGAGTCGTTTAGCTGGAATATTATATACATGATCTTTTTTCGTTCCTGCTCCGATAATTGTCTGGAAAGCAAGCGGTAGTTTCGTTTTCTCTGTTGCTTTTAACAGCATCATTTTTTGTACATCTTCTGCTTTAGGAATCTTTGCTGTTAATCCGCCATGTACGATTTTTTGCGCTTCTTGAACATAGTGAATTCTGTACGGGAGATTCCCCCCGCGATTATCATAATAATTCGTATTCACCTTTTGATATTCCCAGTTAGGCGATGTCTCAGTTGATTGGTAATTTAATGCCCAATGCCCAAGATAAATCGTGGCACGATAACCAAAGGCAAGGGGAGCTTTAGCAATCGTTGATTCATTTAACATACGAATCAATTCAGGGTTTTCAATAGGTACATCTGCAGAATCAAGTAATTGCTGAGCTAATTCACTAGGTTGTAAACGTGGTAAGTCTTGAGTTGGATTCGGATACGTATTTTCCTTCGTAATATTTAAAACAGCTGGTGGAATAGAAACTTTCATAGAAGCTGCCTTTTTGGCCTCTGTTTTTTGCACAGCTCCTCCGATATCCGCTCCAATGAATGAACACATTAAAATGGCAAAAATCATTACTAGTCTTCTCATGGTGTCGCGCTCCTTTTAAAGAGAATAAGTCAATTGTTTATAGATTTTGTTCGTAGACCGTATTCTATACACAAGGTCGCTTCTCCAAACTTTTCCTTTCCTGTATAAGAAAAAACAAAGCGCTGGAAGCTAGACACCAAAACTTTTTAGAAACTTATATTTTCTAACCTTTAGCTTCGTTCTATAGTAAATAAAATCCAATTCCCATAATGGCGTAAGCTGCCATTAACGTTAATCCTTCAAACCAGTTTGTTTCACCATCATTTGAAATCATAATCATTAAAAATACCGCTGTTACCATCGAAATGAGCTCAGGCCAGGTGAACACAAGCGGCATATACGTTGGGAAAAGTAAAGACAGCAACACTAACACAGGGGCAACGAACATAGCGATTTGCAGCGTAGATCCCACTGCAATTTCTACAGCAATATCCATTTTATTTTTATAAGCCATAATAATCGCTGTTGCATGTTCAGCAGCATTTCCAACAATAGCTACAATGATGACCCCAATAAATAGCTCTGTCCACCCAAATGTCTCCCCTACTTCACTAAACGTATGAACAAGGTGTTCTGAGATGTAAGCAACCGCTACAGTCGCAGCTGCCAGCACCGCTATAGCTATCCCTTTCCCCCATTCAGGCTCCTCTTCTTCATGCGCTCCCATCACTGCACCTTTTTCTGTCGGCTGATACACACCACGATGTGTTACTAGCTTAAAAAATAAAGCCGCCAAATAGAGCAGAATTAAAATAATCGATATACCGACACTTAATGACATCGTTTCTACATCACTCATATTTCGGCTAAATACTTCTGGAATAACAAACGCTACAATAACTGCAAAAATCAACAATCCCGCATTATGCCTGGCATCATATACATTAAATAACTGCCTTTTGTATCGCGTACCGCCCACAAAAAATGATAATCCGGCTACTAATAGTAGGTTCCCTAAAACAGAACCGGTTAAAGAAGCTAACACGATACCGATCAAGCCTGCTTTTAATGAAAAAATCGAAATAATAAGTTCAACGGCGTTTCCAAAAGTAGCATTCAATAACCCGCCAATTCGCGGTCCCATTACGATAGCTAGACTCTCCGTTGCACGTCCCATAAAGCTAGCTAAAGCAACAATCGTTAAACAATATACAACAAACATAATAACGCTTGGCCAATGCAGTAATGTTCCAATCACAGAAAGCGGAACACCCACTAACACAAGAACCATAAAGATTTTATTTGCCATTTTATCAAGCCACCTACTTTCTCATCAAAATGAACGGATTCTTTTTCAATGTATTACTACACCAATCACTCTATGTTTCACTAATATCCCCATTTTTTTTCAATATATAAGTAACTGCAGACTACAGATTCCCTAATTCTTTTCTATAGACCTTATTAAACAATCGACAGAGCTATTTAACACTACCTTTCCATCTAAAATACAGTCTGTTACCTAATTATATTTTTTACTAAATTAGAATTATTATAGTTTAATTTCTCCGGATATATGATATGATATAAATAATTAAATTATAGAAAAAGGCCGCTATTTATTGCTGTCATTGCATAAACAATGTCAGCTTTCATCTTTTTGAAACAAAATGCAGATGATTATCTTTCTCATTTATATATCAACTAATTGAGAAATAATATCATTATAATGAAGAAATCGGGGGGAAGACAATGACGACAGATACTAGACAATTACAACAACCTGCTGCACTAGAATCATCTTGGCTTGAAAAAATAAAACCGCATCTTGAACTGATTGCCGCTCTACTAAGTGGTGTTTTAATCTTAGTTGGATGGTTGCTGGATAAGAACGGACTTGGAACAAGCGCTGTTATCGTCTATTTAATGGCTTTTATCATCGGTGGATTTGCTAAAGCAAAAGAAGGTATTGAAGATACGATTGAAGATAGAGAATTAAACGTTGAAATGTTAATGATTTTTGCCGCAATTGGTTCAGCGATTATTGGCTACTGGACAGAAGGCGCTATTTTAATTTTTATCTTTGCATTAAGCGGAGCACTTGAAACATATACGATGAACAAAAGTCATAAAGAAATTTCTGCCTTAATGGATTTGCAGCCTGAAGAAGCATTACGCGTAACAAATGGCTATTCTGAAACAGTTGCTGTTTCTCAACTTGTTGTCGGTGACCTTATTTTAGTCAAACCAGGTGAACGAGTTCCATCTGACGGAACCATTACAGATGGACGTACAAATATCGATCAAGCAGCAATTACCGGAGAATCTGTTCCTGTTACAAAATCTGTTGGAGATGAAGTATTCGCTGGAACAGTAAACTTACGTGGAACCATTACCATTGAAATTACAAAACCTAATAGTGAAACATTATTCCAAAAAATTATCACTTTAGTACAATCTGCTCAAAGTGAGAAATCTCCTTCTCAGCTCTTCATTGAGCGTTTTGAAGGAACTTATGTAAAAGTAGTATTAGCCGTTGTAGCACTAATGATGTTTGTCCCTCACTTTGCACTCGGCTGGAGTTGGACGGAAACCTTTTATCGTGCCATGATTTTACTTGTTGTCGCGTCACCATGTGCTTTAGTGGCTTCGATTATGCCTGCAACACTATCGGCTATTTCCAATGGTGCTCGACGTGGTATTTTATTTAAAGGTGGTGTTCACCTTGAAAACTTAGGCAACTTACAAGCAATTGCATTAGATAAAACAGGGACATTAACAAAAGGAAAACCGGAAGTAACCGATGTTGTGATTCGTGAAAACTTACAAGAAGAAGATTTTCTCCTTCGCGTTGCTTCTATCGAGAATTATTCAAATCATCCGCTTGCAACAGCGATAGTACGTTATGCAAAGTCTCGTATTACTAAAGAATTAGTGAAACCAACTGATATGGAAGATATATCCGGAAATGGTGTTCAAGCGTACGTTGGCAACGAATTTTGGCAAGTAGGCCGCGCGAGCTTTGTTGGTCGTGATAAAGCTGAGCAGTTCCAAAACGGAATCGCCCTTTCCCTTGCAAACGAAGGAAAAACAATTGTCTTCGCCAAGGATGAACATGGAATTGCCGGAATTATTACCTTAAAAGATGTCGTTCGTGAGGAAACAGTTAAAGCGATTGAGGCATTGAAGAAAGAAGGCATATACACAGTCATGCTAACAGGAGACGGTGAAAAAACAGCAAGAGCCATCGCAATTGAAAGTCATATTGATGCTTATATTGCTGAATGTCTTCCAGAAACAAAGGTTGATGAAATAAAAAAATTAAAAGAACAATTTGGCACAGTCGCTATGGTTGGGGATGGAATCAACGATGCTCCTGCTCTCGCAACAGCTTCTGTCGGGATTGCAATGGGAGAAGGTACAGATGTAGCCCTTGAAACAGCCGATGTTGTGTTGATGAAAAACAATCTGCCACGAATTGCGGAAGCCGTAAAATTATCCAAGAAAATGAATCGAATTATTAAACAGAATGTAATTTTCTCAATTGTTGTGATTCTGCTTTTAATCTCTTCTAACTTCCTACAGTTCCTAGATCTACCATACGGTGTAATTGGTCATGAAGGAAGCACAATCTTAGTTATTTTAAATAGCTTGAGATTATTAAGAAACTAAGCACAAAAGAGTAAGCATATTAATCCGCCACGACATAGATATAAAAATAAAGAGGGCCCCTTTACGAAGAAGGAGCCCTCTATTATTAATGATAACCGTTCTTTCCGTTCGCTGAGCTGGATGTTTTATGCTTTGAACGCTTTTTCCCTTTTTGTTTTGTGTTGCCATCTTTTTTTGCGCTATTGCTCATAATCAAGTGCCTCCCTTTATAAAGATGTGTACAGATAAAGTATTCGACAAAAACCAATGTCTCATGTTAGGCAAATTACGCGCAATCTGGCTTTTTTTTCTCACTGACTGAAGCATTTATTTCCCCACCAATAATAATGATAATGCCGCTTAAATAAAACCAAATCATTAACACGATAATCCTGCCAAGACTTCCATACGTTGTCGAATAATGCCCAATTTTCTCTACATAAAAGGAAAATGCCAGGGACACCAAAACCCAGCCTACTGTAGCAAATATCGCTCCAGGAAGTACACTTAAACACTTTAATTTCTTATTAGGGGCAATCCAATATAGCATAAAGAAAACCAAAAAAAGAACAACAGAGCTAATTAACCACCGGAGCGTATTCCAAACACGAATAAATTCTTCTGAGAAACCAAGCTCTATTGATAAAAAGAAAACAATTTGTTTTCCGAATAATGGAAGTAACAAAGCAACAAGAAAAACAAAAATCATCGCTAATGTGAGAATAATCGACATTCCCCGGGCAATAAAAAAAGAACGGTTTTCTGTTACGTCGTATGCTCGATTAAAAGCACGAATAATGGCATTAAGTCCATTAGATGCTGACCAAAGAGTAGCAAAAATCCCAAATGAAAGTAACTTCCCATTTCCTTTCATCATCTCATTTAAGTTTTCTTCAATTAACTCCATGGACTTCTCTGGAGCAAAAGTATGCACCGTTCGTAAGATTTCCTCTTCAGAGTATGGTAAATACGCAACTAACGTAAACAAAACAATAAGAAGTGGAAATAGTGATAGCAAAAAGAAGTAAGAAAGTTGAGCAGCAAGACCAGATACATCATCTGCTTTTATTTTTTCTAGAAGTGTTTTAAAGAAGCTCCATCTTAGCATCACTCTTTTTACCACCATACCACCACCTCAATTGTCTACTTCACCTGTTGTTCGCTTAGTCCTGCCTTTTTCTTTTCAGCAACGAAAGCCTCTTTCGTTTCTTCAATCATTTGTGAGACTTCTGATGGAATATGACTCAATTCTTCTACAGTATCCACAAGAAGCGCAACCTCATCCGACACTTTCGTCACGGTTGTCCGCATTTGTGTTGTAGCTTCTCGTACTTGATCAATGACACGGTCTGGATTTTTCGCCAGATAATTAATACGTTCGCACCATTGCTTCGTACTTGCTTTTACGCTACGTCTCGTTGATTTATCAAAAAGGCTTAAACAACCTCCAACAACGGCACCTATCACTACAGCTTGAACAAATTTACTCTTCGGTTCTTCTTTTCTATAGTGTCTGCTTTCCCTACTCATCTATACCCCTCCTTGTCGTATATTAAATCGTCTGATAATCCAAGTATATCCAATAATTTAGTTGTTTGTATATTTTTTATTTCTTTCTAAAATAGTTGTGATTAGAACGTACTGTTTTCATTGACTTCTATTCGTAATCATGAAAAGATGAACATAATTGAAAAAGAACGAGAGGATGGTAAACATGGATTTAACAAAAAATAGCCCAGAAGCAGTAGAATTTATGGTAGAAGCAATTAAAGAAAAGCTAAGAATGATGAATATTGGTGCGATTAAATCTGATTCATTTAATGCTTCTATGTACGAAGAATTACATGAATTATACGAAATGGTTATGCGTAAAACAAATTTCAGCCCAAGTGAAATGGAAGCCATTGCTGAAGAATTAGGCCGATTACGTAATGTATAACAATAATAAAGAAGGGACGGATTAATAAGCTCCGCCCCTTCTTTTTATTGTTCAGTTAAAATAATCGGACCGTTTTTAGTAATTGCTAATGTATGTTCATACTGTGCTGAATATTTTCCATCAGCCGTTGAAGCAGTCCAACCATTCGCATCTCTCACCGCTTCGTAAGTACCAACATTCACCATCGGTTCAATTGTGAAGACCATTCCTTCTTTCAAGCGCAGCCCTTTATGAGGTAATCCATAATGCGGCACTTGTGGATCTTCATGAATTACATTACCGATACCATGACCTATAAAGTCACGCACAACCGAAAAACCTTCCGCTTCCACATAAGACTGAATCGCATGACCAATATCTCCAATTCTATTGCCTGCAACCGCAACCTCAATCGCACGATATAGAGATTCCTTTGTGACAGCTAGTAAATGTTCCGTTTCTTTTGACACTTTGCCGACTGGATAAGTCCATGCTGAATCAGAAAGCGCCCCATTATAATTCACTACCATATCAATCGTTACAATATCTCCACTTTTCAGCGGTGTTTTCCGAGGAAAACCATGACAAATTTCTTCATTGATGCTCGCACATGTTGCATATTTATATCCTTTATATCCTTTTTGCTCTGGTTTTGCCCCATGCTTTTTTAAATAGGCTTCTACAAATTCTTCAATTTCCCAAGTTGTCACACCCGGTTGAATAAGCTTCGCAATTTCCCTGTGGCAAGCAGCTAAAATTTTTCCCGACTCATGCATAGCCTGTATTTCACGTTCAGATTTTAATACGATCAACGATGACACTTCCTTTTTAAAGTAGGCTGTATTAAATACTATTGACTTTGAGCTTATTTTAACAATGCTGAGATGCACTAGAAACCAATAGCTCCATATAACCAAGCCTTAAATTATGCTACTCTCTTTATCTTACTGTAAATGTATTCATATGAAAACATTGAGGATACATTTTCTCATAACAAGAAAAAGGAATAAAAAAATCTGTCACTTTGGACAGAATTTTTTATTCATCTACGTTTGTTCTTGGCACAATTAAAATTTCAACACGTCGGTTTTTGGCACGGCCTTCCGCCGTTTTATTAGACGCAACAGGCTTAAATTCACCAAAACCTTTTGCACTAAACCACTCTGGATCTAATTTATCGTTCTCTAATAAAATTTTCATAAAGTTAACCGCACGCATAACACTCAAATCCCAGTTCGAATCAAATTGATTTGTTTTAATTGGGAGATTATCCGTATGTCCACTAATAACAATACTCCGTGGCGGATTCATCACAAGAAGCTTCGAAATATCTCTTGCAATTCGCTGATTCTCTTTCCCTACCTCAGCATCCCCTGATTCAAACAAAACATTATCTCGAATTGTAACAAGCAAGCCTTCATCTGTAAGCGAGGTGCCTAACTTATCACTCAACTCTTTATTTTCAATATATGTATTAACTTTACTTTGAATATGTGAAAGCTCTTCTTGCTCCGTCTTTCCGCTTCCGCCTCGTTCTAAGGAATCTGCATTGTCCATCTGTGTTGTACTAGGAAAATCCATTACCCCCGTTCCGCCTGTAAACACTTGATTAAAGTAATTAGACATCGAATTGAACTTCTTGGAGTCAATGGAACTGGAAGCAAAGAGAACAATAAAAAGAGCAAGCAAAAGCGTTAAAATATCAGCATAAGGCACTAACCAAGATTCATCGATATGCTCTTCATGATTTCTTTTCTTTTTCTTCCTAGCCATCTTGCTTCACTTCGCCTTCCAGCCACTTCTTCCGATCGTCAGCAGGTAAATATGAAGTTAGCTTCTGCTCAATTATTCTTGGAGCTTCCCCTTCAATAATAGATAAAATCCCTTCGATCATCATTTCTTTAATCCTTACTTCTTGTTGAGACTTACGTTTTAACTTATTCGCAAATGGATGCCAAAGCACATATCCGGTGTAAATCCCTAGCATAGTTGCGATAAAGGCTGCCGAAATGGCATGTCCTAATGCTTCAATATCAGACATATTTCCTAAAGCAGCAATTAGACCTAATACAGCACCTAGTACCCCAAGCGTTGGCGCATATGTCCCAGCTTGAGTAAAGATTGCCGCACCACCGCGATGCCTCTCTTCCATCGCTTCGATTTCTTCCGTCAAAATATCACGTATGTAATCCGCACTTTGTCCTTCAACAGCAAGATTTAAACCGTTCTTCAAAAACTGATTGTCTATTTGATCTGCGATACTTTCAAGTGCTAACAAACCTTCTTTTCTAGCAATAACCGCCCACTCAGAAAAGGTTTTAATTAACTCCTCTGGTTTTGTTAACTGTTGTTCTGTAAATAAAATTTTAAATAGTTGTGGAACTTTCTTTAATTCAGACATAGGAAACGCTGTTACAACTGCTGCAACAGTCCCAACCATAATAATCATAATAGCTGCTGGATTAATTAATGCTGAAAAAGCAACCCCTTTAAAGAACATTCCCAAGGCTATTGCAATAACACCAAGCAAAACCCCTATTAATGATGCTTTATCCATAATACTCACCCATTCATTTAAAATCTTCTAGTATCTATTTCTTATATCGGAAGGTTGAGTAAAAAAATGAATATATTTTTGTTTTTTCCATACTTCGATTTCTAAAAACTCGTTCATTTATCGAACTCTGATACAAATAAGTCAAACATCCACATCATCATATACGTAAGCCTTATATCAAACTTTATGATTAGACACTACTGATTTTTTTAACGCTGCCCACTTAATAAGCGGAGAAATCAAAAAAAGAATAAACAAAATTCTAAACAGATGAAAACTCGTTACCGTTGAAACATCGATATGAACCGATAAAGCCGTCACAGACATTTCTGCCACTCCGCCTGGAGCAAGGCTTAAAAATAGCTCATTTACAGGTATAGAAATATAATGCCCTAGAAATACAGCCATTCCATAGCAAAAAGCAATTAATAGAACGTTACTTACAAAAATAATACCGAACATTTTCTTAAACAACTGTGGATTATCTACTTTTAACGTATATCCTAAGTATGCTCCAATCATTAATTGTGAGAGATTCAACCAAAAGCTAGGCACTTCAGGGGCACCAGAACCAACCAAATTGAATAAAGTAGCCGCCAATAGAGGACCTAATAGATGCGGAAGAGGAAAATGAATTTTCTTACCAAGACTAATAAACACAATAAGAACAAACAATAATAATAGCGCAAACTTCCAATCATATTGAAGTAAAAAGAAATGCTCATCCGTAATAGGGCTAACCGCAACCGCATCATCAGACAATACATGTGTAACAAGCCACGGCACAATCGAAATAACGAGAATAACCCGAAGTGTTTGCATAAAGGCAACAACTGTTTCATCTACACCTTTTAATTCTTCACTTAATATGACCATTTGAGATAACCCACCTGGAAAACTTCCTAACAATGATGTACCTGGACGAATGTTCATCCACTTTGCAATCAATAGTCCTGTTAGTACAGTAAATACGGTTATGACCGCCGTTGACAAAAGCATAATCGGTAAATGATGAAGCATCTCTGCCAACGCTTCTTTTGTAAAAGCACTTCCTAGTTGAACACCTAAAATAATTAACCCGAGGCTTCTTAAATTTTTTGACCAATAAAAATAATGGCCGAACTTCAGCTTAGCAATTAAAATAACGAAAAGCGGACCTAGCATCCACGGTAAATACATACCTAAACATTCGAAAAAATAACCTCCTATAAAAGCAAGAAGAGCTACAATAATCGTCTTTATCGTTAGCTTTCCTCGTATACTCTCATTTATCTTTTTCACTACAAATACCTTCTTTTTCACCATTTATTTCTCTATTCTAGCACAAAATATGAAATGAATATTTTTCTTAATTTACAACAAACATAACTGTTTATGAAAAAGGTTTAAATTACCATCGAGAAAAACCCCCACAAAATCCTATCTTTAGGTAGAATAATATTTCGGGGGTCAAAACTCTTAGAGGGGTGACTATATTGTTTAAAAACACAGAAATTGGCATTGATTTAGGAACAGCCAACACATTAGTTTATAGTAAAAATAAAGGGATTATCTTTAATGAACCATCTGTTGTGGCTATTGATTTAAATACAAATCAAGTGTTAGCCGTTGGGCTGGATGCAAAAGAAATGATCGGAAAAACTCCAGACCATATTAAAACAGTCCGTCCATTGAAAGATGGGGTCATTGCAGATTTTGATATTACTGCACAGATGCTTAAACATATTATGAAAAAAGCTACAAATTCTGTAAAAGTAGCTATGCGTAAGCCTAACGTTGTCGTGTGTACACCGTTCGGTGCAACAACGGTTGAAAAAAAGGCTATTCAAGATGCAGTAAGCAGCTGCGGAGCTAAGCGTGTTCATCTTATTGAAGAACCAGTAGCCGCGGCCATCGGAGCGGATTTACCGGTAGAAGAACCAACTGCTAATGTCATTGTAGATATTGGAGGGGGCACAACGGAAGTAGCCATTATTTCATATGGCGGCATTGTTTCTTGTCACTCTATTCGAATTGGCGGTGATCAATTAGACGAAGATATTATACAATACGTACGTAAAACCTATAATTTGTTAATTGGTGAACAAACAGCTGAACAAATAAAAATGGAAATCGGCTATGCACCAATTGAACATTCACCTGTCTCTTTGGATGTTCGCGGGCGTGACCTTGTCACAGGTCTTCCAAAAACGATGACCATTCAGTCTGAAGAAATTCAAGAAGCCATGACAGAATCCTTACTACGTATTTTAGAATCTATTCGTGCGACATTAGAAGAATCACCACCTGAGTTAAGTGGAGATATCGTCGACCAAGGTGTCATACTGACTGGTGGAGGCTCTCTCCTTAACGGGTTGCAAGAATGGTTGTCCCAAAGAATTATCGTCCCTGTTCACCTTACTGATCAGCCGCTTGAGGCTGTTGCCATTGGTACAGGCCGCTCTCTTGATGTTATTAATCAATTGCAAAAAAAGATTAACTAATGAAAGGCTGCCCATAACGGTTTGGGCAGCCTTTTATATTGACCTTACCCTTTCCTTCCTTTAAGGTTAAATTTAACACTTCTACTGCCTTGCACATTTTCTAATGCAGGAGGGATCTTATAATGACATGGTTCACTTTTGGAAGACAGCTTACCCAAAAACTCAAGGTTGATCGTGTAACCGGACTTGCTGCTGAACAAGCCTATTATTATTTACTATCTCTCTTTCCGATGCTTATTTTATTACTTTCTATTTTGCCTTATTTATCTATCAATCCCCAAGCTGCTTTAATATTTCTGCATGATTTTGTTCCTTCAGAAACGAACCAGCTCATTGAAGAAACGATTATTACGATTTTAAGTGAACGTAATGGCGGTCTACTAACAATCGGTATTATCGGCACTATCTGGTCTGCTTCAAATGGGATGAATGCTTTTATTCATTCGATGAATATTGCTTTTGAGGTACAAGAAACAAGGAGTTTTATCACGACTCGTTTGCTGTCTATTGTTTTAACATTTGGACTCATATTAGCTTTCATTGTATCCCTTGCTTTGCCTGTGTTTGGTCAGATTCTTCTTGATTTCATCAATCAATTATTTCCTATTTCAGATTATGGTCAAAGACTTTTCCATCTGTTACGCTGGGTTATTGCCGTCGTTGTAATCTCGATTGTACTAGCTTTTTTATATCAAATTGCTCCAAGCAAGCCTCTTCCATTGCAGCATGTTTGGATTGGAGCCGTTACAGCCGCACTTCTTTGGCTGCTCATTTCATTTGGCTTTTCCTTTTATATAAACAATTTTGGAAACTACTCTGCTACATACGGAAGTTTAGGCGGAGTCATCGTCTTAATGCTTTGGTTATTTTTAACCGGATTAGCGCTCATTATCGGTGGAGAAATCAACGCTGTTTTACAACGGAATCATACAGCACCACGTTCTAAAACAACGAGGCATTTCTTTTTCTAAGAAGGCTATGTTAATGAATGGTGTTGATTTATAAGGATTTTCATACCCCTTTCAGCCCTGCTGAAAGAGTGATTATCCTTCCAAGAAACGCAGGAGAAAGAGGATGCCCTGCAGACATCCTCCTTCCCCTTACACTTATGCTTTTTTTATGTATTCCTCATAGGGCTCATCATAAGCGAGCCAAGCACCGAATCTGCGTTTAATATACCTTTCAGCTTCTTGAAAAGTGGTAAACGTTTGACTTTGTTGTTTATGATTGATTTCTAAGCCCCACTCATTCTGTTCATTCGGTTTAAGAAAAAGGAGTTGTTTATCCTTTGTCGTATATAAGGAACCTGTTTCAGACTCTTTTAAATTGATTTGATTATTGTGTGCATCACGTTTAATCGGCTCTGAATAAAACGTTTGCTCAATAAATTGTTTAAAAGCTTGTTCTGTTAAATTGCAGCCTGCAGCTTTTTGATGGCCGCCTCCTTCATATTTACCTGCTACTGAAGAGACATCAATATCATCATGAATGGTACGCAGACTTAATCGTTTACTTCCGACCATTGCAATCGCAATATAATCCAAGTGATTATATTCTTTCGATAACTCATTTCCTAATTCGGAATGATAGGATTCAGCATGAACAACACCTGCCACATGAGGTCCAACCGCTACTTGATATACTTCACGTTTCTTTCTCTTTATGTATCGATCGACTCGACTTTCTTCTACTTTTAATAAAGTTTCCTCTACTTCATCAAAATCAAAAGAATCAGCATTAGCTAGCTTATTCGTAATTTTTTCCTCAAACTCTTCGATAGAAAACATAAAAAAAAGATCATTTAGCCGTTTCGCTGTGAGATTCTGATTAGCTTCCCACTCCCATGTGTCATATTGACGAACTAATTCAACAAACTCCTCTACGTTTTGTGAACGAGTAAGCCAACTTTGTTGAACTGCGTATTCATAGAACAGAGAAGTAGCGGATGTTAACTTTCCATCTTCCCGTTCAACTGTCACATTCGCCCAAGGATGTGCATTTAAATGTAGAGCTGTTTTATGATGATCAATTAATGTAGCGCTACCACCATTGGCGACAAACTGTGAGATTCTTTGTTCATTCTCTTCATTGACAGAAAGATCGGTTACTAGCAACCTTTGTTCTTTATCTGCTTGCTCTAAAAATGCTTCAACTTGGTAATTCAATCGACCAATTGAATTATAACTCACCTGCACATCTTCCCCAAAGGCAAGCTTAGCAACAATACCACAGCCGACACCATCTAAATCATTATGTGTAAAGAGATGGTACACATAAACCCCTCCTCAAAATCCATATATATTACTTTTCCCCGAAAGAAAGGAATTATTGCTTCATTACGTATGTATTTTAACATGTTATTAGATTGCTGTAATACTTTGAACGACGGCACTTTCATTAAATCAAACTAATTCATGCCAAATAAAAGAGGCTGTCCCCAGTTTATGGAACAGCCTCTCCTAACTCTATATTATCCGATTAATTTACCTAAGTTAGCCATTTCAATAGCCGAAATAGCAGAATCATATCCTTTGTTTCCTGCTTTCGTACCAGCACGCTCGATAGCTTGTTCAATATTTTCCGTTGTAACTACGCCAAAAATAACAGGAACCCCTGTATCTAACGTCACTCGAGCCATTCCTTTTGCTGATTCATTACATACATAATCGTAATGAGTTGTTGCACCGCGAATTACCGTTCCAAGTCCGATAATCGCATCGTATTTTCCTGTTTCAACAAGCTTCTTCGCAATTAAAGGAATTTCAAAAGCTCCCGGTACCCAAGCTACGTCGATGTCTGCTTCATCCACACCATGTCGTTTTAAACCATCAAGTGCTCCATCTAATAACTTATTTACAATAAATTCATTGAATCTTCCAACTACTATACCAATTTTCAATCCTGTTCCAATTAACTGTGCTTCAAAATGTTGTCCCATTTTCGTTCCCCCTAATATTATAAGTAGTATTTAGTTTGCTTCAGCTGTCACACGTGAAGCTTGTTGCTTGCGATAGAGAATTAAATCTGCAATCGTGATAAACTTTAGTTGAAATTCTTCTGCAACTTTGACTAGGTCGGGCACTCGTGCCATCGTACCGTCCTCTTTCATAATTTCACAAATTACTCCGGCTGGAGCTGCTCCACATAATTTAGCTAAATCGACCGCAGCTTCTGTGTGGCCTGCTCTTTGCAGTACACCGCCTACCTTTGCTACAATTGGAAAAGTATGACCAGGGCGTTTAAAATCCTCAGCTACAGCCTCGTCATCTAGAAGAGCACTTACTGTAATCGAACGATCAAAAGCACTAATGCCAGTTGAATTACTTCTATGATCAACACTTACTGTAAAGGCCGTGCCATGTGGATCGGTATTTACCTCAACCATCGGATGTAAATTTAACTTCTGTGCACGCTCTTCAGTAATCGCTGTGCAAACAAGACCTCGTCCATATGTAGCCATGAAATTAATCGCTTCTGGAGTTGCCTTTTCCGCTAGAACAATAAAATCCCCTTCGTTTTCACGATTTTCATCATCTACAACAATAATCGGTTTTCCTGCTTTTAAATCCACTAATGCTTCTTCAATCGTATTAAACACTCTACTCACCTCTTAGTAAAATCCATTTTCAGCTAAAAAACTTTTTGTTAATGTTTGATTTGATTTATTTGTCTGTAGGTGTTGCACGATATATTTACCAATCATATCATTTTCAATATTAACAATATCCCCTACACTTTTCCCACCGATAATCGTGTCTTGAAATGTTAACGGAATCAGTGACACTGTTAATAGGTTGCCCTGAATATCAAAAATAGTTAAGCTTGTTCCATCAATGGCTACGGAACCTCTTGGGATACAATATCGACTCAAGCCTTCTTGAAGCTCAATTGTGAAGTACACGGCATTTTCTTTCGGTTGTTTTTTAATAATCGTCCCTGTCCCATCAATATGCCCTGAAACAAAATGACCGCCAAATCTTCCTTGAGCACTCATTGCTCTTTCTAAATTGACAGGAGAACCAGGTTTTAATAACTGAATAGACGATGCTTTCACCGTTTCTGGCATTACATCAACGGTAAATGTATTGGTTGTAAAGGAAGTAACGGTTAAACAAACACCATTTACCGCAATACTATCTCCAAGATGAACGTCTTCCAAGATTTTCTCTGAAGAAATCGTCAGTTCCATGCTCTGCTTGCCTTTTTTTAACGATTTAACAACACCGATGTCTTCAATAATTCCAGTAAACATGCATTCACCTCTTTTGCTGAAAAATAAAAAACCCTATAGATATACCTACAGGGTTTTTGGGAGTATATGGTGAAAAAATGTATACTTAAATAAGCCTTTAATTTAAGTTTTCAAAATTTAAAGGGCACACTTATACATTTAAAAAATTCCACACGTCCTTCTCCCATCCAGACTTTACTGTCGGCTTTGGAATCTCACCAAATCCTGCCTTAAAAAGGCTCGCGGGCTTAGAATTGCTTCATCACCGCCGGTTGGGATTTACACCCGACCCCGAAGGACAAACTATTTATGACTTACAGTTAGTTTATCACGATAAAGTTATATTGTAAATTACTTACTCTTAATCTCATAACTGCTACAAGCGGAAGAAGAATAAATTCGCCTTCCGCTTGTACGGTTCACTTATTTTGCCTCTACAATCTGTCCAGCATAAAACTCTTTTTTTTGTAGAGAAATCTCCAACTCACGAGCCATTTTCTTTAATTCACGCTCTTCTCGTTCTGTAACGATTGACATCACTGTTCCATCTGCACCCGCGCGGCCTGTTCGACCAGAACGATGTACATACTGATCTATGCTATTTGCTAAATCAACATGAATGACCGTCGTTAATCCTTTAATATCTAAACCCCGAGCCGCTACATCTGTTGCTAAAAGCAGTGGATGTTTTCCTGATTTTAATTTACGTAAAGCTTTTTCACGATCTACTTTGTTAGATTCTCCATGAAGTAGTCCTACTTCAATCTCTTTATATTTTAGCTTTTCTCCAATAACATTGAGCTCTCCAATATCATTAATAAAGGCTAGCCCTTTCATACCCTCTAAGCGAGAAATTTTCTCTAAAATTTTGAACTTATCACGTTTTTCTACAACGAAGTACATGTGATCTACTTTCGATTGCATTTTCTCACTTTTATCGACTTTAATCGTAACAGGCTCATTCATAAAGGCACGCGCTGCTTGTTCTGTTTCTTGCGGTAATGTTGCTGAAAACATCATTACTTGGCGATCTTTTAACGTTGTCTTCACAATATTACGAATCGTTGTAAGATGCTCTGGAACAAGCAATTGATCTCCTTCGTCTAACACAATCGTTTTCACTTCATGCATTTTTAATTTCTTTTGAGTAATAAGTTCCTGTATACGTCCTGGTGTTCCAGCAATAATTTGAGGACGTTTTTTTAGTTTTTCTAATTGACGCTTCACATTTGCGCCTCCAATAAATGCCGCACCATTAATGCCGCTGCCTTGTGACCAAATACGAACTTCTTCATTAATCTGCATCACAAGCTCACGAGAGGAAGCAAGAATAAGAGCTTGTGGAGATGATTGATCAGGGTCTATTTTCTCAAGTAACGGAAGTAAATAAGCAAGTGTCTTTCCTGTTCCCGTTGGTGATTCAGCGATAACATCTTTTCCTTCCATAATTTGCGGAATAGCTTTCAGTTGAATGGGAGTTGCTTGGGCAAAGCCCGATTTATTCCAAGCTTGCTGGATAAATGGTTTCATCTTTTCAAGTAATGCAGGTGTATTGCTCATTTTTTTCTCCTTTTATCTAAAAAAATCAATTACCTAGTTTATAGTACCACTTGTTCCTTTGCTAGTGGAATCCGAATCGTTACTAACGTTCCCTTGTTTTTTTCACTTTTAAAGAAAATCTCTCCATTGTGCCTATGAATAATCTTTTGACATACCGCCAGCCCAATACCTGTACCTTTTTCTTTTGTTGAATAAAAAAGCTGACCAATCCGTTTCAATCGTTCAGGCTCCATCCCAACCCCATTATCCTGAACCGTTAAAACAGCTGTATCTCCTTCTATTCTTAGTACAACGTTAATCTTTCCATGTTCTGTAATTGCTTCAATGCTATTTTTAATAATATTAATCAATACCTGCTTCATCTGTGATTCATCAGCCATGATAAGAACAGGCCGTGGAACTTCTTCATAGCACAACTCCACATTATCGAGATTTGTTTGTGCTGTCATCAGTGTAAATACTTGTTGAATACTTTCTCTTACATCAATTTTTTTATAAGTGACTTCTTGTGTTTTCCCTAAAATCAATAGTTCACTTGAAATGGTATTAATACGTTCGACCTCTTGCAAAATAATATCTAAATGCTCGTCATTCAACTCTCTCGTATATTGCATTAACTGAATAAAGCCTTTTAAGGAGGTAAGCGGGTTACGGATTTCATGAGCAACCGCTGCAGCTAAATGACCTATTACAGATGTTCTTTCTGACATAATCAATAACTCTTCTTCTCTGCGAAGATTCGTAATATCTCTGACAATTGCATAAACGCCAATCATATCTCCTTGGATAATAATAGGGACAAACGAACAACGCGTAAATTTAATCTCACCCTTTGCATCTCGAATCGCTGTTTCAAAATCCAAAGCCTCTTTATTAATTGCTCTTCTATAACAACGAATCACTTTACCAAGGTCCTCACTATTGATGAGCATACTAGCTGAATATTTATTTAATCCCTCTAAATCATATCCAAATAAAGCCTTTGCTTGTGGGTTGATTGAGATAAATTCCCCTTTAAGATTCAACTCTAGAACAGCATCAATATTATACATAAACAAAGATTGGTATTGCTCGTCTCTTACCTGTAGTTCCTTTTGTGAATTCAATAATTTTTGTGTCCAATACACTATCGTGCTGTATAAAACAGCTCCAGTTATTATGATATATACCCAACCTTTTGAATTTTGAAAAGTAATAAATAATTGATAATTATTCTGAGCAAGCTTTATTGAAATATAATCAGTAACAACAAGCCATAAAATACCTAAAATTATATATATAGCAGAAACTTTTAATGCAATTTTCCGTGAGTGCTCCATATATCCCCCTATATATATTAATACACCTATTATCTCCTGTTCTCCAACCTATATATTCACTGACGGCCTGTGATATATGCGCATATAAAAAAGACCTTCAACGATGGAAGGCCTTTTCATAAAGAACACTAACAAAAAGTGATTAGATAACCAATAGATACTACTTGTTATAGTAATTTGTCCACTGCTTGATCAAAATCTTCTTTCATTTCTTTCGAAGGTTCGGCTGATAATAAACTGAAGATAACTACCGCAATCATCCCAACAATAAAACCTGGAATAATTTCGTATACTTCGGCAAATCGATCAATTTGATCCCAAGCAATAACCGTAACGGTACCTGCAATCATTCCCGCAAGCGCACCCCATTTTGTCATTCGCTTCCAATATAGGCTAAGTAAAATAACCGGACCAAACGCAGCACCGAATCCTGCCCATGCATATCCAACAAGATTTAAAATCGTATCACTTGGATTGAACGCAAGCACTAAAGCAATAATAGCAATCGCTAATACCCCAAGTCGCCCAACAAGAACTAATTCTTTCTCTGATGCATTCGGACGAATAAATTGCTTATAGAAATCATCCGTCAAAGCACTTGCCGATACAAGAAGCTGAGATGCAATCGTACTCATCACCGCAGCTAAAATAGCCGCTAAGAGGAACCCAGTAATAAGTGCTGGAAACAACTCTTTAGAAAGAACAATAAAAACGGTTTCCGCATTTTTTTCACCAAGCGGATTACCACTTAAACTAAAATAGGCAATCCCTACTAGACCCGTAAACATCGCCCCTACAGTAGAAAAAATCATCCAGCTCATACCAATTCGACGAGCTGTCTTCATTTCTTTAACTGAAGAAATTGCCATAAAACGAACAATAATATGCGGTTGCCCAAAATAGCCAAGTCCCCACGCCAACAAAGAAACAATCCCTATAACAGAAGTTCCTTGAAAAACATGTAAAAGGTTCGGATCAATCGAACGAATCTCACCAAATGTTTCAGATGTGCCACCGATATTCACAATCGTCACAGCCGGTACTAAAATTAAAGCAATAAACATGATTGTTCCTTGAACAAAGTCTGTCCAACTTACAGCCAAGAAACCTCCAAATAATGTATAAAGAATAACAACACCCGCTGTTAACCAAATTCCCCATCGATAATCCATGTTAAATGCAACACGGAACAGCTCTCCGCCCGCTACCATTCCCGAAGAAGTATAGAAGGTAAAGAAAATTAAAATAACAAACGCTGACGTTACCTTTAGTATACGTGAATCATCACGAAAACGGTTGCCCAAGAAATCTGGAATCGTAATTGAATTGTTTGCGACCTCCGTGTATGTTCGTAACCTTGGAGCTACATATACCCAGTTTAAATAAGCTCCCATACATAACCCTACTACAATCCATCCGGCACTAATTCCGCTCAGGTACATTGCACCAGGTAAGCCCATCAATAGCCAACCACTCATATCAGAAGCTCCGGCACTTAATGCCGTTACAGCTGGACCTAGATTTCTTCCCCCCAGCATATAATCTGTTAAGTTTGCCGTCTTTTTATAAGCATAAAAGCCGATTAAAAGCATGGCGGCCATATAAATCACAATTGATATTATTACTCCATAATCCAAAATAGCTCCTCCCTCGATCTGCCACAAACACTTTTGTACAATAAAGACTTTTCCATTAAATAAGCTTATCAGAAATAAAATCAAATGTTAAGAAATTTCTTAAAGCATCCAGTTATTTCATTTCTCATAATCAGTGGCACATGAGGGAGGACCTTGAACTACCTAGTCTTTACTCTGAAGGACCTGTTCAACCGCCGCTACGGCTTTATCTAACCGTCCAATTAACTCGGCTATTTCTTGCTTTGTAATAATCAATGGAGGGGCAAAGACAACAGTATCCTGGTCAAACGTTACAGCACGACAAATAAGCCCTTGTTTCATAGCTTCTGCAACAATAAGCGGGGCCACCGGTGTCTGAAATCTTTCTCCTGTTTGTCGATTCTTAACTATTTGAATAGCACCGATTAGTCCAAGTGCCCGCACATGCCCAATGATGTTTCGTTTGCTTTGAATTTCTTGAAAACCACTTAGTAAATCTACTCCCCGAAGCTTGGCATTTTCCACTAGTTTTTCTGTTTCAATGATTTCAATATTTTTCAAAGCAACAGCGCAAGCCATCGGATGGCCGCTATACGTATAACCATGAAAAAGTGTCTCCCGCGAAAGTGAAATCAACTCTTGATGCAATGTTTCTGACAGCACAACGCCGCCTAATTGCGCATAGCCGCTTGTCACTCCTTTAGCAAAACACATCATATCTGGTATTACCCCATCATGCTCAATACCGAAAAATGTACCTGTTCGACCAAATCCGGTAATCACTTCATCCGTAATCAATAAAATACCATACTGATCACAAATCCTCCTCACTTCCTGCATATACCCTGGAGGGGCAAAATTCACTCCCCCTGCTCCTTGAATCGGCTCAGTAATAAAAGCTGCAAGCGTCTCCGCACCTTCCTGTTCAATCACATTACGTAACTCCTCAATTGAAGAGCCGTCTACATAATAAAAATCAGGTGCAAGTGAATTCGTAAAATCACGAAATGGCTTCAACCCAGTCGCACTAGTCGCGCCCATCGCTACACCATGATACGACTTCGTTCGAGAAATGATTTTTTGACGATTTGGCTTTCCTTTTAATAACCAATAATGACGAGCCAACTTAAAAGCTGTATCATTCGCCTCAGAACCTCCCGAGGTAAAGAAAACGGCATTTAACTCCCTTGGGGCAAGCGAGGCGATCTTCGTTGCTAATCGAATCGCTGGTTCATGACTAAAGGTAGAAAAACACGAACTAAATGCAAGCTTCTCCATTTGCTCCTTTGCGGCTTCTGCTAACTCTTTTCTACCATGCCCTACATTAACATTCCAAAGTGAGCTCATTCCATCTATATAAGAATGCCCCTGTATATCTTTTAAATAAATTCCCTTTCCCTCTGTAAAAATCGCACTTGGGCCATTGGCTTGCTGCTGGGCAATAGAAGACGTCGGATGAATAAAATGCTTTTTATCTAGATGAATTAATTCTTGTATATTATTTTTTTTACTCAATAAGAAACACCGATCCTTTCTGTAATGTGCTCAAATAACGCCTGTAACTTCTACCTCTAAATATATGTTCATAATTCTCGGGCATGCGAACGTATACGTTTTCCCAGCCATGAGAAAAAGCTGATTCAAGCTAGCCCCTATACCAAGACTAGCTGAATCAGCTTTTTTAGACGATTCACTATATTTATCAACACTTCAATACTTTCAATAGTTGTTTCTTTTATTTCATATTCACTTTTAATGTATACGGCTTAATACTCGCTTGACCGTTAGCATCACTAATCCTAATTTGGTACTTTCCTTTTTTCAAACTAAGGTTCAGCACTTCCGTATCACCTTGGAGATATAGATCAGATTGTTTAATACGCTTGCCATTTTGGTAAAGGCTAATGACACCATCTGTTTCTTTACCTGCAATTAACTGAATGCTTCCTGATGCATTCTTACTTAATTCAAAGTTATAATAGTCGGTATCTCCACCTGTGACTCCCGCATTAAAATAGCCTTTAGCTGAATAAGATAGCGTGCTTTGTTTCTTGATGTTAATCGGCTTTTTTAGCGTGGATTCATCTTTTTTAGTCATCGAAACTAAATTAAATGTGTACGGTACGATAGACGAAATAAGCTCTGTACCATTTGTTCCTGCTATTTCAATGAGATAGCTTTTGCCTTTAACCATCTTAAATGAACCGCTTGAAAATCCTTGAGTTCCTTTTTGGATAACAGATATTACATGATCTTTATCTGGATCAAATGTACGGTTTTTATTTGTATCTTCAATAACCGCTGCTACTCCTTGGTATTCATTGAGAAATGCCTTCTGATATTTTGATTTCATGCTGGCTGTTACTTTAGAAGGCTCCACCGAAATGGCTTTAATTCCTGTTTCTTTTGCTGTGTAATAAAAGACGTCTGTATCATTTGGCATCGCCAAGTTCCCTTTAAAGGATGTTCCAGGCAGTTTTTTCACATTTTTATAATCACTTGGTTCATACTGATCTTCTACATTAGTATTCAATTTCTTAGATGATAGCTGGTAAGGATTAAATGAAACAGCACTTGAAGCTAACTGCGTATCACTATACATTTTTACAATATATTGCTTTCCGCGTTGCAGCCCTGTATACATTTGTTTATTTAATTTCACACTAAATCCTTCTAATGCCATGTTTGTCACAACAGGAGCCGTATAAAGAATCGGTTCTCCTTCTTCATCTTCTTCCTTTACAACTTCAAGAATCTCTGTTGCAGGAATGATTCCACTTTCATTACTCAATTCAAATTGATATAGAGCAGATTCAGTCGGCTCAATCAAAAAGTAATCCTCATCTCTATCATTTTGAATATAACCTGAGGCTTGTTTCCCAAGTGCATACGGGCGGGCATTTTCGAGAATCATCTGAATCATATTCGTTTGTTCATCGACAATAGATTGACTTGCTTCTTCCTCCGCATCCACTAAACCTAATTCAGATAATACAGCGTTCCCGCTTCCTCCCATAAGCATATCTTGACTTAAGTAATCTTCATCTTCAATCGTCTCTTTGCTTACTACTTCTAATTGATAAGGTAATAACGATGATTGTTTTTCTTGTACTTCAAGCGTAGTGTCCAATCCTAGTAACATATTTACAAGCATTTCTATTAGGTTAGAACTAACCGCATCTCCAGCCACTTTAATGACATATTCCTGATCAGGCTCTGCCACAAATGTTAGTGTTTCTCCTTGACTTGTCTCGTTACTATTTGCGTAGAACTCTCCTTTAACAGCCGCTTCCCCTTCTAGTAGCTCCTTTAGTAAAGCTTGTTTGTCTTCCTCACTCATCTTCTCTTCTTCCGTACTTTCTTTAGGGAAGAAATTAGCCATATTATAAACACCAATGTCCGTGTTTAAACCAGGAATAGCAGAAAGATTGATTTGAACAAGCTGTTGTTTATCTACTTCTAGCTTGAAATAATCATAATCACCTTGTTCTCCCGCTAAAGTAAAAGGTTGAGGTAACTTATAAGGAAAGTGATCAACCTGTATCATATTTTCAATCGTTGTTTCATCTTCAGGCAACTTAGCAGCTTTATTGACTGTTAACTTATAAGTAGATCTCTTGCGTCCGCTGTCATCAAAACTCGCATTTACATCTTTTACACCAATAACTACGGTCGCATCAAAAGGAGCTTCTATTAATTTCGCTTCTGATTGTCCATCTTGTGTTTGGTTCACTTCAAACGATTCTGTCTGATTACTTTTGCCATAAAAATGTCCACTAATCTTATAATCGTATTGCTTTGCACCCTCTAGCAACGTTTGAATAGACTCTCCTTTTTTGACCTCAAATTTAATCCATTTTTGCTCAAAAGGCTTTGTAATAGCGCCCTCTCTAACTACTTGTTTAGTCGCATCAACAGCTTCTGCCTTAGCCAGAATTTCTGTCTTGGTCCATTCTTTCTTTACATATGTAGGTAATTTCTTCATATCAAATGATAATGCTCGAACGGGATTTACTAACCCGTTAGCATATGTCGTATCAAAGCCTGAAGCTCCAAGATTATCCGCTGTTTTCTCCAAAATATATTCTACTTGAGCCGGTGTCAGCTTTGGATATTTCGTCAATAAAAGTCCTGCGACTCCTGCCACTACAGGTGATGCCATTGATGTGCCGCTCGCGCTCATAAAAGTAGATTTCTTGCCCTTGTCATACAGCGTACTATAAACATTTTCACCCGGTGCCACAACATCTACAGATGGACCATAATTTGAATAAGAAGATAATTGCTTGTCCTCATTAATACTTCCTACACTAATAACTCCTTCATATGCGGCAGGATAACTAAGTGCATCCGTGCTTTCATTTCCAGCTGCCGCTACAATAATAACACCTTTCTTAATAGCTGTTTGAACCGCTTCTTCCATTAATGGTGTCGTCCCAGGTCCCCCTAAACTCATATTAATGACTTTAGCTCCCTTTTCTACAGCATAAAGAATACCTTCTGCTATACTTGCATCTGTTGCTCCTTCTTGCCCATCAAACACATCTACAGGCAGAATCTTCACATTTGGACTAATTCCATATCCACCAATACCATTATTTTTTGCAGCCGCTATAATCCCTGAAACATGTGTGCCATGTTCCATCGGAATTGGTTGATTAGCCGGATTAGCTGCATTGTAACCTGGTAATAGAGCATTTTTTAAATCAGGATGCTTTGAGTCCGTTCCCGTATCTACAACAGCGACGGTAATTTTATTTTTACCGGCTAATTTTTGAGCTTTTTCTATTTGCAACATCGTGTGTTGATATTGTTGACTCGCTTTTGGATCAACAGAAGCAGTACTTTTATACAAAAAGTTAGGACTCACACTTTCTACTTTTCCAAGCTTTTGATATTTTCGCATCACTTCTGCCAAATTCGCTTTGTTTTTCACTTTGATTTCGGCATAGTTTAGATGAGAAAATTGACGAACAACAGTCCCGCCTAACGCGCGATGCTCTGCTGCTGAAATCGGCTTACTATACTTAATCGTAAACGTCTCGTTGCTCATAGGTATTTTCTGTTCTAGCTGTTTCTTTTGGCTTGTCCCCTTCTCTGATAACAATGAGGATATAGCACTCGCAGATTGTTCATTATACGCATTGGCAGGCACAGCCATAGATGCTAGGAGTAATGAACTTAATCCACTAGCAGCCAAAACTTTTTTTATTCTTTTCACCTTAAAACCTCCCGTTAACCTCCAAATTTATAAATCTATTATACTATACAACTATATTTTTTCAGGAAATCTAACAAAACTTTACCATTTGATAAAAAATTTAACTTACTAGTCGTTCCCACTTTCCAAACAAAATAAGCTCTCTATTCAATAAGCAGAGAACTTATTTGCATTACATTTGTATAAAGCTATCCCCATTTCTGTATCTCCTCTTCATACACTTTATGTAGCCTTTAAGTTACTTTCTTCATTAAGAATTGCATGCTGTCTCTCAGATAAAATAGATAAATCTCCATGCCTAAATCTTCGACTGCTTTTATAAGAAACTCCTTTAATACATCTTCCTAATTCAAAATATCCGCCCGGCACTGGAACGCATCAATAACAAAATGTTGTCCTTTTGTGTTCACTGAATCACTACCTTCTTTACTTTCCATACTGTATGCTTATACCGGTTGGCCAGCTTGTACTATCCCCTATTTTTATTAAATAATATTTTTAAGCATATTCATCCATACCCTTTTGATTATTCATACATATTCATATAAAGGCTATGCTTATAAAACTATCGACCATAAGAAGCCTACAAAAAAAAACAAAGATTGGATGAATGTTAAATGAATAACACCTCCACAGTTATCACTCTTCTAGGAAGTTCAGGCGGGGTTGCCAAATCTATACTCTCTATCTTAAATAAATCAGCGGTCGACAAAAAAGATCCGCTGCATCCCTTGATTCAGAACTCTACTCTTCATTTAATAGATAATAAGCAAAAAGATATCAGCTACTACCACAATCTATTCCCTAACCTCTTCACTAAATGTGTCATTCATCAATTTGATTTACAAGATACAGATCAATTCACCCAACATCTCACACACACCCAAACCTCCATTGTTATTGATGTATCATGGGCAGATACTGTCGCGATGCTTGCTTGCTGTAATCAACTTGGAGTTAAGTATGTCAATTCCGCTTTAGAATGCGCTATGGTTGATGAAAATGAAGAATTATATGAAGGATTTCCTTTGATTGAGAGAATTCGATATTTTGAAGCATATAAGAATCAATTCTTAAATACCACCGCAATTATTGGCTCAGGCATGAATCCAGGTGTTGTACAATGGATGGCCATCGAATTGTTAACTAAAAGCTCAGAGCCTCCACTCGGCTGCTATATTGTTGAGCACGACACTTCCTTTTATAAGAATCCCCAATACGCTAAACCAGGTGTAATTTATACAACTTGGGCACCTGAATGCTTTCTAGATGAAGCGATTCTCAGTTACCCGATGTTCATGCAGCATCATACTCCCCTCTTTTTATATGAACAAGTATACAATCTTGAATTTCAGGTTACTTTAGGGGACAAGCAGTTTGATGGATGCTTAATGCCTCATGAAGAAGTATATACGTTAGGTCAGCTGTATAATATGGAAAGTGGTTTTTTGTATAAAGTCAATGATCATACGACAGAACTCATTCGCTCTAAGCTTGATAATGTTCAGCAATTATGGGACCATGAAATGAAAGTTCTCGATCCCCTTGAGGCGCCGCTCGAAGGAGAAGATTTAGTGGGCGTTCTGCTTGTCTATCCCGATAAAGAACGCTATATGTATAATGTTACGGATAATCATTCTATTTATAGTAAATACAAAACAAACGC
Source organism: Peribacillus asahii (assembly GCF_003570725.1). GTDB lineage: Bacteria > Bacillota > Bacilli > Bacillales > DSM-1321 > Peribacillus > Peribacillus asahii. The sequence goes on from NZ_QWVS01000003.1 coordinate 62,213, forward strand.
TACCTATTTTCAAGTAGCTTGTGGCATCTATTCTGCTTTAACCGTTCTTTTATTAGATTCCATCCCAAAAGGGGTTTATTATGTAGATGAGCTGCTATTAAAAACCAATAATCAGTATGGACAATATTTACAATACTACATGCCAACATTTGTTACAGGGGAAAATAACCAAACGGGCGGTTTGCTATTACAAAGAATGAAAAGAATAAATAAACCTCAGCCGTAATATAAGACAAGCTCTCTGGCCTTTTTGCAGAGAGCTTTTTTTCTATTGATGTCCCATTAAAAAATATTAAGACCAAACAGCGTGATTTTGTTCATCTGCTGGCCCCAATTGTTAATTGCGTAATAATGCATGATATACCTCTCTTCTTTACTTTTCCATACGATATGCACTCCGAAAAAATATATGATTACCCATTAAAAGTAAAAATTGTCATATATATCATTGTTTCGATTGTTACAAAATGACCATATTCGACATCTTTTTGTAATAAAAATAGTATTCCTGTGAAACACCGCTGTCATATTAAGCTGTTATTCTAAGAGTACGATTTAAAACAAAGGAGATTATTTATGAAAAAAACACTAATTACGATGATAACAGCTTGTTTTCTAGTATTTGGGTTTTCCGGAGTTTCATCGGCCGCTAGTACATACACTGTAAAAAAAGGCGACACATTATGGCTTATTGCAGATAAACATAACGTAACCGTGAAACAGCTTAAAAGCTGGAATGGTCTTAAAAATAATACAATTAAACCTAAACAAGTTTTAAAAGTTAAAAAAACTACGACAGTTAAAAAAGCATCTACATCAAAAAGCTATAAAACATACACTGTGAAAGCAACAGCTTATACAGCTAATTGTAAAAATTGCAGCGGTATTACCGCAACAGGACTGAACTTAAAGAAAAATCCGAACGTGAAAGCAATTTCCGTTGATCCAAAGTTGATTCCACTTGGATCGAAAGTATATGTGGAAGGTTATGGAACGGCGATTGCAGCTGATACAGGTGGAGCTATGAAAGGAAAGAAGATTGATGTTTTCATGTCTTCTAAATCTAAAGCTCTTAAGTGGGGCGTAAAAACTGTTAAAATCAAAGTATATCAATAATTATACAGAACCGAATCGTGAACAATGTCGTTCCGATTCGGTTTTTTGTTGCACGAAAGAGCAATATTCGACTAGTATAGTCTCCCTTCTCTATTATCCACTTCTCCTCTAGAAATCTTGCATTCCTTTTACTCCTCCAAAAAATCCAAATGTTAGGAAAATTGTGTTATCTCTTTCTGGATATGTGATATGATTTACATAATACTAATAGGAGAGGTGTTTATTTTGAAGATTGTTATTGTAGGCGCAGGAGCAGTTGGAGCCTATTTTGGAGCTCGTCTTGAAGAAGCTGGCCAGCACGTTACATTTCTCGTTCGTAAAACTCGCGCTCGCCAATTAGAAGAAGAAGGTTTACATATTACAAGTCCACATGGGAATTATCTATTTAATCAGCTAAATCTAGTTGAAGATGCTACTCAAATTGAACATGCCGATTTAGTTATTCTGTCTGTAAAAGGCTACCATCTAGAAGGTACCCTGCCCGCTTTACGAACGCTTGTCGAACGTGGAGCTAAAATCCTGCCGCTTTTAAATGGATTAGAGCATATCCCTATTCTTCAAGAGCAATTGGGAGAAGAAGCTGTACTTGGAGGGTTCGCTTATATTATCACAACCTTAAACGAGAAAGGTCATGTGATTCATTCCAGCCAAAATCACGACTTAATATTTGGCCCTTTACACCCTTCACAAACAGGTTTTTGTGAAGAGCTCGAACAAGTGATGAGCACAGCTGTAATCGATGCTCGTCAATCTAAACAAATCTTGATGAGAATGTGGAATAAATATATGTTCATTACAGCTTTTTCAGGCGTAACAACCGCCGCAAATCTACCAATTGGTACAATCCGGCAATCTCCTTCCACTTTCAACTTATTGCATAAAGCGCTGATTGAGATGAAAAACCTAGCTAATGCCTATCACGTTTCAATTAGTGAAGAGCAATTAAATCAGGCTGTCACTAATTTACAAACGTTACCACACGAATCTACTTCCTCGATGCACCAAGATCGTCGAAAGGGTTTAACATTAGAAGTCGAACATTTACAAGGCGGCGCTTTACGATTAGCCAATAAAGCTGGGATTCAATTGCCTGTTATCGAAACTCTTTATGGACTTATTAAACCTTTTGAACAGTAGCATCCAAAAGCTATCCTTCTATTAGGATAGCTTTTTCATACCCTCTTAAATAACCATTTAAATCCAGAACAAAAAGACCAAAAAGAACAATATCACCAAAAAAAATATCATTCTCCTTCACCTGTTACAATGTAGACAGTTGTAATGAACCTATTATATAACAAAGGAGAATGCATCTTGAAAATTCTAAAAAATTTAACAGTTCAAGTTGTACTTGGTATCGTTCTCGGTATTGCAGTTGGACACTTCTTCCCGACTTTTGGTACTGAATTGAAAGTATTAGCTGACTGGTTTATTAAATTAATTAAAATGGTTATTGCTCCAATCATCTTCTTTACCGTTGTAATCGGAATCGGCGGCATGGGTGATATGAAAAAGATTGGTCGAATCGGCGGAAAAGCTTTATTGTATTTTGAAATCGTTTCCACGATTGCTCTTGCTATTGGAATTATCGTTGTAAACGTGTGGGGTCCTGGTAAAGGATTTAATATGAGCGCTGCAGACAACGCTAGTGCTGATGTTTCTCAATACACAACAGCAGCTGCAGAATCAGAACATGGAGCAATTGCCTTTATTTCAAGTATTATTCCTGAGAACGCAGTTGCCGCAATGGCTGGTGGTCAATTGCTGCCAATCTTGTTATTTGCTATTCTATTCGGTCTTTCTCTTGCTGGACTAGGTGAGAAAGGAAAACCGGTTGTTACGTTATTCCAACAATTAGCTGATATTTTCTTCGGCATTGTAGGTATGGTAATGAAAATATCTCCACTTGCAGCATTTGGTGCAATGGCGTACACAATTGGTAATTTCGGTCTTGGTTCACTTAGTTCATTAGCTCAATTAATGGGTGCCGTTTACCTAACAATGTTCCTATTTATCGTCTTTGTTCTAGGTTCTATTGCAAAAGCATTCGGCTTTAACATTTTCAAATTTATCGCTTACATCAAACATGAAATTTTACTTGTAGTCGGAACATCATCATCTGAGTCCGCTCTTCCTAGTATGATGAATAAGCTTGAAAATTACGGTTGTTCAAAATCCGTTGTTGGATTAGTTGTACCTACTGGATACTCGTTCAACCTTGATGGTACATCTATCTATCTATCAATGGCTGCTATCTTTATTGCACAAGCCTACGGAGTTGATTTAACAATCTGGCAAGAAATCACTCTACTTGGGATCTTAATGCTAACATCTAAAGGTGCTGCAGGTGTTACAGGTTCTGGTTTCATCACACTTGCCGCTACATTAGCCGCATTCCCAATGATTCCTGTTGAAGGTATAGCTCTTCTATTAGGTGTAGACCGCTTCATGTCAGAAGCACGTGCGGTTACAAACTTAATCGGTAACGGTGTTGCAACAGTTGTTATCTCTAAATCAGAAAAAGAATTTGATGCTAACAAAGCAACAAACGTAAAGGCAGACACAGCTGCCTAAATATCATCTCAAAACAGCTGCCCTTTTTAAGGGGCAGCTGTTTATTTGTTCTGATAAGCCTTCTTTGTTTAATAGATTCTTCATTATATATATAATAGATAATAACTAGCATGTTTTACTATACATAACCATATATAAAGGGAGGTTTTTCATATGAAGCAATATGATTTATACATCAATGGAGAATGGTCTGATTTTGGACTCGAACGCACGGATGTAACAAACCCCGCGACGAATGAAGTCATTGCTACTATACCTATCGGCGGGGCCAATGAAGCTAAAAAAGCTACCGATGCGGCTTATGAAGCACTTAAAAGCTGGTCTGCTCTCTCAGTCTATGAACGTGCTGATTTGATCTGGAAATGGTATCACTTAATTGATACTAATAAAGAAGAAATTGCAAAGATTATGACAGAGGAACAAGGGAAACCATTAAAAGAGGCTATCGGCGAAATGACCTATGCAAACGGCTTTCTCTCTTGGTTTGCAGAAGAAGGAAAACGCGTATATGGAGAAATGATTCCAGCGACACAATCGAATAAACGCCTATTCGTCTCCAAGCAGCCTGTAGGTGTAGTTGCTGTCATCACGCCATGGAATTTCCCAGCAGCTATGATTACACGTAAAGTGGCACCAGCACTCGTCGTTGGCTGTACAGTTGTCATCAAACCAGCCAACCTAACACCTATTACCGCTCTAAAAATTGTCGAACTTGCAGAGCAAGCTGGGATTCCGAAAGGAGTCATCAACCTTGTCACTGGCAAGTCATCCGAAATTGGCGACACATGGCTTCAAGACCCTCGCGTTCGCAAATTGACGTTTACTGGGTCTACCGAAGTAGGAAAAACATTAATGAAGGGCTCTGCCGAAACCGTTAAAAAAATTTCCTTGGAACTGGGTGGACACGCCCCTTCTATCGTCTTAGAAGATGCAGATTTAGAAAAAGCTGTGAATGGTGTAATTAGCTCTAAATTCCGGAACGCTGGTCAAACATGCGTCTGCTCGAACCGAATATACGTACATGAATCGATTTACAATCAGTTCATCGAAACATTTGTTGCTAAAGTAAAAGAGTTAAAGGTAGGAAATGGTCTTGAACAAGGGGTCGATATTGGTCCACTCATCGACCAGCACGCAGTTGATAAAGTATTAGCTCATATTGAGGATGCTGTTCGTCGTGGCGCTAAGCTTGAAACAGGCGGAAAAGTAGTGAATGGTCTATTTTTAGAACCGACTGTTCTTTCAAACACCGATGACAGTATGCTCTGTATGACAGAAGAAACATTTGGTCCGCTTGCACCGATCACTTCCTTTAAAACGGAAGAAGAAGTCATTGAACGGGCGAACAGCTCCATCTATGGGTTAGCAGCCTACGTATTTACTGAAAACATTAGCCGCGGCATCCGTGTTGTTGAAGCGCTGGAATTCGGTATTGTTGGTTTAAATGATGGTCTACCGTCCACTCCTCAAGCCCCATTCGGCGGGTTTAAACAAAGTGGACTAGGCCGCGAAGGCGGACACCAAGGTATTGAAGAGTTTTTAGAAACAAAATATATTTCACTCGGATTATAAATACAAGAACATTCAGCTTATATCTGAAATAACAGCCTATTAACTAGTTAGGCTGTTATTTTTTATGCTTAATAACGTTTGCTTAATTCCTTCTTCATATGGCGTTCTTGGTGCAGGACCAATTTCTCGTTCATATTTATCACCATTTAACACGACAGGCTCTTCGTTTAAATAATACATTTCTACATACTCTCTCATAAAAGAATCAAATACCCCTATGAATCGAATCATATTTTTACTGACAGTGGAGACCTTTTTGTTATACCCTGTAACCTGCTTAGCAATCTTAATAATGTCTGTTCCTGTAATTGTCCCTGCCCCCGGGATATTCCAGCTCTCCCCATCAAAGCGATTTTGAAACGCTAATTCAACAATTGCTTTTGCTCCATCTGGTGTATAAATAAATTCTCTGGCTAACATTTGATTGCCTATATACCTCGCTTTTTTATTCTGAATCATTGCTTGAAATGTATAATTAAGCAATGTACTTCCAGCGTTCGGTCCATAAAAATCTGGAAGATGCGTAATCAGAAGTGGTACACGTGACTGTTTCGCCATCTGCTCTAACTGTAAACGAATCTTCCCTTTTTTCGTATGTGGTTTTTTCTTTACTTCCTCTGTAACAGGAACGCCATAACTCCTTCCATATGCATAAATATTATCTATCATCACAAGCTTCGTTCCTGTTCTCTTTACCGCCTCTAAAATATTAGTTAGTAATATCGGCTGCTTTTCTTGCCATTCTGGATAAGGGATATTAATAGCATGGAATACAACATCTACACCTTCTGCAGCCTTCTCTACATCATCTTGTTGAAATACATCGCCGATTGTTATCTTCACTGGCTGATTTCCGAATAGCTTATTTAACTGATCCCCACTTCGGGCAAAGGCAGTTACTTCGACTCCTCTATTCACTAATTCATAAACCACTGCACTTCCTATACTTCCCGTCGCGCCCAATACAAGTGCTTTTTTCAAGTGAATTCACTCCCTTTTATTAATTAACCATCGGTCAATTAATTGCTGAAAAAATTCGCCCTTAGGCGATTTTTTCAGCAATTATCCCTCTTCTTCTATACCAAGACCTTTTAGCATAAATCTGATATGAGTCTTTGCTACCCCTTCCACTTCCTCATATGTTTGCTCGTTACGACAATGAACGCTGACAAAGCCATGAACCGCTAAAAAAACAGACCAAATTGCTTGAGCGGTTACTCGTGAGCCACATAATGTTGACAAAGTTTGTGCAAATTGCTCATAGCTTTCCACTGGAGCCATTTGTAAATGCTGCTGGATATCACGGTTTCTTGTTAAAAACATCAGTTCATAATGATTCGGATAATCTAAACCAAATTGAATAAATCGTAACAAGATTTTCTTTACTTTCTCCGTGTTCGTCAGCTCTTCATTCATAATTTCGATTAATAAATGATTTAATAAAGAGAAATCCTTAGCGACAATTGCATAAAATAGTTCTGCTTTATTTTGAAAATGATAATAAAGCGCACCATGAGAATATTCTAATGCCTGCGCGATTTTTCTCATAGATACATGCTGATAGCCCGATTGCGCAAATAAAGTTCTTGCAGTATCAATAATCATATCTCTTGTTAATTCTTGTTCAACAGATTTTCTAGGTGACATCTTTTACTCCTTTTATTGACCACTGGTTAATAACTATTATATGCTTCCACTCCATATTTGTAAATAAAAGGAATAATAAAATTCAGCCTATTTCTTTATAAATGAAGAAACACTATAAAAGCGCGTACCGGAATGACCATCCGACACGCGCTTTATGTTGTAAACCAAGCTTTTACGATTAGTTTTCTTCTATTTCTTTACGGTTCTTCTTAAATAGTTTAGATAATACTTCATATACAATCGGTACGATAATTAACGTCAGCAACGTAGAACTTGCTAAACCGCCAATTACTGTAATACCTAATCCTTTTGAAATTAAACCGCTGCCACCAGAGCCAATTGCTAGTGGGATTAATGCGCCGATTGTTGCAATGGCTGTCATTAAGATTGGACGTAGACGTGTTGCTCCTGCTTCAAGGATAGCCGCACGCATCGACATACCCTCACGTTCCATATGAATGATTCGATCTACAAGTACGATTGCGTTTGTTACAACGATACCAATTAACATGAGTAGACCCATCATTACTGATACAGAGATTGTTTCACCTGCAACTAATAAGCCTACAAATGAACCGATTACTGCAAATGGTAATGAGAAAAGAATCACAAATGGCGCTAAACCTTCACCGAATGTGACAACTAAGATAAAGTATACAATTGCAATCGCTGCAATCATTGCAAGACCTAGTTGTGTGAATGTCTCATTAATGTCAGCTGTTACACCAGCAACACCTAGTTCAACCCCATTTGGTAAGTCTAATTTATCAATCTCTTTATCCACTTCAGCCGATACTTTTGAAATATCATCGCCTAAAATCGTACCAGATACTGTCGCATAGTATTCACCCTTACTACGAGAAAGCGTATTTAAAGCGAACCCTTCTTCTACTTTTACGATTTCTGAAAGCTCTACTGTTTTTCCTGAAGCGGTTGGCACTTCTTTTTCAAGCATGTCATCAATGGATTTAGGTGCTGTTTTAGCTTCTTGTTGTACAATGACGTCTAACGTGTTTCCGTCTTTTTCAACTGTTGTTAATACATTTTGTTCCGTATGCGGACTTAACATCTGCACAATTTGACCTGTTGTTAAACCATATTGTAATAGTTCATCTTGTTCTACTTTGAATGTGAATTCTTTATAGCTTTCTTCTGCACTAGATGAAACATCTTTTAAGCCGTCATTCTTTGCTAATACTTTTTCTACCATTCCAACAGCTTCATTTAAATCATCTAAATCTTCACTGTAGAATGTGTAGCTAATTTCATTGCTCGAAACAGAACTTGCTGTGAAGTTTTGACTCTTCCATTCACCTGTTTGACCAATATTAAATACATAGTCTTCAATTTCTGCTTTTACATCAGCGAAGTTTTCTGTGTCTGGATCAAAGATTAAATACATTAATCCACCGCCAGTTCCTCCCCCCATCATGGCCGCTGTTGAATCCGTACTATCTGTAATAGAAACTTGAACAATATCAATTTCATCACGCTTAAGCATTTTTTCTTCCACGGCTGCCATATTGGCTAAAGTATCTTCTTCAAGTTCACCAGCTTTTGGTGTGTATGTTAAATACATCACTTTCTCTTCTTCACTACCTAAGAAGCTAAAGCCAATAAGTGGTGTTAACATTAAACTTCCTACTAACATCACTATAGCAACTACAGAAGTAACAATTTTATGATTTAACGTCCATTCAAGAATCCCTTTATACGATTTTGAAAGTTTCCCTGGTTCTTTATGATGTCCTTCTGCTTTCTCACTATATAATTTTTTCTTAAATAAGAAGTGTGAAAGAGCTGGAACAATCGTAATCGCGACAATTAATGATGCTCCAAGCGCAAACGTCATTGTCAATGCGAATGGCGTGAATAACTCTCCAACCATACCACCTACAAAGATGAGTGGTGCAAATACTGCAACCGTTACTAATGTAGACGATAAGATCGGTTTAAACATTTCAATCGTTGCTTCACGAACTAACGCACGTCCTGAAAGCTTCTCTTCTCTTAAATGCAAACGACGATAAATGTTTTCTACTACTACAATCGAGTCATCAATAACACGACCAATCGCGACCGTAATCGCACCGAGCGTCATAATATTTAATGTAATGTCCATCCAGTTTAATAGTAATAATGCCATGAAAATTGAAACTGGAATGGAGACAATCGAAATAATGGTTGATTTAAAGTCACGTAAGAATAGCAAAATGATTAAAACAGCAATTAAACCACCAAATACTGCTTTTTCAATCATTGTTGTAACAGATTCCTCGATTGGAGCACCTTGGTCAAGTGTTATATCAACAACAAGTCCATCAATGCTCTTCTCTTCTTCTTTCATTAACTCTTTTACTTCATTAACAACTGTTACAGTGTTTGCATCTTGTGCTTTTACGATTTGAATCGCAATGGCTTCTTCACCATTCGTACGAGATACAGACTCTACTTTCCCAACTACTTTAATTTTTGCAATGTCACCAAGCTCTACAACTGGTGATGGATTTGCAGCTGATGGTGTTACCGGAATTAACATTTTCTTTAACTCATTTGCTGTCATGAACTTCCCATCAATGGAAACGGCTTGTTCTGATTCTTCAAACTCAAATAGACCTAGCGATACGGCCATATCACTTGCTTGAATCATCTTTTCAACGTCTTCTTCTGTCACACCTAAAGAAGCCATTTTGTCTTCATCGTATGTTAATTCAACTTCCTCAATATGTTGACCGGTAACCGTCGCAGAAGCAACACCCTCAATTTTCTCAATCTTTGGTAACAAACTTTCTTCAACTGTCTTTGTTAATCCAACGATATCTTCTTCCGTGCTGCTTACACTTAATGCAACAACAGGCATCATATTCATACTAATCTTAGAAATTGATGGTTCTTCGACACTTTCAGGCAGTGACACTGTATCAAGCACAGCTTGGATTTCACGCTTTGCTTCATCCATATCTTTTTCATAATCATACTCTACCTGCAAACTTGCCATGTTAGAATATGAATTTGAGTAAATAGCTTTTACTCCTTCTAAGCTTTCAAGTGTTTTCTCTAATGGTATAGACACATCATCCATTACTTTTTCAGGAGTCGCACCCGGATACACTGCTGTTACCATTAAATATGGAATTGAGATATCTGGTATCGTCTCCATTTTCATTCGTGTACCGGAATAAATTCCTGAGACAGTGATGATAATTGTCAGTAACCAAACCGCTAGTTTATTTTTCAAGACAAAATTAACTAAACTTTTCACCTTTGCACCTGCCTTTAATTGACTTGTTCAATTCAATTACTTATACTAATGACTAATCGGTCAATTGTCAATAAATTATGTAGGAGCGATTTTAATAGATGGTCAAAAAACAATTAATAATGGATAAAGCATTGGAGCTATTTTCAGAGCAAGGCTTCGAAGCAACTTCTGTCCAGCAAATTACGGAGCGCTGTGGTATCTCAAAAGGAGCTTTTTACCTTTCATTCAAATCAAAAGATGAGTTAATTCTAGCATTAATCGATTACTTTATGATGCAAATCACAGCTGATATTGACCAATCAGTCAGAAGTTGTTCAAACGAGGAAGAACTTCTTTATGTATTCTACTTCACAACATTCCGTTCTTTCAGTAAACATTCAGCTTTCGCGAAAATGTTTCTTAAAGAACAAACACAAACCTTTAATGAGGAACTAATCTCTAAACATGATTACTATGACAGTCATATCAATGAAAGCATACTGTATATATTAGATCAATTATACGGTGAACAGATTGAGGAAACGAAATACGATTTATTAATTTGCATTAAAGGGTTTATACAAATTTACTCAGCCTTATATCTGCGCTTTAATTTACCGTTAGATATCGATTCATTAACTAAATCACTCGTCGAAAAAACAGCTTTACTAGCTGAACATTCAACAATCCCTTTTATTTCAGGAGATATTATACGTATTATTAAGGAACCTATACATGAACAGGTAACAACAGAACATATTGCTGCACTAATTGAACAAAAAATCGATGATATCGAAAATCCAATTGAGCAAGAATCGCTGCAAATTCTAAAAGATAATCTATTCAAAACAAATACAAGCCTAGCTATTACAAAGGGCTTGTTGGAGAACATTAAAAACAACCCACAGTGCAAGTGGATTTCATATTTAATTCGTGAATATTATCAATTATAAAGAACATGTTCGAACGTTTTTTATTATATTCTGTTTATTTGCAGATAACTTTGTTAATGAATATTGTTGATCTATACAATTTTTGTCCCATACGTGTGAGACTACGGTTTCACACGCCTTTCAGATAAAAAAATAAAAGCGAGCTCCTAAGAACTCGCTTTTATTCACTCTAATATTTCTTCATTTTGCTCTTTTTTACGCAATTTTATAAACTTCACGATATTTAAAACGATAGTTTTGACGACCGAATATGTCGGAACAGCCAAAATCATCCCTAAAACCCCAGCCAGATTGCCAGCAACAAGTAAAAGAATAATGATTGTTAATGGATGTGTGTTCAGCTTCTTCCCAATCACAAGTGGTGAAATTAAATTTCCATCAAGTTGCTGTACAATTGTAATAACGACAATTACCAAGACCGCTTGTGTCGGAGAATGAATTAACGCTATAACAAAAGCTGGTGCGCCGCCTAAAAATGGACCCACATACGGGATAATATTTGTAATGGCACATAGTAAAGCAAACAAAATCGCGTATGGCAAATCAATAATTAAATACCCAATAAACGTTCCAACGCCAACAAAGAAACAGACTAGCAGTTGACCTTGTATGTATGTTGCCAATGTTTCCATTGTCTCTCTTAAGATGACTAATCCAGACTTTCGATATCCTTTCGGTACAAAGCGTAATAATGCACGCGAAAATTTATGCCCATCCTTTAACATATAAAATAAAATAAATGGAACTGTCACGATGACTAATGTGATGTTCGTTGCTACGCTAAAAATGGATGAAAGACTATTCGTTATATTACTCGGCAATGTCGTTAAATAGTTTTGAAGTGTGTTTCCAACCTCCTCTAATGAAACATAATCCTGCTCCATCGTCCACTTAAACCACATTGTTTCAGACATATCCTCAATGAAATTCCTAGCCTCATTGAAATAACCTGGAATATCATTAATCAGTTCTGTAACCTGTTTTGATAAAGATGGACCCAATAAACCAATTAACAGACCAATCAAACTAAGGGAGACGACATAAATGAGGAGAATCGCCAATCCTTTCGGTACTTTCCCTCTCGTTAAAAATGTCACAATCGGGTTAAAGAGAAAAAATAGAAACCCTGCAATTAGAATAGGAAAAAACAAAGTTGTGATGAAAATACCAATTGGTTCGAATAGAAATGAAATTTTTGTACTTACAAAAATAAGCACAGCAATCATCAACAGCTCAAAGGTCCAAAAATGCAGTTTTGATTTAAACACCAGTTCCCCTCCTCCACATTTTTCTCAATTCAATAAGATGGAGAAACATATCATTTCTTTTTCTATTACTGATTGCAGTGTAACACACTTTCTCAACGGACAACATTTTTTATTATTATTTTTCCATATTAGCCTTATTGAATGACCTTATAACATGTTAACAAATTCTCATTCTTTGTATAAATCTACATAATTTGTTTATACTATCTATTAATTCATAATGTATACTTGGCTTGTCCAAAAAAAATTCGCTACAGCAAATGCCATAGCGAATTGTTTATTTATTATTTTTGCTCTTGAAGAGAAACTTCTTTCATTGTACCGTTCTTAGCAAGGTTAACGTGCCAAGATAATGCTTTTTCAAGAACGTGTGGAGTTTGGTGTCCACCAGTTTTCTCAACAGCTTCGTTGTAGTAAGCCCAAAGCTGCTCACGATAATCTGGGTGTGCACAGTTGTTAATGATCAATTCAACGCGTTCTTTTGGAGCTAGTCCACGTAAGTCAGCGATACCTTGTTCAGTTACGATTACATCCACATCATGCTCAGTATGGTCTACGTGTGAAACCATAGGAACGATACTTGAGATGTTTCCACCTTTTGCATATGATTTTGTTACGAAGATACCTAAACGAGCGTTACGAGCGAAATCTCCAGATCCACCAATACCGTTCATCATTCTTGTACCTGAAACGTGTGTAGAGTTAACATTTCCATAGATATCAAGCTCTAACGCTGTATTGATTGAAATTAAGCCGAGTCGACGGATAATTTCTGGGTGGTTAGAAATTTCTTGTGGACGTAAGCAAATTTTATCAGCATAAGCTTCTAAGTTGCCATATACTTTCTTCTGTAACTCTTCAGTAAGTGTAATTGAAGTAGCAGCTGCGAATTTAACTTTACCTGCATCGATTAAGTTGAATACAGCATCTTGAAGTACTTCTGAAGACACTTCAAGATCTTCGAATTCAGAATTAGCAAAGCCATCTAATACTGCATTTGCTACAGAACCTACACCTGATTGAAGTGGAGCTAATTTATTTGTTAAGCGACCTGCTTTAATTTCTTCGCGGAAGAAATCTAATAAAAGGTTGGCCATTGTTTGTGTTTCCTCATCCGGAGGAACGATTAATGAAGGAGCATCTGGCTCTTCAGAAATTACAATACCTTTAACTTTCGCTGGATCTAACGGAATACCAATTGTTCCGATACGATCTGAAGCTTTCGTCATCGGAATTGGTTCACGCTCACCTTGTGGAGCAGGTACATAGATATCATGAATACCTTCTAGTGAATCAGGATGAGTAATGTTCAACTCAATGATAATGTTTTTCGCTTCTTGAACGAAGATTGGTGAGTTACCTACAGATGTTGTTGGAATTAACATACCATCTTCAGTAATTGCAGCAGCTTCGATAATTGCATAATCGATTGGTCCCATAATTCCTTGACGAACTAATTCAGCATTATGAGATAAATGTGCGTCAACATAAGTAACTTCGCCCTTATTAATTTTGCCACGAATCCCAGCATCTCCTTGGAACGGTCCGCGCTTACGGATAACTCCAGCTTCTGCCATAAATTTATCAACTTCCGGCCCTAATGAAGCACCAGTATATACATCTACTTTAAATTGTTCAGTTTTTGCTCTTTCAACAAGTGCCATTGGAACAACTTTAGCATCACCAGCACGAGTGAATCCACTCATACCAAGTACCATACCATCTTCAATCCATGAAGCAGCTTCCTTGGCAGTTACAATTTTATCTTGAAATTGCTTATTGCGAATTTTCTTGAAAACGCTTTCGTTCATACAAAAGTCCCCCATTTCCGCTTTTCTATACTTGTTCATTTTAACAATCTAACGTTAGAGTCACATTCATTTTGGAATGAAAGGCCTTAAAAATAAATTAAACCAGAATTTTTAAGGCATAAAGAAGGAAAAAAGCCAATAATTCAAAAACCTAATGCTCGCCTAAATTGACTTGCATATGTTTGACTCACTTGAATTTTCGACTTATCCTTCATCACAAGTAAAAAAGTCGAATGGAAATCTGGCAAGATTTCCTCAATAAAGTGGATATTCACAATATAAGAACGATGCACTCTAATGAAGTTATCCGTTGGTAACACAAGTTCAAGCTCACTTAAATTCAGTTTATGAAAGCCATTGACACGACTCGACTGAATACGTGTTTTTCGATTTTGTGCTTCCAAATACATAATTTCATCATTCGGAATAGGCATCCAACGATCATTCGTTTTCACGGTTAAGAATGATGTAGAAAGTAAAAGCGGCTTGGAAGGCAGAATAGTTGTAACGACTCCCTTTGGTTTATCTCCGTCCATAATCGGCACAGCAACTCCGAAATACGGAATACCAAAGCTATTATTATCAACGTGCTCAGAAACCTTTTTTTGATCACTTAACGCTTTGTACGTTATAGTGTCGGTATTTATTATGTCCCCTGGTTGAATCTTTAAGTCAATTTGTTTACTCGGCTGATAATAAATAAATTGCTTCTCATCAGACACAGCAATTGATGCATTCTCCATTGGTACAAAATCATTTACAATATTTAATACAGATTGAATTGAAAATCGATCCATTTTTTTATCCCACCAACCTACTCTTTTGTTTCTCGTTTAGTCTATTTAAAAGGTTCTTTTTTGTTTTATATCTAAAATTTGATTAACACCATCGTCTTTTCTATTCACCAAACAAAAAATGGCACTAAAAAAGCGAAAAACGTGAAAAAACCAGAAAAAAATGCGCAATAATTATTTCTTCACTCATTATAGTCGGAATGCAAAGAAATTTCTATGGGTAAAACAAGAAAACCGTCCTTCCATCTAAAGAGGAAGAAGAACGGCTCCTTTTACGTCTGATCATTTTCTTGATCAATCATCGATTCCCTTTGAATGAATAAAAGATCTTCTAAATCCTTTAGTGGTAAGTCTAATAGAAAGGAACGGTCCGTAGGTTCATACACCTTCTCTGCTATAAGCGTATTAATAATCTTCTGTTTCTTCGCCATAACAATACGAACTAACTTTCCCATTATGACCGCTCCTTTTTCAAAAGATGTTTACTTCTCATCTTTAAGTGCATCATAACCTTCTGCACCTGTGCTAATTTTTACTACATTCGCTAATTCATAAATGAATATTTTCCCATCCCCTGGTTTTCCCGTACTTAAAAACTTCCTTGTCACATCCACCACATCTTGAACAGGAACTTCACAAACGACAATTTCAATTTTAATTCGATCGTGTAATGAATTTTCTCGATTGACTCCACGGTATGTTTCAATGTAGCCTTTTTGAAGACTTGTGCCCTTCACATCCGATACGGTAATCCCGCTTACCCCAATTTTCGCAAGCTCTGCTTTAAACTTTTCGAAATTAATCGGACGGGTAATAATATCAATTTTCGTTAATATTTCACTCATATAATCACCTTCCTTTAAATTGATTCATGGTACGCTTTTTCACCATGCAAAGAAATATCAAGACCAACCGACTCATCTTCCTCATTCACACGAAGCGGTACAAACATACTAGTAATTTTCGCAATAATGAATGTGACAACTGCAACGAATATATAAGTAGCGATAATAGCAACTAAGCTTTTCCATAATAAGCTGGCATCACCATAGAATAAACCATCTGCTCCACCGGCGTTTACAGAAGTTGTTGCAAATAATCCTGTTGCAACACCGCCCCATGTTCCACCAATTCCATGTAATCCAAAAGCGTCCAAGGCATCATCATAGCCTAATTTTGATTTTAATGAGAAGATAGCCCAGAAGCATAATGCTCCACCAATAAGGCCAATAATAATAGAGGCTGAAGGAGTGACAAATCCACAAGCTGGTGTGATTGCTACAAGACCTGCAAGAGCTCCTGATACTGCTCCAAGCATCGTTGGCTTTTTGTTAATCATGTTTTCGACAACTAACCAGCCAATAATCCCAGCTGCTGCCGCAACCACTGTATTTACAAATACATTCATAGCTACTTCATCAAGTGTAAGAGCACTTCCTACATTAAATCCGTACCAACCAAACCAAATGAGTGATGCACCAAGAAATGTTAATGGAAGATTATGCGGAGAACTGTTTGCGGATTCTTTACGTTTCCCTAACATAATTGCTAATACTAAATCAGCTACACCAGATGAAATGTGTACAACATTGCCGCCAGCAAAATCGATTGTACCAATTGCGTGTAACCATCCGCCGCCCCATACCCAGTGTGCAACCGGAGCGTATACAAACAATGACCATAAAATTGAGAAAATTAAGAAGGCTGAAAATTTCATACGCTCAGCAATGCCGCCAGCGATAATTGAAACGGTTAAAACTGCGAAGGTCATTTGGAATAACATAAATAAACTGTGAGGAATTGTGTCGCTATACGGTCCTGGTTCAAAACCTACCCCTTTTAACCCAACCCAATCTAGTCCACCGATGAAAGTATTTCCTGGAGAAAATGCAAGCGAGTACCCAATAACTACCCAAAGAAGGGAAATAACAGCCATTGGCATATAACTATGCATTGCTGTACTTAACACATTTTTACTTCGTACCATCCCTCCATAGAATAAGGCAATTCCTGGAGTCATTAACCAAACTAACATTGTAGCAACAAACATAAATACCGAATCTGCTAATTGCATAATCCCCCCCTTTACATGTTAGTATTTCTTACACGTTATGTTATATTACACATCATATGATTAATTTTCTAAAAATTCAATATATTTTTTAAAATTTTTTTTCGCAAATGCTATTTTTTGTTACATGCATTATATTAAGCTATCTATAATGCCATGCCACATAGATTCCTCCACTGCTAAATTTCGCATGATCATACACGAAAATATATTTCAAAGAATATCAGGCCTATCTCAAAGCCAAAAATAGACAAAAAAAGAATCCTCACAACGGAGGATCCTTCATTATACTTTCATTAACAACAACGAGATACTTTACCACCCTTTGCGTTATATCGTTCTTCTTGTACTTCACAGAAAAATACTTTACGACTTTTAATCGGTTCGTGCGGATGATGTTCTTTCATATGTTCCACATATGTTTCATAACTCGGAACGCCGACAAGCAAACTAATAAACTGCTTACGATAACGTAACATATTGACTATTTTCTTTACCATTCTCATTCCCCCACTTATGTTCGTGAGACGTAAGGCGTTTCATGTGAATCAATTTTTTGATTCTTTAATACCTTAATCCATAATCTAATCGCCGAAATCAAAACTGTAATTACCACGATCATAAAAATTGCACATAATGCTGCATCGACATAATCATTAATAATAACTTGCTTCATTTGAGCCAAATCTTTTGCTGGTGCAAGTACTTCCCCATTATCGTAAGCGTCTTTAAATTTATTCGCATGTGCTAAGAAACCGATTGCAGGATTTTCATGAAATAACTTTTGCCAACCGGCTGTCATCGTAATCACTAGTAAGAAAGTTGTCGGTACAAGCGTAACCCATGTATACGCTTTCTTTCCTATTTTAAATAATACTGTTGTCCCCAGTAAGAGAGCGATGGCAGCCAGCATTTGATTGGCAATCCCAAATAACGGCCAAAGAGTATTAATCCCTCCAAGAGGATCGATAACCCCTTGATAGAGGAAATATCCCCACAAAGATACACATAAGAAGGTCGCTATTACGTTTGGAAGCCACTTTTCTGTTTTCTTAAACGGCTTATAAACCGTTCCGATAATATCTTGAATCATA
The DNA here is from genome assembly GCF_003570725.1 of Peribacillus asahii. Lineage (GTDB taxonomy): Bacteria > Bacillota > Bacilli > Bacillales > DSM-1321 > Peribacillus > Peribacillus asahii. The sequence goes on from NZ_QWVS01000003.1 coordinate 80,354, forward strand.
AAGCGGCCCACTCTCGTCCCCGCATCTACCGTGGTCAAAATAAACAAGGCTTCAAAGAGGATTGCAAAATGATACCAAAAAGCCATCAAAGCCTTCCCGCCAATGATTTCTGAAAAAATGTAGGCCATTCCAATCGCAAACGTCGGTGCCCCGCCCGTACGCGATAGAATTGTTTCTTCCCCTACATCATCGGCAAGCGTCGTAATATCATCCGGGGTAATGACAAACCCCCATTCAGAAATGGTCGTTGCCGCTGACACTGCATCCGTTCCAATGACGGCAGCTGGACTATTCAGAGAAAAGTAGATACCTGGCGTTATTACACAAGCTGCAATGATGGCCATAATTGCAACAAACGACTCCGTTAACATCGCACCATAACCAATTGGACGAGCATGCGATTCACGTTCAATCATTTTCGGTGTTGTTCCAGAAGCAATAAGAGAGTGAAAACCCGATACGGCTCCACAAGCGATTGTAATAAATAAGAACGGGAACAAGTTACCGGAGAATACAGGACCCGTACCATCGATAAACTGAGTTACAGCTGGCATTTCAAGCACCGGTAATACAAATAAAATCCCTAATGCTAAACCGATAATCGTCCCAATTTTTAAAAATGTACTTAAATAATCACGCGGAGCAAGCAGCAGCCAAACCGGAAGAACAGATGCTACAAATCCGTATATAATCATCATGATTGCAATCGTTTCACCACTAAATGTGAATAATGGCGCTAGCGTTTCACTTTCTGACACGTATTGACCAAAATATAAAGCGAGTATTAATAGAATAATACCGATAATTGAACCTTCTCCGACTCGTCCCGGCCGAATATAACGCATATAGATTCCCATAAAGATCGCAATCGGAATCGTTGCTGCAATCGTGAACATCCCCCATGGACTACCAATTAAAGCTTTTACTACTACGAGGGCAAGGACCGCTAATAAAATAATCATAATGCCTAGAATGCCTACCATTGCGATTAAACCCGTAATTGGCCCCATGTCCTCTTTAATCATCTCTCCAAGCGACTTACCATTACGACGCATCGATCCGAATAGAATAATAAAATCCTGTACAGCTCCCGCTAAAACAACCCCAACAATAATCCAAATTGTTCCAGGTAAATACCCCATTTGTGCTGCCAAAACGGGGCCGACAAGCGGACCTGCACCAGCAATAGCAGCAAAGTGATGGCCGAATAGCACCCATTTATTCGTAGGTACATAATCTTTCCCATCATTATGGATTTCTGCAGGCGTTTTCCTATTATCATCTAATCCAAACACTTTTCTAGCAATAAACTTACTATAAAAACGATAGGCAACTGCATATACACTAAGGGCTGCTATTATAAGCCAAATAGCATTAATACTTTCCCCCCGATTTAAGGCGATTGCTGCAAAACTCCACGCTCCTATAGCCGATACAATTCCCCAAATAATCAACGATTTAAGCGCTTTCATTCTCCTTCAACCCCTCTTCATCATTTTAAAAAAAATTAGATGCTTAAGAAAGAAAGGTCGCGTGAACCATCCGCCCACCTCCTTTGATGATTAGCCATGTAACATACAAGAATCCATCACACAATTATCTTTCTATTCTGAATTATAAGTAACCGCTTTCTTTTATATGCAACAAATTGGATTTGTTCATAAAAAAACATGCTATTCAGCCTGTTCCCTGAATAGCATGTAAAAGTTAACCAATCTTATCTCCTTTTAATTGACTATGATACAACTCATAATAAAATCCTTTTACTTCTAACAATTCTCTATGCGAGCCTTTTTCAATAATACGCCCTTTTTCTAATACAAGAATTTGATCAGCTTGTTGAATAGTGTTTAAGCGATGAGCAATGACAAAGCTCGTTCTTCCTTCCATCAAGTGTTCCAGCGCTTCCTGAATCTTCACTTCTGTTATGGTATCGATGTTACTTGTTGCTTCATCTAAAATTAAAATCGTTGGATTTGCTAGAATCGCTCGTGCAATCGATAACAACTGCCGCTGTCCTTGGCTAATTCCACTATCATCCTGTTGCAGCACTGTGTCATATTGGTCGGGCAACTTCATAATAAAAGAGTGTGCGTTAGCTAGTTTAGCAGCCTCAACGACCTCTGCGTCACTTGCTTCTAAACGTCCAAATCTAATATTTTCACGAATCGTTCCTTGAAATAAGAACGAATCTTGCAGAACAAAGCCCATATGAGAGCGCAAACTAGCTCTTGTTACATTACTAATATCCTGTCCATCTACCATAATACGTCCATTTTGCACCTCATAAAAACGAGATAGTAAATTAATAATCGTCGTTTTTCCCGCTCCTGTCGGTCCAACAAGTGCAATTGTTTCCCCTGGATTAGCATGAAAACTTACATCTTTAATCGTATTATGTCCTTCTTTTTCATAGGAAAATGAGACTTGTTCAAACTCTACTTTCCCTGTCACATGTCGGAGGACACTAGCTTCCTTCTCATCCTGTGCCTCTTCTCGTTCATCTAACACTTCAAATACTCGCTCAGCACCTGCAATCGCCGATAGCAATGTATTAAACTGGTTGGCTAATTCGTTCAATGGACGAGTAAACTGTCTAGAGTATTCCGTGAAAATTACAATAACCCCAATTGAAACAACACCCTTTAACGCCAGATATCCACCAATTGCTGCAATAATCGTAAAGCTAAGATTATTCAGCAAGTTCATCAACTTAGGAATTAACCCCGAGTAAGATTGTGCCCAGAACGAAGAACGTTTGTATCTTTCGCTTCTTTCTAAGAATTCTCCAATAACCTTCTCTTCTTGAGAAAACGTTTTGACAATTCGCTGTCCAGAAATGGTTTCCTCAATAAATCCATTTAATTCACCAATACTGCTCTGCTGCTCTTTAAACAGCTTCCCTGTTCGATTGGTAATCCACTTCATGCCATAGAACATAAGCGGCACAATCGTCAATGTTAGCAATGTTAATAATGGACTTAACCATAGCATTACTCCAATCGTTCCAACCAGCGTCAACACACTAGAAAAAATTTGAATAACGGAGCTATTTAACGTAGAACTAACATTTTCCATATCATTCGTAACACGACTCATCAGTTCGCCATGCTTTCGTTTATCAAAAAAAGAAATCGGCAGTAATTGAAATTGATAAAACAAATCACTTCGCATCCGGTAAACTGTATGTTGAGCTATCCCAATCATCCAATAATTTTGCAGCCACGTTGAAAGAGAATAGAATACATAAACACCAAGCAAGCTGCACAATAAAAGCAAAAGTCCGCTTTCATCTTTCGTTACAATATATTCATCAATTGCAACTCCTACGAGATAAGGTCCTAATAAACCGAGCATAGAGCTCACAATAACCATAAGTAAGACAAATACAATGCCTTTTTCCCTTTCACGCAAATAACCCCAAATACGCTTTACTGTCGGAAACCAATTTTCCGGCTTTTTCATCTTAGCTTTTGGCCTCAAATCGCAATCCCTCCTTTCCGAACTGCGATTGGATAATTTTTTGATAAAGAGCATTTGTCTCAGCTAATTGCGCATGCGTTCCTATAGCAACCAGCTCCCCTTCGTCTAACAATAAGATTTTATCCGCTTCCATCGCTGTGCTAATCTTTTGAGTAATAATAAGCGTCGTACAGCTATACCCTTTTTTTAATGCATGAAGCAACTTTCCCTCTGTTTTTAAATCCAGAGCACTTGTACTATCATCTAACAAGAGAATTTTAGGATTGCGAACAAGGGCACGAGCAATTGAAAGACGCTGTTTTTGTCCACCAGAAAGGTTGATGCCTTTCTGACCTAAAGTTGTTTCATACTGCTTAGGTAATTGCATAATGGTTTCATGAATTTGCGCATGTTTGGCTGCCAACATAATTTCTTCAATAGAAGCTTCTTCCTTGCCCCACGCAATATTGTCTCGGATGGATCCTGAAAAAAGGACAGCCTCTTGCGGCACATAACCAATTTGCTTTCGAAGCGTATGGAGCGGTATATGTGTAAGCTCTTCATCATCCAAATAAATGTACCCGGACTCAATATCAAAAAGCCGAGGAATCAATTGAAACAATGAGGTTTTCCCAGCTCCTGTCGCCCCCATAATCGCTACCGTTTCCCTCGCTTCAGCAGTAAATGAAAGATTTTTTAATACAAGCGCTTCACTTCCTGGGTAACGAAAAGAGACCGAATCAAATTGTATCTTTCCTTCATATTCCCCTCCTATATGACCCGTTTCCTTCGCATCAAGAAGATCGATTTCTGTATCTACTATGTCATTCACACGGTCTGCCGATGCCTTCGCTCGTGCAACTACCGTCATTAACCAGGATAAAATAGAGAGAGAAGTTGTAATTCTCATTGCATAATTGACAATAGCAACTACCTCTCCGACTTGAATATCGCCAGTCGAAATATACTCACTGCCCAGCCAAATAATAAAGAGAATTCCGCCATTCATGATGAGCATTAATACCGGCATCGTCGTTTCAATGAATCGTAGAGAGGCAGTTGTTTTCTCTTTTAATTCATCACTTGCTGCAGCAAAACGCTTCACCTCATGATCTTTTCGTAAGAACACTTTAATGACCCTCGTTCCCATCAAATTCTCACGTATGACACCATTTACTTGATCTAATCTCTCCTGTACACCTTTAAATAAACGCATCGCTCGCTTCATCATCCATACTAAAAAGAACACAAGAACGGGAATCATAATGACTAAAATAAGTGCTAACTGAACATGGACGAAAAGCGCCATTACAACCCCGCCGATGACCATTTGCGGTGCACGCAGCATAATGCGAAGGCCCATAAATACCGTACTTTGAATCATTGTTACATCATTCGTTAACCTCGTAATTAACGAAGAGGCAGCGAATTTATTCAAATTAGAAAATGAAAAGGCCTGCACTTTTTCAAACAACCGTTTTCGAACATCGTAACCAAAACTTTGAGCAACATGTGAAGCAGCAAAAGAATTAACAATTCCTCCGAGAAAAGAAAACAGCGCCATCCCCATCATGATAGAGCCCCAAAAAACAACGACCGATAAATCTTTCTGCATAATTCCTTCATCAATAATTTTCGCCATTAACAACGGCTGTACGAGCTCTACTCCAAGTTCAACTAATAGAAAAAACAGAGCAAGCCCGATGAATAGTTGATACGGTTTCAAATATTTAAATAGTTTTATCATCGATTCACCCTTTTTGCACATCCATTATGTATTTTATTTTCCAAAAACCTCAAAACCTTTTGTTAATTGTTCCAATTATACAATTTGCATTAAAATTTTAACACGATTTAGCTGCTCTTCTATTTTATAAAAAAATTTTCCAACACATCTGTTGACAAAAAAAGAAAAACGAGATAAAATTCTAATTGATAATGATTTTCATTATTATTTTCTGAATTTCGATAAGTACGTATGATCCTTAAAATCGTACACCTTTTAGACATTGTACAAAGATACAATGTCACCCCGACTTTCTCTGTACCCATAGAAATGATTGATGCTTTGTGTAAATACAAGTCACTAGAATATTGCCCCCTCTTTATTCAGTTATTTTCATTTACCACAATCAACGATCGGGTAGTCGGGGACTATTTTTTCACATAACAACGCCTCCAGCTTTTTTGCTAGAGGCGTTTTTTATCACTATTTAAACAATCGTTTAGGAGAAAAATCCTATATTCAAATTATTCCCCCTATCAAAAAGGTAGGAAATTACCACCTTTTTTTACTAGTAGTCCCATTGAAATATATTAGGAATAAGCTTATAATTATATTCAAATAACTTCAAAATAACGCTGGCTCCGTATTTTCACTTAAGACTTTTCCAAGTCTTTTTTTGTTGTTTGAAATTACTACTACAATCCAAGATTGTAAATCTATAAAAATTAAGGGGATGTTAACTATTAGTATTGTCAAGGAACGTGACCCGTTTTTTGATAACGCTAGATTTATTCTCGTATTTCTAGTTGTATTTGGTCACTTTATCGTGCAAGTAAAACACCATCATTGGTTTATCTTCGAATTAAATAACTTTCTTTCTTTACTTAGAATGCCTGCCCTCATCGTTATTACAGGTTTTTTATCCAAGGGCTTTAATCGACCTGGTTACATTGAAAAAACCACCAAAGCACTCCTTGTACCTTATTTACTATTTCAAGTAATTTTTGCCTATTACTATTACTTATTATATGACAAAAGTATATTCACTTTTGACTTCTTCCAGCCGCAATTCACTTTATGGTTTATATTCAGTTTATTTATGTGGAAAATGCTTTTATTTATTTTCTCTAATTTAAAGCACCCACTCCTTTTCGCTTTTATTTTTGGAATTGGAATTGGATATATCGAAAGTGCTGGACATTACTTTAATATCCAGAGAACCTTTACGTACTTTCCTTTCTTTATGCTAGGGTTTTATTTGAGGAAAGAACATTTTGAAATCGTGAAAAAGAAGTCTTCTAAATTAATAGGTATTGTTTTTATTGCAGTAGTTTGGTTTATTGTATCTCAAATTTCACCAGCCGAAGTTCAATCTTGGTTAGGGGCAAACCGTTCCTATATTGCAAATGGGCATGAAGAATGGTATATCGGCTTAAAACGGGCCATGTTTTATTCATTTTCACTTTTAGTTGGCTTTGCGTTTTTATCCTTTGTACCAACCAAAAAGACATTCTTTACAAGCTTAGGACGAAAAACAGCCTATATTTATATTCTTCACGGAGCAATCGTTCGAACACTATACGTATACGTCATCAATCCAGAAGAGTTTACAACAATCTGGCATTATTTACAGCTGCCGATGTATGCAATTTTACTTGTGCTCATACTAAGCTCTAAACCTGTCACTGTGCTGACAAAACCATTAATCGAAGGGAAAATAGTCGATTATTGTGCCCTTCCTTTCAAATGGCTATCTAATAAGCGTAAACTTGAGCAGGAACCGCCTATACAAAAAAGTGCGTAAGTTTAATTTAGATACCAAACAAACCCCTATAAGCAAACGGAATATGAATCATCATATTATCGTTTACTTATAGGGGTTTTTTACACTAAAGTCAATATGTAAAAATTTATAATTTATTGATGTTATTTACAAGATGTAGTAAAATCAACATATTCAAATATTTGAATATATTAATTTTATATTCATAAAGAAATGGAGAATCCTATGCAGCAATTTAAAACAGAATTTTTTAAAGCGTTAGCACATCCGTTACGCATTCAAATCCTTGAATTATTAACGGAAGGAGATAAAAGTGTTAATGAAATTCAAAGTAGTTTGGGAAGCGAAGGCTCAGCGGTTTCACAACAGTTAAGTATTCTTCGAGCAAAAAATATTGTTGTAGGTACGAAGGATGGAAAAAAAGTCATTTATTCGCTTCGTGATCCAAAAATTGCTGACTTACTCGCTATCGCTAAAGAAATTTATAATAATCATTTAATTGATACCATTTCAATATTAGAAGACGAACTGGATGAGACAGAAAAGAGTGAACAATAAAACTATTGAACAGAAAAGAAGGGGCATACTGTGAGAACTAAATTTACAGGGAGATTTCAAGGGTATTCATCCCGCGATTTTCAAAAAGATATCCTCTCAGGTATAACTGTTGGCGTTATTGCTATTCCACTCGCTATGGCTTTTGCCATTGCTTCTGGAGTGAATCCAGAGTATGGAATTTATACAACTATTATTGCTGGGATTCTCATTTCTCTACTCGGTGGTTCCAAATATCAAATTGGTGGACCAACCGGAGCTTTTGTTCCTATTTTATTAGGCATTGTTCTTACCTATGGTTATGCAGACTTGCTATTAGCTGGATTATTAGCGGGGATCATGCTATGTCTCATGGGTATTCTTAAGCTCGGTACATTAATTAAATATATCCCGCTCCCCGTTACAATTGGTTTTACTGCAGGAATTGCAGTGATTATTTTCACTGGGCAAATCGCCAACTTTTTAGGACTAACAGGCATTGAAAAGCATGAGCGGTTTATTGCAAATATGAAAGAAATTATCTTTCATGTAGATACTATAAATATTTATAGCGTTATAACAGCACTCATCTGTCTAGCTGTGATTCTAGGAACAGCCCATTTTCTCCCAAAAGTACCGAACTCTTTAGCCGGATTAATTGTTTCAAGTATCGTTGCATCTATCTTCTTTGCTGAACAAGTTCCGACGATTGGAACCGTTTACGGAGGCATTCCTAATGCACTTCCACAAGTTGAAATGCTCAATATAACATGGGAAAGAATTGAACGATTGCTTGGTCCCGCTTTTGTCATTGCTGCCTTAGGAGCTATTGAATCTCTACTGTCAGCTGTTGTCGCTGATGGCATGACAATGACAAACAGTAAGCATAATAGTAATCGTGAACTAATCGGGCAAGGAGTTGCCAATATTGTCACGCCCTTTTTCGGGGGTATTCCGGCTACCGGAGCCATTGCTCGAACAGCTACGAATATTAAAAGCGGTGCCGTCTCTCCGATGTCTGGTATCATTCATGGCATCTTTGTTTTATTCACTTTGTTATTGCTCGCTCCTTATGCTTCTGCGATTCCTTTGGCAAGCATGGCTCCTGTTTTAATGATTGTCGCTTGGAACATGAGTGAACGAAAGCATTTCGCTCACTTACTTAAACAGAAAACCGGAGATTCTCTTGTTCTGCTTTTAACTTTTCTATTAACTGTATTTACAAGCTTAACTGTAGCTGTTGAAGTAGGGCTTATTTTAGCCATCCTATTATTTGTCAAACAAATGAGCAAGCAGCTTGTAACAGAAAAAGTACTGCCTGATCATCGTAATAAACAAAATAAAGTGTTGCCTCATGTTGTAAATGATCAGCATGATTGTCCGCAAGTGAGCATTTATACGATTGAAGGACCTCTCTTTTTTGGAGCAGCGCAAACGTTTGAAAAAAACATACTGGATACACTGCAAAGGAAACCACGAGTGTTAATTTTACGGCTTAGTAAAGTACCGTTTATGGATACAACTGGAGAAGCTACTTTCCGAAACATAGTAAAAGAGATTCATAATTATGGAGGAACTGTACTAGTGTCAGGAGCTACATCACCGTTAAAAGAAACGTTACAAAAAAATAAATTACTAGAGGAAATTGGAGAAGAGCATTTCTTTAAACATACCGGAGAAGCTATTGACTATGCACTAACTCGATTAAACACGAACCAATGCATAGGCTGCCGTCATTTCGCATTCCGAGAATGCAAACAGCTTTCTCAACCTTCATGTTTAAACAATAAAACATATAATTAAAGAGAAGGTGAATTCGCTCACCTTCTCTTTCTACATGTAACAAAGTCTAAAAATGGAAGAATCTAACTAAATGCTTTCAGTGAAATTAGTAAAAGTAATTAGAAGAATTCATGATACAGAGCGTGAACCGCTTTGTCCTCTGACTCCCCTTTAACCGCAAACATCATGCTTACTTCTGATGAACCTTGGTTAATCATTTCAATATTAACCTTTGCATCAGCAAGTGCTTTAGCCGCTCTTGCTGTTGTCCCTACATTATGACGCATACCTTCCCCAACAACCATAATAAGGGCAAGATTATGTTCAACAATCACTTCGTCTGCATGAAGTTCTTCTGTTAAGCGCTGTACAATTTTCTCTTCCGTTTCTGCATTCATTTGATCTTGGCGCAAGATTAGTGTTACATCATCAATCCCAGATGGAGTATGTTCATACGCTACACCGTACTCTTCCAAAATAGACAGCATTTTACGACCAAAACCAACTTCACGGTTCATTAAATATTTGCTGATATAAATGCTGCAAAATCCTTTGTCACTCGCAATTCCAATAACAGGCCCATTTGTATTGTTTCGTTTATTCACAATAAGTGTTCCTGGTGCTGTAGGATTATTCGTATTGCGAATGTTTACCGGAATGCCTGCACGAAATGCTGGAATTAATGCTTCATCATGTAAAACAGTAAAACCTGCATAAGACAACTCACGCATTTCGCGATATGTAATCTCGCGAATTTCCTTAGGATTAGACACTACATTTGGATTCACGGAATAAACCGCATCAACATCTGTAAAATTCTCATAGAAATCTGCTTTAACAGCTGCAGCTAAGATTGAACCGGTAATATCTGAACCACTGCGTGAGAACGTTAATACATCTCCATCCTCTGTGTATCCAAAAAATCCAGGGAACACAACAATTCCTTTTCTATCACGCAAAGCACTCAATCTTTCATAAGATTCAGGTAATACACTTGTATACCCCTCTTCATCCGTTACAATTAACCCAGCCTGCTTTGGACATACATATTCCGCTTCTACACCTTGGCTTTGGAAAAACGCGGCTACAAGCTTCGCATTATTATCTTCACCGCTTGCTTTCAGCGCATCAATATAACGCTTCTCATCGCTTTGATCTGCGTGTACTAGAGCTAAAAGATCTTCACGAATTGTCGTGATAATATCTGCAGGAATACTTAATTCCTCAGCAATACTTGCATAACGTGCGATGACTTCTTCAATCAACTCTTCATTTTTTTCATTACGTAATTGACGCTCTGCAGTAGCGATTAATAAATCAGTTACTTTTATATCATCAGAATTTCTTTTACCAGGAGCTGAAACAACAACAATTTTCCGTTCAGAATCAGAGATTACTATATTAAACACTTTTTTTAATTGCTCACCAGAAGCTAATGAACTACCACCAAATTTAATAACTTTCATCACGACATCCCCTATTGTTAGAAATATTCAGTAAAAATTCTTCTATTATTATCACTTGTTTTCCGCAAACAATCAAGTATAAATTCTATTTATGGTGTACATTTGTATTTTTAGAGTGGACTTATGATAAAAAACTAAAAATATATAACCTTAATTTAAATTTCAAATATAAATTACTCGTAAATTCTCTAAAATTGAAATGAGTCAGCCAAGAAATCCATTTCGATTTTTAACTCATACATCTGAGGTCAAATCGAAAAAGACAACTGCCTAAGCAATTGTCTTTTCATTCTATAGCGTTTTAGCGATTATCCACTTTCTCTGGATATAAATCGTGATTCATTAAACGATGCTCCGCCATCTTTTCATATTTTGTACCAGGCTTTCCATAGTTCGTATATGGATCAATCGAAATCCCGCCGCGCGGCGTGAATTTCCCCCATACTTCAATATAACGCGGATCCATTAATTCAATTAAATCATTCATAATAATATTCATGCAATCTTCATGGAAATCTCCATGATTACGAAAACTGAATAAATACAGCTTTAACGATTTACTTTCTACCATTTTCACATCTGGAATATAGCTAATGTAAATGGTTGCGAAGTCTGGTTGTCCCGTCATTGGACATAAGCTCGTAAATTCTGGACAGTTAAATTTAACGAAATAATCTCGATTTGCATGCTTATTATCAAATGTCTCCAACACATCTGGAGTATATTCAAATAAATATTTTGTCCCTTGATTTCCAAGTAACGTAATATCCTTTAACTCACTTTCTGATCTTCCAGCCATTTCAAAATCCTCCTCAGTCATTTATGTTCTCACAACGATGCTCATAAAGGCTATAAACCAGTCTGTGTTAAACGATATTATCGTTTAACACAGACGTATACAAAAAACCATATCTCCTCACAGATATGGTTGATTAGTGTCCCAGTCAAGCCATAGTTTTTTATAGAGGGTTGTTGCTATGAACCTCTTCCGCTATAACGGAATGTGTGTATGGAAATGTAATCCCTATTAAGAATAGGGAATTTAAACACATATGTCAATAAAACCTTTCATACCTTACGAATTCTTATTGCTACAATACTCTTTTGAGCGTAAAATTAACAACATTCCAACCTTATCACGAAAGAAGCGATTACATTATGTGGATTTTTGCAGCACTTGTCACGAGTTTATGTTTTGGAATTAATAATAGTATTTTTAAGTGGAGTAATGGAAAAGGCCTTTCAAAGATTCATATCCAATTTTTCTTCTACTTAGTTGCATTCATATGTACATTTGGTTATAGTGTCTTTATTGGTAATCAAAATTTCCATATACTAACTATTTTAATTGGTGCTCTAATTGGTATTCTAAATACGAACGGGAATATTCAGTTATCACGTGCTTTCGAAAAAGGCCCCGCCAGTTTAACAGCACCATTAGTGGCAGCGAATGCTATTTTTCCAATCCTTTGTTCCGCTCTTATCTTTCATGAGCACATTTCATCTATTCAATGGATTGGTATATTTTGTATGATGGTAGCTGTCGTCGTGATTCAGTATACCCCTAATGCAAAGGGACAACATAGCTATTTCATCTGGATTATGCACGTATGCTTTGCTATTTTTTCATTTGGAACACTCGGAGTTCTAATGCAAACGTCCGCACACTTACAATTTCAATCATTGGACGTGCTCACTGCCATGTATGGAGGCGGCAGCATTTATTTATTAATTATACTCATTCTCAAACGTGAGAAAATACAAGCTCCTGAGATTCAAATTGGAACAGTGGTTGGTCTATTAAGCATTATGGGATACGGCTGTTACTTCTATGCATTAAGTACAGGTATCTCGAGTATTATATTTCCGATTGTTAGTCTAAATTGTTTATTTGTCGTTTTTGCTGGCTGCTATTTATTTCAAGAAAAACTGAGAATCTATCAAATAAGTGGTATTTTGATTGCAATCATTGGGATTATTTTAACAAAAATTTAAGGAAGGCATAATTCGAAAGCAAATAAGCAGCAGTTGCTTTCGAATTCCCCCTTAAAAACTAGTGCATTTTACTTTTTTACATTTTTTACAAATTAACCTATTGACAAATTGTCGCAAATATCAGATAATTAAAAAAAATAATCAATCCCCTATATTAAAACCACTCAAAAAGTGCAAGAAAAGAATGAGTATACCTCTCTTACATCCAATACTAATTCAAGAAAGGAAGATGACAATGATTAAAGTTACAGTTACAGTTGATTTCAAAGGGAGAACTTATCAAACAAATGTATTAGCAACGAGAGATACAGCTCCGGAAGAAATCCATCAATTAGCTCTTTCTCAAGTAAAAAAACAATGGGAAAATTAAGAAGCAGGCAGCCCACAGCCTGCTTCTTTTTTATGGATATATATCTTCTCTATAACACTAACATTGCACTAACTTCCCAATTCCTTAACAATTTCCAGTCCTAATCCGGCCCATCTAAAAATTCAGCCTATTTTATACAGCGACTTCAAACTATTGGCCGTATGATCCGTCAACATGGCTTGCTGCCGCATGAAAAAGGCTGAGGGGGCATAGATAGGCATAAGAGAATTCGCCCTTAAGCAATTGCTACTCACGACAGCCCTCTAGGACATAAGAAAAAGACTCAGAATAAAATTATGAGCCAGAAATAAAAAGAAGAGTATCAAATTTGATACTCTTCTCTTATATATTATTACATATCCCAAATGAACAGTAATAGTGTACCTAATATCGTTACTATAGCAAAGAATACCATATAGATAACGTTAGTGTAAATTGTAACCTTATCTTCAGATTCTCCAGCATGCATAAACATTACTAATTGAACGCCAGCTTGCATGAAAGCAGTTATTAGCAGAATAGCCATTGCTGCTGTATAAGAAAGGTCATAAACAACAACAGCCATCGCAACTACTGTAAGGACCAATGAGAAGATAAATCCCATTACATGGTGCTTAGGAAATAACTGTGCCATATTACATCATTCCTTTCAAGTAGACGAAGCTGAAAATGAAGATCCAAACTACGTCTAAGAAGTGCCAGTACAATGAAAAGATGAACGCTTTATTAGCTGTGTGTGGAGTTAATCCATATTTAGACACTTGGATAATGATGAATAATCCCCAGAAGAAACCAAGCGATACGTGAGCACCATGTGTTCCTAATGTTGAAAATAAGATGGATAAGTACCCACTTGTTTGGATTGTCGCTCCTTCATGAACGAATGTGAAAAACTCTTTAATTTCTACTCCTAAGAATACAAGTCCAAGAGCTAATGTGAGACCAAGGAATGTTAACATTGCCTTTTTATTTCCAAGTCGCATAGCATTAACTGCTAATCCAATGGTAAAACTACTTGTTAATAGAGCGAATGTGTTAATTAATACTGGTGTAATCTCGAAAATCTCCGTACCAGGACCGTTACCTGTACGGCCCTGATAAGCAAAGTAAGTCGCGAAAAGTGTTGCAAAAAGCGCAATTTCGGCAGCTAAGAAAATCCAAAAGCCTAAAATCTTCAAACGATTTTCTTCTGTACTATATTCAAGTGGAAGCGAGTTATCTATTTTCATTTGTTAGCACCTCGCAATCTTTCTTCTGTTTCTTCAATTTCTTTCACATGAATATGATATCCGTGATCATGGTTAGCCTCAAATGAACGGTAAGCCATACAAGCAAAGACTCCGATTAGGGAAGCAATTGCTAAAGGAATCATATCAAATATTAAAGAGAACGCACCAATAAAGAAGATGACACACATGATAAACGGTACACCGCTGTTATTTGGCATATGAATCTCTTCCACTTTATCTGGGAATAAGTTATGACCCTTTGTCTTAGCATCCCAGAATGCTTGTGACGATTTAACATGTGGTAGTGTTGCAAAGTTATATACAGGTACTGGACTAGGAATTGACCATTCAAGAGAACGTGCATTCCATGGATCTGAACCAATATTTCTTGGCATATAACGAGTACTCCAATAGATGTTGTATGCAAGTACGATGAAACCAAGAGCTAATCCAATTGCTCCAATAGAGGCAATCAAGTTTAATGGACCGAAACCAGTTTCTTCAGAGTATGTGTACATACGGCGTGCTTGACCATCTAACCCTGTAATAAACATCGGGAAGAATGTTACATTAAAGAAGATGGCTACCAACCAGAATGAAACTTTCCCGATTTTTTCGTTCAGCATAAAACCAAACATTTTTGGCCACCAGTAAATTAAACCAGCAATAAACGCATATACTACACCAGGAATAATTGTGTAATGGAAGTGAGCAACTAAGAACATCGTATTATGATATTGGAAGTCGGCACTTGCCATCGCAAGCATAACCCCTGTAACCCCACCGATTAAGAAGGTTGGAATAAATGCTAAAGACCAAAGCATTGGCGTTGTAAACTCAATTTTACCTTTTCGAAGTGTTGCCAACCAGTTAAAGATTTTAATCCCTGTTGGAACGGCAATTGCCATTGTTGCAATAGAGAAAATACTATTTGCTAATACTCCTTGCCCCATTGTATAGAAATGGTGAGCCCATACAACTAGAGAAAGAATAGTGATAGCGACCATTGAAGCAACCATTGATTTATAACCATATAGGTTACGGCGTGCAAATGTTGAGATAATTTCACTATAGATACCAAATGCAGGCAGGATTAAGATATATACTTCAGGATGTCCCCAAACCCAGAACAAGTTTGCCCACATCATATCCATACCGCCATTACCAATTGTAAAGAATTGAGTACCGAACATACGGTCCATTGCCCCAAATGCAAGTGCTACTGCAAATAAAGGGAACACCGCTATGATTAGTACGTTAGTAACTAACATAGCCCATGTGAACATTGGCAGTTGCATTAATTTCAAGCCAGGAGCTCTCATTCTAAAAATGGTAGTCAAAAAGTTAATACCTGTCATTAATGTACCGAGACCTGAAAGCTGAAGCGACATCATATAATAATTCGTACCCACTGATGGACTAAACTCTTCACTAGCTAGCGGGAAGTAAGATGTCCAACCAGCATCAGGCGCACCACCTACTACGAAAGCGATGTTGAATAACATAGCACCCATGAAGAACAACCAAAAGCTGATTGCATTCAAACGCGGGAACGCAACGTCACGTGCACCAATTTGTAGCGGCGTAACGATATTCATTAAACCAAATAAGAACGGCATCGCCATAAACATGATCATGATAACACCATGTGCTGAGAATACCTCATTGTAATGCTGAGAATCTAAGATTGTATTATCAGGAATGGCAAGTTGAGCACGTAACATAACGGCATCAACAAGACCACGTAAAAGCATAATCAAAGCAGCTAGGATATACATAATCCCGATACGCTTATGATCGACGGTTGTAATCCACTCACGCCATAAGTAACCCCATTTTTTAAAATAGGTTAAGCCGACAACAATAGCGAGACTAGTAAGAGCAATCCCTACCATCGACGCATAGATGGCGAAACTTGGATGCGGCACGGCAAATCTTTCAAAGAATTCCATACTTCGTGACTCCTTTCGTCATGTTTAAAATTGGAAATTCATATGTTTCATTTATTAAAGTTGACTATTATTTATGATCCATGTCATGATTCATGTCTTCCATATCTTCCATATCTTCCTTGTTCTCCATGTCATCCATGTTATGAGAACCTTCTGGAGCTGGACTAAATTCTAAATGCGTTCCAGTGAACGTTTGTCGACCAACATGCTCTGTTTTTAATAATTCGTCGAATTTTTCTTCAGTAAGTGGCTCTGATTTAGCTTTAGCCTCTTCTACCCATTCTTCAAATTCAGCAGGAGAAACTGCTTGCACATCAAATAGTTGGTGAGCAGAACCTTTACCACTAAAGTTTGAATTTCGTCCCCACATTTCTCCTGGTTCATCAGCTAACAAGTGAAGCGTAGTTACCATGTCAGCCATTGCATACTTTTGCCCACCAAGCTGCGGAATCCAGAAGCTTGAGATTGGTCCATAAGAATAAAGTTTAAACTCAAGCGGACGGTCTGTCGGAACATACACGTAGTTTACTGTTTCAATATTTTCTTCCGGATAACTAAAATGCCACTTCCAGTTAGATGATGAAGCATAAATAACTAGAGGTTCTTTGTTTTCATATCCTTTCGGCGTTGCCTCAACGTCTTTTAGTGAAACTACAGTAACAACGGATAGGAAAGCAACAATGATTATTGGAATTGCTGTCCAAATTGTTTCAACAACTGCACTTCCTTCAATGTGAGGAGGTTCATAATCTTTGCTTTGTTTAGACGCACGATATTTTACTAACATATAAATAAAGGCAACAGTTACAACAACACAGATAGCAAGCATTATCCAAATTGTAAGAATAATAGTATCTGAGAGTGTTGCCGCTTGAGGACCTTTTGGATCGAAGACAGCTAACGGATTTTCGCAGCCAGTAAGCGCAGTGGCAACAGCGAAAATAAGAGCTAATAAAGTCCATTTCATTTTCATAAAGATTCCCCTTTCTTTTTTTTTAGAAGTTGTGTTGAAAATAATTGATAAAACTATCATGTTTACAATTACATTCTTATATTAGTATCATTAAGAAAAAAAAACAATGGAAAGTGATATATGTCACAAAATGTTCATGAAGAATTATACAATAAATGGAATCTACGATATTTAATAACACATTTTGAAAAAGGGAATATACTAATTGATTAATCTGTTTTCGTTTTCTCCAAACTATAAAGAGATATCAATCGCTTATCGAAAACAATCGTTAGGGAAATCTCTATTAAAAATATATCAGTATAGCAATATCCGAACGGAAGCCTATCGAAAAAGAGTTATATCATAGAAAAAACAGGAATCAATTTTGATTCCTGTTTTTTCTATGATATAATTTTATTTTAAATCCTTATACATAAAAAGTGCCTGGGTCGACTTTCTAATAAACGTGCCTAGGCACTTTTGTCTCCTTTTAAAGGTGAAATATATTGGTTTGTTAAAACTCTGTTTGAAGGATTTTAAACATGGATTTAGAGCTATGGCATTGTCATACAAGCCACACTTCATGCTCAAAGATTGATTAATTAAAGTAATTTTTTATATTACTCCTTAAAACTCCCTCTATGATGAACGGCCCCTTGTGAAAAATTCACCATACAAATTATGTAGTAGAAAGAAGAGTATCAATTTGATACCCTTCTTTTTCTTTTGAACTCAACGACATTAGATACGTTACGTTTAATTGGGATAACCTTCTCCCCTTTTTCCGTATTCGAAACCAGCTCTTCCGTCAAAATGAAAAATAAACCAACCATAAATATGAGTGTCGCGCTAATAGCCATCGTTAATCCTATGAACGACAAAGTATAGTTCCATTTGTAACCGTTTACAATAAAACTCACAATCAGGATACCTAAACCAATGACATTAGCAGTTCCACATACCCACTTTAAAGGGTTCAATATTTTCATTTAGCTCAGCTCCTTTGCTTTTATTTTAATATATTTCACAAAATTGTCAAATATTTCTATAAAATTTTAACAAAAAACTTGACAAAAATATTTTGTCATTATTTCATTAAAATATTCTATGCACTATAGATTAAAAGTTCCACTAAATGAAAAGATCAATACTAGAGTAAAATCTCATCTATTAATGGTCTTTACTCCTTATTAATTCACGATACATTAAAAAGAGTGCCCCAAAGATTGTTATTACAACATCTTTTTTAGGCACTCTTTTCCTTCATCATGTTTATAAACTTTTTAAGGCAGCAGAAAATCTTTTAATCCCTTCGTGAATGCATGTTTCGTTCGCTCTAGCAAAAGTAAATCGTACATACCCTTTTTTTGATCCTAAAGTAGAACCTGGAACATGAATAACCCCTCTTTTTATCGCTTCCTCCAGCAATTTTTTCTCATTCAACGTTTCATTTATTTTACACCATAAATGAATGCCGCCTTGTGGAATATGAAATTCAACCTGCTGATTCAAATATTGCTGCAGACTTGAAACCATTTGATTTCTTCTTGTTTCTAGCTGCTCTCTTAAATAAGCAATATGAGAATGAAAATAAGGAGAACTAAGAAAGTCATTTGCCACCCACTGATTAAAAATTCCATGTCCAAAATCAATTTGTTGTTTAGCATCCGATAGTCTTTCGATGACAGACTTCGGGCCAATAATCCAACCAATTCGTAAACCAGAAGCAACGATTTTGGATAATGAACTAATATATAAAACATTTCCATAGTCATCCATTGATTTTAGCGTAGCAATTTCTTCTCCATTAAATGCTGTTAAACTATAAGGATCATCTTCAATAACAGGAATTCCATGCTCAGATGAAATCTCTAATATCCTTCTACGTCGCTCAATAGAAAGCAACGTTCCTGTAGGATTTTGAAAAGCAGGATTTAAAAAAATCATACGAATTTTTCGCTTTTTAAGAAGCGATAACAAATCATCCGGATCGACTCCTTCCTGATTCACAGGCAACGGATACGTCCGTATGCCAGCTGATTGAAAAATAGGAAGGCCATATGAATAAGACGGGTCCTCAAGAGCAACAGCATCCCCTGGTTTCAGTAAACATTGCACAACGAGATGCAGGGCCTGTTGGGCACCAGAAGTAATCATAATAGAAGATGAATCTGTATGAATTCTTCTATATTGTTTTACATGAGAGACAATCGTTTCCCTTAAATATGCGTTTCCTTGCGGGTGGTCATACCCAAGGCTCCCAACAAATGATCTGCCGGAAAGGATTTCCCTTAGAGAATCAACGGGAAACAAATCTTCTGATAGTTCTCCACTAGATAAATTAATTAAGGTATCGTCGACCATTTCTTTACGAATTCTTTGTATGAGCGGTAAGTTAGGCAAAAATGAACCAGATTCAATATAGGTGTTCCAACTTGGAATACGCCTTCTAGTCATTCCCCAAATATCCTTACTAATAGTCGTTCCGCTTCCTTTTTTCCGCTCAATTAATCCGTTAGCCTCCAGTTCATCATAAGCCGCTACTACTGTACTTCGGTTTACCTTTAACTCACTGGCTAAAGAGCGTTCTGAAGGTAGTGGAGTATCTACCGGAAAGGTTCCATCAGCGATTCCATGTTCAATATATTCAGCAATTTGTTTATAGAGAGCTTTTTTAGAATTTCGATTCAGCTTCCACTCCACAATCTACATTCCTTTAGTTTCCATTATGATTTTCAACATCCTTTTCCTTCTTTTTATTAGATCTCCATTCAAGGTTTTGAGCTACCCCTCCTAGGGATATGATTGAAATAATGACAACTAAAGTGTTATTTAACCAATTTGGCATATTTTTTTTCATCACCGTTTCTCCTCCAATACATCTATATCACTTTTTTATAAAGGCTTGTTAACCTTGTACATCTATTCTATCTTTATTTATAATATATATTATAATAAATGAGACCATCCAATCATAGCATGTTTCCCCCATCCACTTAAACGAACTGATAATATTCACTAAATTGTCATTTCACCTCCCCATTTATGTCTCATAACCAAACAAAAAAAGCCCCTCAAAATCAAGGGACTAAGCCATGTTCATTGTTCCTTTCTAATCTATTTTCTTCAAAATATTTCTTCTCAAACCAAGGGCCTCTGTTACCTCGCTCTATACCCACCCCATGAAACGAACGATTTGAGTAATTAAAAATGTAACTAAAAACGCAATCCCTGTTGGAATCATAAAAGACCAAAATGTCCATTTTATACTTTTTGTTTCTTTATAAATATTAACTAATGTCGTTCCACATGGGTAATGTAACAATGAAAACAACATCATATTAAGAGCTGTTAACCACGTCCAACCGTTATTCAAAAAAATCTGCTTTAGATCTTCAATACCCTCTACATCAATTAGTGCACCTGTTGATAAGTACCCCATCAATAATATCGGTAATACGATTTCATTTGCTGGAAGCCCTATTAAAAATGCCATTAGTATATAGCCATCTAATCCAATCATTTGTCCTAATGGATCTAAAAAGTTCACAATATGCAATAAGATACTCGTATCTCCTACCTGAATATTAGCTAAAACCCAAGTCAAAATTCCTGCAGGAGCCGCAACTTTTATTGCACGCTTAAGAACCGATAAAGATTTAGTTAAAGAGGATCTAATGACCGTATCAACGAACTTTGGTTTTCTATAAGGCGGCAGTTCTAGCGTATAATGAGTGGGAACACCCTTTAGCGCTGTTTTAGACAGTACCCACGAAACAAGAAACGTTATTATAATTCCAAACATTACAATGCCAACGATGACTGACGTTGTAACCAAAGACTTCATTCCGCCTGTAAAGCCCGCGGCCATAAATAGAGAAGCTAAAACAATTAGTGTGCCCCAACGACCATTACAAGGAACAAAATTATTGGTCAGAATGGCTAACATCCGTTCACGAGGGGACTCAATAATTCGTGAAGACATAACTGCAGCTGCATTACATCCGAACCCCATAGCCATTGTTAATGATTGCTTTCCATGCGCCCCAACAGTTTTAAATAATCGATCCATGTTAAAAGCAACTCGAGGCAGATAGCCATAATTCTCAAGAAGTGCAAAAGTAGGGAAAAATATGGCCATCGGTGGAAGCATCACACTAATCACCCAACTCGTTCCTCGATATAATC
Source organism: Peribacillus asahii (assembly GCF_003570725.1). Taxonomy (GTDB): domain Bacteria; phylum Bacillota; class Bacilli; order Bacillales; family DSM-1321; genus Peribacillus; species Peribacillus asahii. The sequence continues at coordinate 101,796 of NZ_QWVS01000003.1, forward strand.
CTAAAACAAGAACTCCATGAAGCCAATCTGGAGCATGTAAAGTCGTAAACATTAGGGTTAAATATCCCTCAATCCATCCAAAGAAACTAGCTAACATAGAGGAAGGAATATTCGCCCCTGCAATCGTTAAATAAAAAATAACTCCTAACATAATGAGCATAATCGGAAATCCCCAAATAGGTGATGTAAAAATAGCATCTAATTTCTCTGTTCTTTGATCATGTTTTGTTTTTGTAAAACTAACTCCTTCTTTAATCAATTCATTGCTTTTTTTATAAAGTTGTTCAACAATTTGATCACGAACATTAGAAGAAGAAAGCTGCTCAGCCTGATAAAAGAGTTCTTGTACTTCATTTTGCTTGTATGCAGATTGTGCTCCCACCCTGTTATCCCTCCATTATTGTAATCTTCTGTTGAATTTGCTGTAGAAGATTTGTATCTCCATCTAACAATCTTAAAGACAACCACCTTGCTGGAAACTTATTACCTGAAATCTTTTCGACGGTTGGCAATAATAATGCTATTTTTTTCTCTGTTTCTTCATCATAAGTCATTTGATAAGGCGTACATTGAATGGCCCCAGTTACAACTCGATCAATAGTATCAAGCAGCATCGGTATCCCGGATTTGTTTCTAGCGGATATTTTAATAACAGGAACTCCCAAGCGCTTCATCAATACTTTTTCATTAATTTTAATGCCCATTTTTTCTGCTTCGTCAATTAAGTTAATACAAATAATGAGACGATCCGTAATCTCCATCACTTGTAAAGCTAGATTCATATTTCTTTCAAGAGCTGTAGCATCCAAGACCACCAAAGTTACATCGGGCTTCTCAAATACAATATAATCCCGGGCAATTTCTTCGTCCTTTGAATTTGAAAATAGAGAATAAGTTCCGGGCAAATCAATCATTTCATATTGGTTTGTCTTGAAGGTAAATGTACCAGCCTTCAAATCCACAGTTTTTCCTGCCCAATTCCCAGTATGCTGTTTTAATCCAGTTAACAGATTAAATAAGGTGCTTTTCCCGGTGTTTGGATTACCGGCAAGGGCAATACGGAAGGATTTAGTCATGGGTTAATCAACTCCCCTTCGATTCTTAAACTCTCTTCTTTTCTTAAAGCTATAGAGGTTTGACTTACACGAAAAGCAATAGGATCTCCCAAAGGACTTTTTCTAAGTACCTCAACGACAGCCCCCGGAACAAAACCTAAATCCAGCAGTCTTCTTCGCATAACACCATCTATATCTAAATGAGTAAGACGAATGAAGTCCCCCTTCTTCCCATTAAATAACTTTATTTTTTTAGATTCAGTCATCATTCTTTCCTCCATACTTTTTTTTTGCCCTAACGCAACTTTTAACGTTATAATATGATTATATTTCGATATTGTCAAACTATTTGTAAAATAAAAAAACTGCTAAATAATGTTAGCAGTTTCATTCACGCTAATTCCGCAAAGTTACATTACGATTTGCGGTTAAAACACTACGTATACTCTTTGTAAATTTCATAACAAAAAATCCCATATAAAGTAATTGACAAAATTTACTTTTAAACATATGTTATATATGAACATATGCTCATATAGTTCAGTTGAGTTGTTAAGCATGATTTATGACGTTATTGTTATAGACGCTGGGCAAGCAGGTTTATCTATGAGATATAACTTGCCTTTTTCTTTTCTAATTCTTTATCAGCAGATTACTAACCAAATAAATGAGGTGTATATTTTATGAACCAACATGACCATTCTTTTTTATCGCCTAATACGGTAGACGAAGCCTCCCGAATTTTCAAAGCATTAGCTGACCCGACTAGAATAAAGATTTTATATTTACTTTCTCAAGAGGAATGCTCTGTCAATCACATTACTGAAGTATTAGATATGACACAATCAGCTGTTTCCCACCAATTAAGTTTCTTAAGAAATCTACGACTTGTTAAGTATAGACGTGAAGGCAACACGTTTTATTATACCTATGACGATGAACACGTTATTACCATTTTAAATCAAGTTTTATCACATATTCAATGCGAGTAAGGGAGGAATGAACATGGGCCATCACCATGATCACGGACATCATCACCACGGTCACTCTCATAGTCATAATCATTTTGAAGAAACAAGAGAAGGAAATAAAAAAGGGTTAATTATAGCTTTACTAATTACTACTGGAATTATGTTTCTAGAATTCTTTGGAGGTTTACTCACCAATAGTCTAGCTTTATTATCTGATTCCGGACATATGCTTAGTGACGCTAGTTCCTTATTTCTAAGTTTAATTGCGATATGGTTCGCAGCGAAACCGCCATCACCTAATAAAAGCTATGGATATTATCGCTTTGAAATATTAGCGGCATTATTTAATGGTGTTACCCTATTTGTAATCGCGGGGTTTATCGTTTGGGAAGCATACGGACGCTTTTTCGAACCACCAACTATTGCAAGTGGAACAATGATGCTGATTGCTTCAATAGGATTGTTTGCCAATTTAATTAGTGCTTGGTCGTTAATGCGCAAAGGCGACGTGAAGAATAATGTTAATTTACGAAGTGCTTATCTACACGTACTTGGGGATGCATTAGGTTCTGTTGGAGCAATTGCAGCTGGTACATTAATGCTTCTATTCGATTGGTATATAGCAGACCCTATCATTTCAGTTTTAGTCGCATTATTAATTTTAAAAAGTGCTTGGGGAGTCATAAAGCACTCGGTCCATATTTTAATGGAGGGCACCCCTCTTACTATTAATCAGGAAGAAGTAAAAGCAGCTCTAAAAGAAATTGATGGAGTCATCGATGTACATGACCTCCATATATGGACCATTACCTCTGGATTAGATTCTTTAAGCTGTCATATACTCATTGAAGATGATAAAAACAGTCAAGAAATATTACAAGAAGCCATTAATAAAATAAAGGATACATTTAAAATAGAACACACAACGATTCAAATTGAAACTTCACTCATTGCTCACAATGAATTAAAAGTATAAACGTGCCATTAAGGTACGTTTTTCTTTTAGTTTGGCTTTGTTAAACAATATTGTTGATTATTTGAGGACTCTAATGTTTATTCCTTTATTCCCTATGAATAATTTCTATATTTTGTCCATATATACTTATAGGCAGAATATAGGGGTGTAAAATGTTTTATATTGGCGTACTAGGTTTCGTTGCAACAGCAATAGGAATTAGTATCGGCGGATTGCTCACAATGCTTTTAAGAAGGTTTCAACAAGGAATCGCAGCTATATACGCATTATGCACAGGCTTGATTCTTGGATTAGTTTTTCTAGAGATTGTACCTGAAAGCATTAATCTCGGCGGATGGACCATATTTATTTTAGGAATTGTCACAGGTAGCTTACTTTTCCTGCTTATACACCAAACATATAGTAAGGTTACCACCATTAATCATCATTCAAGTAAAGATTTATTTATGCATACGGGTTACTTATTGGCAATCAGTATCTCAATCCATAACTTTCCTATGGGGATCGCCTTTGGTTCAAGTCAGCATACGGGGATAAGTGATTCCATTCTTCAAACACTTATTCTTCATAATATCCCTGAAGGAATAGCAATGTTTACGCCCTTACTTTTAGCCGGACTTGGTATTTATGAACTCCTTCTCTTTACTTGTATTGTTTCTTTACCTGTTGGAATAGGAGCGGTTCTAGGAAGTATGGTTGGCATGGACTACCCTGCTTTATGGGCTTTTATTATTAGCCTTGCTGTAGGAATTATGATTATGGTTACACTTAAAGAAATTTTCTATGAAGCTTTAAGGCACTCATCAATGGTATATAGTTTACTAATATCAGGAGTCGGAGCGCTCATTATTGGTATGTATTTAAGGACAATATAGTTACCTAGACCATGCCTTTGACTCTTTTTTTAGTTTGCGTTGCCGTTCACCAAAAAAAGCCCCAAACGAGGGCCTTTCTCTGTTTCGATATGTCTTACTGCTTACTTTGTAAGGTAACAGTTATTGTTTTCTTATCGTTACCGCGATATATCGTAAATGATACTTTATCGCCAATCTTTTTTTCTGTATACAATTGTTTTCTAAAGTCCGTAGCTGTACCGACTTCTACACCATCAACTGCGCCAATAATGTCTTCTTGTTGAAAGCCTGCTTTAGCTGCTGCTGAATTAGCTTCAACTCCAGTTATAATCACACCTGACTGAACAGAGTTCTGTACATTTTTCCTATAATATTGTGGAATGTCGGAAACATTCATTAGACTTACGCCTAAATATGGACGAGTAATTTTTCCGCTTTTAACCAACTGCTCCGCGATGGGAATTACATCATTACTTGGAATCGCAAACCCTAATCCCTCTACTCCGCTTTCTGAAATTTTCATACTGTTAATCCCGACGACCTCTCCACTCGTATTAATTAACGCGCCCCCACTGTTACCGGGATTAATCGCTGCATCCGTTTGAAGTACATTCAATTCCCATTCTCCCGCAGAAGTATCAACAGACATTGTGCGATTTATAGCACTTACGATTCCTTGTGTAACAGACCTAGAAAAATCAAGGCCGAGTGGATTCCCAATCGCTAATACGCTTTCTCCTGGACGAACACTGTCCGAATCACCAAAAGTAAGCCCTTCTGGTGCATCAGAAGCATCAATGGTTAAAACAGCTAAATCTGTTAATGCATCGGCCCCTACCACATCAGCTTTTGTTTTCGTCCCATCATATAAAGAAATCTCGACTTTAGCTGCTCCTTCAATGACATGGTTATTGGTAATAATATAAGCTTTTCCATTCTCCTTTTTCCAAACTACTCCTGAACCCGTACCGCTTTCAACCGTTTCACTTTCTCCATTAGCCGCTTGAGCGTTCGGTTCTCCAAACCAATTTGTCGTTTGGGATTGTTGATAATTGACCACACCTACAATCGATTTTGAAGTATTTTCAACGATGTCTGCAACGGAATTGCTATTTACATTACTTGTAGATACCCTTTGAACATTTGTATTTGAATTTGATGTTTGGGTTGTTACAGTATCCGCTTCTTGCTTTTGATCATTATGAACATAATCACCAGCAAACAGAAAGACAGAAGAAGTGATTAAAGCAGCGACCGTACTCGATATAATAGATGTCACTAATGGTGATTTTTCTTTTTTCACTTTTACTTGCTCTTCATTGAATGATTCCATATCCTACTTCCTCCTATATGCAATACTTCTTTCAATGGCATTATCATACAGGAGAAAGCTTAAGAAATTCTTAACGAAAGCAGAAAAAAAGACGAACATTAATGTAACGTTCGTCTTTTTCTTTTAAAAGCTACTACGTTTGATCCCGTAGGAATAACCCTCTCCCCCTTTTCTGTATTCATCACCATTTCCTCCATCACAATAAAAAACATCCCAACTAAAAAGATAGCTAGTGAAGTAATTAAAAGCATTAATCCGATAATAGAAAACAAATAATCTTTATTATACTCGCTGGCAAAGAGACTTAAAATGAAGATACCTAGACCAATTACACCAGCCGTACCGCACATCCATTTTAAAGGATTTAATATTTTCAAATGCTCCTCCATTCATCTCCCTCCTCTTTTTACCATTCTAAACCAATTAACAGATTCATCCAACACCATTTTACTTATTTTACCAACAAAAAAAACCTACACCCATTAAAAAATTAAATAGGTGTAGGTTTCATTAACATATCTATCAAAATCTAAAACTCGATTTCCAATTTTCTTATAGAGCCTTTTTATATCCTCAACAGAGGTCGTTTTTCCATCATTGCATTATATCATATACTTCTTTTGTTTTCGGATTTACCCCGTACCATCCCCATGTAGCTGTATGGCCGTATTCATTATCCTCTACGCTTTCAAATACTTGAAAGATATAATCGCCTTTTTCATCATCATGATCATACTGAACACGTAGATATGGATAATCCTCAATTTCGATAAAGTCTTTAACTAATTGCTCTGCTTCTTGGACAGTTAGTTTTTTAGAATCTTCCTTATTCTGATTCTGATTCTGCTCCTTTGAAACATCAGCACTTGATGAATTTGACGAATCTGATGAATTCGAATCAGTCTCCGTTCTTTTCGGTTCTGTGTTGACGTCACTCTTCTCTGGTTCTTTAACGTCTGCTGGCACTTCAATATTTTGCTCCTCAAGTGCCGCCTCTTCTTCAGGGCTCAATGTTTCTTCTTCTACTACATCAGATGAATCTTCATTCATATGATCAATCTTCGTTACCCATTCATCCGCAATCTTAACCATTTTCTTGCCTAACTTTGTTTTAGCTTCGTATCCCGCTCCTTTTTCAAAAGCTGTTAAAGCAGCCTCAAAGTCTTTCTCTTCGTAATGACTGATTCCATCAGCAAGGTATTTAGAAAGCTCCATCAATTCCTTTGCTTCATCCGTTTCTTGATCCTTGTACGCTAATGCAAACGCATCATACGCTTCCAAATAATTTTCTTCTTGTACTTGCTCTTTTCCTAAATCCATATTGGCATCATATTCCCTTGATGTACAACCCGCAACCATTAATAAAAATGTCAGTACAACCAATGCTGTTACTCTCTTTCTCACCTTGGCACCTCTCGTATAATTAATTAGTTTCATATTCTTTTATTGTATCACGAATGACATGACAGATAATACTAAGCACTGAATAACAGGAAATAAGGACGTGAATTTGAATGGACTTTTTTCAAAGCCAGGAATCCCTTACTTCAATAGAGTGGATTTTACGAGCTGTTGTTGCTTTTCTTTTCTTATTCTTTATGGCAAAAATAATGGGACAACGATCGATTTCTCAGTTACAACTACTTGATTTCATTATAGCCTTATCGATTGGAAACATTGTTGCCCACCCATTGTCTGATGAAGGGTTAGGTTTGAAAGGCTCGATGATTACCATGACCGTTTTAGTTGCCTTATACTTAATTGGAGTATTTGCTAGTCTGAAATGGAGGAAACTTCGACATTTTATTGATACTCCTCCCTTCTCACTTATTGAAAATGGAAAGATTATATCTAAAAACTTAAAAAGAGCAAGAATATCTATTGATTTTTTATTATCAGAATTGAGGAAGGAAAAAGTCGAAGACGTTCAAAAGGTAGCATTTGCTTTATGGGAGCCAGATGGTACGATTTCATTTTTCTTGCATCCACAATATCAGGCGATGACCCCAGCGAATATGAACATAGTGACTAAACCATTTACTTTTCCTAGTACAATTATTAAAGAGGGAAAAATTGAACTCAAAGAATTACATCGAATTGGTAAGAACGAAAACTGGCTGGAACACAAAGTTAAAAGCCTATATGATGCAGATATACATGATATTTTATTAGGAACCATTGATCAAAACGATCAATTAAAAATCTTTTTATACCATTAAGCACAGTCAAAAAACAGAGAACTCCAAACTAAATCCGTTTGAAGTCTCTGTTAAAATGCATGGCTATCACAAAATTATCTTACTATACCCTATGGGTGGTTATTATTTATTCCCTGGAGCAGGCTGATCCACACCTCTTACTCGATGCCGATGCCCATCATTTTCTGTTGTATAAAAATCATAATGATGGACGTGCATTCCATTTCCCACAGGGATAGCAGGACCTGAATATGCCTGATAATGATGGGTATGCCCACCTTCAAAAACAACATAGCCTTCCGTGTAATGAATATGATTCCCATCTTGAGTCTGGATAGGAGGAGAAGTAACATCTAAACACTGATGAACATGACCGTCATTTACAGATGTATAATCAACCGAACCATGATTATGATTTGGTACAAATCCCGGTACGAAATCATCTTTACCTACACGATTCATTTTGGCCTCCCATATAATACAATGTTATTGCTGTTCACTCATTTTCTTCTTGTTTAAACGATCTTCCAATATATGAATCATATAAAGGAAATGATTAGCTTCGCGTAAAACGTGGTCAGCAAGAAGCGGGTCAATTACGTTCCGAATTTGGCAGTTCTTAATAAAATCTAGCCCCGCTTTCTTGAAATCTCGAATTTCAGTAGCTGCATCTTCACTGTCTTTATTCATTTTGCCGATAATAGGATATGTTGGTTGTTTATGATGTAACATTGACTCTACGTCTCTCGCTTGATTTAACAGCGTTTCAAAATCATCCCCAAATTTAAGAGCTGTGTGTACTAAATTCCTTTCAGATTGATCTAGCAATGAAGCAATAAATCGCGAGTGTTCCATCATAATTTTCAGCCAAAATACATTCTCATTAATAATGGCATCTTGAATGGGATCTAAAATCCCTTTATTAAATTTTTTTAGTGTTCTCATAAAGTATTCTGCTTCACGAGCAGTATGGTCTACAAGCAAAGGAAAATTAAACCCGCTTACTTTACAATTAATGATCAAGATAAGAAGATTTCTTTTAAAATTCCGGAACCCTTTTACCAGTTCAATACTATCTTCGTTTAATTTCCTCACCAAAGAAACATTATTTGGGACTTCATAAGCCCGCTTTTCCTGCTGTTCAAAATAATGATAAAAACGATCGGTTTGTTGAATTAGTCCCGTATCCTTACGATTAAAACCATCTCCTAGAAATTTAGCATGTTCTTTCATAATTCTAAGCCAAAATCTATTTTCCGTTAAAGAACGTTCAATAAAGAGTTGTTCGGTTAATGACTCCGGTTTGGCCGCAAATGATTCAGGTGGAAGTAACATACGATTAAACTCATCTGCGCTTACATGACCAGGTATTTGAGGCTGATTTTGCATGCCTCTCCCCTTCCTTATTCTGACGTTACCATTAGTTTATTGGGTTCATAATTGAATTATGTTATAAACTAAAAACCTCTTACAAACGCTTCTTTACTCCTTCTCCATCTTTCTTTTAAAACAACAAAAGGACACCCATCAACGGGTGTCCTTTTGTTCGATGATTTTGCTTATAATACGTAAAACCTTTAACGATATCCATTGTATAAATAAAGTATTCTGACCTGCTAAATATTACGCTGTAGTTTACCCAAACGTCTTTTCTCTACTTTTTCAAGGCGCTCAGCTTGATTCAGCTTCACTTCAAACAACGTAATTGGATCACGATACACTTCTGGGTTTTCTCTCATATGCAGAAGCGTCTCTTGATACTCTTTCGTTTCCATCTGTGTTGTATCAATTGTTTTTTGCAGCATAGAAAATGCGCTTCTAAAGAACAAAGTAATATCACGTTCAATTGACTGCTCGAATAGTTCAAACTGGGCTAAGAAACGATCACTAATCATAAGTGCGACATCAAGGAAATCTTCATTTTCCAAGTATTTTTTATACCGATTATACATCGATGCCTTGTTTTGAGGAATTGCTCCTAACAGCTTCCCAGCTCCTTTAAGCAATAATTGCGCCGGCGTGCGTCTAAGCAAAATATTTACATTTTCTATTCGAATACCACTTGTCATTCTATCCGCATCTCTTCTCCAATCATCGAGCACTTTAAAATCACCAAGTAAGCCAATCCGTTCTTCTTGATATAATTCATTAAAGCCACTGCTTACGTCATCCATAAATTGCTGACTTTGAGTAAATTCCATTTCAGACTCTGAAATCCATTTTTGTAAAGAATGATAGTAATCTGGCATTAAAGTCTGCTTAACATATTCTTGAATTTTTTCATTCATTTCTTGATTTAATTGCACATGAACTTGACTAAAATCACTATTTTCCGTTATTAAATTAGAGCAGTTATGCAGGATTTCAGGAATTTTTGTAAATATTTCACTTTTGACTTCTTCCTTAAACGAACGATACGATTTAGTAATCGTTTTAATTTTTTCTTTTTCCAAATCAGCTAATTGATTCATCGCTCCGTTGAGCTTCTCTACCATTTGTTCATTCCAAGCAATCGAATGTTCCCATTTTCTTTCCGTAGACGCCCGCTTTTCTAACAAATAAGTTAACGTCTGATGAATAAAATTCAATACCTTCTCTGTCCGCTTTTCTTTCCAATCATCTTGACGATAATTACTATTCATAAATAGTGCAAAATCATTCAGTTGCTTGCTATCTTCATACTTATTCGAAAAAGTAAACACTTTCGCCTTCGGAAAGTACATATTTACTTTATTCCATGTTTCATCTTCCATCTGCATAGCCACTTGATCGCTATAAACGGTATCCATTTTATTTAATAAAAAATGAATCGGAATTTGCGGTGCTGCTGCTTGAATGTCTAATAATAAATCGCGCTCCACTCCTGTAAAAGGAGCCCGTGCATCTAACACAAATAATAGTCCATCGCTTCCTGCTAAATGATGTTGAAAATCAGAAGAAATCGTTTTTTCTCCATTAAACCCTGGTGCATCAACTACACGCAACGTTTGCTTTTGCAAGTAATCACTTGAAAGGTGGATATCCATAATGGACCCTTTTTGACCATTTGTCTCACCTAACTCCGTTACAATCTTTTGCTCATCCCCCGTAATTTCGATGATGGCCGATTCTGAGCTATCTTGAACACTAATCGTACCAGAATAATCATGCACTCCTAATGTTTGACCAACAAGTGCTTCCATAAAGGACGTTTTCCCGCTGCCAGCACTTCCCGCAAGAAGAAGACGATAAGAATTGGTATTGAGTAACTCACGAATCATCCACTTTAATTTATAGCCAACAGCTAATTCATTCTCTTGCGCCCAAGCAGCAATCGACTCGAATAACGTTTCGCTTGCCGTTAAGCCACCCTTCACTTTACTTGATTGATTTAATATCCCCTCTGCCTCGTGAACAATTAACATATTCATTGATTCAGGGAATACCTTGTTCCATGAAGCTACAGCTGCCGCTGCATGAATAGTCTGCTCTCCATTTGAAATCTTCAACCAGTTTTCTAATAGACTTGGAATAACGGGCTTCAAATCACGAATCAAGTACTTTCCTTCTAGTAAACGAGAAAATGCTTCTTGATATTGATTGGATAAATCATTCCATCTATGCTCTTTACTATGTTCGCCTTTGCCAATTAATTCTGTAATAACCTCTAACCAATTAAAATACGAATCTGTATACTTATAATTCTTCCATAGAGCTACAGCCATCTTTTCAAATCGAACTGGCTCAAGCTGATATAATGATTCCAACATACGAGCAAAATAATCTGGAGCACTGGATTGAGCAACCCCCTGCTTAATATAGGCATGCAATACATCAAACCAGGCCATAGATTCTGTACGAATACTTTCATTCACAGCTAATTCAACAGCATTCGGCCAATCCTTTTGCTCTTCAAAAAAAGCACGAGCCATCTTCGTTACATTCGGATAGTCTGGATCAAATGCAACTGCTTCTTTAATGACATCACGTGCTAATGGATGTTTCATCCCAACGATATAAAGAGAAAACAATTGCAAAAACACTTCCATCTTCAACACTGGGTTATCAGTCGAAACATCTTTATAAATCGATTCTGCTGTATCATATAATTCCAACTCAAAATACGCATCTGCAATATTCTTCTTTGCCCATGGACCGAGTTTGCCCTCAATGTTTTCCCATTTAAAAATGGCTGCTTCATAATCAAGATGTTGAAAATATACTTCCCCTTGTGCAAAGCGAATATCTGTTAAATTAGCAATCTCTTTTTTGTTTTCTTCTATAAAAAGTTCTCCTAAAGATTCAATTGGATGCTTTTCTTTACCTTCTATAAGTATTTCGTAAAACTTTTTTTGAATTAATTGCTCGTCCATTCTCACGCCTCCACCCTTATATTTTTACAATATGTTTATTTAAAAGGCTTCCGTAAATACGATTGTTGATAAATAATTTTTTGGCTTATATATGAAACCATGGTTGTGCCTATCTTGCATATAGTGATGTAAAAATCCACTTTTAAATCATTATTTTAACAAAATAGCTTTGTTATACGATGTCATAAACTTTACATTTTCAACACAGAAATTGCACTTCTGTAAAGATTTTAATAAAAATGATACGTAATTTCCAAAATACACACTATAAAATTAACAGATTTTTACACAAGAAACCAGCTTCAAACAGCCTAAACTTAAATCTCAAAACTGGGATAATCCGTAGTCTAATGATACAAAAAATCCCCATTGACTGTCTTCTCAATGAGGTTTTTCTTCAATCAAACCCCCGTACGTTTTCGTTGGTTGTTTGGTTTTTTAGTTAATTGATTTTTTAATGGTTTAGCGGTCTTTACAACCCCTGTTTCTTTTGTTCCTTTTGTTGTCTGAGCTTGCTTTTGTGCCAACTTCTGCTTAATGGCATTCGCCAAACTCATCTTTTTAGTTTCAGACATGCTGTTGTCTCCTTTTAACTTTCATCTGACCTATCTTCATTATAAGCGAAAATACAAAACAAAGATACCAATCCCTGCATCTCATGATCTCATTCTCCCAATTGAAAACTTTTTCCTATTTTGCTATATTGTTTGAATAGATGCAAAACTACTTACTTTTTTAGAAAGGTCGCGTTTGCGAATGAACAAATCATTAGTTATTTTATTTTTAGTTTTGGCCAACTTGTTTTGGGCTGGCAATTATGTATTTGGTCAATATGTCATAAACGAAATGTCGCCCATACAATTAACCTTCTCACGTTGGCTCCTTGCAACGTTCTTATTAATTCCGATTGCCCACTGGATTGAACGACCTAATTGGAAGCAAGTGTGGAAGCAGTGGAAAATTCTCTGGACTATGGGTGTACTCGGAATTATTAGCTACAACCTTCTCCTTTATTGGGCACTGAAATACACAACTCCACTAAACGCAGCACTCGTTAATTCTATTAATCCAGCTGTTATCGTATTTTTTTCTGCATTTTTATTACGAGAGCGAATTTCTCTAAAAAATGGAATTGGTCTGTTCATTTCTTTATTAGGTGTTTTACTCGTGTTAACGAAAGGACAGCTTCAGGAAGTTCTTCACCTTACCTATAATAAAGGTGATGTATTAATGATTGCAGCCATTCTCGTATGGACATTTTATTCAATTATCGGAAAAAAACTTAAAAATATTCCCCCCATTTCCGGAACATCTATATCTGCTGTTCTAGGACTTATCACTTTATTGCCATTTGTTCTTTTTTCCGAGTTTAATTATCAACTTAGTAATCAAGCCATTATTGGTATTGTGTATATTGCTCTCTTTCCATCTGTTGGTTCTTTCATCTTTTGGAATAGCTCGTTACGTCATATTAATGCTAGCCAAGCCGGAATTTATCTTAACTTAATTGCTGTTTTTACCGCTATTTTAAGTTTAATTTTAGGACAAACGATTACACTTGTACAAATTGTCGGCGGCCTGCTTGTCTTTATTGGAGTTTATCTATCTAGTCAAAAAGCCAAACTACAGAGTACGAATTCTTAATAATAACGGAACGCCCCTTGAATAAAGAGGGGCGTTTACGTTATCTTTTGTAATGTAACAAAATTTAATGAAAAAAGGTGTGCTGTTTTTGCGGATTAATAAATATATTAGTGAGTCAGGAATTACCTCCAGACGTGGAGCAGATAAATGGATTGCTGAAGGTCGCGTAACCATTAACGGAATCGTTGCGGAGCTAGGAAGTCAAGCTGAACCTGGCGATGATGTGCGTGTAGATGGAAAACCAATTACAATTGAACAGCAATATGTCTATATTGCTCTTAATAAACCTGTTGGCATTACAAGTACAACAGAAAGGCATATTAAAGGCAATATCGTGGACTTTGTTAACCATCCGCTTCGAATTTTTCATATCGGTCGACTCGATAAAGATTCAGATGGCTTAATTTTACTAACAAATGACGGTGACATCGTAAATGAAATTTTGCGAAGTGAAGGCAAGCATGAAAAGGAATATATTGTAACGGTCGACAAGCCTATTACCCCTGCGTTTCTCAAAAAAATGGCTGCAGGTGTAGAAATTTTGGACACGGTAACCTTGCCTTGTAAAGTCACTCAATTGTCTAAATATGTGTTCAAAATTATTTTAACACAAGGCCTAAACCGTCAAATTCGGCGTATGTGCTCAGCTTTAGGCTATCAGGTACGAAGCTTGCAGAGAACACGTATTATGAATATCCGCTTAGATGGTCTCGCTGTCGGTCAATGGCGTGATTTAACAAAAGAAGAGCTGAGTGAATTATTTAAGCAATTGAATTATACTCCTAGAAAACGTTGAATAACGATACCCCCCTTTTTCAAGAGATCAGCATTGCTTCTGATCTCTTTTTACCCATTGAATTCGTCTGAAAATTCTATAAATTTTACATGATGTTGCAGGATATAACGATTCAATTAAAGAATCAACAAATATACTTATAAAGTGGTTAAAAGAGGGGGAGAGTTATGTCAGTCTGTAACGAAAAGAGAGTAGAACTTTTAGCTATACAAAAAGTAAGCAATCAATTTTTTTTACAAATCCAATTACTATTGGACCAAAAAATCCAGCTAGTTTGGGAAGTTGATGAAACAACAGCTAACAGTTTACAAGCTACAGCTAAGTTTGAAACCGGCGCTAAATATTACCTATCCTTTTATCATTCTTGGGATGCTCGAGAAAAGAAAAAGGTCGGCTGCATCACTCGAACCTATCTTGGCAAGAATAATAAAAAATTCTTTTCATGTTCAAAAGAATATAGTCAAAACTTGAACTTACTGAAACCTATTCAGCAAATCAAGCAGCTTCATGCCCTACCCTTCTTATCTAGTCCGCATTCACTTAAGCAAGACAAAGAGAGAACCAGCAAACAAAAGACTACATATATACCCTTTCTTTCTCCTAAGCTGGCCTGGATGGCTGTCTTTATTATGAGCCTTTTCGCATTTCTAGTATTGAATGAAACTAAACCTGTGAAAGCCGAAGCATTAAATAATAGGATAGTCGTAACAGCAGCCTCTGCAATCTCTGAAGAAAAAGAGAGCATTCAACATCCTGCTATAAAGCTAAAAAAATCGATGAACTATAACGTCCCTAGAGGTTACGTAGCTCTTACTTTCGATGATGGCCCTTCTAAATATTCTAAGAAAATAGTAAACATTTTAAAAAAATATAAAGTAGGCGGTACGTTTTTCTATATTGGAACAAACGTGAAAAACCGGCCCGAAGATGTAAAATACGCGAAAAAGAATGGCTTTTCAATCGGCAGCCATTCTATGAATCACCCAAAATTCACAAGTCTTTCTTATCAAAAGCAAGAAAAGGAACTAACACAAGCCAATACCATCATTGAAAAAATCACGAAGGAACCTGTCACTCTGTTTCGGCCACCTTATGGCGCTAAAAATTCAAATACAAGTAAACTAACTAAAAAATACAATCAGAAGATGGTTATTTGGAGTATTGATACTAGAGATTGGGAAAGCCGCAATGCAAAAAAAATTCTTACAGTAGTGAAAAGTTCTAAAACATCCGGATCGATTATTCTTCTGCATGAATCAGCAGCCGTTGTTGAGGCCTTACCTGATATTATTAAACATTTACAAAAAGAAGATTTAAAGATTGTGAATCTACAATAACTGACTAGGCAGATGCAACACTATAAACATGCATAACAGACTGCGGCTCAAGCTGCAGTCTGTTATTTTATCACTGAACGATTACTTCCAATAAGTTAGGGAACGTTTTCCCAAAGATTGTCTGAATTGTTCTGTTGATTTTAATAAAACTTTATTAGTTGCATAATCCATAATGACCCCAAAACGACGAATAACATCTAATTTATCAATCTCTCCATCTTGGAACTGTTTTTCTACTATAACAGGATCGAGCTCTAGCCATTTTTTACGATTATTTCTTATAAACTCTCTCTCTCTTTTTGTTGCTTCATAGTCAATTTCAAATAAATCAAGGTCTCGATCAATCTCTTTAATGACAACTCCATAATCTTTTCTTGCTCTTTCAACCGAAACATATTCATCAATCACATCTTCTAAGACAGCTTCTACATCTCTTTCAAGAGCATCCCCCAATCCACCTCCACCTGCAGAAGGTCTGACAAAGGAGTCACCGCTTTTTACTTCTACATTTGAAAAAATAGTTCCTAAAAATTGTTCATCTTCTTTTCCAGGATTTAACCATGCTCCATGTGGATAAGAAGGAAGCCCTCCAAAAATCCCCCATGTCAGGGAACGAGACCTGTCACAACAATAGGACATAACCGTATTTTTTATTTCTGTTAAAACTCCGCCTTTTTCAACCCCACAACCGCCACGATATTTACCAGGGCCCGCTGAATCAGTAATAATTTCATGTTTAGTCGTAATGACCGGGGATAATCGTTCTTGGCCTTCACACGGCTGAACACTTAAACCTACTCCAAACACTGGCGAAGTTGCATTTGCTCCATCTCGATCATAACGACCGCCATGTCCGCCGGCCATCCAGTCGTACCACATAAAATACTGATTTTGCTCGTTTCGTAAATCATTGCCGCCAATAAGTAAGTATTCTAGATTGAAAGAACAGGCAAGAGCTCTTTCCGGCATAATATTCGACCAAAGTTCAAAGCAAGCATTCATAATCTTTTCAAATGTTCCTGAACAAAAACCGGTTACAGCGATGGGGCTTGGAGCATTCACAACAGAATTCTCCGGTAAAATTACTTTAACAACTCGATAAAACCCTGAATTTAGAGGGATTGCTGGAAAGAATGTTTTTGTCCCTGCATAGGTGGCTGATAAAGAGGCACCGAATCCTGAATTCAGAAAACAGCCGATATAAGGATGAGAACCTGTTAAATCGTATAAAATTTCCTCATCTGAAATAGTCATCTTTACTTGAATTGGAATAAGACCATCTCCCAATTCCGGATCCATATCAATGTAATCTACCGTTTCCCATGTTCCTTTTGGCAAAGATTTTATTTTTGTTTTAGCTAAACGCTCAACATAGTCTTGAACTTCTTCAAAAGCAATTAATGTCGTCTCTAAACCATATTTCCTAATGATTTCAAGAAGCTGAGTCTGCCCTACTTTTGCTGCCTCAACTTGTGAGCGAAGATCTCCAATTCTTTCTTCCGGAACACGCATATTCAACGCTATAAGATTTACAACATCCGCTAAGTATCCACCTTTGCTATAAATGCGAACAGGTGGAATTCGAACACCCTCTCCATAATGCTCCTTGGCGGTAACATCAAAAGAGCCTGGAGTTGTCCCTCCCATATCTGCCCAGTGACCATTTGTTTGCATGAATGCAATTAAGCGATCATCATGAAAGACCGGTAATACTACACGCGTATCATTAAAATGGGTACCTCCCCGGTATGGATCATTAACTAAAAAAGCGTCCCCAGGATGAATATCATCACCAAAATCTTCTAAGACAGCTTTAGCGGTTAAATGCAGGGTCCCAACGTGTACAGAAATATCTTGTGTTCCTTGCATCACTGTGTTTCCCTCAGCATCACAAAGAGCACAACTGAAATCGCGGTTATAAATAACAAATGAATAACAGGTTCTTAGTATTTGTTCGGCCATTTGATCTACAAGGTTGATAAAACCGTTTTTTAATACCTCGAATGTAACAGGATCCAAGCGATTAGTCGTTTCCTTTTGAATCAGTTCAGGTCTATTCATAGCTATTTCACCCCTCGTCTTATTTGTTTACCGATATAATTAAATTTCTATACACATCTACTTTCGCAGTAAAGCCTGGCGGGATTACCGTCGTTGTATCCAACTGATCAATAATAGCCGGTCCTTGAATTTCAGAAAGAACAGGAATATCCTCACGGTTATAGACATTTGCAGGGACAAACTTTCCATCGAAATAAACATCTCTCACTTCTTTTAAAGCACTCTCCAGTGTGCCCGCTGGTCCATACTTCGGAAACTCTGGTTTCGGTACCGTTCCGATGACAGTGACTCGCAAACCATAAATCTCAACTAATTGTTTATCATCTGAAAAGGCAAATTCACGTTGATGTTCTTGGTGAAAAGCCTCTAATACGCTGTCTAATGATTGAAGTTTATCACTGACTGGTATAGCTAATGAGCGCCATTGCCCCTTGTATCTCATATCCACATAACGCATAAGTGTGGACTGATCACTTCCAACGCCTTCCTCTTCTAATAATTTTTCAGCCTCTTGTTCCATACCGCTGAATTCATTTTCTAATTCTTCAAGTGAAACATGATGAACATTCTTCACATATGTTTTTGAAATGTCATGACGAACATCTACTAATAAGCAGCCCATGGCAGCGGCAACACCAGGGTGAGGCGGAACAATAATAGTTGGAATATCCATATCTTTTGCTAACTGAGCACCATGTAACGGTC
Organism: Peribacillus asahii; assembly: GCF_003570725.1. Lineage (GTDB taxonomy): Bacteria > Bacillota > Bacilli > Bacillales > DSM-1321 > Peribacillus > Peribacillus asahii. The sequence goes on from NZ_QWVS01000003.1 coordinate 120,078, forward strand.
CAGCCCCTCCAAAAGCAACAAGAGCAAAGTCACGTGGATCATAGCCACGTCTTACCGAGATTAATCTCAATGCATCACACATGTTAGCATTAGCCACTTCAATAATCGCATTAGCAGCTTCTTCAACTGTATAATTAAACTCCTTGGCAATCTTTTCAACAGCTTGTCTTGCTTTTTCCTTATCCAACTTCATAGTTCCATCTAATAAATCGACTCCTAGACGGCCAAGAACTAAATTGGCATCGGAGTTGGTCGCTTCCGTTCCTCCTCTTTGATAACAAGCAGGCCCGGGAACTGCACCAGCACTTTGTGGTCCGTTTCTGAGAGAACCGCCTTCATCCACCCACGCTAAACTTCCTCCACCAGCTCCAATTGTCAAAATTTCAATGCTCGGAAACCCAATTGGATATCCATATTCAATGTACCAATCTTTTGTAATCCTAATATCGCCATCATACATAAGAGAAATATCTGTACTCGTCCCTCCCATATCAAGTCCAATCGCATGATTAAAACCACAAAGTTTGGCAATATGCTTACTAGCGATTGCACCGGCAGCAATCCCCGAGCTTGCAAGCCTTGCAGCATAACGTGGAACTGTACTAGACGTCATGACACCGCCACCAGAGTGTAAAACTAGAATATCCCCTTCATACCCTTTTTTCTCCATTTCACCTTCTAAATTATGAATATATTTACTAATAATCGGCCCTAACACTGCATTAATAATCGTTGTACTCATACGCTCGTGCTCAAAAATCTCTGGCAATACTTCACTCGATGTGCAAATGTAAACATTCGGTAGTTCTTCTTGGATAATCTCTTTTACTCGTGCCTCGTTCGCGCCATTCACGTAAGCATTTATAAAACAAACAGCAATGGACTCCGTACCGCGCTTATCTAGTTTTCTAGCAAGCTGACGCACTTCTTCTTCATCAATTTCAGTAAGTACGTTACCGTCATAATCCGTTCTTTCTGTTACTTCAAACCGATCTCTTCTTGGAATATAAGGTTTTGAAGTATCTTGATACATATCCCATATGTCAAGCTTTGTTCCGCGTCGAATCTCTGGAACATCCCGAAAACCTTTTGTCGTAATAAGTGCCGTTTTAGGCAGCTTTCTTTCAATTAATGCATTCGTACCAACAGTTGTACCATGGGAAAAGATTTTAATATCTTGACCATTTAACTGAGCTTTTTCAATTCCATCTAAAATTCCCTGCTCTGGATTCGAAGGTGTTGATGATGTTTTCGTTACAAAAACCTTTCCTGTTTGCTCATCAAAAACAAATACATCTGTAAATGTGCCACCTACATCAATTGCTAGTCGAGTTTGAGTCATATTAGATCCCCACCTTTTTATTTTTAAGTTCTGTTAAATAACGTTGTTGATAATCTATTTTTTAGAATAATCAGTCGATAGGACCTATACTAAGTGATTGATATTTTTGTAGTCATCTTCTTGAAATGATTCATGTAAGTAGTATAAATTTTGTTTGTAGAGGTATAAATGTGGATGTAATCCCCTTCTTGTCCAATATTATTGAAGAAAGAGATTTGTTAAAGTGCATGATAAGTTTGAGCGTTTTTCATAAGAGTCTTCGATAACATCTAACCTATTACTGAACTTTTTCACTAGGCTCATTCAATGCATCTGTGTATGTCATTGTGTGACGGTTATAGTTTGCTCTCATGATAAACATAAGGACGAATCCAATTCCCCACCAGCCTGCAAAGATTAGCCACTCATATGGCCAAATGAGCGCTGCTGGCATTCCAGGTAAGTATAAGGAAATAAAACCTATACTTAATATAAAAGCAGTCCAGCCTACCGCATTTGATTTCCCAGCACGGAAAGGACGTACCATATCAGGTTCATTCTTGCGTAATTTGACAAAAGCAAGTGCCACACAGAAGTAAGCAATAACAATCGCAAGGCCCCCTGCATCAACCAACCATACTAACATCGGTCTGCCCAACAATGGAGCAATCGTCGATAAAGCACCTATAAATAAAATGGCATTAGTCGGAGTATTGTTTTTAGGGTGTAACTTACCGAACCAAGCTGGAATCATCTTCTTTTCTGCCATCGAATAAAGCACACGACTGCCTCCAATAATAAAGGCGTTCCAACTTGTCAAAATTCCAGCTACACCGCCCAGAATTAAAATAGTAGCAAAAAGGCTGGAACCATAAACTGCAGCCATCGCATCTGCTGTCGGTAAAACCGAACTACTAAGCACGCCCTTATCTAAAGAAATTCCGACTGCAAAAATCACGGCTACATAGAAGAATACAGCAAAACCAACAGATGTAATGAGGATCTTTCCGATTGATTTAGGAGGTACATTCATTTCTTCCGCCGTTTGCGGAATGACATCAAAGCCAACAAACATGAACGGTGTCATAACGAGAACTGCGATGACTCCTGCTGTTCCACCAACAAACAGTGGTTCTGCATTTGAAAAATCACTAGTAATAGTAGCTCCAAAAATTAACATTAATCCAATAAGCGCTATTACAATCGTTAACACCATTTGAAGGATAGCCGCTGATTTCATCCCAAAGTAATTAATAATTGTAACGAATATAGAACCGGCTACTCCAACAAGTACCCAAGATAGATAGACATCATACTCAGTGATAGTATACATATATCCAACCTTATAATTAGGAAAGATATATTCGACAACAGTTGGCAAAGCCACAGCCTCAAAAGCCACAACTGAAATATAACCGAGTGCTAAGGCCCAAGATGCCGCGAACGCAGCTTTAGGTCCTACTCCTCTAAGTACGTAAATAAGCGCTCCACCTGTTGTCGGCATAGCCGAGGCTAGTTCCGCATATGTCAGACCAACGAATATTACTAATACTCCACCAATGACAAAGGCAATCATCGCCCCAAGTGTTCCTGCTGATCCTATCCAATTACCAGATAAGACGACCCAGCCCCAACCAATCATCGCTCCAAAAGCAAGAAATAGAATATCCATCCTCGAAAGGACTTTATTGAGATTTTTTTGCTCCCTAATAGTAATCCCTCCCCAAAAGATTTTCTATTAATCGATAATGTCTTTTACAAAGAAGAAGTAATCGAAACGGTTTTATAAGCTGTAAAGAATTCAACAGCAGCTTGTCCTTGTTCCCTCGTACCAGAGCTTGATTCTTTCATTCCTCCAAATGGAGCTTGTGGTTCTGCCCCACCTGTTTCCCCGTTAATTTGGACCATTCCGACTTCACTATTTTCAATAAAATGGAAGGCTTTATCCAAGCTTGTTGTAAACAACGAAGCACTTAATCCATACATCGTATCATTCGCTTTAGCGAGTGCTTCCGAATAATCTGCTACTTTTACTACAGCTAAAACAGGTCCAAAAATCTCTTCCCTTGCAATAGTCATCTCATTTGTTACTTGTCCGAAAATCGTCGGTTCAATAAAATAACCTCCGTTAAATGTTGGTCCCTCTAAACATTGGCCACCGAAAAGCAATTGGGCTCCTTCTTCAACTCCTTTCGCTATATAAGAAGAAACTGTATCAAATTGATTTTTAGAAGCTACCGGCCCCATATTTACTGTTTCGTCTAGTCCATCTCCCACTTTAATTTGCTTTACTTCAGTCAATAGTTTGTCTACAAATGTATCGTAAATAGACTGCTCTACATACACTCGACTTGTTGCTGTACAGCGCTGGCCTGTCTGCTTCATAGCTCCTTCAATCGTCAACTTAGCCGCCAAATCTAAATCAGCATCTGCTAGAACGACAGCAGGATTTTTCCCTCCAAGCTCTAGCTGAAATTTTTTATTTTGTGCTACCGCTTTAGAAGCAATCTCTCGCCCAACTTGATTGGAACCGGTAAAGGTAACCGCTGCTGTATTCGGATGCTCAACAAGGGCATTCCCCACTGTCGCTCCGCTCCCCATAACCAAATTCAAAACTCCTTCAGGTAAACCAGCTCTTTCAAATACTTCTGCAATTTTTACTGCTGTAATCCCTGATTCCTGAGCAGGCTTCCAGACAACCGTATTTCCGTAAACAAGAGCCGGTGCTATTTTCCATATTGGAATCGCCACAGGGAAATTCCATGGTGTAATGACAGAAACAACGCCTAAAGGAACCCTGAGCGAATACAGCGTATTTTGAGGATTAACGGAGGGAAGAAGTTCCCCCATCTTCCTCATCCCTTCCTGTGCAAAATAACGTAAAATCATCGCAGCTCTAGCAACTTCACCTTTCATTTCTACGAATCTCTTGCCCATCTCTTTTGTCGCTATTTTTGCTATTTCTTCAGTCTGCTGCTCTAAAAGGTCAGCTGCCTTTCGCAAAAACTCCCCACGTGTCACGGGAGAAAGCTGCTTCCATTGAAGAAAAGCTTGTTTAGCATGTATAACAGCACTGTCTACTTCCTCAACGGTAGCAACAACCGTCGTTCCGAAACATTCAGAGGGATTCGCTGGATTATAATGCTTATATGTCTCTCTGCTCTTCGATTCAGTCCACTTTCCTCCAATGTAATTTAAATAATCCATCATCCTTCATCTCCTTCTGCCTCATCCTCTTAGAAAAGCTCTCTTTCAACAGCTATCATCGTTTCATCTAAAATATCAATCATTCTCTCAATCTCTGCTTTATTAATGACTAAAGGAGGAGCAAAGACGAGTGTATCTTGATCAAAAGTAACAGTACGAATGATTAATCCACGTTTCGCAGCTTCCTCTGCAAGTTTAGGAGAAAGTGGTGTTTCAAAGCTTTCCCCAGTCAGTTTATCTTTCACAATTTCAATGCCGCCAATTAGTCCAAGTGCTCGAACATCCCCAACAATTCGATGATTGCTTTGTAAATATTTAAAGCCCTTCAGTAATTCCTCACCCATAAGTTTTGCATTCTCTACTAAATTTTCTCGTTCAATAATTTCAATATTTTTCAAAGCAACGCTGCAAGCTGTCGGATGGCCACTGTACGTATAACCATGTAGAAGAGTCCCTTTCGACAGTTCCTTCAAATCATCGAATATCTTCTCAGAGAATAGAACGCCTCCTAGTTGGGCATATCCACTTGAAACGCCTTTTGCAAAACACATCATATCTGGTACCACTCCATAATGATTAACGCCAAACATCGTTCCAGTTCTTCCAAATCCTGTAATAACTTCATCTACAATCATTAGGATACCATATTCATCACAGATTTTTCTTACTTCTTGCAAATATCCCTCTGGCGCAATATTTACACCGCCTGCACCTTGCACAGGTTCTGTAATGAAAGCTGCAATTGTTTCAGGACCTTCTTGTTCAATGGCTTCACGTAACGCTTCACTAGAAGTACCATCTACATGATAAAAGTCCGGTATAATCGAGTTTGTGAAATCACGGAACGGCTTTAAGCCTGTTGCACTTGTCGCTCCCATAGCTACTCCATGATAGGACTGTGTGCGAGATATAATTTTTTGGCGATTCGGCTGCCCTTTTAAAACCCAATAATGACGAGCTAATTTAAATGCAGTATCATTAGACTCAGATCCACCAGAAGTAAAGAAAACAGCATTTAAATCTCCTGGAGCAATTGATGCAAGTTTCGAAGCTAATCGAATGGCCGGTTCATTACTAATCGTTCCGAAACATGAACTAAATGCCAGCTTTGACATTTGCTCTTGAGCCACTTGTGCCAGCTCCTCTCGCCCATGTCCAATATTCACATTCCAAAGTGAGCTCATCCCATCAATCACTTGTTTTCCAGTAATATCAGTTAAATAGATTCCTTTGCCCTCTGTAAAAATAAAACTTGGTCCATTTGCCTGCTGTTGGGCAATCGATGATGTTGGATGAATAAAATGCTTTTTATCTAACTCCATCAATTCTTTGTCTACCTTTACGTCTTTTAACATTTACAACACCCTCTCTAAAAAATTTTTGGCTATATAGAATTTAGAAGCAAGATTCATGCCAAGAAAAATTTGTAGAAAAATAGGCATTTAAAAACCCCTCTTCGATGAAAGTAATCCACTTTCGAATCAAAAGTAAAAATTTATGATTCATTTCTTGATTGTTAACGCCTTCATGATTTATATTCGAATCATAGCCAAAAAATGGATGACATTATTTTCACAAAAGCTATGTCAAAGCTGTTGATTTTTGGCTCATTTTCGCTCTAGCTCTATAAAACTAGTAACCTTCCAGCAAAGCCTTTACAAAAAGAAGAAAGGAGAAAGAAATTATGAATTATGCAACCGTTAACACTATTTTAGATACAATTATCCATACTTCGAATAACAATATTACTGTCACCGATGGAAAAGGATATATTTTGTATACAAATTCCCAACACTGGGCTGTTTATGGGATTGAGCTCGATCAATATGTCGGAAAATCAGTTTATGAGCTTGAAGCAGAAGGAATTCTTTCTCCGTCTATTACCGCAATGGTACTTAAGGAAAGAAAATCGATTGAAGTGATGCAGCACACGATCACAGGAAAAGTAGTGATGGCCACTGCCTACCCGGTTTTTAACGATGATGGAAAGATTATTTTGGTCATCAGCTATGCCCAAGATCAAACAGAGATTAATGACCTCCAATATCAATATGAACAATTAAAGAAAAAAATAGAAAGCTACCAAACAGAAGTTAAAGAGTTACTTGGGAAAGGAGACGTTATTTACCGCAGTAAAAAGATGGAGCACATTGAAAAAACACTTTATCGGGTTGCTGAATCGGATGCAACCGTGTTGTTTTTAGGAGAATCAGGTGTCGGAAAAAGTATGTTTGCTCGCAAATTACATAATCAGAGTTACCGTAAAAAGGAGCCATTTATTGAAGTGAATTGTAGTACAATACCTGAAAGTTTATTTGAAGCAGAAATGTTCGGCTACGAACCAGGCTCTTTTACTGGTGCCCTTAAGCAAGGTAAACAAGGACTAATTGAACAAGCCCATAATGGAACTTTATTTTTAGATGAAATTGGGGAGCTGCCTTTGGCTATTCAGGTAAAATTATTAAAGGTGTTGCAGGAAAAAAAGTTCACAAGAATTGGAGGAACGAAGGAGTGCCATATTGATTTTCGTCTTGTAGCAGCCACCAATCAAAATTTAGAGGAAATGGTTCAAAAGGGGACATTCCGGCTTGATTTATATTATCGATTAAGTGTCATTCCGCTTCACATTCCTTCTTTACGTGATCGAAAAGAGGATATTGCGTTATTAATCAATCACTATCTAGAATTCATTAACAAGAAGTATAAAACAAATAAAAAATTGCATTCTGCCACATATGAAACTTTAATTCAATATACATGGCCTGGGAATGTACGAGAATTAGAAAATCTCATTGAACGACTTATTTTAACTACTGATGAAACCATTATTTTTCCAAATACTTTGCCTTCTTCTATCATAGTTCAAAGCCCGACTTCACAAAAGGAACCTTCTCTTATTATTGAACAAACAATGATTGAAAGTTATGATCTTAAAACTATTTTAGAAAAAGTAGAAAAATGGATCATTTCCAAAGCGTATCAACAATGTAAATCCACATATAAAATGGCTGCATTTCTTGGCATCAGCCAACCGTCTGTCATTCGTAAACTCAAAAAATATAAAAATCAGTTCCTGCCTTAAACACAAGACAAAAGCGCAAACACCTTGTTCTGCGACAGCTGTTTACAAGCTCGAAGGTGAAATCGCCCCTGGATTTCATAGACTGAACCTCAAGGAGCTAAGGGATTAAGCTGAATGTCGAAACGCTTATCCACAATTTATGAATTTCACAATTTACTAAGCAGTGAAACGACCACCTTCCCAAAACATTCAAAGGTGGTCGTTAATAGATTCTTTATTAATCAAACAAGCATACTAAATATCAGCTCTTTTACACATATATGGCCATAGCAATTTCATCACAAGTTGGGAACTTACTGCAATTCAAACAGTCTTTCCATACTTTTTGCGGCATCTCATCTTTCTCAATTACCTGGAATCCGCATTTTTCAAAAAATGTAACCTGATAGGTAAGAGAAATAAGCTTTTTAATTTCAATTTTTTTTGTTTCTTCTACAATCTGTTCAACAAGTAATTTGCCTACCCCTCTTCCCTTCGCCTCTTCAGCTACGACAAGCGAGCGAATCTCTGATAAATCTTTTCCTAATATATGAAGACTCGCTGCCCCCACAACCTGATTATCGATAGTTGCCACGCAGATAGCCTGAAGATTTTCATACAATGAGTCGCGGGTACGCGGGAGCAAAAGACCTTGTTGAGCATACATATTAATCAAGCTATAAATAGCCTCTACATCACTTGCTTTAGCCTTCCGAATGTTCACCATATAATCTCACCTTTTTTTTAGAAACTATGATTAAAATCATACTTGAGATTTCAGAAAAGTCAATAAAGCAATCGTGGAAATCATAATTTTCTATTAATATGTAATGAAATGACTCAGAATTATTCCCTTTATCATTGCTCTATCTATGGAAATAAACACTAGTCCCTTATTCTATTGACGAAATAAGCTTACATCCTATACTATTAATCATTGAACGTTCACTCAAAAACGTGGTTCGAAACCATCCCACGATAAAAAACTAGGGAGAGAGTCAACAATGAATAGCAGAACATTAATAGTCAATGGAATTTTAGCAGCTCTCTATATAGCTGTCTCACTTGTGATTAACCCAATTGCTTTTTCCGCCATTCAGTTTCGGATTCCTGAACTGTTTAATCATTTGATTGTATTCAACAAAAAATATATTTACGGAATTGTAGCTGGGGTGTTTATTACTAATTTATTTTCCCCGATGGCTGCTTACGATTTAATTTTTGGCGTTGGACAGTCTTTACTAGCACTACTCATTGTGATTTTTGCTTCACGTTATATTAAGAATATTAAAGTGTTGATGATCATTAATATTCTCGTATTCACATTCACGATGTTCATGATTGCGTTCGAACTGCATCTTGCACTAGGATTTCCGTTCTGGCTTAGCTGGCTCACAACAGCGGCTGGAGAGTTTACCGTCATGCTAATCGGAGCTCCTATTGTATATGCCATGAATAAGCGCATTCAATTTTCAAAATGGATTTCCTAAATAGAAAAAAGGCTGTCAATACTTCGTCCGTTCGAAGATGACAGCTTTTTTTCATACCTGTCCTTCAATAAATATGTAAATCTTTAATTTCAAAACAGTTCTAAAATCTTTATAAAGACGGTGAAATAATGGAAAAAGGAATTATTGATCGATTTGAGGGAGATCTTGCAGTCGTTGAATTCAACGATACAATGGAGGATATTCCAAAGGCTAAATTGCCAAAAGAAGCCGGTATTGGTGATGTTCTTATATTTGATGGTGATAAAATTATCATTGATACAAAGAAAAAAGCAAAGTTGAAGCAAGAAATTGAGGATTTAATGGATGAACTATTTGACGATTGACGGCTAGCCCTACTTTAAATCTGGGGTTTGTATTTTCCCTTTCCTTAAAAGAAAGATTAACTTCGCCCTAAAAAACCATGCAATTAATGGTTATTTTCCCCAAATCAAAGGAATGGGCGAAGTTTTTCACAACCAAACAAATGGGTATTAAAAAAGACTAATCACGAGGATTAGTCCATTACGCGCCTTAGAGGATTCGAACCTCTGACCGACGGCTTAGAAGGCCGTTGCTCTATCCTGCTGAGCTAAAGGCGCATGAATATGTATATGGCGGAGAAGGAGGGATTTGAACCCTCGCGCCGGTTACCCGACCTACACCCTTAGCAGGGGCGCCTCTTCAGCCTCTTGAGTACTTCCCCACATAAAAAAAATGGCTCCGCAGGTAGGACTCGAACCTACGACCGTTCGGTTAACAGCCGAATG
>NZ_QWVS01000031.1 GCF_003570725.1 Peribacillus asahii
GGTTAAGTTAGAAAGGGCGCACGGTGGATGCCTTGGCACTAGGAGCCGATGAAGGACGGGACTAACACCGATATGCTTCGGGGAGCTGTAAGTAAGCTTTGATCCGGAGATTTCCGAATGGGGAAACCCACTGTTCGTAATGGAACAGTATCTGTACCTGAATACATAGGGTACTGAAGGCAGACCCGGGGAACTGAAACATCTAAGTACCCGGAGGAAGAGAAAGCAAACGCGATTTCCTGAGTAGCGGCGAGCGAAACGGAATTAGCCCAAACCAAGAGGCTTGCCTCTTGGGGTTGTAGGACACTCAACATGGAGTTACAAAGGAACGGGGTAAATGAAGAGATCTGGAAAGGTCCGTCAGAGAAGGTAAAAACCCTGTAGTTGAAACTTCGTTCCCTCCTGAGTGGATCCTGAGTACGGCGGGACACGTGAAATCCCGTCGGAAGCAGGGAGGACCATCTCCCAAGGCTAAATACTCCCTAGTGACCGATAGTGAACCAGTACCGTGAGGGAAAGGTGAAAAGCACCCCGGAAGGGGAGTGAAAGAGAACCTGAAACCGTGTGCCTACAAGTAGTCAGAGCCCGTTCATGGGTGATGGCGTGCCTTTTGTAGAATGAACCGGCGAGTTACGATTTCATGCAAGGTTAAGTTGATGAGACGGAGCCGCAGCGAAAGCGAGTCTGAATAGGGCGAATGAGTATGAGGTCGTAGACCCGAAACCAGGTGATCTACCCATGTCCAGGGTGAAGTTCAGGTAACACTGAATGGAGGCCCGAACCCACGCACGTTGAAAAGTGCGGGGATGAGGTGTGGGTAGCGGAGAAATTCCAATCGAACTTGGAGATAGCTGGTTCTCTCCGAAATAGCTTTAGGGCTAGCCTCGAGATTGAGAGTATTGGAGGTAGAGCACTGATTGGACTAGGGGCCCCCATCGGGTTACCGAATTCAGTCAAACTCCGAATGCCAAATACTTATACTCGGGAGTCAGACTGCGAGTGATAAGATCCGTAGTCAAAAGGGAAACAGCCCAGACCACCAGCTAAGGTCCCAAAGTTTATGTTAAGTGGAAAAGGATGTGGAGTTGCTTAGACAACCAGGATGTTGGCTTAGAAGCAGCCACCATTTAAAGAGTGCGTAATAGCTCACTGGTCGAGTGACTCCGCGCCGAAAATGTACCGGGGCTAAACATAACACCGAAGCTGTGGATGGACATCTGCGATGTCCGTGGTAGGAGAGCGTTCTAAGGGCGTTGAAGCTAGACCGGAAGGACTGGTGGAGCGCTTAGAAGTGAGAATGCCGGTATGAGTAGCGAAAGAAGGGTGAGAATCCCTTCCACCGAATATCTAAGGTTTCCTGAGGAAGGCTCGTCCGCTCAGGGTTAGTCGGGACCTAAGCCGAGGCTGAAAAGCGTAGGCGATGGACAACAGGTTGATATTCCTGTACCACCTATACATCGTTTGAGCGATGGGGGGACGCAGGAGGATAGGGTAAGCGCGCTGTTGGATATGCGCGTCCAAGCAGTTAGGC
>NZ_QWVS01000032.1 GCF_003570725.1 Peribacillus asahii
CGGGAAAAAGTCCTTCATCGGAGTTATGAAGGCCTAAAAGGAGGAATTCAGGCAGGAAAAAGTCGTTCATTGGAGTTATGAGGGTCAAAATGGAGGAATCCAGCCGGGAAAAAGTCGTTCATCGGGGTTATGAAGGCCAAAATGGAGAGATCCAGGCAGGAAAAAGTCGTTCATCGGGGTTATGAAGGCCCAAAAGGAGGAATTCAGGCAGGGGAAAGTCGTTCATCGGGGTTATGAAGGCCCAAAAGGAGGAATCTAGCCAGGAAAAAGTCCTTCATCCGGGAATTAAAGAAACAAAATCGGGGAAACAAGCAAAGGAAGGGGCTGTCCTAAGTCAGGATAACAGACTTGGGACAGCCCCCGTTTTACCGGTTAAATTTTTAAAAAGCGCGAAGGGTAGGCTGTTTTACCGCGCCGAGTTTGAGGAACGGAGATGGATAATTGTTGTTTCGCCCGAGTTGCGGCAACATATAGCAACCTTCGTTCTTCCTCTAATGGAGCAAGCTCTCCTTTGCGATAGGCTTCAAGGGAGAAGTCATGTGGTAAGCTGCCGTCCACAGCAGCTAATAAATACACCGATTCATATTCGAGCCCTTTCGCACGATGAATGGTCGTTAATTGAACCGCATCGATGTCTTGCCTCGACCATTGTTTCACTTCTTGAATCATGGCTGTCATATGGTCGACATGTTCTAGTAACGCTTCCACCGTATCGAAGCGTTTAGCGGCAACGCGTAAATCTCGAATATCATCAGAGCCCTTCTCAATGCCCGCTTCATTTCCGCGCTTCTTAATGAAATCTTGATAGCCTAAGTCCTTCTCGATAATTTCTAAGGCAGCAAGCGGAGATAAGTTCTTTAAACTGCGAATTTGAGCTGGAATCTTTTTTAATTTGCGTTGTTGAAAAGCATGTTTTGTTTGGACAAAGCCAAAAGCATCAATATAATCGCAGTCTTGAAGAATGGTTTGAGCTTTTAATTCCTGCAGCACACTTTGCTTTAAAAAGAGCGCAGACAGTACATCGCCTGCTGCTTTTGTATCATCTGGATTTACACTTAAACGTAAAAAAGCTAAAATCCCTCGAATCACTCGTCGTTGATAAAAGGATTCTGCGTCTTTTTCAATGATAAAGGGGATGTTTGAAGCAGCGAGTCGTTCAAAAATAGCACGTGACATCGAATGCGTGCGATATAGAATGGCGAAGTCGCTAGGCCTTGCTCCTTTTGCGAGCTTTTCTTGGATATCTGTTAAAATCATCGTCGCTTCAGCTTCTTCATCATATGGATAAAATAAAATAGGAGCTGCACCGTTATTATGCTGGGCATGCATTGTTTTACTAAGGCGCTTCTGATTACGACTAATAATTCGATTTGCAGTCGAAACAATTTCGTGCGAAGAGCGGTAGTTCTCGGTTAATTTAATCGTTTTTGTTCCCGGGAAATCGTGGGCAAAGTTTAAAATATATTGCGGATCACTTCCACGGAATGAATAAATCGCTTGATCATCATCGCCGACGACAAAAACATTTTTTTCCAAAATGGAAAGGATTTTAATTAATTCATATTGAATTTTGTTAATATCCTGAAATTCATCAATAAGAAAATAGCGAAATCGTTGTTGATATTTCAAAAGTAAGTCAGGATGATTTTGAAGGAATTGATAGCAGCCGACAAGCATATCATCGAAATCATAGTATCCGTTTTGCGCTTTATATTCCTCATATTTTTCATATAAAAATAAGCAAGATTTTTCCCAATCATCTTCGGCTCTCACGTCACGAGGGAAAACGAGTGAGTTTTTCCATAAGCCAATTTGACCGAGCGCTTGGTCATAGGCAAACTCTTTCTCATCTAACTCAAGTTCTCGACCTGCTTGCTTCAAGATCTTTTCTTTCTCCCAGTCCCATTTAAGCAGTAAATCTCGTCGCCATTTTTGAGGTTCATGAAACAGTAGAATTTTATAAAAAATACTATGAAAGGTGCCGCTCACGATTTGGGAGACGAGGGAAGGGCTCATGTTTGGATAGGTAAGTAAACGCTGTTGCATTTCTTTCGCGGACTTTGCTGTAAACGTAACGAGCATAATCGATCTTGGGTCAATTTGCTGCTCCATTAGCATATAAGCTGTACGCACTGTTAAAACGCGGGTTTTCCCGCTGCCGGCACCAGATAAGACGAGAACGGGTCCATCCACAGTTGTAGCGGCCAGCAATTGTTCCTGATCGAGCTGTATACCTATTGATTGTAAAGCATTCAAGTACGTACTAGTAATGGTTGATGGCACGGAAGGCGTTTCCACAAAAGCGGGATTTTTTGAAATCGGCCGAGCTTTTAGAAAAGGAGTAGGCTCCACTTTTTCTTCCGTAATTGTTCTTGATGTTGGAAGCTTAAAACCATTCAGCTCCATACTACTTTCTGTTTTGGGAACACTTTTGGCCTCAACTGTCGCTCCTGGACAGGGATTTGTTGTTCGTTGGTGATAAAAATAAGGCGGTTCATGGATACCTAAGTAAAGTTTTACTTGTTCAAGGCAGGCTGGACAAATAAGTTCATTACGCTTTCCTTGATCAAATAAGGTTTGCAGCTGACTTACTGAAATATATTGTAGGTTAATGAGTTCATCTCCTGATTTTGCTAGCTTCATTCTATATAAACCTCAAATCTTTTAAAAATATCCGTATATCTCATCATAGCAAAACATAATAGAAACAAAAAGACTAGATAAATTCAAAAGGATGTTCTGACATCAGCGTATTCCATCTAGTAGGAGCTAAAAATCAACATTCTTATATCAGTGAATCTATATTAAAAAATAATGAAAGGAAGAGGTGGAGAGAAATGGGATATATTGCATCTGTCACACCATATGATTATATTCAATATGCGAATCGTACTGTTGGAGCCGGTCGAAGAGATAAAGTGGTGAATCGTACTATCGCCGCTCCGCCGATAAAGCCTTATGCACGCGAAGAAATAGAAGGAGAGCACTTTATGAAGCACCAATGGAATCGTCAGCGGCATAATGGTCGTCAAGGGTACGAAAATTCTATGTATGTAAATAGAGTCCATCCAAAAATGATTGAGAATACGAAAGCAAGAATTACCGGTAAAGGGCTGTATATTAATGAATTAATTTAGACGCAAGAAAAAAGGACACATGATGTGTCCTTTTTTGTGGAGCAGTTTATAGAATGTCTAATTCTACGATAAGAGCTAACAATAATTGAAGAAGTAGTTGAATGTTTAGAGCAACTTGAGCATCTGTTGTTGTGATTTGGATGTCACGGCTATTTTCAACGATTGTTTTTTGACGAGTGATTTGTCTTGTGCGAGAAGATTGGATTAAGTCTTGTGTGATGCGGTTTGCTTCGTCGCTGTCAGCAATAGAGATGCTTACGACAACAGCAATTGCAGCTTGTAGTGCAGCTTGAAGGGAAAGAGCAGCTTTTACATCTGTTGAAGTTACGTTTACATCACAAGAATCTTTAATATAGATAAGCTCTTCAGAAACTTGAACTTGAGAATTCAGTTGAGCAGCGTCTTGCTCAATCACAGTGTCATCATTATGGCAATCAAGTGGATGACGTGTATCACGATCTAATGCAGACCATCTTCTGTCTTCACAATGATCATTATGATCATGACAGCTGCTGCGAAATACATTTTGGTTCATATAGTTTTTCCTCCTTAGGTTTTATTCCTTACTAAAATATGCGGTACTAGTCAATCTGGTTGGACGAAAGCCACGATTTATTTAGCTATTTTTTATCCTTTATTTCGTATGTGTTTGTTACTGGGTTTACATCCTTTTCAGTGACGCTCTTTTGACTGTTGATAAGAAGGTCAGCTTGTTTTTGTAAACTTTGGATGGTTGCTCTTAAATTCTCTTTTTCTCTTTCCGATAAATTATGGCTGCCACGCTTTACTCCGTATTTGTTTAATGTTCTAGAAACGAGAAGCTCCATCAATCTCTTTTGTGATTCATCCAAATTGAAGTCATCATTCATTGGATTTTTCCCTCCTTACTTATGGTTCTTAAGTAGACTATGTACATTAGCGGAGATTGGTATCAGACAGATGTGGATTTTTTAGAAGGATTTTTAAAAATAATGGGATGAATGGTTAGCGGGGCCGAAAGATGTGTGCTAATACCGTTGTAAAGCAAAGAAAAAACCCGCTGATGATTCAGCGGGTGAGAGTGTTACAGATTTTTTATCATCGTTTTATGAGGAATATTTTGATCCATATACTCTTCAGAAATCGTATGATAACCGAGCTTTTCATAAAAGGGAATAGCATGAACTTGGGATGATAGCTTGATTTGCGATACATGACGCTCGGCGGCATCCTCTTCAATCGCTTTCATAATAAGAGCTCCTGAACCTTTGCCTCGGCCATTCGCAAGCACGCAAATACGTTCCGCTTTCGCTATTCCATCAACGATGCGATAGCGGCCAGCCCCAATTGGTTGTTCTTGCTCATTGTATAGTACGAAATGAACGGCATCTTCTTCGAATTGATCGATTTCAGCTTCTGCCGGTACATGTTGTTCGTCAACGAATACCGTTCTTCTGACATAGTAGGCATCGTTACGTTCTTCAGGTGTTTTTGCAACTTTTACAAACACTTACTTATTCAGCTCCTAATCGGAAAGTTTCGTATACGGTCCAAACACCGTCTTCTAATTGATATAGCAGGTGAATACGATCTACTTTTTCTTGATGGTCTACATTTAAATTCGTTAACTGTCCCATGACATCTAAATGTTCATCATTGGATAATTCTTGAGCAATCGTAATATGCGGACTGAATGCATACTCCACATCTGTTTTATGAGTGCCCTCACCATGAAGAGCTTGATAGAGCATATCTAGTTCTGGTGCAGCCTCTACTTTTAGATAAATTGTATTGTTAGCTGGTTGAAACGATTTTGCTTTTGTTACGTTAATTAAAAATGGCTGCACGTTACTTGCGGCTTGTCGTACACGGCCTACAATCGTTGTCAGCTCTTCCTCAGTCGCTTCAAATGAGCTCTTGATTGTAATATGCGGAGGAATAAAGGAATATTTCGTATCGTAACGTTTACGGTAGGAGTTTGCGATATCCTGTAATTTTTTCGAAGGGAAAATAACAACACCATATTTCATAGATCGTAACCTCCAATATATTATTCTTAAAACAGATAATGAATGGCAAAAAGACGTTTGGGTTTATTTTACATGAATCATTAAAACATTTCCAACAATGCTCTTTTTAAATCTTTTTGCCAATACTTCCAAGTGTGTGTGCCTTCAAATTCTTCGTAAAAATAAGGAAAGCCTTTTTGATTCAATAATTGATGCAGCTCTCGATTCGGTTCAATAAAATTTGCACGCTTTCCATCTGTCGTTGGCACATCGGTTTCTTCTGTCCCAATTACATGATATAGCTCTAACAGATGGGGCTCCTCGAAATTTTGTACAGCTTTCATAACCGTTTCGTCGACAAGGGGCGACTGCATAATGACTTTGCCAAACGTATGTGGGTACTTCAATGCCGTTAATAAAGAAATCGTTCCTCCGAGTGAATCACCGATAAGCGCACGACCATATCCCATTTGATAAGTAGGAAACTCTTCATCTAAAAATGGAACAAGTTCATGTGCTAAGAAGCGAACATATGCCTCATGCTGCTCTCCATCTGGATGATATTTACGTCTGCGGTCAAAGCGATCTTGATAAGGGATTCCGACAATAATAATCTGCTCAATTTCATCATTGGATAAAAGCGCATCAGCTACGCGTCCAATTTTCCCCATTTGAAAATAATCGCGTCCGTCCTGCGCGATAACGAGCGTATATTTATATAATGGAGAGAAATTAAAAGGCAAGTAGACGAGCAGTTCAATTTCTTCTGATAATGCCTCGCTTTTGAATCTATATTCTTTAATCGTTCCACGCTGTGTACTCATGTATCAGCACTCCTATAATGAAAAATAATCGACCAATGTACGTGGTTATTTTAGCATAAAAGAGCTTGTCATTTCTCGTTAAATGATTAAGAACCACGCTTAGAAAAAGTAAGGCAGTTCTTTATATAATGATATAATAGAGGGGCATAACTCAAGTTGGGAGCGGAATAACATGACATCAAAACGCGTACACAGTAGAGAAGTAACGAAAGCTGCAAGAGAGGCGTTACTAGAACGAGGGGTAAGTATTGAGGCGATTGCTGAAATTGTCTACGAAATGCAGATACCCTATAATCATGATTTAACATTAGCAAATTGTATAGATAGCGTGGAACGCGTGCTTTTAAAAAGAGAAATACAGCATGCCATTCTCGTTGGCATTGAGCTGGATCGACTGGCAGAACAAAAGAAATTATCAGAGCCGCTGCAATCGATTATTGAATCGGATGAAGGGTTATTCGGAGTGGATGAAACGCTTGCCTTTGGGGCGGCCCTTTCGTACGGAAGTATTGCCGTGACAACATTCGGCCATCTAGACAAAAAGAAATTAGGCCTTATTAAAGAGCTCGATACAAAAGCGGAAGGTAAGGTCCATACGTTCTTAGATGATTTAATCGGAAGCATTGCTGCCAATGCTGCCTCTAGACTCGCTCACCGCATTAGAGATGAGGAAGATGGCATATTGAAAGGTGAGAAAGCGGTTCGTGCAGAAGCAGAATTAGTAAGATAAGAGAGAAAAGGCTGTTTGAAAGTTCTACTTTTAGGCAGCTTCTTCTTAATAGTGACGAATAATTATGCTAACCTTTAAGCAAATAGGTAGAGTCTATTTAGTTGACTTTCGATTAATTGTTTATATAATAGAAGATAGATAGTATACATACGATCTGTTAGCTCAGTTGGGAGAGCATCACCTTGACAGGGTGGGGGTCGGGGGTTCAAGTCCCTCACAGGTCATCATCTAAACAAGGCTCAAATCCTTTTGTATCAAGGGTTTGGGCTTTTTCTATTTTAGCTAGACACCCCACCAAATGGCACGAATAGTGGGATTGGTGCCATTTTGGTGCCCACGATGATTTACTGTGTTTTAGATAGTAAAGCATCAATCTGATTAGCTGCTTCTTCTTGCATGTTTGGAAGTACATGCGAATAGATATCCAGTGTCGTTTTAATATTACTGTGACACTAAGCCGCTCGGAAATAACTTTAGCATGTATGCCTTGGGCAAGCAGCATTGTCGCATGAGTATGCCCTAGATCAAGGAAACGAATAAGAGGTACATCCGCTTCCTTTCATGAAGATGCTCCGCGAAATTAATAGGCGAAGGCTCAAAATACGTTCCTTTGATTACCTCTGACTCAATCAAGGCAAGCACCTTTCAGCATTCTCCTTTTCAGTGATGTCCCCTAAAGGTATGACAAGCTTCTATACATTTTTAAAATATGTCAATTTAAAGCTCCTCTTTTGTATTCCCTTACATACCGTGAGTACTTAGTTCTAAAAAAATTCCAAAATTAATAGGATTTTATAGTGGCGAAAGGGGGGAGAAAGTGTGAAGCGGTATCGTGTTATTGGGAAAAGCGTCCTAAAGAAAGAAAGTTGGGATAAGGTCTCCGGGAGAGTAAAGTATATTGATGATCATCAAGAGGTTGGTACATTACATGTGAAGCTGTTGACGAGTACCTATGCACATGCCTATATAGGAAATGTTGATACAACAGAAGCGTGGAAGGTACCGGGAGTGCGTGCGATTGTAACTGGCAAAGACTATCCACTGTTGATTGGGACTACTATTAAAGATCGCCCGCTGCTTGCATTTGACAAGGTACGATATTATGGAGAACCAATTGCAATGGTCATCGCAGATACGGAAGCCATTGCCATTCAAGCGGTCACTTTAATATGTGTTGAGTACAAACCTCTGCGTGTAGTGAATTCACCTGTTGAGGCATATCAAAAGGACGCTCCCCTTGTTCATGATCAAATTGAACAATACCTAATTGACCAAGATGCTGACACCACAGGTACATCCGGAGGTATACGACCTGTGCCTGGCACAAATATAGCGAACCGACAAGGAATTCGAAAGGGTAATATTGAACGCGGGTTTGCTCGGAGTGACGTAATTGTAGAAGAAGTGTTTTCATTTAAACAATCTGATCATACAGCAATAGAGACAAGATGTGCAGATGTAGAAATTAAAAAGACTGGAGAAGTGATTATACATTCTGCCTCGCAAGAACCGTTTGAAATGAGAGAATTGATTAGTCAAACGTTTAATATTGATGAAGGAAAGGTGCACGTTCATATTCCCTTAGTCGGGGGATCGTTTGGTGCTAAAACGAGTGTGCAATTAGAACCGTTGGCATATGTTGCTTCTAAAGCGGTAGGTGGAAGAAAGGTAAGGCTTCGTAATAGTCGTGAGGAAGACATTGTTACATCTCCCGTTCATATTGGATTACATGCAAAGGTCAAAATGGGGTGTACACGCGACGGAAAATTACAAGCTATAAAGCTCTTTTTTTTATTTGACGGTGGTGCTTATGCAGAAAGGGCAGTCCCTGTTACTAAGGCTGCAGCGTTTGATTGTACTGGGCCTTACACCATAGATCATGTATGGTGTGATTCACTATGTATGTATACAAATCATCCGTACGCAACCGATTTTCGGGGATTCGGGCGTACTGAGGTTGCTTTCGGAGTAGAAAGAACGATAGATATAATGGCAAATAAACTGGGAATGTGTCCGTTGGAATTTCGTTTGAAAAATGCGATACAGCCAGGTGACACGTCGCCTACAAAAGTTCTTTTGAATAAAAGTAATCTTGGAGATATCAGGGAATGCTTGTTGCAGCTAAGGGAGCTTATTGATTGGGATAGAGGACAGCGAATTGACATTTCGGATCGAATTGTACGGACAAAAGGAATTAGTTGTACTTGGAAGAATGGGGATCCACCGCCAGGTGTTGGAGCAGGCGCAATATTAACTTTTAACTCGGATGGCGGTATAAATATTAATTGCGCGGCAATAGAAATAGGTCAAGGAACAAAAACAGTTTTAACGCAAATGGTTGCCGAAAAAATGAAGATGGACGTAGACGATGTGTTTATTCAAATGGAGGTAAATACGCAGTTATCTCCTGAGCATTGGGAGACTGCAGCGAGTCGAACAACGTTTCTATCCGGAAATGCAGTTCTTAGAGCTGTAGAAGATGCGATTAGGCAATTAAAAAGAACTGCAGCCATTATATTGAAAGTTCCAGTAGATGAGTTGGAGGTTGCTAATAAAAAAGTATATAAGAAGACCTCACCTAGTATTTCAATAGATTTTTCTGAGATTGTGTATGGTTATATATTTCCAGATGGTAAAGTCGCCGGAACGCAAGTTGTTGGAAGAGGAACGTATATGATTCCAGGAATTACGGAAATGGATCCGGTAACAGGAAGAGGCATTCAGGGACCAGAGTGGGGTGTGGTAGCTCAAGCGGTGGAAGTTGAATTTGACAAAAGGGATAATACTTTTAAGTTAATCCGCGCTGTAAGTGTTGCTGATGCGGGTACAATCTTGAACTATAAAGGCGCCGAGACACAGGTGATGGGCGCGATGAATATGGGACTAAGCTTTGCGACGAGAGAAGGATTTCTGTATGATGATCAGGGCAAAGTCTTAACCACACAGTTTCGATCTTATAAAGTGATGCATTATGGAGAGCAGCCCGAGTATATCGTCCGATTCATTGAAAACCCAGTAAAGGGTGCCCCATTTGGTTCTCGGGGACTTGGTGAGCACGGGATAATGGGTATGCCTGCAGCGGTTGCAAATAGTTTATCCCTCGCAGCAAATGTTTCACTACAACAGTTGCCTCTTACTCCAGAGTTTATTTGGAAGACAAGGCTGAAAGCAGGGGAGGTGTATTAATGCTCCACTTCAATTTTGATTATTATCGCCCTTCTTCGATAGATGAGGCAGTGGAATTGTTTGATAAGCTAGATCAAGATGGGAAGAAACCGATATATTTAAGCGGTGGAACGGAAATAACTACGCTCGGAAGACTAAATCAGGTTTTCACAAAGGCAGTGATCGATGTAAAAGGTATTCCTGAATGTAATGTCCTGGATTATAAGCAAGATTCTGTTGTTGTTGTTGGAGCAGCCCTTACCCTAACACAAGTTTGGGAATCAAAAATATTACCCCTGCTTGGCGAGGCTTGTGTAAGGATAGGCGACCGTACATCAAGGAATCAAATTACGTTGGGAGGAAATCTTGCTAGTGAAATCATCTATCGTGAAGCCGTACTCCCATTGCTACTATCTAATAGTACTTTTGTAGTTGCAGGCATTGAAGGTATTCGCCAACTTTCAGTTCATAAGATTTTCAAAGAAAAGCTGCGCTTAAAGCGAGGGGAATTTCTTGTACAAATTAAAGTAGACGGAAAGTATAGGAAAATGCCTTTCTATATTGAGAAAAAAAGGAAGAGTGAACGAGTAGATTATCCCCTTATAACACTAGAAGCATTAAAAGTTGATCGTTCAATTCGGTTAGCGATAAGTGGATTGTGTGCCTTTCCATTTCGATCTTATGAGATGGAGAAAGAGTTAAATAACACAGATATATCTATTGAGGAACGGATTGACAGGGCCATACTTCGAATCCCGGCCCCTGTCATAAGTGATATACGCGGCTCTAGGGAATATCGTATATTTGTCCTGAGAAATACACTTCTCGATGCGCTAATTTATTTAGGAGGGGTGAGAGCGTGATTGAAAAATTGACACTTGATATAAATGGAGAACAGTGGGTGGCGACTGTTAGAATGGCAGATACGCTTTTAGATGTTTTAAGAGAAAAACTTGACTTAACAGGAGCCAAGCGCGGCTGTGAGAACGGTGATTGCGGTTCCTGTACGGTGCTTGCAGACGGTTTGCCAGTCAAGTCATGCATGATGCTGGCAGTTGATGCTATCGGTAAGAAGCTGACTACAATCGAAGGATTACAAGACACTCCTATGCAGCATGCTTTTGTTGAGAAATGGGCTTTTCAGTGCGGTTATTGTACATCTGGATTTATTATGAACGCACATGCGCTCGTGAACCAACATCCTGACGCAACCGATGAGATCATGGAAGAATGGCTCAGCTCTAATATTTGTCGGTGTACTAGTTACCAGGAAATTCGCGAAGCCGTAAAATCAGTTTTAAAGGAGCAGCGTTTCGATAGAAAAAGACCAAGAAACAGGCGTTAGTAGTCCACTAGTATAGAACATTAATTATGAAATTAGGTTATTTGGTTCCTAAAGAATAAGGCAATGGGTGATCATATGAGTGAATTCTATCGATATATAAAAATATTGAATAAACACAATGAGGACTACTTTGTAAGGGCAACTGTCATTGAGGTATTGGGATCAGCCTATAGGCATAAAGGAGCGACTATGTTCTTCGGAAAAGATGGTAAACAGTATGGTACTTTAAGTGCGGGCTGTTTAGAAGAGGATTTATCCTATCATGCAACGGGAGTGATGACTACTTTACATTCTAAGGTCGTTGAATATGATCTAGCCTCTGATAACGACATCCTTTGGGGAATTGGATCAGGGTGCAATGGGAAAATTAAAATCCTACTGGAACCATTCGGATGGAGCCATATACCTCCGAACCACAATCGGCCATTAATGCCCGTAATAGAACGGCTTCTTGACGATGGAAAATCCATTTTTGTCGTAAAAAGCATAGAAGGGAAAGTAGCAGCAGGGACTACAATTTTTTGTTCAAATGATGAAATGGTGACCGGTCATGTAGAAGACCAAGACATTAAGCAAAGGTTAGTATCTTATTTAAAAGAGTTTTCCATTTTAGGCACCGATTTTCAGTATACATTTATACATGATTTAGAAAGCGAATTTATTTTCGAAAGAATTAAACCTAGGGATACATTATACATTTTTGGTGCAGGTCCAGATGTAGAGCCTGTTGTTAAACTTACCTCGGCATTCGATTTTGAAACAATAGTTATTGATCCAAGAAGCAATAGGTGTAATCGTAATTTCTTTCCAACTGCGCACTTCTTAATTAATGAGCATCCCGAAGTATTTTTAAAGGAAAACAAGCTACGGGAAAATAGTTATGTCATAATAATGACCCACAATTTCTCTCGGGATAAACAAATACTACCGTTACTGTTGGAGCATTCCCCTCCCTGCTATATTGGGATATTGGGCTCAAGGGCCAGAACAGAACGTTTACGCCCCCCAAAACAATTGCTTGATAAAATACATTCTCCAGTGGGCCTACATATCGGTGCAGAAGGGCCGGAGGAAATTAGTATAAGTATTATGGCTCAGCTAATACAATTTAGAAAGCAGTATTCGTTGAAAAATGAAAAAAGAATATCTTTAATACCATGAATCTATGGTGAATAATAACATTAGAATTTCTGCTGTAATTCTTGCGTCAGGTATGTCTACACGAATGGGCACTGCTAAACAGCTTATAACGTTTCAAGGAGTGCCTCTTTTAAAATATATTATTTATAAAACCCTTTTTTTATTTTGGTGAAATTTACGAAACTATAGGACGCAACTCAAAAGAATTATGAGTTTGATTAAATAGGTTAACTGTTTTCGTTGGAGGCACTGTACATACTTTTGCCAATTCCACCTCTCTGTCTCGTGATTGTCAAGATAAGCTTTAGGTGAGGGGAGAAGCTTCTGGGCCTGCCAACTGTTCATGCAATATGACACGTATACAAATGAAAATGCCCACGTCAATGAAAACGCAGGCGATGTAAGTTGTTTAGTTTCGTGTTACGGTAAAAAGCACAAAAGAATGTGGTCACTTAGGGGATTATAAGGTCTTTGGATATGGTCTTATGCAGGTTGTCTTTTTTAAAAAACAGGACCATGTGAGGTTTACGAAGATTTTCTATAATAAATTGGAATCGTTCCTATTGGAGTAATCTGGGCTGGAGTAGGGTCCAATACAACTGGAACAGGAGGACGATGAGATGGACCAACTTTCTTACCTTTTCGATATTGTTGATTACTTTGACCATTAACTAACTCTAGAACGTGTTCATTAGAGTATGCACTCTTATTATGAATGTCATTTCTTTCATAATTACGACCAAATAAAAAAGCATCAAACTTACTTTTAGAAGCCATATCACCACTCCTGCATTAAAAATTTGTCATGTTGTCAATATATACAAAATCCGATTAATTGGTGTGTCAACACTAAACTAAACAATTTTTTTAAGGTGTTCAAGTTTGTAATCAATCGGACTTACATAACCGAGTGTCCCGTGAATTCGTATGTGATTAAACCAATGGACGTAGTCGTGTAATTCCCTTGTTAATTCTTCTAAACTATCAAAATGTTGACCTTTCACAAACTCTGTTTTGATGATTTTAAACATTGCTTCAGCTACCGCATTGTCATAGGGGCAGCCCTTCATGCTCAAAGATTGTTGAATCTGAAACGCCTCTAAAGCGTCGTCAATCAACTTATTTTTAAACTCATTTCCACGATTCGTATGGAATAGCTTTATTTTACGCAGGTCGACCTTGATGGAGATAAACCAATAAGGCATCTTTGTTCGGGCCTGTACTGAAGCCTACGATTTCTCGATTAAAGAGATCGACAAATAACACATACGTAATGCCATTTTTGATTGACCCTTACGTACGTCAAATCGCTTACAACCACCGTCATTTCTTCCCCTGGTCGAACGCACGGTTTAGTTTATTCTTCTGTTCGGATTCATTACATGATGTCGTATGAGGCTTAAATTGGGCTAGGGTGTAGGTCGAAACCAGGCCCTGCTCTTGCATAATGCGCCCAATTCTTCGTCTAGAGACGATGAGTCCGCGCTTTTTTAATTCTACCTTGATTTTACGTGTCCCATAATTTTGACGACTTGCCTGGAATACATCGATCACATCGGACGTAATATCATCCTCTGTTGCTCTTTCTTTTGCTTCATAATAATAGGTGCTTCTAGGAATTTGTAGGACTTTGCACATCGCTGATATCGAGTATTTATGTTGATTATTCTGGATCACATTTACTTTCGTCCTAGTATCAGCGCGGCTTGCTTTAAAATATCATTTTCCATTTCTAGTTGCTTATTTCGCGTTCGGAGTTCGATCAGTTCCTTTTGTTCAGCCGTTAGGTTATCTTTTTCCTTAAAAGAACCGGAATTCTGACTCTGACTCACCCATTTATCTAAAGAAGAAGGAGTCAGGTCATACTCACGAATAATCTCTTTTCTTAGTTTTCCATTTTGGTACAACTGGACGATCTGTTGTTTGAACTCTTCTGTAAATGTTCGACGTTCTCTTTTGGTCATGTAGATTCTCCTCAAATGTATGATCTGTAGTCTACTTAACCTTAAAAATTCTGTCCAACTAAGTGTAGCCTATCCACAATTCGTAAAAGCGTACATGTTGCGAAACAATGTGTACGCTTTTTTGTATTTAAGACAATTGTTTTAAATACATTTTCGGTGTCGTACACATATGTTTTTTGAACTGTTTAATGAAATGTGCTTGGTCATAGTAACCGCCTTTATGTATTAAATCTTGGAAGTCGATTTGGTCGTCTGTATTTAATAAATTGATCGTTTGCTGGAATTGCACAACTTGCGCAAATTGTTTGGGCGATAAACCAATAAATCGTTCGAATAATCTTCGAATATATTGTTCTGTATAACCAGTCGAATTCGCGACCATTTTGAGAGAGCATTGACCATTGAATGTATAAATTTGTTGAATCGTTGTTTGGATAATTTTCATTTCTAGGAGAGGTTCTTGTTCAAGGGTTATTAAAAATTGTTGTAGTACTTGTATGCGTGTGCGAAACGATGGCGCTTCATAAAGGCGTTGGAAAATTTGTTTGTCGAAGTGGAGTGTTTGTTGAAGATGGATGACTTGTTCAATAAACAGCTTCATCGGATCTTTAAATGTTAGCATTGTTTGTTCTGGCCAAAAGCGAACGCCAAAATAATGTGCATTTTTTTTGAGAAAGTTTTGCTCTTTTCGTGCGAATGGTGTCGTCCATAAATATGCTTTTTCTTCTGTATCGGATAGTAAAAATAAAAGGTCGAAACAACCGTCTGGCACAATCGTAATTGGAAAAGTAGCGACATCTCTTGTAGTGAATTCATAAAAAATAGCGACCTGTTTTGCGAAATGTCCTTTAAGTGGCTTCCATTCCTCATAAGTGTATGTATAGCGGAATAAATCAGGTTGCATCGGAAAGAAATTCAGTTTATACATAAGATCACTCCTAAATTTTATTTTATGTAATTAAATATAACTATTAGTTTCGTTTTTTACAATAAACATTTTGGGATTTTGAATAATATGTTATTAAACCTAACGCGAATGAGTTCGCTTAGATAACGTAGAGGAGGAATTTAAAATGTTGTTACAAAATGAACAAGTAGTGAATGTATTACACCCATTAGAGCCGCTTTCAGCAGATGAGATTAAGTTAGCGGTTGAAATTGTGAAAAGTGAAAAAGCATTAACAGATAAAGTACGTTTTGCGACGGTCGTATTAGAAGAACCTGATAAAGATGTCGTATTAAACTTTAAAAAAGGTGACGCATTTAATCGCCAAGCAGCGTTAATTATTTTAGAACCACAAACGAATCAAACGTTTGAAGCAGTTGTTTCATTAACAGATCAAACGCTTGTGTCATATGAAGAAGTGTTAGATGTAAGGCCAGGCTATATGTTAGATGAATTTGACGAAGTTGAAAAATTGGTCATTGAAGACCTTGCTTATCAAGAAGCATTGAAAAAACGTGGTGTCACAGATCCGACGCTTGTAATGATTGATCCTTGGTCAGCAGGTTATTACAATATTCCTGAAGATGAAGGAAAACGTGTCGTACGTGCACTTGCATGGGTACGCCCAGCAGCGGGAAAGAACGGTTACGGTTTCCCAATCACTGGTTTAATTGCAGTTGTTGACGTAAACAAAATGGAAATTTTACGTATTGAAGATTATGGTGTAAAACCATTACCACCAACAGATAGCGCATACGTACCAGAAGATGCGAAAAGCATGCCGATTAACGTACGTACAGACGTTAAAAGATTAGATATTACGCAACCTGATGGCCCGAGCTTTGAATTTGAAGGACATTGTATCGATTGGCAAAAGTGGAAAATTCGTTTCGGTTTTACGCCACGTGAAGGTTTAGTATTACATACAGTGTCTTATAAAGACGGCGACAAAGAGCGTCCGATTTTATATCGTGCAGCATTATCAGAAATGGTCGTACCATACTCAGATACAAATCCAGCGCATAACTGGCAAAATGCATTTGATGCAGGAGAATATGGCATCGGGCAACTAGCAAACTCATTAGAACTTGGTTGTGATTGCTTAGGCCATATCCAATATTTCGATGCGGTAATGAGTAATAGTAAAGGAGAACCGTTCACTATTAAAAATGCGGTATGCTTACACGAAGAAGATTATGGTGTTGCATGGAAGCATACAGATTGGCGTACAAATAACGTAGAAGTTCGTCGTTCAAGACGTCTTGTAATTTCGTTCTTCGCAACAGTTGCTAACTACGATTACGGTTTCTTCTGGTCATTCTACCAAGACGGTACGATTGAATGTGAAGTGAAACTAACAGGTATTTTAAACGTCGGTGCATTAGAGCCAGGTGAAAAATCAAAATACGGCACAGAAGTTGCGCCACAAGTAAATGCGCCATATCACCAACATTTCTTCAACTTCCGTATTGACCCGATGATTGACGGGGTGAAAAACTCATTAGTTGAATCGCATACAGTAACGGAAGTAGCTGGTCCAGAAAATCCGAACAATAATGCTTTCTACACAGTATCGAATACGTTCAAAAAAGAATCGGAAGCGATTAGCAATATCGATTTACGTACACAAAAAACATGGAAAATCGTTAATCCGAATTCAACGAACTATTTAGGCCAGCCTGTCAGCTACAAAATCGTAACAGGTGAAAACTGCTTCCCATTCGCAACTGATGATGCAACGGTTATTAAGCGTGCGGGCTTCATTAAAAATCATTTATACGTTACAAAGTTTGACAAAAAAGAAATGTACGCTTCTGGTAAATATCCGAACCAATCAAAAGGTGGCGATAGTTTAGAACATTACGTAAAAGCAGATCGCGACATTGAAAATGAAGATATTGTCGTTTGGTACACAATGGGGCATCATCATATTACGCGTCCAGAAGATTGGCCAGTAATGCCAACCGCATATCAAAGTTTCCAACTAAAACCCGTAGGCTTCTTCGATCGTAATCCGGCAATCGATTTACCACGTCCGGAAAAGAAAATCACTTCTTGTAACTCGAATTCTTCTTGTCATTAAAAAAGTGAACTACTTGAGCATTTTGCTCAAGTAGTTTCTTTAAAGGTGGAATGCATATGTTAATTTTAATGAGTGGTTTTATCGCAATTTTATATACGTATGTTTTATATTTCTCAGCAAAAAAATTACAAGTGCGTAAAGCGGAGGGAAAAATGAAATGTGTCCCAATGGCTTATGGCATGATGTTCGGTACGTTAATCGGTCTCGTTGCAACATTTTTATATCCGGGTGATCTAGCAGTTACGACAGTCGTTTCGATGATTGTGAGTAGTTGTTTCGCTGTATTTGTCGGAAAGCTTTTCGACTTAGCGGGAATTATAGAAGCCTTAGGTGCGACGTTAATGGGTGCGATGATGGGTGCAATGTTAGCAGCAATGACACCAGATACACGTATTTCTTTTATGCTTATTGCAATGGATTTATTTTACGTTGCAGTCGTTGGCTTATTACTATACTTCATGAAACTACACAGTGTGAAAAAAGAAAAAGTGAATATGAAAAAAGTGACGCTTGGTGCATGTATTATTGCAGTAGCAACATGTACAACGTTAGTGTCATCCGTTTTACTCGATCAGATGGAGAACCCGCAACAAGTAGAACAATCGGATCATATGCATCACCATGAATAGATTTGGAGGTGGGATCATGAAAAGATTTTTAATTACTTTATTTTCTATTATGTTTATAAGTATTCTTTTTGCACCAGCAACTTTTGCTGCAGAGGAAGGTGTTATTGATACAGGAGATACGACGTGGATTATTGTAGCAATGGGGTTAGTACTCTTTATGCATGTCCCAGGTTTAGCGCTATTTTACGGCGGCTTAGTAAGTGAACGGAACGTTGTCTCAACGTTAATGCATAGCTTTGTTAGTTTAATTATCGTAAGTATCGTTTGGGTACTATGGGGTTATACGTTAAGCTATGGTGCAAGTTTAGGTGGATTCATTGGTGGCTTGGATTATTTAGGAATGAAAGGTGTCGACGGCGCAGCATATGATGGCTTAACGATTCCGCATTATTTATTTGCAGCGTTACAAATTGTTTATGTCGCAATCACAGTAGCAATTATTTCAGGTGGTATTTCAGGGCGTATTTCATTTAAAGCATGGATTCCGTTCTGTGTATTATGGCCAACAATTGTTTATGCACCTATGGCACATGCTGTATGGGGTGGTGGATGGTTAGCACAAATGGGTGAGCTTGACTTTGCAGGTGGTACAGTTGTTCATATTACATCTGGTGTAGCGGCCCTTGTAGCCGCATTAATTATCGGTCCACGTAGACGCCGTAACGGTGAAAAGCCGCACAATATTGTATTCTTCTTATTTGGTGCAGCAACGTTATGGTTCGGCTGGTTCGGTTTTAATGGTGGTAGTGCGCTCGCTTCAGGTTCATTGGCATCACTCGTTATTTTAAATACACATGTTGCAGGTGCAGCGGGTGGTTTAGGATGGCTTGTTATTGAGTGGGCACTGACGAAAAGACCGACACTTGTTGGGACAGCAACGGGTGCGATTGCAGGGCTTGTAGCAATTACACCGGGATCGGGGTTTGTAACAATTCCTTCCGCTTTAATCATCGGTTTCTTAGGTGCTCCGGTTGCATATTTCAGCATTAAATTTATTAAAGCAAAATTAAAATACGATGATACATTAGATGCATTTGGTGTACATGGGATGGCTGGTATTTGGGGTGCTGTTGCGACAGGGTTATTTGCAACGACTTCTGTAAATGAAGCAGGTGCAGATGGTTTGTTTTACGGGAATCCAGAACAAATTTTGCATCAATTAACGGGTGTCGGCGTATCAATTGCTTTAACGGTCGTTGGCACATATGTTGTATTGAAAATTATTTCAATCTTTACACCACTTCGTGTATCAGAAGAAGAGGAAATTACAGGTTTAGATATTAGTACACATAATGAACCTGCTTATAACAAATATGCTGATGACGAAGAAATTGCTCCTTCGTTTATGAAATCATAAAGAGCAAAGCGGCGAGTATTTATTACGCGCCGCTTTTTGTAGTTGTCGAAGAACCGTTACTCGCAATCATTTAGGTTGCAGGGTGGCGGTTCTTTTTCGTTCAGGGTGTTGCCCCGGTATAATAATATAGAAGAAACTTGGTAATCATTCGTTAATAGAATAAAAAAGAGGATGGAATGCTATACAGAGAGAAGGATTGGAAGTAATTGTAGAAAGCATCGCTAACTTTGATGGTTTTTCAAAGTATCATTACCATCGCATTTTTCAAAAAGAGGTTGGCGTAACTGTATCTGAATATATTCGATATCGAAGAATTGCTAACGCAGCTAACTTATTACTTTATACGGATGAAAAGATAATCGATATTGCCTTGTATTATCGCTTTGAAACACAAGAATCATTTATTTGATAATATGAGTGATCGTCCAATTGTAGGAGATTCTGAATGGAATCATTACTTCATCGTCTTAGATGTTCCTGAAAATAGTGCGGTTATCGCTTTTGGTGTTTTACTTTCAGGAAATGGGCAAGTATGGATAGATGAACTTAAATTTGAGGAAGTGGATGACCGCATACCAACAACGAATATTGATTTTACACGTGACCTCTTAGACGAGCCTACCAATTTATCTTTTGAGGAGTGAGAGTAGATGGTGTTGAATCTTTTAATGGCCTTTATAAAAAGTTTTTTGCATATGGGAAGTGTGAAAATGGTACTTATCCTTTGTTTCGTAGCTGGAATAGTTTATTTAATGAATAAAGGAAAAGAACGAGTGGAATGGAGATAAACATGGATGAAATAAACAAAGAAAACTGCTAGTAAAGAGAAGTTCTCTTTGTTTATTTATTCTCATTCATTAGCCAGTTAGTAAAGATTTTTCAAATCTTCTGCCAACTTTGAACTCCGAAGTTTTTTTTGACGAATGAAATCCTTCATTTCATCTATGCTTTGATAGGAGAGTCGAATATGGTAGTAGTTGATATATTCAATGATTGCGAAAATATAAAGAAATATAAACCAATAAAAATGAAGTGGAAATACAATTAATTGATATATCATGATAATTATGCCGATTCCTATTAGGAAAAGGTTCAATCTCTTAAACAATCTAAAAATTCTTAGTTGACGATAAGGCAAATGAGAATAATCTTTGCGTTGGACTTGTTTCCACTTAAGAAACCAATAATAACTGCCTTGAAGTAAGATAAATTCTAATAAAGCAAACGCATATAAAGAAGAAAAGGACGTTAAGTAGGGGCCTGTCCATTTAAAAAGTTGGAGATACATCATCCATAATACAGCAAACATAATCGTAGCAAATAATTCACCTGTGAATAAATTGAATAACTTTTTCTGCACCTTTTTTTGCATCTAATTCCCATCTCTCATTATTGATTATTACCATTTATACGTTTTTAATGACGGATAAGTTTCATATTCTTTCAGTTTTGTGGGGCTGGGGAGTTGATGAACTTGGACTGGAGCGGCGAGAGTTCCTGCTCTTGATTATAATTCAAGTTTTGTAAGTATCTTCTTTATGCAGAGTTCTACTCCTAATAATCCTTCTATACATACCATTTAACATAATAGAGGAGTCGGATTGAACAGATAATTGATTAGTGAAAGACTTAGTTAATGTTTCAAAACGTAATCCAATATCAGTACCCAGTATGGAGATGATAGGCCGTATTATTTTTTTACAGGAGATAATTCTTGGTTCTTAGGAATATAGGGAACTTCCTCAGTATTTTAATTGTTTATAAGGTAAGGAGGTGGGAAATTTGGAAGGTATGGAAATCTATAAAAATTTTTCGGTATTTTTCAAAAACTTTTTAGGCATAAAAAAACAGCGAACTGAAAGATATGTCCACTGATTTTACATAGAAGATACATCTGTACTAAATATCGCTTATCCTGTTCCCTTCTTTTTTAAATATAAAAAGACCTTCGTTATAAACGTTGCAAGAAATAAGATCAGTAAATAATTTAAAAAAAGATAAAAGTAATTCATACCTTTATTAAGTTGTATAAAATCCAATAGGACTAACAAGGGCTTGAAAACAAAAGAGAAAAAGGCACTCAAAAGAACACCATACAGTAGTATATTTTTTTGATGATTTAGACACCATTGGTATAGCAGCATGAAAGAAACTGGGATTAGTGATGCATCTAACGCAAAATTAACAGGTAAGACGGGTATTGCCTGAAAAGGGTAAACAACATGTGCAGTCCTCATGGCTATAGCGTCAGAATATGTAAACCAAGTATGAATATTAAAACCAAAGAAACCTATATGAAATACTTTTCTTTTATCAATACAAAAATAAATAATGATAAGTGGAACTATTAACATTAGTACGACTCCCCAAAAATGCCATGTTTGCATGTTGGAGAATTCCTTCCAGTACTCCACCCACATTTTAACAACTTTGTCTTGTTGACTGATTATTTCATTTAATTGTTTTCTTTGTTCACTGGTCATAATAAGTCCCACCTTAATGTAATTGACTTTTCCATATCATTCCCAAATTAAAACTTTTTATCAAGGTCGACTAATTTAATCCTTTTATAATTAAATTAACCCCTCTGACTGGTTCTCGTGCAAAAATTCCAAGATACTTGCAAGTGATCTTTAAATCTTGGACATACTGATACTAGTACTCTAAAAAAGGGGCATGATCGTATAAAAAATCAACATTTATTCAAATGGAAACATTATCAGCCTGACAGTATTCTGTTAACTGTAAGATGGTATCTACGGTACAACCTCAGTTTTCGTGATTTGGTGAAAATGATGGAGGAATGAAATCAAAGGTGATGAGAGATATGCCCCATCCACTATATTGACAAAATATTAATCTACTACTAAAATTAAAAGTATTCGGAAATAATACTTTAAAATAATAAGCAAGCTATGATTGCTATGGATCACACTATAGCAGGAGCGGCTTCTGGAGAGACCGTGGGAATTCCACGGCGCCGAAGGGTTCACAATCTCAGGCAAAAGGACAGAAGAGTATTGAATATGTATTTGTTGTGCTAATCGTTTTAGCATAACAAGTGCTTATTTATTATTCTTATTCTTATACCTATACCTTAGAGATTGGAGGACATCCGATCTCTTTTTTTATTGTTTTCGTTTCACATGTAAGTTTTTATTAAGGAGGCGCCATTATGGCACAACATGAATTAAAGAGGGGTTTATCAAATCGGCATGTTCAACTTATCGCGATTGGAGGTACTATTGGTACTGGGTTATTCTTAGGATCCGGCAAAGCGATACAACTAGCAGGTCCGTCCATCATCTTTGCCTATTTAATCGTAGGTCTTGCTATTTTTTTTGTGATGAGGGCGTTAGGAGAACTTTTGCTGTCTAAAGCAGGTTATCAATCGTTTACAGACATTGCCGAAGACTATCTTGGACCTCGTGCAGCATTTGTAACCGGATGGACATATTGGTTTTGTTGGATTATGACAGCTATGGCTGATGTGATTGCTGTTGGAGTATATGTACAATATTGGTTTGATATCCCGCAATGGATACCTGCCATTATCTGCTTGATCATTTTATTAGGATTCAATCTATTAACTGTAAAGCTTTTTGGAGAATTGGAGTTTTGGTTTGCATTAATAAAGGTCATCACGATTCTCGCATTAATAGGCATTGGGATTATTTTGCTGGTGATGGGATTCAAGACAGATGCAGGAACGGTTACGGTTCAAAATCTTTGGGAACATGGAGGGCTTTTTCCAAACGGAATATCAGGCTTCTTACTTTCATTCCAGATGGTGGTCTTTGCCTATGTGGGTGTGGAATTAGTGGGTGTATCGGCAGCGGAAACATCCAATCCAGAAAAAAATATCCCATCGGCGATTAATAAAATTCCTTTAAGGATTCTACTTTTCTACGTTGGCGCACTTGTTATCCTATTGTGTGTTAATCCATGGACAGAACTAAGTGCAGCAGAAAGTCCTTTTGTAAAAACGTTTAGTCTAGTAGGGATTCCAATTGCCGCAGGAATTATTAATTTTGTCGTATTAACTTCAGCTGCTTCTGCTTGTAACAGCGGGATGTTTTCTACAAGCCGAATCCTGTTTAATTTAGGGAAAAATGACCAAGCTCCATTACATTTTGCAAAACTGAATAAAAATCACGTACCAAGTAATGCGTTATGGATATCTGTGCTTGTCTTATCAGTGGGAGCTCTTTTGAGCAAACTTATACCGGAACAAGCTTTTGGAATCGTGACAACTATTAGTGCAATTTGTTTTATTTGGGTTTGGGGTGTTATTCTCATTTGCCATTTGAGATACAAGAAAACACGTCCGCAATTACAGGCAAAATCCAAA
This sequence comes from Peribacillus asahii, assembly GCF_003570725.1. Lineage (GTDB taxonomy): Bacteria > Bacillota > Bacilli > Bacillales > DSM-1321 > Peribacillus > Peribacillus asahii. Next base: position 23,660 of record NZ_QWVS01000032.1, read on the forward strand.
TTTAAAGCACCATTCACACCATTTATTAATTACGCTGTCCTAACGTTGTTTGCCATGATTCTCATCATTATGCTGGTTGCTGAAGAAACAAGACCGGCCCTTTTGTTAACACCAATTTGGTTTATTCTATTATTTACTCTGTATTCAAATCGTAGAAAAAAGGAAAAAAATATAAAATTATCTGCTTAGAAAAATAAGGGAGCGTTCTTAGTTTAACGAATGGGCTTGAATTGTGACAAGTATCTGTTTAAGGGGGCACCGCAAGGCCCCCTTAAGGCTTGCTAATGGCTACAAAAAGGTAGGGCTATCTAGAGGAAGTATGATTCTCGTACCCGGAGATGGTGGTTATGGTTCAATGTCGGTATCAAATCAGTATGGAGAAAGTGATTCTGCTGTAACACTTGAAGATGCTGTTCTTACACAAGACCCAACATACTCTGACTTAGGATATGCAAATGTAAAATATGTAGACTATGATCAACAAAAAGTAACAGAAAATAAAACAGTTAAAACTACAAAAACAACTTATAGGGTGACTGCATCTACACCAGCATATACTAAAATCTATGTAGCACCAGTTAAAAATGGTATTACTTTATCTGAATACAATAAGCTAGTTTCGAAGGCTCGATATGGATTAAAATAGAATACAGACAAGTAGTTAGGATTTAAATAGAGTTATGTAATCAATAAAAAAAGACATATTCAGGATTGGGGACTGAATATGTCTTTTTTTATTTTGCTTAAACTTAGGGGATTTTGAGAAAATTTTATTTATTTGCATTTATGTCCAAATTCATCTGTTTTAGGATGTGGTCGTTAAAGGCGTGTTAGCCGTTTTAGTAATTTGGCTGCATTTCTAAATCTTTAACTGTTACATTTCTTTGAGCAAAAACTTTTTTTGCGATTTTTAGAGCATTCAAGACACGTGGGAAGCCTGTATAGGGAATCAAGTGCACGATTGTTCCAACAATTTCTTTTGGAGTTAATCCAATTGTAATTCCTACGTTGATATGCAATTCCAATTGTGGCTCCGTACCTAGAGTTACAAGAGAAGCGATTGTGGCCATCGTTTGTTGTTGTTTAGTTAAGCCCTCTCGTGAATAAATATCTCCAAAAGCAAATTCAACAATAAAACTTTCTAAATCAGGTGCAAGGTCTTTAAAGGCTGCTACAATATCCATGTGTGTTCCAATTTCCTTGTTATCTGTTACAGTAATCTCATTTATAATATCTAAACCTCTTTGGTAACGATTTGTTTCCATGTTATTTTCCCCCTGCTAAAAATCATTTGTATTTGACAGAAATAACTATAACGCAGCTTTCATTATTCGTAAAATACATATAACTCATGTTATGTATTCCTTTTAATCATTATAAAGAGGTAATTCAGCTGAAATATATTTGATAAATTCACGAACTGCAGGTGAAATGTGTTTCTTTTTTTTGGATATCAATCCCAAATCCCAAGGCAAGCTTGGGTTATCGATGGGAATCGCCTTGATTAAATCTTGATCGACTTTTTTTGCCATGAGTTTAGGGCAAATTGAAATTCCTAAGTCTTCGCCAATCATTTCACTAATAAAACCCCACTCAGAAATTTCGTAAGCAATTTTCGGACGAAAACCGGCTTTTAGACATTCTTGAACAATAAGATTATGAATAAACTCTTGCTTAAATAGAATAAAGGTTTCGTTTTGTAATTCTTTTATTTCAACCTTTTTCCTATGCGCTAATGGATGGGAATGATGGACGAAAAGCGACAGTTCTTCGCAAACAAGGGGGACAACATCAAACTCCTTTTCATCCACCGGTAGCATAACCACACCAAGATCTAATATTCCGTCTTTGACTTCCTGTTTAACCTTTTTTGAATCATCTTCAAAGATTTTTATTTTGATATCGGGGTACAGATTATTGAATCCCTTAATAATTTTTGGGAAAAATAAAAAACCAATTATTGGTGGTATACCGATTTTTATTTTTCCTTTTTTTAAGTTCATTAAATCATATAGGTGAATAGATAAATCATTTAGCGATTCCATAATCGTTTCCCCTTCCGCCAAAACGATTTCACCTGCTTCCGTTAATTCAATTTTCTTTGCGGAACGGTCGATAAGTTCTACATTTAATTCTTCTTCCAAGCTTTTGACTACTTTACTTAGTGTAGATTGTGACAAGTGGAGGGATTTAGAAGCTTTGGTAAAACTTTTGTATTTAGCTACTTCAATAAAGTAAGTGAGGTGACGTATGTCCATTAATTCAATCTCCGATCTATGAAAAATATATATAATTTGTGTTTATTTCATCTATTTTAGTCACTCTAATTTGAGATGTACATCAATCATTTTCAAAATAGATTCCTTTTATTTCTCTTAAAATACTGGCTTGTGGGATACCCAAGCAAGAACTAATTACTTGAATTTCTTTTTAACTTATTATGATAAAAAGGACTACGTATTATGAATTATATATATTTTACGAATATATGAATTTTACGTTATAGTAACTTTGTCATACAAATTACAACTTAGGAGGAATAACACGAAGGAGAAATAAAGCGCTACCAAATAGGTTTAGATGTTGTAAAGGAGTATACTTTACCAGATAGTAAGGGAATTCCAACACGTTTTATATTGTAGACGGCCAAAGTGTAAGAGGGAGGGCAGGGAGTCCGTTGATGGATATATCCAATCCCGACTATTGACGATTTTAATGAAAATCCTAAACTAAATAGTTTCGAGTTCAGAATACTGAATAAATTTATATAATGACTTAATATCATCTCGAATTAGAGAATTGTGAATCCGTAGTAATTCGTTTTGAAAATTAAGAAATAGATTTTAGAAAAAATGTGAATTTTCAGGGAGGCGGTTGCTTACTTAATATCCAAAACAACTAGAGAATAAGAGGTGAATTAGAATGGATATGTTAGGTATATTCGGGATATTGTTAGGTATTTTAACTATCATTCTCTTTATTGTTAAAAAATTTAATATCATAGTTGCTGCACCCATAGCCACGATTGTCGTGTTGCTGTTTAACGATATAAATATATTAGAGACCGTATTTGGTAAAGAGAATTCTTATATGGCGGCGCTTGCGGGGTTTGTTGCATCAAATTTCGCTATATTCTTATTAGGTTCTATATTAGCGAAATACATGGATAAAAGTGGGGCAACGATTTCCATTGCAAATAAAGTATTGTCGGTGGTAGGAACCAAGAATCCGTACAACGCATTAGTGGCATTATTTATTATTTCTGCCCTTCTTACTTACGGCGGTATTAATGTATTCGTCATTATTTTCGCATTAATTCCAATGGCTAGACCAATATTCAGAGAACTTAATATTTCGTGGAAACTAGTTGCCATTCCAGTGTTTGGTGGGACTTCAACCTTCACGATGACGATGCTGCCTGGGGCACCTTCATTACACAATGTTGTACCGTCAACGGCTTTGGGCACTACATTAACGGCTGCGCCGATGATCGGAATTGTCACTTCCATTGCAGCGATAGTTTTCATACTAGTATTTATGAAACTCTCTTTGTCCAAAAGTTTGCGTAAAAATGAGACGTTTAATGTGAATGAGAAGGATGAAAGTAGTAGTACTACATCTGAGCGTGAGCTTCCATCATTCATTATCAGTTTACTGCCAATCATCGTGTTATTAGGAATAATATTACTATTTAGTTTTGTAAGTAACATCATTATTGTCGCTTTAATTGTTGCGATTCTATTGAGTGCTATATTATTCCGTAAACAAATTGCTAAGCAAAAAGAGGTATTAAATCAAGGTGCTACCGAATCGGTATCTTCTACAATAACAACTGGTAGTACGATTGCATTTGGGAGCATTGCTACAGGTGTTCCTGCGTTTAAGGGTGTATTCCAATTGATTCAATCAATTCCTGGACCTCCTGTACTCTCATTAATGATTGGTACAGGTATTATTAGTGGTATTACGGCTTCTGCTGTTGGAGCAATTGGTATTGCTGTTGCGAATTTTGCTCCATACTATTTGGAATTGGGACTAGATCCGGAAACGGTTCACCGTGCAATTGCAGTCGGATCTGGAGCTCTAGCAATTGTTCCTTACTCTGGATTCTTGATTATATTTAACAATTTAGCGGGATTAACGATGAAGGATACGTTCAAAAATGCATTTATCAGTATAAGTGTTACTTCCTGGGTCGCAATGGCCGTTATCGTAATTATGACAATCTTGGGTTTAACTTAAACTTCTAACTGTAGCAAGTTTTCATACTTGCTACGAATTATACAACTATAACAAGGCATCAGGAACTTTATTCTAAAGTTTTTCATGTGATAGATTTGATTACTATGAAAAAAGATATATAACAATATTGGAGGAATTGAATATGAGTAAAAAAATTGGATTTATCGGATTAGGAACAATGGGCTTCCCAATGGCAGTTAACTTAAAAAAAGCTGGTTTCGAAGTAATCGGTTATGATGCATTTAAAGGTGTTTACGAAAAAGCAGCAGCAGCTGGTATTACAATGGTAGAAACTTTAAAAGAAGTGGCTGAACAAGCCGACGAAGCGATTATCTCAATGGTTCGTGACTATGCTCAAAATGTTGACGTTATTTTTAGTGAGGGCGGTTTATTATCTGCACAACCTAAAAATAAAACAATTATTGTTATGAGTACGCTTGCTCCTGATACAATGAACGAATTAGGCAAAAAAGTTGAAGAAGAAAGTGAATTAACATTAATTAGTGCTGCGGTAAGTGGTGGTGCTTCAGGTGCTCAAGCTGGAACATTATCAATTATGACTTCAGGTTCTGAAGAGATCGTGAAATCTTTCATGCCATACTTTGATGCAATTGGTTCTAATACATTCTACTATGGCGCTGAAGCTGGTAACAGCCAAGTAGCAAAATTAGTAAACAATATGATTTTAGGTGTTAACATGAACGCTGTTGCAGAAGGTTTAAAATTAGGCAAACATTATGGCTTACCAGAAGAAGAAATTTTAAATTTATTAAAAGTAAGTACTGGTGACAGCTGGGTAGTAAGAAACTGGAGTGATATTTCTGAGTGGACAGCTGAGACTGCTTTATCAGTTCTACTTAAAGACTTAATTGCGACTTACAACGAAGGCGTTAAACATAATGTATCTATGCCATTTAATGCATTATCATCTACACAATTATTTAATTCTATGGGTAAAGAGAAACCAAAAGCCTAATAATTAGTTACCACTTAATTGGTTGATTATACAATCTCTCTAATAGGAAAGCGTTCTGTGTTGAACAGAATGCTTTCCTTATTTGTTTAGAATTTTTGGCTTATTTTACCGGCCTTGATTGTATGTGGAAGGAAGTGCACATATCTTTAACCGGATTATTCTTGATTAATCCTCACTTCACGGCCTTCTGCAATGTTTTAGATAAAAGATTGTGTATTTTCTTTACAGTCGCATTGGCCAAGCCCGCGTTTAACTTTTGAGTATACAATTGATCGATACCATACGCTGTAATTTTAGACAAGGGGATAGATTGAAAGTAAGGGATTAAGTGAATACGTACAATCGTTTCTCCGACTTCAAAAGAAGACAGTTGTACTTCATGCTTACCATATGTGGTACAAACAACAAGGTTAAAGTTGCGGTAAGCTGTACCCATTCGCTGTTTTACAGCGGAGATAATTATTGATTAGAGGTTTTGAATGAACTTTCTCGAAGTAAAAATAGGGATGTTAGGGATTTTAGTTTTTATAGCTTAAAGAAATTACATGTGAGACTTAACGTGTAAGGTTGTAGTATATTTTTTAACAGAGATACGAATGAGATATGAGTATTATGTAGAGTAGGTGTCGTTTTGGAATATGTGATGGATTTAGTATCCCTGCTTGAGAAGAAAAAAGTAAAGGTAACTGAAATACCTAAGTGGGGAACGTATTTAAGAAAACAATGGGAAGATCACTTTGCCAATCATCTTAGTGATAAAGAAAAGAATTCTATTTATCTTTATGATGAAGATGGCTGCTGTGGCTACCTATGGCATGTATTTAGCTGGGAAAAAAAGCAGTGCTTAAAAGAAGAACAAGCGGATTTAGCATTTAACAAAGAATCAAAGAAATTTTGTTATGTTTTTTATCAGCATTCTAATGATGCGTTAATTCTTGAAAAGGCTTCGTCTTTAAATGCAGATGATTTTCTAAATGAAGAAGATGTGTATGTGGTAGATAAGGAATTCAAATGGACTTATATGAGAACTCATGAAACAGGCTGGTGCGGTCCTTATTTTAGTAGAAAAGATAAAACAATTTAAAGTTATATAGAGGGTGGAGGGGATCTTGAAAACTATTTTTTCAATATTTTTGGTTGTCTGTTTTCTGATTTTAACAGGTTGTCAGTCACAACAAGCAGAAACAATGGTTCTCTTAGATGAAAAAATTTCAGAAGTTAAAATTTCAAAATCAAAAGGTTTTGGTGGGATGAATGAAGATTTCATTCTGTCATTCAAAGATAAGAAATCCATTGATATTTTTAAGAAGGCGATTACGACTGCTGTTAAACAACCAGGTAAGGTTGATATAACTGAACCTAATTACGATGTTATGGTGGAATACAAATCAGACGAAGAAGGACTACCTACACATGGAATTCATTTATGGTTAGGGAAGGAAAATGAAAAGAGTACGTTTATGTATATAACTAATGACACTGTTTATCTTACTTCTTCACAAATGACGAAGGAGTTAAGGAAGTTGATACTTTCGGAGGAATAAATGTAACACCTTTACAAAATTCCTATTGTTGGTAAGATTCAAGTAGGCGTTTTGTAATTAATTTTATAATGAAGAAACGTGTTAAAAATAAAAAACATACAAGGTGCTTATAAATTGGACTAGCGGGTTGTTTTGCTGCAGCCAGATTGTCAGCACAGTACCATGTGTCACAACTATCAAAGGAGGAAAAGATAGTATGAGAATCGTTGTTACGAGTATATTTGTACAAGATCAAGAAAAGGCACTGGAGTTTTATTCAGAAAAACTAGGGTTTGTAAAAAAGGAGGATGTTCCTGCCGGAGAATTTAGGTGGATAACGCTTGTTTCTCCAGATGATCAAGACGGTACCGAGCTTTTACTCGAACCGAATGTCCATCCTGCTGCGAAGGAATATCAAAAGAAGATATTCGCCGAGGGCATCCCAGCAACAATGTTTGGTGTTGCAGATATTCGCAAAGAATACGAACGATTAATGGAAAAAGGCGTGACGTTTACTATGGAACCGACAAAGATGGGCGAAGTCACAATAGCTGTCTTCGACGATACATGCGGCAATCTTATTCAGATTGTGCAGAAGTAACGTAGTTCTTAATGAATATACTAATAAACAAAATCTTCCGAGACGGAAGATTTTGTTTATTTTAAATGGGGATATCCTTGCTGGCGCAGGGCCTCATATACTAATATAGCAGCTGTATTCGAAAGGTTCAGTGAACGAACATGATCACTCATTGGTATTCTTAAAAAGTGATCTTCATTTTTTTCTAGTAAGTCTTTTGGTAAACCTGTTGTTTCTTTTCCAAACATAAAATAATGTTCCTTTGATACATCACTGAAATCAAAGGCTGAATGTGTTTTTTCACCAAACGTCTCAATATAGTAAAACTCGCCTTGATTTTTTGAGAAAAAGTCATCCAATGATTCATAATACGTTATGTTTACAAGCTGCCAGAAATCTAAACCTGCTTGTTTGATCATTTTTTCATCTGTTGAAAAGCCAAGAGGTCGGATTAAGTGTAAGGCTGTATCCGTTGCGGCACAAGTAAGTGCAATATTTGCAGTATTAGCCGGAATTTCTGGTTGATATAGTACGACATGTATTGCCAAGAATGGTCACCTCTATCTTTATTTTACCCTCCAAATTATAGCATACAGGTTGTACAGATTTGTACTTAAACGGAACAGGATAGGTAAGGGGAATAGTATAAAATTAACTGCTGATTAGAAGTTCTCATGAAAAAAGAACTTTTTTTGTTTGTTGGAGAATGTAGCGAACAAGGTGAGAAGTTGTACGGCTTGTTGTTTATTTTTAGCTTATTGTTGGAATAATGAGTACAACTAGTAGAAATAAGGAGTGTTTAGTATGAGTAAGAAATGTTATGGTTGTGACTCAACAAACATCTATATCGAAGAAGAAGTATTTGAAGAGGATTATATTATCCAACTTTATATTTGCGATACTTGTGAAGTAAGCAGTACCAGATTGGAATATTATGTGGATTAAAAACAAATAGGCAGGTGCCTGTCCCTCAATTGCTTAACGTTGTAAAACGATAAGGAGGGACAGGCACCTGTGTATTATTTAGAAGTGAATATAAACCTTTCTTTTAATGGCGTGCCTTCACTTCCTTTTTGAGTCCAAACAATTTCTACTTCTAATTCAGACGCTTCTTCAGCTAAAAGAAAACTGTGAAATTGATAGGGGATCTTCTCATTCAATTGTTTTGCTAAAGACACGGATTGTTCAAAGTGGTTTTTATTACAATCAGTTTGATCAGGGCAGCCAAATAGTGAATATTTTGTTTTAGAATTCGGCTGCTTTCTAAACAGATGGATTTCTGCAGATAATACGTCTTCACCAAGGTTATCAACCTTTAAAGAATACCTATGGAAGTTTCCTTCCTTTGATTTTACTAGTCCTGTACCACCTAGTTTAGCTTTGTCTAATTTAACTGACCATTGTTTTGATGTTTGTTCGACCGGTAATTTATCAAACGTTAAAGCCTCTGTCTCTAGAGTTGTTGAGGAGATAAATAAAAGAGATAGCAGACATATTGCAAATATTTTTTTCATTGTTACGGTTACCCCCTAATTTTATTTTCTTATATTTTTCTCAAATTAAAATAAAGTATGCGGTGTAGAGAACTTATTGAGCTAAATTAGCTAATAGATTATCAAGAAAAACCTAAACACTCTAACATAAAAAAACAGCGAGAAACGAATGCTTCCCGCTGTTTTGTACGTTATTTAGCTGATTTTATCTTTAATCGCTTTGGAAATTTCATTGATTGATTTTCGCTAACGAATGTTGAGCCTAACAGCAATGCACCACCAAGTATTTGAACAACTGTCATTTGTTCTTGCAAGATCACAGCAGAAATCACTAATGATGTGATAGGGTCTGTTTTTGCAACAGTGAATTGACGCTCTTTTGTGTATTCAGTATGAGGTAAATCGTTTGTAATTGTTTTAATATTGCAATATACTGAAAATTAGGTATATTTTTACATTTGATTCGAGTGAATGCTCGCTCAATCTATACTTTTAGGGGGAAAAATAGATGAAAGCCATTGTTTTGCGAGAATTAGGCGGACCTACTCAATTAAGATATGAAGATGTAGAAGTTCCGACTCCAAAAGCAAATGAAGTTTTAGTAAAACTTAAATATGCAGCGTTAAATCGAAGAGACCTATGGATTACTTATGGACAGTATCCAGGGATGGAGCTGCCATCTATTTTAGGGGCAGATGGAGCAGGTGAGGTCGTTGCTGTTGGAGAGCAAGTTTCTGACATTAAAGTAGGAAGTGCTGTTGTTATTAACCCCGCTTTGAATTGGGGAGAAAGTCGAGCTTTCCATGGACCGGATCACCGTATATTAGGAATGCCATCCGATGGTACATATGCCGAATATGTAGTTGTTCCAGCAGAGAATGTTTTTACAAAACCAACATATCTTTCTTGGGAAGAGGCGGCTGCCTTACCATTAGCCGGTGTAACAGCTTTTCGTTCCCTTATGTACAGAGGCAACCTTAAAAAGGGAGAAAATGTTCTTATTCCTGGGATTGGAAGCGGTGTGGCTCTGCTTGCCCTACAAATTGCTGTAGCACATGGGGCAAATGTATTTGTTACATCTAGCAGCGATGAGAAACTTGAAAGAGCAAAGCAGCTTGGGGCAAAAGGCGGGGTAAATTATCGCTCGGAAAACTGGATGAAAGAAATGAAAAAACTAATGGATGGTGTGGATCTCATCATCGATAGCGTTGGTGGAGAAAACTTCAATCATTTGATTAATTTAGCTAAACCAGGTGGACGTATCGTTAATTTCGGTGCTACAAGCGGAACAGTTAAAGAACTGCTTCTTCCAAGAATATTTTTTAAACACTTGGATATAAAAGGGTCTACAATGGGAAGCCCAGAAGACTTTAAAGAGATGCTCCAATTTTTTGAAGAGCATAAAATTTCTCCATATGTTGATAAAAGTTATCCTCTTAAAGAAGCAATAGAAGCGTTAATTTATATGGAGAATGCGACTAACTTTGGGAAAATTACCTTAAAGATTGAATAATAAAGTTTAGAAATGGTTTTATTTGAAACTACTCTTTTAGATTAAACAGGGGTTGCTGCGGCAATCCTTTTTTTACTGATTTAATCAATCAATTATTTCTGTTTGAATCTACCCAGGCGACCATTCATATTCTTCTGCTATATCAATAAAGCCGATGGAACAGGTAGTGGCTAATAGAGTTCTACTTAACCTACATCTACAACATGGAAAAGAAGGAAAGACTTTGTTTATCAAGAGACTTGATATAAAATTTCTAGTAGAAAGCTAATAAATGATGTGATACATAATGGAGGGAATACAATTGCCACACTTAGTGATTCGAGGAGTATCGATTGAAGAGATGAAAAGAATCAGCAAGCCATTAGTAGGGGAGCTTGCAGAAATTTGTGAGTGCGGGACAGATAACTTTACGTTCGAAGTGCCTCATTCCACGTTTGTATTTGACGGGGAAGAAATTCCGGCTTTCCCGCTTATTGAAGTAAAATGGTTTGAACGCGGGCAAGAAACTCGCGATCGCTTCGCCCAATCTGTTACTAAATATATCATGTCAACAGGTGTTGATGAGGTAGAGGTCGTGTTTATTCCTTTCTCTGAGCCTGCTTATTATATTAATGGTGAAAGAGTCGGAGATTAAAGGAAAACATAGGGCTAGTGTGCCTGTCCCCCGTTTGTTTAACAATTGGGGGACAGGCACATTAAACTTATTTTTTAAAAATATAGAAAATGATTCTTTCAAAAACATCCAATTGATCTGTAATAATGAAAGCAGGGAGAAGCATCATCGTAAGAAATAAAACAAGATTAGAAACAACTCCTATTTTAAAGAAACTATTTAACACCTTCATAATTATCCCTTCTTAGTTTTAGTGATGCTATATACTATTCTGGTATATTGAAAAAGATTGGACAATCTGTTAATAAAATAATAATGACAAGGAAACAATTCTATTATTTCTGTACTTCCACGGAACTTCCTGATAGTTAGAGAGAATAGTAAGGACAGCTTTACTAGAGGATAGTAATAGTGTAAAATTTATGTATGATAGTATTGCAATTATGGTGATGATTCACCGAATTTACTTGCAAGAAGGAGAAAAGAAGTTATTTTGGATCATTGACTGAAAAAAATATTATTTTTAGTCTACTTTGTTACGATTGTGGAGTCCTGCTACTCAACTATATTTGTTGAGCCTAAGTCACCTCCACGTCAGCAATCTCAAAATGTACAAGTTACTATTCATCCGTTTTTATCTACAGCTCATGTGCGGTAGCAAGGATTAATTAAGAAAGCCTCCGAATTAGGAGGCTTTTATTTTTTTGCTTTGTTAATTTTTAATGATGTAATTTAGGAAACATCCATTCTTAGAAAAGAAATTAAACAGTGTTTTGAAGAAAGAGAAAAAAGATTTTTACTCTATTTGCTTTGATAAACATACCAAGCATTTCATTGACAAGGAAAGGGATCTTGAATTGAGAAAAAACGTTTTCTTTCAATAGAGTGATCCAGGAAGAAGTCGAGGCTATTTTTGAGATTGAACGTTGAAGAAGAAAATCAAATAGCATAGCTTGCAAAAAAGAAAGCAAACTAAAATAGTGGATGCCCATAACAAAAAAATAATACTCTGACCTCTTTGTGTAGTGTATTTATAATGGTTGGTATCTAAGGGCAATAACCAAATCAAACTACAAGGATGGTGAAAACATGTCTAGAAATAAGCAAATGAAAAATAATACGGTTTCATCTAAAAAAGATGAGGGAATTCCGAATGATGGACTTTCAAAATTAGCATTAAAAGCCCAAAAGAATAAGGACCTTCTAACTGCCCTTCAAAATTTAACTTGATGTTTTTGAGGGATTCTAAAATTAATCATTATTAAGACAGTCTTTTTGTTTTAGGCTAAACAAATGCAATGAACGGGTGTAAGAGTTAAACAGGGATTGCTGCGGCAATCCTTTTTTATGATGGTGCTTTAACATTATAGTTTGCTTTGCACTCCTATTTTAAACGAGAGTGAAACCACCGATAGTTAATTGGATTTTTCGTTTAAGATTTTAGAGTTGGGGCAAACTAAAAAAGATTGCCAAAGGGGGTTACCAAATGAAGGATGAAAAAAATAAAATAAAGTATGACGCTAATGGAAATGTTTTATCACCGGCGTCAAATTCGAAAGAAAGACCAGCATCTCTGGACTCTAAACGAGGAATCTTGGATGAAAAGAACCCGGATGATTTTGAATGAAAAATACTTTAATATATTGTCCAGCAGCTGTGCTTTCTTTTTAATAAATCGTATCCAATATATTTATCCGCTGAAAGGTCATGCTTAGGCTTTAAAGTGGTTGAAGAGGCTGTCCATAGAAAATGATATAAGATGTTTTTTAGGGCAACCTCTTTCTTTATATTAATACCTAATCATTCACCTAGCTTTTATTCCGAAAAAGTTTTTGAATTAAGAAATTTCCTCACACAGCTTTAAACATAAATTTAACAAACAAAACCTCCAAATTAGTATGTACTCATCTTATAAAATTATGTTGTCAGGGTATGGCCACTCTTATTGAGCTGAACGAGTGCATTTCTCCCATTTTCATGTGCCATAAATGATTCCACATTAGTCTTCCCTTAATTTTTAAAAATTTGTTGATATAATTTGGTAATGCAGTTCAAGTATAAGACGACATCAATAGGTTAAGGTAATAGTATCTACAACTCATTAAACAGCAGTCCAGGAAAGCCTCAAATTTTTGATGTATGAAGGAGTTCTTTCTTTTTACGTATTGCAATGTTCGAGTGATTTTGGCTCTTTGTAAATTGGCTAACATGAATCCTAAACAGCATTATCAATATTAGGTACTAGGTGTGTATAGAATCATAATTCCTTTTATTACCATAAAATCCCTACAACTGTAATATAATAGTAACTATTTTCATCTCTAAATAAATGTGATACATTATTATATGTAATTAGTATGAAAAGGCAGTTTTTAAGGCTTTGTGGATGATATTTCCACTTTTACCAGATTACAGATAGTTTGTGTCTGTAATATAATAGTAGATATTTTAATCTATAAATAAATGTGATACACTATAATATAAATAAATATGATACACTTAAAATAATTTTGATACAGAAAAGGTGTGTGACTAGGTTGCGCCTTGTCTTGCTTTGACGCGCCTACATCCTTTCTGCAAATCTTAGGGTATAAGGATGGTAAACATGAGTAATAGAGAAAATAAAACAGATGTTATCTTAATTGGTGCCGGAATTATGAGTGCGACTTTAGGAACACTTTTAAAAGAATTAGTACCAGATTGGAAAATTAAAGTGTTTGAGAAGCTCGACAAAGCAGGAGAGGAAAGCTCTAACGAATGGAATAATGCGGGAACAGGGCATGCAGCACTGTGTGAGCTTAACTATACTCCTCAAAAATCGGACGGCTCTATAGATATTACTAAAGCTATCAACGTCAATGAACAGTTCCAAGTTTCAAGACAGTTTTGGGCTCATCTTGTAAATAACGATTTAATCCGTAACCCACAGGACTTTATCATGCCATTGCCTCACATGAGTTTAGTAGAAGGGGAAAAAAATGTAACGTTCTTGAAAAAGCGTTTTGAAGCGCTTTCAAATAATCCTTTATTCCAAGGCATGGAATTTTCTGATGATCCAAAAAAACTGAAAGAATGGATTCCAGTTATTATGGATGGCCGTACATCAAAGGAACCGATTGCAGCAACAAAGATCGACTCTGGAACGGATGTTAACTTTGGTGCTCTAACGCGCATGTTAATTGATCACTTAAAGAGACAAAACGTTGAAGTTAACTACAACCATCAAGTTAATGATCTTAAACGTACTAGCGACGGTTCATGGGAATTGAAAGTGCGTAATGCTAACGGTCAAGTTGAACGCCATACGGCAAAATTCGTCTTCATCGGCGGCGGCGGCGGAAGCTTACCTTTACTTCAAAAAACAGGTATTCCTGAAAGTAAACATGTTGGCGGATTCCCAGTAAGCGGATTATTCTTAGTATGTAATAACCCGAAAGTTGTCGAGCAGCATCATGCAAAAGTATACGGAAAAGCTAAAGTTGGTGCTCCTCCGATGTCTGTTCCGCATTTGGATACACGATATATCGATAACAAAAAATCATTGCTATTTGGACCGTTTGCCGGCTTCTCACCAAAGTTCTTAAAAACTGGTTCCAATATGGATTTATTAGGTTCTGTAAAACCGAATAATGTCTTGACTATGTTATCAGCAGGTGCGAAAAACATGGCGTTGACAAAATACCTAATCCAGCAAGTTATGCTATCGAAAGAACAACGTATTGAAGAATTCCGCGAGTTTGTTCCAAACGCTAAAAGCGAAGATTGGGATATCGTAGTAGCAGGTCAACGTGTACAAGTTATTAAAGATACTCCTGCAGGTAAAGGTACGCTTCAATTTGGTACGGAAGTTATTACTGGAGCTAACGGTACGGTTGCTGCATTACTAGGGGCTTCTCCAGGTGCATCCACTGCCGTTCACGTTATGCTTGATGTAATTAAAAAGTGCTTCCCGCAGCATATGAAAGAGTGGGAACCAAAACTTAAAGAAATGATTCCTTCTTATGGTAAGAAGCTAGCGGAAAACCCAGATCTTTTCCGAGAACTTCATAATTCAACATCTGAGGCGCTTGGTCTAAATGGAAAAGCATTACAAAAAGCGGGACAAAGCGTATCATAAGCAGTTGCGAATTTTTTGAAGCTGCAGCTCAAAATGTAACGATTTAAAGATATAGAATAGGTATTCTGCTATTCCGTTAAAAAAGGACTTCTCACTTTTGTGGGAAGTCCTTTTTCGATTTTGAGGGTGGAAGTATTTAAATCAACCTTTCGTATGGTTAGCAGGAGTACTTAACCAATACGAGGGTGATTCACATTTTCTTTTTTAGAGAATTTTTACATTAAGTTTCCTGGCTCTGTTAATGAACCAAAAAAGGTTTTATAAAGATAGACCGCCAGCTGTACTTTTAGGTAATCCTCGTAATGGCTAAAGTCCATATCTAGAATATCCTCAATCTTTTTTATACGGTGATAAAGCGTATTTGTATGGATATGAAGTTCCTTAGCGGTAGAAGTCATGGAACGGTTATTTTGTATATATGTGAAAAGTGTATGCAGAAGTTCGTCCTTTTTCTCCTGATTTGTCCATAATCGGGAAAACGTCTCACGCAGAAATGAATGGATTTCTTCAGGGGAATGGTTTAAAAAAAGGATGCTAATTCCAATATCTCTGTAATGAAGAACGCCTTTTTTCTTTTGGTTTTTCAAGTGAAGAAGGGCTTTTTCTGCTTTTACATGATTTTCTTCGGCTTGTCCAGGATAGTAATGTCCTGTGCTAATTCCTGCTCGAGCTACTACTGTAAACCGTTCGTTCCACCATTTTATGCTGTTTTCGATTATTTTTGTAATGTATGCTTCGCTGACAGTATCTCGGGCAGAAGAAAAAAAGGTAATTTTATTATTGTAACTAAAAAGTAGGCTGTTTTCTAAAGTTATTTTCTCTTTCAAATGTGTTAGAAGAAGCAGTGCATCGTTTTCAAGAGAGCGCAGATCGACGTTTCCATCTAATTCAATTAAAGCTGTTTGAAGAAAATAATGATTATCAATTCCTAATTCCTTTGCAGCAATCTCAGCCTGCTGAGGATTTTTTACTTTTAGAAACTGTTGATATGTCTCATAGGTTTTCTTATACATGATTTCAGTCTGTGATCTAAGTTTCATTATTTCAAGAGAAAGAATAGGTGCTCCTTGTTCGATGATAAGTTTATCGAGTTGTGATAGAGGGGCGCTTCCTTCTACAATCAGGCAACCTAAGAAAACGGAGCCTGATCTAATCGGATAAATATAGCAATCAATATGAATGGTGTCACAAATTGATACATAAGCTGGCTCAATTTTATTAGTAAAGAAAAAGAAAATATCATCTATCCTTTCAGTGAAATGTTTAATGGGTTGCGGAACGTAATTTCCTTCAAGATAATCCGCATAGATAAAATTCCTTTCCATCAGTTTATTCATTTCTATGATAATAGCTTTTAATCCTTTGTTCTGAACTGATAACTTGGTGAGGTGATTGTGAATTTCTGTTCGCTTTTCTAACAGCGCGTTGGTTTCTTTGAGTCTTTGTGATAAATGGGTGACTTCATCTAGGCTTTTCTGCACTTCTGTGTGAAGTTGAGCATTATGAAGTGCAATAGCTGCTTGAGAAGCGAAGCTTTGTAAGAGAAGGAGATCTGTTTCGCTGAGACCATCTTCTATATCAAAGCAATGAAATGTCATAACGCCAATCCGTTTTGTTCCAAATGAAACGGGGACGGCTAAGATAGACTTAATAGTTTGGCTATTAGGGTGTGCCTTATTAAGGATATTAAGATTTTCTTTGCTTAAATCGCTCATGCTATTATAAATCTTTTCACTTGTAGTAATTAGCCTTACACAGCCGTCCTTAAAAACTTTCCCTGTAATAGACTCACCTATATTTATTTTAAGGAAGCTGATGTTCTCATTAAAGCCAACATATGTCTTTATGATCAGTTTATTCGAATGCTCATCATACATTTGGATATAGCCTGCCTCTGCTGTTTCGACTATCTTTAATGCAAAATGCATGATTTTTTTTAGTACTTCATCCAATTCGAGAGTTGAGTTCATTGCCTGGAAGCTTTCCATTAAATTCGTTACGTGATACTGTGCCTTTTGATTTTCTATACTTAATTGTTGAAGAAGCGCTTCTTTTCTTTCCATATTCTTAGCCTCCATTGTTGGTATGAACAATTGGTATGCATTATCATTGTTTGATTCCACATTGACCGATATGTATGAAATTATATAATATTTAGTAAATAACCAAAAGTGACAAAAATCACTTTTTTGAAAGCGTTTTCTATTAGAGAGGAAGGTATAGTGGAAAAAACTAAAAGGAATTAGAAAGTAAAATTGAAGTTCTCGTTAATACTAGATGAGGCACCGCTGCTTGGTTAAAAGGGCGAAACTAGAGAAAACAGTTGCGTACAGCGCTGATTTTGAAGCATTGCCAATTCGGGATAAAAAAGACTGTTCTCTCGGCTTCACTGCTTGGAGCGGCATATTCAGTAAAGGAAAGCAGCACTTTGCGTTACACGCATTGGTGAAAAGACTATAGGAATTAACTAATATTAACATATTGTAAGGGGAAATTAGGCTGTTTGATTTTAGTTAAGATTACATAGTTAACTTTAGGGGGAGGACGTTAATGTGCAAAACAACCAAATTAATAATAAAAAGAGGCATGTGATTCTGGCGCTGCTATTTTTAGGATGGTGCTTGTCTTATCTTGATAGGATGGCAATGAATGTTGGGATTGTGGAAATTGCAAAAGATTTTAATCTTAGCCCTTCTGTTATGGGGGTTGTGCTGAGTAGTTTTTTTGCTGGCTACGCTTTAATGCAATTGCCTGGCGGCTGGCTTGCTGATAAATTCGGATCCAGAAAAGTAATTACGGTTGCTATTGTGTTTTGGTCAATATTTACTATTTTGACAGGAATGGCTTGGTCTCTTATGTCTATGATTATGATTCGGTTTATGTTTGGTCTCGGAGAAGGAGCGTATCCTGCAGCCAGCTCCAAAGCAATAGCTGATGTTTTTCCGAAAGCAGAGCGAACTAGTGCCCAGACAATCATGATGTCTTCCAATTCACTTGGTGGAGTGATTGCTCCTTTAATTGCTACGCCGTTACTTGTGTGGATTGGTTGGCATAACCTCTTTATCACCATAGGTATATTAGGTGTTTTTGTTGCAACTTTACTTTGGTATTATTTAAGCCCGAAAAATATGCAGGTCGAAACAGTTGAGGAGGAAACGGTTCAAAAAGTTTCTTTTAAAGATGTTTTAAAAATCAGGACAAGCTGGCAGTTGGCCATTATGTGGTTTGGAGTAAGTACGGTCGTATGGGGACTTATTTCATGGATGCCTCCTTATCTTGTAAATGTGAGAGGTCTTGATTTGATGTCTATGGGGATGCTGACGTCAATTCCTGCACTTGCTGGGGCTGTCGGTGTTATTATTGGCGGACAACTTATTAAGTCTTTATTAAGCGGCAAAGAAAAATATCTTGCAATTGTAAGCTTTATCATCATGATTGCATCTCTTTATTTGTTATTCAACGCACCGTCTGTTTCACTAGTTATCACGTATCAAGCTATATGTATGTTTTTTCATGGCCCAATTGTGGCTATCATATTTAGCCTTCCGCATAAAATGTTCTCAAAGAACGTGATTGGGTCTACATTTGGGATGATTAATCTTGGCGGGATGATTGGGGCATTCCTTGCACCAATGGTTATGGGCTATTTAATTGAAGTTTTTAATGGATTATATGTATCCGCATTCATGTATATCATTGCCTGTGCTGTTTTAGGTATCTTTGCGGCAGCGGGGCTTATCACGAAAAAGAATCTTTCAAGCGAAGCTCATGAGGGGAGTCGCGACGAAACAGTTATATAATTAAGTAAAGTCACGTTTGTTCAGAGGCTGGGTGCCTGTCCGTTTTGATAAAAAGTCTAAAAACTCATAATGTACCTAGTAAATCGAATTGATTATGAAGTTCCTGACTACAATCTAATTTTAGTATAGTAAGTGAACCAACTTCATTTAATCTTCCGCAAACAGGCGCGCTTCTTAAGTAAGAAGGCGCCTTCTTTTTATAAGAATAAAGCTAATGGGTTTACGGAAAAAGGGGATTTTCACTTCAGTATAGTTGAAGATTTATTTTTTGAGATTATCCCGAAATTAATCTGCAAATTATAAATAAAACACATTGAACAGTTAGAGGGGATTATTAAATGTTATTAGATGAACTAATGAAAAAGTTAGATGAAAAAAAGGATTGTATCATTGAGATTCGCCGTTATCTACACGAACATCCTGAACTTTCTTTCCAAGAAGAAGAGACGGCTAAATATATCAGCGATTTTTATACGGAAGTGCCAGTGGATTCCGTTGAAACAAACTTCGGTGGTGAGCGCGGTGTCGTTATAACCATTAATGGTTCGAAGCCTGGAAAAACAATTGCTATTCGTGCCGATTTCGATGCCTTGCCAATTAAGGAAGAAACGGGGCTGCCTTTTGCATCAAAAAACGAAGGGGTTATGCATGCTTGCGGTCATGATGGTCATACAGCATACATGTTGGTATTAGCTGAGACATTAGCTGAGTTTAAAGATCAATTAAAAGGTACGATTCGAGTTATTCATCAACCAGCAGAAGAAGCTCCTCCAGGCGGCGCGATTGGTATGATTAAAGCGGGTGTCCTTGATGGTGTAGATACAATCATTGGAATTCATGTAATGAGCAACATGAAAACAGGTCATATTTATTACAGAAGCGGGAACACACAAACAGGAAGATCCTATTTTAAATTAGTGGTTCAAGGTAGAGGGGGACATGGATCATCACCTCATCTAGCCAATGATGCTATTGTTGCAGCAAGCTCATTCGTCATGAATGTACAAACAATAGTCAGCCGTCGAATCAATCCATTTGAAACAGCTTCTGTTACCATTGGTAATTTTGATGGAAAAGGTACATTTAATGTAATCAAAGATTCCGTTACCATTGAAGGGGATGTTCGAACAATGTCTCCCGAAACTCGAGAAATCGTAGAAAATGGGGTGCGTGTGTTCGCGGAAGGATTAGAAACATCATATGGAGTAAAATCTATTCTTGAATATAACAATGATTATCCTGTTCTATATAATGATCCTGACGTAACGGAACATGTACGTCAAGCTTTAGAACAAGCATCCATTCCAGAAGTAGAAGCTGTTTTGGAGACACTGCCACAGCCGCCTTCAGAAGATTTTGCTTACTATCTTGAAAAAATACCAGGATGTTTCTTCTATGTCGGTGCTTGCCCTGAGTCAGGTGAGGCTTATCCGCATCATCATCCTAAATTCGATATCAATGAAAAAAGCCTTATCATTAGTGCTAAAGCTATGGCTGCTGTTGTAGCTTCTTACTGTGATGGGAGCGAAACGTAAGAGGATTTTATCTAAATATTGAATAAGCCTTTGAATTACGCTGCAGTTTGTTGAAGTGATATAATTAAATAAAGTTAAACGTTAATACCGAAATATAATGAAATAAAGAATAAGGACAAGGGGGATTGAAAATGGATGTAAGATACCCAATTGGACAACTACAAGTTCCTGAAAAAGTAACATTAGAAAATATGCAAGAATGGCTAAAGGAAATTGAAACTTACACGATTCGATTAAGAGAAACTGTGGACTCATTAAGTAATGAGGAATTAAACAGAACTTATCGTGAAGGTAGCTGGACAGTTCGTCAACTTGTTCATCACATTGCAGATTCTCAGTTGAACATGTATCAACGTTTGAAGCTGGCTTTAACAGATGAGAATCCAACAGTACCAGCTTTTGATGAAGAAAAGTGGGCTATTCAACCGGATACAAAGCTTCCTGTAGAAAGTTCTATTAAAATGTTAGAAGGTATAAATGAGCGCATCGTATTTTTAGGACATAGTTTAACTGAAGAGCAATTAAATCGAGCTTTTATTCACCAGGTAAACGGTATAATAACAGTTGCAGCAAAAGTTGCAAAATTAGCTTGGCACGAAGAGCATCATTTAGCCCATATAAAAATCGCATTATCAAAATAATACAATATGTATAAAAGTGGCTTATCGAACCTCGATAAGCCATTTTTCAAATTAAAATAAGGAATAATCACAGAAGTTGTATTCAAAGGGCGCATTTCAATGTCTGTTTTCATTTAAGGACCAGCATTGTAAAGCATAATTTTATTTATGTACCATATTTGATAGGTTAAAGAAAAGAAAAGGGGAATGACAATGAGGATTTTTGATGCACATTTTCATATTGTTGATTTTGATTTTCCGATTATCGAAAACCAAGGATATTTGCCGCCTAGTTATGTTGTAGAAGATTATCAAAATGAAACGGCTGATTTGAATGTATTAGGTGGAGCGATTGTATCTGGGTCATTTCAAGGATTTGACCAAGAATATTTATTAAGGGCACTTAAACAAATGGGTTTAACATTTTGTGGCGTAACGCAATTACCTTTTACGACGACGGACGAAGAGATTATAAATTTAAATGAAAATGGGATAAAAGCATTACGTTTTAATATAAAACGAGGCGGTTCAGAGGATTTATCGAAGCTCGACTACTTTGCTAGGAGAGTTTATGATTTAGTAGGATGGCATAGTGAACTTTATATTGATGCGAAAGAATTACCCGAAATTGCATCTACTATTGAAAAATTACCTGCCATATCAATTGACCATTTAGGATTATCTGAAGAAGGATTAACACATTTATTAAAGCTGGTGGATAAAGGCATTCGAGTTAAAGCCACTGGTTTTGGTCGTGTAGAATTGAATATCGAGAATGCCTTAAAATCAATTTATGATATTAACCCAGACGCTCTTATGTTCGGAACAGATTTGCCATCTACAAGGGCGAAAAGACCTTTTGCGTATGCAGACATTGAATTGATTCAGCGTCTATTTGATGAAAAAGCTACTGATAAAATTTTATACATGAATGCATTAAAATGGTATTGTAAGTAATTCGGTTTCCATTAGATTTAGAATGAAATTTGCAAATTTTGTGAGTGAATTATATATTTTTAAAAAATAAAAGGGGATTTCTATGCAGAAGAAAATCATATTAACTGGGTATGGCACCGTTGCGAAAGAGCTAATCAAACTAATTATTCAAAATGGAGCTTTAATGAAAGAAAAGTACGGCTTTGACTTACTTGTAACCGGAATCGTTGGCAGTAAAGGAATGATTTATGAGGAAAAAGGAATCAAGCTTGAGACCTTACCGGATTTTGGAACGGGTTCGGAAGCACTTTCGAGATATTCGGAATATTTCAAGCTCCCTTTTACCGAACCAATTTTTCAAGGAGATGTCCTGATCGAGTGTTCTCCGACAAATATAGAAACAGGAGAACCAGCACTTGGCTATATTCAGCAATCTATCTTGAATGGGATGGATATTGTTTCTGTTTCAAAAGGAGCACTTGTAAAGTCATTTAATGAAATTAAAACACAAGCAGCCAAGTATGGCAGCCGATTAAAATACAGCGGCGCAACCGCGGCAGCCTTACCAACGCTTGATATCGGAGAATATAGTTTAGCAGGATGCACAATTACTCGTATTGAAGGCATTTTAAATGGAACCTCCAATTTCATTTTAGCAAGCATGAGCGAGAACAATTTATCTTTTGAAGAAGCGCTAAAAATTGCAAAGGAAAAAGGAATTGCGGAAGCAAACCCTGCTTTAGATGTGCAAGGATTTGATACAGCTTGCAAAATTCTTCTCCTCGCTAATGGATTTTTCGGAAGCAGTTTATTAATGGAAGATGTAAAAATTAAAGGCATTGAACAAGTTACTAAGGAAGACATTCAGGAAGCTAAACAAAATGGCTGTACGCTTAAGCTTCTAGCTAGTGCTTACAAAGAAGCTGGGAATGTAATCGTAGAAGTAAAACCATGTCAGCTCGAAAGTGAGCATCCTTTAGCTCGTGTCAATGGAACAAATAAAGGTGTTGTTTTTGAAACAATTGAAATGGGGGCCGTTTGTGCAACTGGAGGAGCATCTCACCCAAGAGGAGCAGCAGCGGCAGCATTAAAGGATGTCATTAATCTATATAGAGAAACGAATTAGACCTGTTCCGATTTCGATAGTATTTTGGAGCAAGTAAGCTAGGAGTGGTCTGTTCGAAAAGCTTATTCTTTCTAAATAATTGAATAAAAAGGAAGTGGCTTTATTATGTCGAATTAAGGGTGATGCAGAAGATTCTGCAAAACATCATTGTTTGTGGAGGAAATAGCTTTGGATACTATTACACACACACTTTTTGGACTTTCATTATATGGTTCAATTCAGAAAGATAAGGTGGATAGAAGAACAAAAATGGCTTATTTGTTCACTTCTGTTGGAGCGAGTCAAATTCCTGATAGCGATGTGATTTCTCAACTATGGGATACAGAAGGGCTTTATCAAATGTGGCATCGCGGCATTACCCATTCTGTTTTTCTTACACCGATATGGGCTTTATTATTCTATGTCCTATGTATGTTTTTCTTTAAAGTGAAGGATAAACGGTTATTTTTTCTAGGATGGCTTGCGGTAGTTATTCATAATACCAGTGATTTGTTTAATGCTTGGGGGACAGGTTATCTTGAACCATTTTCTCAAACAAGAATTACATTTGGAACCATCCCGATTATTGATTTTGTTTTCTGGGTTATCATTGGCAGTGCTTATTTTTTATCAAAGAAGACGACGATTCTGAAGAAACCCTATTATTTTCGCGCAGCGTGGTTCTTAATAGTTCTTCATGTTAGCCTGCAAAGTGTACAAGGGTATTATTACTATCAAAAGTACAATCAAGATTATGAGCAAATTGCTTTATCAGCTGGTTTTATTCCTACTACCTTTCAGGTTATTACTAAACAAGAAGGAATCGTGACCATCTTTCAAGATGGAATCTTCCAACGTAAAGAAATCCAATATGTACTGGAATCTAAAGAGAATGCAGACCTGGATTATTTATTCTCAAAAAGCCCAAAGGCCAAGACTCTCTACCAATGGTCACCATTTGTAGTCATCATTGATGATGATAAACAACTCGGAATTTATGATCCGAGATTCTATCGAAACGGCCAATCCTTCCTCTATGAATACATTACATATTAACGTTTTCATCATTTGTACAAGATACTCATTACTTTAACAAGTTTGTGAACCGTAAAATTAACAAATGCTTGGGTTGACGCTTGGAGCTGCTATATAGTAGTTTTTTTGCTTATTAAACAAAAGGGGCAGAATAGCCGAAGAACTACCTGAAACATATGGTATTTGCAGTATTTGTTTTTTGTTGAAATGATAACAAATAGCGTATAGAGAAGAATATGGATACATAATAAAACCATATTCTTCAAGGTTACCTGTAGCTTATAAGGGCATTCTATTGTTAGTGAAACTTTCAACATATTTAGAAAGGAGAGAGGTGAATGGAGTCAATCTGGCTAGAGTATGCGTGGACATTGTTAATTCTAATTGGATTAGAAGGATTGTTATCGGCTGACAATGCCCTTGTACTAGCGGTTATAGCCAAGCATTTACCTGAAAGTCAGAAAAAAAAGGCTATAAATTACGGAATCATTATGGCCTTCGTTTTCCGATTTGCTGCACTTTTTGCCATTTCTTTTATTGCAAACGTCTGGCAGGTTCAGGCAATAGGAGCAGCTTATCTTCTTTACTTAGGTTTAAAGCATATCATTCAGGCTCGGTTCGGGAAAGAAAATGAGAATATTCATAAGGATGATGAAAAGGAAACCGCTGGGAAAGGTTTTTGGCCCACAGTAGGGAAGATTGCTGTAGCTGACCTCGCTTTTGCGATTGATTCGATTCTAGCTGCGGTTGCTCTTGCCCTTGGTCTTCCCGATTCACCGGTTGAGGACTTCGGTGGTATGGATGGAGGACAATTTATTGTTGTTGTTCTTGGAGGGCTTGCCGGTCTTATCCTGATTAAGTATGCAGCGACTTGGTTTGTGCAACTTCTTGATAAACGTCCAGCGTTGGAAACAACAGCATATGCGATTGTTGCTTGGGTCGGTGTCAAACTTGCTGTCATTACTCTTGCTCACGAGGATATCGGTATCTTAGATCATGATTTCCCCCACAGTACCGCTTGGAATCTGATCTTCTATGGAGTATTAGTTGGGATTGCTCTAATCGGTTGGTTTGCACCGGGCAATAAGTCGGTAAATTCTAAAAGGTGACAAAGAATTCATACGTATAAGCCTATATGAGGTTTCCGTTAAACAATGGAAATTTTCTCGCTGCTTTGCGGAAAGTAGATTTTTGTGACTTATAGGTGGTTATCAGGTGCGTTGATTTAAGCAGGATGAACGCACTTTTTCATGGAACGTCACAGTTCAATGAGAAAAGTATATATGTTTAGTTGCTTATAGGCTAATTAAAAAAGGTTGTCCTCGGGACAACCTTTTTTAATTGATGCCTAATCATTCACCCAGCTCTAAACATAAGTTTAACAAATAAAAATCTCCAATTTAGTATGTAATATCTATTTGGGAGTGGTTTTAAATAGTTAAATAATATCCTGTTAGGTGTTGTGACTCTAAGTTACGGGCTTTTGCGGTTATTTGGATTTTCCTTTCCTCATTGCTTTGTCAAGTAATGCAGCGTTTTCTAAACCATTGTCACTAAATGCGTTATCGCTGTTTAAGTTATTATCGATTGATCCTTCATCCATACTATCATTCAATTGGCCTTGAGATTTCGTTGTTTTATTGTCATTGTTAACTTCCGGCATAACAATTCCTCCTTTTAAATATCACGAGATCGAAAGTTCATTCCGAACATTTCTTCTATGCGTCTTTGGATATTTTTACTTTATCCATTTTGCTCTCTAAAAATGTATATAAAAACTGAATGTTTAACAGGCTATGATAGAGACATTAATTTATAGGGATTTTTGTCGAGGGAGGGCCCATTTTTAGTCAATAATTAGGATTGTAATTACAGTCTTTTCGAATTTTTATTTAATAACTGTTCTTTTAAGAATTTTATTGGGGTGAGATATTCATGCGTGATAACCATAGAGATTATATAACCGTTGAGGATGAGAAAGGTAACCGTAAAGATTATGCGCTTGAGGCATTATTTGATATGAAGGAAGAATCTTATGCTCTCCTAAAGGGAGAAGAAGAGACGATTGTCATGAAAGTCGAGGGAGAAGAGGGGAACCAATACTTATTAGGTATATCGGATCCTTTAGAGAGTGAAGCGATTTTGGATGCATACCAGATTGCGGTCGAAAATGCACAAGATAGATAAAGGAAATTTAATTTAGGATACTTGTAACAGGTATACCCATAATCGAAAAAATGAAAACGAGGATGATTATTTTATGAAAAGTCAGCGAATCCCGGAACATAAACTAAATGTTACAAACACGGTTGGTCAATCTCTTGAAAATATGGCCAACAATGCTTCATCTAATACAATTGATAAGGAAAAAACACAATCTACAACATCACAGGTTCATTCAAACGAAGTAAAGTAAATCTTTCAAATTAAGAAGCATCACCGCTAATAGTGATTATTTGCAGACAACACCTTCCGAACTTGCAACGGAAGGTGTTTAATGTTTATAGAACAAGACGTGAAAAATTAATTTTGTATCATCTTTACTTCCGAAAAATCTTAGTGATGTAAAGTTAAAATCTTAATTAAAAAAATAGAAATAGAGAGTAGGAGTTGTCTAGCTTTCCTATTTTCCTGTCTGAACAGTATAATCAGGAATAGGAGTTGAGGTATATGAATAAAAAAGACATTGCTAATATTCGAAAGCAATTTAAAGTAGATAACGAACATATTATGAATATTCGTGAAATCTTTAATGTGTATGTTAGGAAAGAATCAGGTGAGATTTATCATCATGTTAGTCAACCATTTCAAATGTTAG
This sequence comes from Peribacillus asahii, assembly GCF_003570725.1. Lineage (GTDB taxonomy): Bacteria > Bacillota > Bacilli > Bacillales > DSM-1321 > Peribacillus > Peribacillus asahii. The sequence continues at coordinate 50,566 of NZ_QWVS01000032.1, forward strand.
AACAGGAAGCACAAGAATTATTTTTGGCCAACTTCAAAAAGGTTTTAACGGGTCAGCTTGATGCCAAACTGTTTGAGTTGAAATTTCAACGAGATGTGGAAGGCAGCACACAAATGATTCTCTTCGAAGGATTACAGGCAGACACAACAGAAGATTGGACAGACAACATGCTGCAAATTGTCGGGAAAATGTTTGCTCATGCTGCTTATGAATTTGATACGGTCGTGACGTTTATTCGAGGGGAATATCGAAAGCCGACTCGGAAACGGGATTTGGAATCTGGAGAAGGCGGGGATGATGCAGTCTATTCCAACGAGTTTATCCTTTGCAGTCTCAATAAAACCGATCAGCCGAAAAAAACCTTGGTGTTTGATTATATAGAGAGAGAATTCAAATCGAATACTTTATTTGATCCAATTGTTAATTTAGAATCTCCATTATCAGGCTTTCTGTTTCCTACTTTTAATGACAATGCTGCGGATGTAAATCATATTCTATATTGTGCAGGGAAAGTGAATGAACCAGATGAACGATTTATTGCAGAGGTTCTCAATTGTGAAGACATTATTACTGCCGCTGAAGATAAGGACGGCTTTGAACAAATCTTAAAAAATGTGATCGGAGACGAAGTGGATTCTAGAGTCATTTCCAGTGTCTATGAGGAAATCGATAAGGTGGTACAGGAGAATAAAGAAAATGAAGAAAGTGAACCTCCTACATTGGATTATCGGGACATTGAGCGTATTTTAGAGGTGAGCGGGGTCGAAAATGTGGACACCGCAAAAGTGGAGCACGCCTTCAAAGCTGTAGTCGATGACGAAAAACATGAATTCAAGGCAAGCAGTTTACTTCCTAAAATGATTAAAATCAATACGAAGGTGGCAGATGTATCCGTAAGTCCGAAAGACCTAAAAAATATAAAATATATTATGTATCAAGGAAAACGGTGCCTATTGGTGGAAATCGATGAAGATGTGATTGTGGAAGGATTTCGACTGGAATCGGAGACGCTCTAATCGACTTTCACGGACAAGTTCCTTAATCCATTACAGGATATAGTAATGAATGTTAGTTGGTTCTCTACAAATGGTAGGGACCAACTTTTTGTTTTAAGGTTCAGCGATTCCATTAAACGTTTCCTTCGTTGCATGACATCAGCCTCTTTGGTACACTATGCAGAAGTGCTTTTTACACTGTTTAACACAAATTATATAGTAAAGTTCTTGTAAGCAGTAAGGTGCTCTCAGATGAAAGCTGAAAATAGGGAGCAGGGAAACTTTGAAAACATATCACACAGTGCACTAATAACTTAACAGTTTGATATGGTTTCTCATACAGCAGGCGTTGTGTGGGGAAAATAAGGAGGAAGCAATGAATAATTATAAAATGACCATTCAATATGATGGCGGGCGCTATAAGGGATGGCAACGTCTTGGTAATAGTGACAATACCATTCAAGGAAAAATAGAAAATGTGTTAACCGAACTAGTAGGGGAAAATGTTGAAATCATTGGGTGCAGCAGAACCGATGCCGGTGTACATGCCCTTGCTCAAATAGCCAATTTTAAGACGGATAAAAATTTGACTGAATCGGAAGTCATGAATTATTTAAATAGATATTTACCGCAAGATATCAGCGTTGTGGAGGTTACGCTTGTTCCTGAACGTTTTCATGCGCGTTATAATGCTAAAGATAAAACATATTTGTATAAGATTTGGAATGAACACTACACCCATCCTTTCATGCGAAAGTACAGTATGCATGTGGAGCAGGAGCTGGATATCGCAAGAATGAGAAGAGCTTGTCAATATTTTATAGGCAAACATGACTTTACTGCTTTTTCAAATGCAAAGTCTAAGAAAAAATCGATGGTGCGTGAAATATATTCTATTAATATAGAAGAAACTGATGGCTTCATCCAAATTAGAGTGCGGGGAGATGGATTTCTTTATAATATGGTTAGAAAGATTGTCGGAACGTTAATAGAAGTTGGCTTAGGTGAAATAGATGCCGAAAACATCCCAAGCATTTTAGATTCAAAAGAAAGAATCCAAACAGGTCGTATGGCAGATGCAGCTGGGTTGTACTTGGAAAAGATTGATTTTTAGACTAAATACGATGCACCGTCTATGCCATCTGTGAATGGATTGATGTTCTGACCACTCGTATGTATAACGCAGATAAAAAGCATTATTGAATTATAATAGCTGGAATAAATAGTGCAGCTTAAACTCCCTCAGATAGATACATATTACTCGTGAATGTTCGCTAGCGGCGCAGAATAGTGAAATGAAAACCAAAGAATACTTTTCAGCATGGGGAATATATACAAAATAGGACTCTGAGTACTCACTTTCTGGTGAAGGGAGAAATTTCATGAGTAAGTCATTGAATGACAATCTGTATGAAATAAGAAATCATTTAGTAAAAGAAATTACTTCATTATTTGCACGAACAACGACACATAGCACAAATAAAAGAGATAAAATTACTTTTAGATGCGAGGCACTGAACGTAAGGTTATAAATCAATAAAAGAAAGCCCCTTTGCTATCGGTTTGATAGTAAAGGGGCTTTCAAAAAGTATGCATATCACATTATTCATTAATTGCGGATTAGATAATCGAAAGCACCTAAGGCCGCAGTTGCACCTGATCCCATAGAAATAATAATTTGTTTATATGCGCTATCTGTACAGTCACCTGCAGCAAATACGCCAGGGATGTTTGTTGCACCGTGTTTATCGACTACAATCTCACCCATGCGGGTACGTTCAATCGTTTCACCTAACCAGTCGGTATTAGGTACAAGGCCAATCTGAATGAATACACCTTGTAATTCAATGTGATGAACTTCTTCAGTCTCGCGGTCCATGTAAGAAATACCGTTAACTTTGTCAGTGCCGGTAATTTCTTTTGTTAGAGCATTTTTTAGGACAGTTACATTAGGCAGACTATAAAGACGTTCTTGGAGTACAACATCAGCTTTTAGTTCTGAATTATACTCAAGAACTGTTACATGTTTCACAATACCTGCCAAGTCAATTGCCGCTTCAATACCCGAATTACCGCCGCCAATTACAGCTACATGTTTTCCAGCAAATAATGGACCATCACAGTGAGGGCAGTATGCTACACCTTTGTTCTTGAATTCCGCTTCACCTGGTACACCAACATTACGCCAGCGAGCACCTGTTGAAAGGATAACGGCTTTACTCTTTAGAACAGCACCGTTTTCAAGCTCAAGTTCAATGAAGTCTTTCTTTTCTAAACGCTTGGCACGTTGTAAATTCATGACATCAATGTCGTACTCTTTCACATGTTCTTCAAGACTTGCTGCGAGCTTAGGACCTTCTGTATACTTCGTACTAATAAAGTTTTCAATGCCCATAGTGTCCATAATCTGACCGCCAAAGCGTTCAGCAACAATACCTGTACGAATGCCTTTACGTGCTGCATAGACAGCTGCACTTGCACCAGCTGGTCCGCCTCCGACAACAAGCACATCGAATGGATCCTTATCAGCAAACTCTGATGCGTCCGGAGTACTTCCCATTTTGGCAAGGATTTCTTCAAGCGTCATACGACCGCTACCGAATGATTCTCCGTTTAGGAACACCGTTGGTACGGCCATGATGTTTTTGCTTTCTACTTCTTCTTTAAACGCTGCACCATCAATCATGGTATGCGTAATGCCAGGGTTAAGAATACTCATCAAGTTCAATGCTTGTACAACATCAGGACAGTTGTGACAACTCAAGCTAATGTAAGATTCAAAGTGATATTCACCTTTAATGCTTTTAACTTGATCAATGACTTTCTGATCAACCTTTGGAGCTCTTCCGCTTACCTGTAACAGAGCCAATACTAATGAAGTAAATTCATGTCCAAGAGGAATACCAGCAAAAGTTACCCCAGTGTCTTCACCAATACGATTTACACTAAAGCTCGGTGTTCTTTGTAATGGTGTTTTTTCTACTTTAATATTGGATGACATAGTGGCTAATTCGTCTACTAAAGCCAACATGTCTCGAGATACGTCATCAGATTCTGCGCTAACTTTGAGCAGCACATCACCCTCCATCAGTTGAAGATATTGGGCTAACTGTGCTTTTATATCTGCATCTAGTAACATTTAGTCATACTCCTTAAATCTTTCCTACAAGATCAAGGCTTGGTTTAAGTGTTGCAGAACCTTCTTTCCATTTTGCTGGACAAACTTCACCTGGATTGTTGCGAACATATTGTGCTGCTTTAATTTTGTTAACAAGAGTGCTTGCATCACGGCCGATACCGTCAGCATTGACTTCAACTGCTTGTACAATACCATCTGGATCGATGATGAAAGTACCGCGATCAGCAAGACCTTCTTCTTCGTTCAGTACATCGAAGTTACGAGAGATTTTTTGTGAAGGGTCACCAATCATAATGTATTCAATTTTGCCGATAGCTTCTGAGTGATCGTGCCATGCTTTATGGGTAAAATGAGTATCTGTTGAAACAGAATACACTTCAACTCCAAGTTCTTTTAGAGTAGCATATTCGTTTTGAAGGTCCTCAAGTTCAGTAGGGCATACGAATGTAAAGTCTGCTGGGTAAAAGCAAACTACGCTCCATTTTCCTTTTAGGTTTTCTTCAGTAACTTGGATAAACTCACCGTTATGATAAGCTGATGCTGTGAATGGTTTTACTTCTTTTCCAATTAGAGACATAATTTAATTTCCTCCTAGAGTGTTTTTTAGAATTGATAGATAGCAAGGTTAGAACATATAGTTAAAACTTTAAACAATTAATAATAATTATCATTTCCTTTTTATTATCATTAGTTAACTATAATAATTCTAATTCAAAACTTATTATTATATAAATCTTAGTGTTTTGTCAAGAATAATACTTAACTTTATCATGATTTATTTTAATAGCTATTGCTAATCAATGTGGATCGTTGTTGTAGCTATGTAGTGTTCGGTACCTTAAAAAGGGATATAAATAGATTTGGATAGTGAAATTTAAATTTTCAATTACTATCAATATTTCTCAATTAATTGACATTTAGGATAGATGCAATGTCTTTGAAAATAAAATTGACGGAATAACGAAAAAATATTGTTTTCGATTCAAATAGACGGTGAATCCATATGATTACATGTGGATTTTGTGAAAGAAATAGGGAGAATAGCTGATATGTAAGTAGGGTAAAGTGATTATTTTGTAGGTTGTATTGGATGGTTCCATGAAAGAGTGGGGGAGGAATGGAGGCTTTCTCCGTTGCACAAGTGGCAAAGATTTTAATGTTTTCTATCTTTCTTTATGGAGAATCGCATCATAAGTGAATGTGTTTTTTAAGATTAATTGTCATAAATTACACGATAAATAGTTCATTTATGAGGCTTATGAGATGGAAGCGTTATGCAAAGAACCAGACCCATGTTTCAGAGTCTGGTTCTTAAAAATTTATTATTTTCTTATGCAAGTCTCATTTTAAAATCTTGATAGCCAAATTCGCGCACGACGCGACAATCTCCATCTTTACCTTTAACAGCGATGGCTGGTAATGGCATGCCGTTAAATGTTGTGGTCTTTACCATGGAGTAAATCGCCATATCACCAAAAACTAATCTGTCGCCACTTTTTAATGGCTGATCAAAAGAATAGTCACCAATTACATCGCCTGTAAGACAAGTTTGTCCGCCAAGTCGATACGTAAATGGTTTTTCGCCTGCTTCTCCAGATCCGAAAAGAGGAGGACGATATGGCATTTCTAATACATCAGGCATATGACAAGTTGCTGAAGTGTCAAGAATGGCAATCTCAACTCCATTTTTATGGAAATCAAGCACAGATGTAATCAAATAGCCTGCATTGAGCGCAACAGCTTCACCGGGCTCAAGATAGACTTCTAAACCGTACTTCTCCTGCATTTTCTTAATACAAGCTTCTAGTCTTGGAATATCGTAATCTTCTCTTGTAATATGATGGCCGCCGCCAAAGTTAATCCACTCCATTTGTGGCAGCCATTGTCCAAACTTTTCTTCTACTGAATTTAGCGTTGTCTCTAAATCGTCAGAGTTTTGCTGACAAAGAGTGTGAAAGTGAAGTCCTGAAACACCTTCAAGCAAATCAGGACGAAAATCTTCCTGTTTTACACCGAATCTAGAACCTGTTGAACATGGATCATAGATCTCGTGACCAACTTGTGTGGAACATTCAGGATTGATGCGCAAGCCGACTTTTCTGCCAGCTTGAAGAGCTTTATCTTTAAACTTTTCCAACTGTGAGAAGGAGTTAAAGATAATATGATCGCAAATAGATATAATTTCGTCGATTTCATCTTCGCGATAGGCAGGGGCAAAGACATGATTTTCTTTGCCCATTTCCTCGTAACCTAGACGTGCTTCGAATAAACCGCTTGCTGTTGCACCACTTAAATATTTTCCAATGAGGGGATACATTGTTGTCATAGAAAATGCTTTTTGTGCTAAAACAATTTTACATCCTGTGCGTTCCATGACTCCGTTCAGGATTTTTAGGTTTTTTTCTATAAGCTCTTCATCGACTACATAGCATGGTGTTGGTAATTCTTCAAATCGCATCTTAACGAGCTAGCTCCGGTTCTACTGATTTTACTGGCTCAGAATCAACAAGCTCTGGATCAAAGCTTTCTTTCCATGGAAGTCCCCATTTGTTTAATGCATCCATGAATGGATCTGGATCAAATTCTTCAATATTGTACACGCCTGGCTTATTCCATTTTCCAGTCATGATCATTGCCGCACCAATCATTGCAGGAACCCCTGTCGTATAAGACACTGCTTGAGAACCTACTTCTTTATAGCATTCTTCATGGTCACAAACATTGTACACATAATATGTTTTTTCTTTTCCGTCCTTTTTCCCTTTGAAGATACAGCCAATGTTCGTTTTACCTTTAGTGCGTGGTCCTAGTGAAGCAGGATCCGGTAATACAGCTTTCAAGAACTGAAGCGGAATGATTTGTTTTCCTTCGAATTCAATTGGCTCGATAGAAGTCATTCCTACATTTTCAAGGCATTTTAGGTGAGTAAGGTAACTTTGGCCAAATGTCATGAAGAAACGAATACGCTTAAGTCCAGGGATGTTTACCGCAAGAGATTCAAGCTCTTCATGGTATAACAAATACATATCTTTTTCGCCAACTTCAGGGAAGTTATATACGCGTTTGATTTCCATTGGTTTTGTTTCGATCCATTCACCGTTTTCCCAATATCTTCCGTTAGCAGAAACTTCACGGATATTGATTTCAGGATTGAAATTTGTTGCAAATGGGTATCCGTGATCTCCAGCATTGCAGTCAAGAATATCGATATATTCAATCTCGTCAAAGTGATGTTTCAATGCATAAGCAGAAAATACACCTGTAACACCAGGATCGAAGCCGCTTCCTAAAAGAGCTGTAATACCAGCTTTTTCAAAACGTTCGCGATATTCCCACTGCCATTTGTATTCAAATTTCGCCGTATCTTCTGGTTCGTAGTTTGCTGTATCCATATAGTGTGTTTTAGTAGCAAGACAAGCATCCATGATTGTTAAATCTTGATAAGGTAAAGCTAAATTCATCACGATGTCTGGTTTTACTTCTTCAATTAATGCAATTAACTCATCCACGTTATCGGCATCAACTTGTGCAGTTGTAATTTTGGTTTTTCCACCATCTAGTTTTTCTTTTAAAGCATCGCATTTAGATTTTGTACGACTTGCGATACAAATTTCCTCAAATACTTCACTATTTTGAACACATTTGTGAATAGCAACTGAAGCGACTCCACCACAACCAATAATAAGTGCTTTTCCCATTTCTCTTATCTCCTAACCTAAATAGATTTTTCAAAGCAAAAAGCAATTCCATAACAACCTAACTAGCCGTACATCAACTACTTAGTATGTCTTTAGGAATAACCCATTAAGAAATTTTTAAACAATAAAAAAGCAAGTGCAAAACGCATACTCGCGCACAACACTTGCTTTAGATATAATTATCAATATTTAAAAAGCATCAGTATATCCATGACAAAGTCACGTGCATACGTCTACCATAAAAATCCAATATATAGGGTAGAAAGCTCTTTAATATTCAAAATATATCGTAATATGATCAGAGTCTATATAGCAAATAATTACTTTTTCCACTCTTATTGACCGTTTCACAAGTTGATGTGCACATGCACTGGTTGTAAAGTAACCAACTTATAAAATTTGAGCTTTTAACTCAATCAATAAGGCAACTAAAGTTGCCAATCGGCATTTGACCCGGCTGTCCGTATGGCCTTGACTTCTTAAAAGAAGTGGTCAAAAAATTATCTGCTTGGAAAGACTCGAGCTTTTGAATAGTAGCTTTCCAATTAACGCTTCTTTAGATTATCAACATACAATAAAAATATCAATAGGTAAAATAAAAAAAATTACTAACTCCAACTATTGAATTGAATTCTATATTATGTAAGTTTAGTTTTAAATGATACTTTTTTGACAGTATGTAAGCTAAAATTTACAACTTGTTTGTATAAAAATGGTAAAATGAAGAGAGGGACAATATGAGAAAGAGGAGAGAGAATGGATGCGGGAAGTAGATATCTGGGGTCTTATTTTTCAATTAATCGCTTTAGCAGTTCCGGTCATTTTTATCGTAATCCTATCATTATCTTGGCGCTCTTCAAAAAACAGAAAAAAACAATTCAATCATATTGACCACAAGTTAAACTCGATGGAGAAAAAAATTAAGGAATTCATGGGCTATCGAAATTAGGCTGTAATCACTATACTCATATGGATGGCTTTGCCCGAATAAAAGGCAAAGCCTCTTTTTTTACTTTGCTACCCTGCAATCTAGGTACTCACCCGTGTTTACTAAAATGAATACCCTATTGTCAAAACCACATTATTATGGAGGAATGGGCATGGGATACTTTGTGAATGTAGAACCGGGTGTGAATCTATATGTAGAAGATATTAACCCAGGCGGTAACAAAACTATAGTGTTTATACATGGTTGGCCGTTGAGCCATAAACAGTTTGAATATCAGTTTAATGTTCTTCCTGCATTGGGGTACCGCTGTATTGGCATAGACTGGAGGGGCTTTGGCAATTCGGATAAACCAATGAGCGGCTACACTTATAACAGACTGGCAGATGATATCCGCACAGTAATAGGTACCCTTCAATTAGACAATGTTACGCTCGTGGGCCACTCTACGGGTGGAGGAATCGCAATTCGATATATGTCTCGACACAATGGTTACGGAGTATCCAAACTTGTCCTCGTTGACGCTGCAGCTCCGACAGGCTTTTCAACAGAAACGGCTAATAAACTTCTTAAAGAAACGTTAAATGACCGCCCTAAGATGATGCAGGGAGTAACGGATACTTTTTTCTTTCAGTATATAACCAGCTCATTCTCCGGCTGGTTTTTCCAAATGGGATTACAGGCAGCAGGGTGGTCAACCGCGGCAATCATTGTTTTATTAAGAGATGAGAAGCTCCATGAAGATATTCTAAAAATAAGTGCTCCCACTTTAATTATTCACGGTATTCATGACAAAGTTATTCCATTTGCACAAGCTCAAGAACTACATCAAAAAATAGGAAACTCACAGCTTGTACCGTTTCAATATAGCGGCCATGGTCCGTTCTGGGAAGAACGTGACAAGTTTAACCAGCTATTGACCCAATTTATTTAGTTGAAATTAGCGCTAGATTTTTTGTGAAATAGGAACGTACCTAATCGGAGCGAGAAAAAGAAGGTAAGAAATGATTTATCGTTTTAGGTGGGAAGACTCCCACTTTAAGTTTGTGCAGAGCGCAGTCCAAAAAAAGTGGGAGATGAATGGTCCTTTTTGTGTAGAAGGAACCGGTTCTTACGTGTAACGAAAAAGTTCCTTTCTTAACTTTTTTCAAGTAAACTGAGCTTAAATTCTCCTACGTTGCCTTTTTCATAAAGGTTTGTAATGGAAGTTGAATACTGTTGAATGGTCCCTTTAAATTCTCGATTTCTTTCGGGGATTTTTACCTCGAATGCCCCTTCGTATAGTAATGTTGTCACATCATGGTAATCTTCACTTGTCACATCAAACGTAATGGAAATGAGATTGCCATCCTTCGTCTTTTTTTCCTCATACTCGTTCACTGAAATAGAGTAGTCATTTAGAATAATTGTTCTTACCACAATAATCATATCCTTTTTGAAAAAATTGGGTGTTGTATACAAGATTACACTATACATGTCGTTCATACAATCTGCAAAAGTTTCTAACCAATCATATTGGCACTAGAACGTAAGCGTTTGTCTTGATTCTGTTTATTTTTCCGGGATAAAATATGGAAATACTCAAATGTAATAAGGAAGTGTTTCCATTTTGTCGCAATATGATTTCACCAGTGGCCGAATCATGAAGCAGTTGATCAGCTTTTCAGGGCCGATTATGCTGACGAATTTGCTGCAGGTATCCTATCAGTTTATAGATAGTCTTTGGGTAGGCAACCTTTTAGGGGCTAATGCGCTTGGAGCAGTTACTGTGTCTTCGACAGTTGTCTTAACTGTTCTTTCATTTATTCTTGGGATTAATAATGCCACATTGACAATCCTTTCTCAACAAAGGGGGAGGGAAGATAATACAGGGCTTAAAAATTATTTGAATGCCTTCGTCGTTCTGCTTACTTCGTTATCCATTGTACTTGGAATCATCGGATATTTTTTCTCAAAACCGATTTTAGAAATGCTCAATACACCCGCCGAAATGTTGGAAAATGCTACTATTTATTTACAGATTAATTTTCTCGGAATTCTATTTTTGATTGGCTACAATTTTATCGGCACGGTATTAAGAGCATTGGGAGATAGTAAAACACCGCTGAAATTTGTCATGATTGCCGCACTGTTAAATACGGCATTGGACCCTATTTTTATCTCTGTTTTTGACTGGGGAATAAAAGGTGCTGCGTATGCTACGGTATTATCGCAAGGACTCGCTTTCTTGTTAGGAGTTGTCTATACATTACACGGAAAGCTCGTGCCGTTTACATCGCCTTTCGTTCCAAAGAGAGAGGAAGTATTCTTGATTCTTAAACTGGGGATTCCATCTGGACTGCAAATGACGGTAATCTTTGCCGGAGTAACGGCCATCATGACTGTGGTCAACTCGTTTGGCGGAGCAGTAGTTGCTGGATTTGGCGCTGCTCAGAGGATTGATAGTCTCATTCTTTTACCTGCCATGGCGTTAGGAACAGCTGTCAATAGTATGGCTGGGCAAAATATCGGTGCCAACCGTTGGGATCGTGTTCGGGAAATTGCTATCTTTGGTGCGATTTATAATGTGATCATCATGCTGTTGATTGCAGTTCTTGTATTCTTTTTAGCGAAACCGTTAATAGGTTTATTTATTTCCCAAGAGGATGCCGTTAAATTTGGTGCGGATTATTTAAAGATTATTGCCTTTCTCTACCCGTTTATCGGCCTTAATTTTATTTTGAATGGCATTGTGAGAGGGGCAGGGGCGATGTACCAGGTGTTAGTGCTGAATATCCTGTCATTTTGGCTGCTGCGTTACCCTTTATCTTATCTCTTTTCAAATGCCTTTGGTCAAAACGGTATTGCAATCGGTATGGGAGCGGGCTTCATTATTAGCAGTATCTTCGCTTTTGCTTATTTTAAATGGGGGAATTGGAAACATAAAAAATTGTTTTCGTAACAAAAGAGGATACTTGAAGCATAAAGAGATGTTTAATTTGAACATTTCTTTATGCTTTTTCTAATCGAATGGAAAGGGGGATTGACATAAAAATTTTTAAGTATTATTATTATCTCGTATTCAAGATTTTTTAATAAAAGGTAAATTACGGAGGTGGAAAAAGAAAATGTACGGATTTGCCTGATTTGATATGAATGTAAACAACTAAAGTATTACGCGAGCAAATGAGGTCGGATTAGGTAACAGTTGACCTTCATCCGTAGAAGTTAGCTGATTATATATTTAAATCATTAAATCGTGTTGAGGTAGGAAGAAGGATTCAAAAAGGTAAATGAAGGAGTAGGAAGTTAAATTTTTTTATTTAATTATCTCGAATCAGAGATAAAATACAGGGTGATTTTTAGGAGGGTTTTTTGATGATAAGTATTGGATTATTAATCATTCGTTTGGTAGTAGGCATTTTATTCATTGGTCACGGTGCCCAAAAACTATTTGGTTGGTTTGGAGGTTATGGATTAAAAGGTACTGGAGGATGGTTTGAATCCATTGGCATGAAGCCAGGAGTAACAATGGCTCTTTTCGCAGGATTGGCAGAACTTATTGGAGGAATCTTATTTGTTTTAGGATTTTTAACCCCGCTTGCAGGAGTAATCATTGCAGGAACGATGGTAATGGCTATTGTGAAGGTACATGGTCCAAATGGCTTATGGGCAACATCCAATGGATATGAATATAACCTTACTCTGCTTGCAGTGGCTATTGGTATAGCGCTAATAGGTCCTGGGCAATACGCTTTAGATGCATTTTTATTCTGAAATATAGTTAATTAGAGATTATTGAATTAAGGTGGTATTACAAGATTTTAAAGAGTGCAGATTGAACGATTACCGTGTTTATAAGTTCACTAACAGTGTTAAGTGCTTGAAAGCTATTTTGTTGACAATTATATTTTACTTATATACTATGAATTAAAGATAAATTTATTAATAATATATTTATTCATGATATATTTATTCATGATAATTAAAGGAGACGAACAGTAATGAACGTATTAGTTGTAAAAGCAAATAACCGTCCAGCTTCCGAAGCAGTATCAAGTAAAATGTATGAAACTTTTATGAAGAACGTAGAAGGTGTAAATGTAACAACTTATGATGTATTTGCAGAAGATATGCCTTACTTTGGTCAAGATCTATTCAACGCTTTTGGTAAAGTAGAATCAGGCGAAGAAATGACAGATGTAGAACAACGTATTTTAGCTGCTAAACAAAAAGCAATGGATGCTTTAACAGCAGCAGACGTAGTAGTATTCGCGTTCCCATTATGGAACTTAACAATCCCAGCAAAATTACAAACATTTATCGACTATGTGTACCAAGCAGGTTTCACATTCAAATATAACGAAAATGGTCAATTAGTAAGCTTAATGACTGATAAAAAAGCGATTATTTTAAGTGCACGCGGCGGTGTTTACTCAACACCAGAAGCAGCGCCAATGGAAATGGCTGCTACTTATATTAAAAACGTTGTTGGCGGCGTATTCGGTATGGAAATCGTAAATGAAGTCATTATTGAAGGCCATAATGCAGCGTCAGATCAAGCTGAAACGATTATTGCTGAAGGTTTAGAAAAAGTTAAAGCTGTAGCAAAAGAATTATCAGCAGTAACTGCTTAAATTATAAGTTTTCTATCTGGATTTTAAAAAGTATGATGTGAAATAGATTGGCACAATTCTTGTCTGTTTTATATAACGAAGCGAGAGGCTGTCCTAAAGGCCATGAAAATGGCTTTTGGGGCAGCCTTCCCGTTTAGTTGAACAATCTTTTTACCGTCCCAAAAAAGTGGGCTACTGGTCAAAATGGAGGAATCCAGTCAGGGAAATGTCCTTCATCAGAGTCATGAAGCACAAAATTCCAGCAATCCAGCAAATTTTTCTTTTTAATCTGTTATAGAGGCAGGTTTTCTCTCTATTGTTCTTTTGTGTTATCTTAAAAAATATTGAGAGTAAAAAGGATGTGTACAGATTATGGATTTCTCTAATAAAACAGTCGTGATAACAGGAGCGGGAAATGGCATTGGAAAGGGCGTTGCTTTATCTTATGCAGAAAAAAGGGCTAATGTCGTTTTAGCAGATATAGATGAAACAGCAGGTATACAAACCGCTACTAAGATAAAAGAACAGGGCGGAGAAGCACTTTTCGTACAAACAGATGTAAGAATAGAAGCAGATGTCATTCGATTAATGAAGGCAGCTAATCAAACATATGGTCAAATTGATATTTTAATTAATAATGCAGGAAAAGCATTATTCAGGTCTCCTTATGATTTATCGATAGAAGAGTGGGATGATGTGATTCATACAAACTTAAGAAGTGTGTTCTTAGGCTCACGTGAAGCAGCAAAATATATGCGTCATAATAAGGATGGCGGATCGATTGTCAATATTGCCTCTACAAGGGCTGTTATGTCTGAGCCAAATTCCGAATCTTATGCGGCCACAAAAGGTGGAATCGTTGCCGTTACACATGCTCTGGCGGCCTCGTTAGGTGAAGACGGGATTACAGTAAATGCTATTTCTCCAGGTTGGATTGAAACAGGAGATTATGCAAAATTAAGTCAAATCGACCATGAACAGCATCTATCTAAGCGCGTAGGAAAGCCGGATGATATTGCGCGAGCTTGTCTATATTTAACAGCTAAAGAAAATAATTTTGTTACAGGCATTAACCTCGTCGTAGATGGTGGAATGATAAGGAAAATGATTTATGAGGAATAAGAAGTAAAGTGCTTGAATTATACATCCAGAAAGGGCTGAAGGTAAGTGGAGGTAAAAAGAATAACAGTCGATCATGATTTGAAAAAAGCATTTCAGATTAGAAAAGAAGTATTTGTTGAGGAACAAGGTGTGCCGGTGGAGGCAGAATTTGATGAATTTGACACACTAAATGGACAATGTGAACACATTTTAGTTTATTACGAGGAACATTCTGTAGGAACGGGAAGAGTAAGAGTTGTTGATGGCGCAGGGAAATTGGAGAGAATTTGTATTTTAGCTCCGTATCGTAAATTTGGTCTTGGGAAAGTCATTATTAAAGCATTAGAGGACGTAGCGAAGAAAAAGGAGTATCTCGGGTAAAATTGCATGGACAAACACAAGCAGAAGGTTTTTATGAAAAGCTTGGTTATCAGGCGTCATCCGATGTATTCATGGAAGAAGGTATTCCACATGTTTTAATGGTAAAGGAATTATGATGTGAAGAAGTTGAGCGCGATCCTTAATGTGGTAAGGGGGTCGGGTACTCTGAAAAATAAGATTACATAAGAGCTATGATTTGTTCTCTAGGAGCAGGAGGGGGATAAAATGGAGATAGGTATAAGCACGTTTGTAGAGACAACACCAGATGTCAAAACGGGCGAGGTGATCAGTCATGCACAGCGTATACGTGAGGTAGTTGAAGAAATTGTACTAGCCGATGAAGTAGGCTTGGATGTGTTTGGTGTAGGTGAACATCATCGTAAAGATTATGCGGCATCTTCTCCAGCCGTTGTGCTGGCTGCAGCTGCATTGCAGACGAAGCGAATTCGTTTAACAAGTGCGGTTACTGTGCTTTCTTCTGCAGACCCGGTGCGAGTGTTTCAGGATTTTGCAACAGTGGATGCGATTTCAAACGGTCGTGCAGAAATCATGGCAGGCCGGGGTTCTTTTATTGAATCATTTCCGCTGTTTGGCTATGACTTAAACGATTATAATGAGCTGTTTGAAGAGAAGCTGGAGCTATTGTTAAAAATTCGAGAATCTGAAAAAGTGACTTGGAGAGGCGGGCATCGACCAGCGATTCAAAATCTTGGTGTATATCCGCGCCCAGTCCAGAATCCATTGCCAGTCTGGATTGGCAGCGGCGGAAATTCTGAGTCGGTTGTTCGTGCAGGTTTACTAGGATTGCCGCTCGTTCTAGCGATTATTGGCGGCCGTCCGATTCAATTTGAGCCGCTGGTCCGACTTTATAAAAAGGCCGCAGCACGCGCTGGTCATGATGTATCAAAGCTTTCTGTCGCCTCGCATTCACATGGTTTTATTGCGGAGAACACGGAAGTGGCAGCGGACAAATTTTTCCCTTCAACCCAGCAAGCGATGAACGTATTAGGACGAGAGCGTGGATGGGGACCGTATACCCGAGCTACTTTCGATGCTGCTCGCAGCTTGGAAGGCGCCCTGTATGTCGGGGATCCACAGACGGTTGCTGATAAAATTATTTATCTGCGAAAGAATGTAGGTATCACCCGTTTTATGCTGCATGTACCAGTTGGCACAATGCCTCATGAAGATGTCATGAGAGCGATTGAGCTGCTAGGTAAAGAAGTGGCACCTAAAGTTCGCGAAGAGGTATCAAGATGGGAAAAAGAGAGCGAAGGGAAGGAATAAGTTTATTTTATAAATCCTAGTTTGTTTCATTTAAAATGGCCTCAGTGCTATATAGCTGGGGTCATTTTATTGCCTAAAAACAGGAAGTGGGTCGAAAAGACCATTTTCCATTTTTAAGTGAATATGGTGAAATTTCTAAAAAATATCATTGACATTCTATTTTTATGTGATAAATTAAGTTTATAAGTTTAGTTGGTATTGAACCTGCTCAAGTGTATCGCTAAAATAGGGTTAATTGAGTAGGACAAAGTTAAATACATAGAAGATGCTGACTGGTTAACCGGAGGCTCAGATGATAAACGATAGTCGTTGTCACCTGAGCCTTTTTTGCTTAAACAAGTCGGCGGCCACTAGTAATCTAAGCTAACTAATTAGCAGGATTACTATAACCATAAACATACTATTCTTATGTGTTTAATTATAAAAGGGTGGGGTGAGCTCATTGACAGGTACTGAGAAAATTAGATTTGAACGTGTCACAAAAACTTTTACGGTTCGTGATACGAAACAAAAGGGTGTAATGCAAGAATTTACTGCAGTAAAGGATTTAAGTTTTACGGTAAAAGAAGGCGAGTTTTTAACATTAGTAGGTCCAAGTGGTTGCGGCAAATCAACTTTGCTTGATTTACTAGGCGGCTTATCAATGCCGACACGCGGACGCATTTTAATTGATGGTGAAAAAATTACAGGCCCAGGGCTCGATCGCGGTATTGTCTTTCAGCAATATGCCCTATTTCCATGGAAGACAGCACGAGGCAATATTGAATTTGGCTTAGAGGCAAAGGGTGTTCCAAAGCAGGAACGAAGAGAACGGGCTGAGCATTTTCTTGCTTTAGTTGGACTCAGTCACTTTGCGGACCGTTATCCACATGAACTATCCGGGGGAATGAAGCAGCGTGTAGCAATTGCTAGAAGTCTAGCTTTTAATCCAGATGTCTTACTGATGGATGAACCCTTTGCTGCACTTGATGCCCAAACGCGCGAATCCCTGCAAAGTGAACTTTTGCGTATTTGGGAGAAAACGAAGAAAACGATTATTTTTATTACACATGGTATCGATGAGGCAGTCTATTTAGGTGAACGTGTCGTCGTGTTGACACCGGGGCCTGGTACGGTGAAAACGATTGTGGATATTCCGCTTAAGTCACGCTTAGAGGATGCGGATATTCGCTCCCATTCTGATTTTGTGAAAGCGCGTCATGAAGTTTGGAGTTTACTGCATGAACATGAATACCAAGGTGCTCATATTTAACTAGAATAGAGAGGAGTCATACTTATGGAGACAATAAAATCTATACAGTCAGCTGTAGAGCCGAGAAAACCAAAACTATTTGTGTTTTCCAGCCTGCAAAAGGTTTTCAAACAGTCTATTGTATTAGTGGCATTATTTTTACTATGGGAAATCGCACCACGAATTGGCTTAGTAGATCAGGCGTTCTTTCCGAAGTTTTCTAGTGTGGTAGTTTCTTGGTGGAATATGGTTATATCAGGTGAGCTTTTCGCTCATTTTATGGCGAGTATCACTCGTTCAGTGAGTGGATTTGCGTTAGCGTTGCTAATTGCTATTCCGTTAGGATTAATGATTGGTTGGTATCCATTAGCAAGAGAACTATTAAATCCAGTGTTAGAATTGTTCCGCAATACAGCAGCATTAGCTTTGCTGCCGGTATTTATGTTACTGCTAGGGATTGGTGAAACGTCCAAAGTTGCCATTGTATTATTTGCCTGCACATGGCCGGTTCTCTTAAACACTATTGCTGCTGTAGGAAATGTAGATCCATTATTGATTAAATCGGCACGTTCGATGAATATTTCTTCTTATCAACTATTTCTTAAGGTGATTTTACCGGCATCCGTTCCAACTATTTTTACAGGGATTCGTATGGCAGGAACAGGAGCGATTTTAGTGTTAATCGCAGCAGAAATGGTAGGAGCAAAAGAAGGTTTAGGTTATTTAATTACGTATTCACAATACAATTTCCAGATTCCTGAAATGTACGCAGGTATTTTAACGATTGCTTTGTTAGGTTTACTTATCAATCAAGGCTTAAGCATGCTTGAGCGTAAATTCTCAAAATGGAAGCAGCCAGTAAATTCATAATATGAGTGATTCGATTATTTTTTTATACTAATTATAACTAAAACAATAAGAAAAATAGGGGTTGGTAATATGGCAAAAAAACAAATGAAATTAGGTGCATTTTTCCACTTGCCTGGACATCATGTAGCGAGCTGGCGTTATCCTTCAACCGCATCAAATCGTATATTCGACCTAGATTATTTAACGGAATTAGCGCAAATAGCAGAGCGTGGAAAATTCGATATGATTTTCTTTGCGGATGTATTTGGTAAAACGCCTTCAGAAAGGCTAGCCACTGAGGTCTTAAAACTGGATCCACTTATTATTCTTTCAGCACTTGCAGCAGTGACAAAAAATATTGGTTTAACGGCAACGTTAACAACAACTTATAATGAACCGTTTCAAGTAGCGCGTAAATTTAGTGCCATTGATCATCTGTCAAAAGGGCGGGCAGCTTGGAATGTAGTGACATCTGGAAATGAAAAGGAGTCACTATTGTTCGGGAAAGAAAAGCATCTAGAGCATGCACAGCGTTATGAAAGAGCAGAGGAATTTGTAGAGGTTGTCAAGAAGTTATGGTTTTCAATTGAAGAAGAGGTACTTGTCATCGATAAGGAGAAAGGGAAGTTCTTAGACTTAGAGAAGGTTCATCCAGTCAATCATGAGGGCGAATGGTTCAAAGTGCAAGGAACGCTGGATTCACCATCGACACCGCAAGGCCATCCAGTGATTGTACAGGCAGGCTCTTCAGAAGCAGGAAAGGAACTTGCAGCAAAAACAGCTGAGGTTATTTTCACAGCCTGGCAGACACTTGAAGAAGCACAAGCTTTCTATCGTGATGTGAAGGGACGCCTTGCAAAATATGGCCGTAAACCTGAAGATTTAAAAATTATGCCGGGTGTTTTCATTACAGTAGCGAAAACAGAGGAAGAAGCGATTGCTAAACGAAAGGAATTAAATAGCTACATCTCACCTGAGATCGGTCTTGAATACTTATCTAATTTCTTTGGTGTAGATTTAACAGGATACGATGCAGAGGCACCACTTCCTGAAAGTGTAGAGTTTGACGATAAGACGAATCCACAAATTCGATATACTATTATTCGCACTCTTGCGGAACGTAAAAATTTAAAAACATTACGGGAAGTATACGAGCATATTGCGGGAGGACGCGGTCATCGAGAAATTGTTGGTACGCCGGCACAAATTGCTGATCAATTAGAGGAATGGTTCTTAAATGAAGGAGCGGATGGCTTTAATGTGATGTCACCAACTTTCCCAGATGGCCTTCATGATATTGTGGAACTGGTCATCCCAGAATTACAGAGACGCGGTTTATTCCGTACAGAATATGAAAGTAATACACTGCGTGGAAATTTAGGACTTTCGGTACCTGTAAGTCCGTCTAAAAAGCAGATACAAAGAGCTGGAAAATAGATCAGAATTTACTGTTGAAAGAATATGAGACTTAGGGTGAAGCGAGGAGAGCAATTATGAAAAAATTAGCATCACTTATTTTAGCAACCGGTGTAATCGGCAGTATTTTAACAGGCTGTTCAGATAATAAGACAGCTGCTGATTCTAAAGAAGATACAGTACTGCAATATCAAGGGTCGCCAGGTATCGTGGGCTTTCCTGAGCTAGCAGAGGATCTAGGTTATTTAGGAGATTTGAAGTTAGATTATATAGGTGATAGCGCCGGCGGACCGGAAAGCATTCAATTAACGTCGACAAAACAAATAGATTTTGGGGCCGCATTTAATGGAGCGATTATTAAATCTTATTCCAAAAATGTAAAATTGAAGTCCGTCGTTGGTTCTTATGGCAGTGATGAAAATACGTATATGGGTGCTTATGTACTGGAGGGCAGTCCGGTTAAATCGGCGAAAGATTTAATTGGTAAAAAAGTGGGTGTGAATATTTTAGGGGCTCATGCGGAGTTTGTTATCAAAGATTATTTACGTCAAGGCGGCTTAACTGAGAAAGAAATTGAACAAGTAACATTAGTAACCATTCCGATGTCGAATGCAGAACAAGCCCTGCGAAATAAACAACTAGATGCAGCTGTATTGGGTGGTACTGCAAGTATTGCAAGAGATCGAGCTTTAGAAGCGGGAGGGATCGTAGAATTATTTAAAGATATCGAGGTGTTTGGCTCAGAGTTTACGGCAGGTGATTATTTCTTTACAGAGCAGTATATCAAGGATAACCCGAATACTGTAAAGCAATTTACGGAAGGGGTTGCCAAGGCTATTGAATGGGCACAAACAACACCTAGGGAAGAAGTTATTGCACGCTTTGAAAAAATTATCAATGAGCGCGGGCGAAAGGAAACAACCGATAATCTTAAGTATTGGAAGAGTACAGGAATTGCCGAAACAGGCGGTGTCATTACACCATCTGAGTATGATGTTTGGATTGAGTGGCTTGTCAGAAATGGTGAACTAAAAGAAGGTCAAGTGAAGGCGGAAGATTTATATACAAACGAATATAACCCGTTTGCTAAATAATTTTTTTGTGAAATCCCGATTAAATAAATATGATAAATAGGAGATGTTTGTATGGCGAAAAAACAAATGAAATTAGGAGCGTTTTTCAATTTACCTGGACATCATGTCGCAAGCTGGCGTTACCCTTCTTCAGGAGCGAACCGTACATTGGATTTAGATTATTTAATTGAATTAGCCCAAACGGCTGAGCGCGGCAAATTCGATATGGTGTTTTTTGCGGATGTATTTGGTCAATCTCTTTTAGAAAATTCATCATCGGGATTGAAGCTTGATCCAGTCATTATTATTTCGGCACTTGCAGCCGTTACGAAAAATATTGGGTTAACTGCTACATTAACAACTACATATAACGAACCGTTTCATGTGGCACGTAAATTTGGTGCTATTGATCATCTATCAAAAGGTCGAGCGGCTTGGAATGTAGTCACTTCAGCAAATGACAGTGAATCACTCCTTTTTGGTAAAGAAAAGCATTTACAGCACGCGCTCCGCTATGAACGTGCAGAGGAATTTGTAGATGTTGTCAAAAAGCTATGGTTTTCGATTGAAGACGAGGCACTTGTGATCGATAAAGAACAAGGTCGATATTTAGATATAGAGAAGGTGCACCCAGTTAATCATGAGGGAGAATGGTTTAAGGTACAAGGGACGCTGGATTCACCATCGACACCGCAAGGTCATCCAGTCATTGTGCAGGCTGGGTCTTCTGAAGCCGGAAAAGAACTGGCGGCAAAAACAGCGGAAGTTATTTTTACAGCGTGGCAAACACTTGAAGAGGCCCAAGCCTTCTATCGTGATGTAAAAGGACGTCTAGCTAAATATGGCCGCAAGCATGAGGATTTAAAAATTATGCCTGGTGTATTTATTACAGTGGCTAAAACAGAGGAAGAGGCACTTGCCAAACAGAGAGAGTTGAATAGCTACATTTTACCAGAAGTAGGTCTAGCTTATTTATCGAACTTCATCAATATTGATTTATCAGGATATGATGTCGATGCGCCGCTACCGGATTTTAGTACGATTGAAGATGAAACAAATCCGCGCATCCGCTATAACATTATTCGTGATATTGCAAAACGAGAAAATTTACAAACAATCCGTGAAGTTTATGAACGTATTGCAGGGGCGCGGGGTCACCGGGAAATCGTTGGAACACCTGAACAGATTGCAGATCAATTAGAAGAGTGGTTCTTAAATGAAGGAGCAGATGGCTTTAACATTATGCCGCCAACTTTCCCGGATGGCTTAAACGATATTGTTGAACTCGTAATCCCGGAACTGCAGCGTCGAGGTTTATTCCGTACCGAATACGAGAGCAATACGTTACGCGGGAATTTAGGACTTTCAGTACCTGTACATTCATCTAAAAAAACGGCACAAATAACTGGTAAATAAAGGAGAGGATATAAATGACTAAAGCAGTGATTATTAATGGAGGCAATACAAAGAAGTCTCGTTTAACAGCTATTCAACAAAAGGTGGAAAGATTTTTTGAGCAAGAGGAAATCGACTTCCATTCAATCTATGTACATGAACTGCCAGCCACGGATTTAATTACAGCAAACTTTGCAAGCGAGGACATTCAACGCGCTAATCAGCAAGTAGCAGAAGCAGAAATTGTTGTCATTTTAACGCCTATTTATAAAGCTTCTTTTACAGGTATTTTAAAGACATATTTAGATTTATTGCCACAAAAAGCATTAGAGGGAAAAATCGTTGTACCTTTAGCAGTAGGTGGCTCGTTTGGTCATCTTTTAGCTATTGAATATGCATTAAAGCCAGTATTATCGGTACTAGGGGCAACTGAAATTTTAAATCCGGTCTATGTTATTGACCAGCAAATTGAACGTTTGGCAACAGGCGGTTTCCGTGTTGAGGATGAAGCAGAGCAGCGCCTAACAGCAGAATTACAAAAGCTGCTTACTGTAAAGGTTAGTAGATTAGTTTAAGTAACTAGTATAAAAATGACGTGTATCATTGTACACGTCATTTTTACTTTCATTTAATAACTAAAGTAAGATACGAGTGCGGATCTCCTAGATAGTAACGTTATATGGGAGGTCCGCACCGTTTTTAGATCCCGCTTAGATGATTCAAAAACTTTTTAAGAAATCGTTTCTTCTTTTACATTCAGTACTTGCAGTACTTGTTGTAATGAATTTGTTTCTTCATCGTTTAGAGGAATGATTGGTAGGCGAACGCCGCCGACAGATATTCCTTTTAGATTTAATGCTGCTTTTACCGGTGATGGGTTTGGCGCAGCAAATAGTGCTTTTATAATTGGGAGAAGTTTGCGGTGAGCTAGAGCAGCTTCTTGAAGCTTCCCATTTTTGAAATTTTCAATCATCGCTTGCATTTCATTACCGATAATGTGAGAAGCAACTGAGATTACTCCCGTGCCGCCAATCGATAATACAGGTAATGTTAAACCATCATCCCCGCTGTACAATGAAAAATCTTCAGGTGTTTGGCTGATAATTGCAGTCATCGCATCTAAGTTGCCGCTTGCATCTTTAATGGAAACGATATTTGGAATCTGTGCAAGGCGAACGACAGTCTCAACAGAAATATTGACAACGCTGCGTCCTGGTATATTATACAGCATCACCGGTAATGATGTTGACTCAGCAATTGCTTTAAAGTGTTGATATAATCCCTCTTGAGAAGGTTTATTGTAGTATGGAGCAACAAGCATAATTCCATCGACCCCTGCTTGTTCTGCAAGCTTTGTTAAATCGATAGAGGCTTTAGTGTTATAAGAGCCAGTACCAGCAATAACAGGAATTCTTCCATTCACAACTTCAACAACAAATTTGAATAATTCGACTTTTTCTTCCGTCGTTAACGTAGGGGATTCTCCAGTTGTACCAGCAACTACTAAACCGTCTGTACCATTGTCAATTAAATAATTGATTAAGTTTCTTGCAGTATTAAAATCAATCTCACCATTGTGATCAAATGGGGTTACCATTGCAGTTAAAATTTGTCCGAAATTCATTACTTCTCCACGTCCTTTAATGTTTTTTATATAGAGGGAGAAGGGCGATTAACGATAAACGCGAAAAAGCAACAACGGGGCTTCGTTGCTGCAGTAGAAACAATATGTAACAAAAATTATTTCCATGCGTAAGATAGCCCTCCATATAGTTTCCTATATGACAGTTCTGTATTTATTCAATAACAGAACCAGTTTCAAGAAATATGAGATTCTTTCCACTTCGGCAAATTCCCCTTTTCGCAATCGTCATTGGATCTCATCATCCTCCTAATGCGTACTTATGGTCTTTGCTCCTCTATCCTTACTTCAAAAAAATATTGAAATAAGTAAATATTTAATTATGTTAGATGATACCAGTTCTTTTGCTAGATTGCAATGGAAAGTTAACCTCTGTCCCTTTTACTTTTTGAAAAATCTAGACCAACTAGTTTGAACGTATGACTATTGGTGTAATCTCAATTGCAGAATTTTGTGAAAATATAACCGAATAATGGTACTATTATATAGTAACAATGAACTATTGTTCAAGTATAAAAGATAGGAGTGGTTACAGAATGTATAGTACCCTTGAGAAGCATGTAGGCAGGCGATTAATACGTCCAAATGATGTGCGCTATGATGAAGTGAGAAAGGTTTGGAATGCTGTAATTGATAGAAAACCAGCCGCAATAGTAGTTTGTGAGTCAGAAGATGATGTGATTGCAGCTGTACAGTTTGCGAAGGAAAATGAATTATCTATTTCGATTCGCGGTGGAGGACACCATCTAGCCGGTCTTGCTGTTTGTGATGGTGGGGTAATGATTGACTTATCACATATGAGAAAGGTAACAGTAGATGAAAAGAGACAAGTGGCTGTTGTAGAAGGTGGAGCTACTCTTGGAGATATAGATCTTGAAACTCAAAAGTATGGACTGGCAGTTCCTACTGGAACGGTTTCCGAAACAGGTGTTGCAGGGTTAGCTCTAAATGGTGGTATTGGTTATTTAAGAGGGAAGTATGGGTTAACTTGTGACAATCTTGTTAGTGCAAGAGTCGTAACAGCAGACGGTGTTGTATTGGAAGTTAATGAAAAGAATCATCAAGATTTATTTTGGGCAATTCGCGGAGGCGGCGGAAATTTTGGGGTCGTTACTAGATTTGAGTTTGCCTTGCATGCCGTAGGTCCAGAAGTGTTGGCTTTGGATGTGATGTACGATTTTAAGGATGCAAAAGACATCTTAAACAAAGTTCAACAATTTTTGGTTCAAGCTCCCGATGAAGCAGTTTCTCTTAATCTAACAGCTACTGTGCTGCCACCCGCCCCATTTTTACCTGAATTTTTACATCATAAAAAGGTAATCATGCTTTTAGGAATCTATGCGGGTGACGCGAAAGAAGGCCAAACAGTCATTCAACCGCTTCGCGAGTTAGCAGAACCAATCATTGATCAAACAGGAGTAGTACCATTTGTAGAGTTCCAAAAGAAGCTAGACCCAATGGTGCCAAAAACCGTACCTGTTTATGGAACCTCTCTTTTCTTTGATGAATTGGATGATACAGTCATTGAGCAGCTCCTCTATAAAATAGACAATGCACCAGCTCCAACCATACTCGTTCAGCTGTGGGCACTTGGCGGGCAAATGAATCGAGTACCTGTTCATGCAACGCCATTTGCTATCCGAAATGCAAAGTTTGTCTTGCTGGTTGATGTAATAGCTATGGCTGGAGACGATGCTGTATGTAAACAATGGATAGATTCCGTATATGGAGGAATGCGCCCGTTTTCCTACAAAAATGCCTCATATCTTAATGGAATCGGTGTAAGTGACGATGTAACGACTAATGCATTTCAAGAAAACTACGAGCGCTTAGTAGCGGTAAAGAAAACGTACGATCCAAGTAATAGATTCCGTCATAACCATAACATTAATCCACAAGGATAATCTATTGGCGGTTAAGTATGTTCTGGGGAGAGTAACCTGACCGAGCAGAAGAAATCATTGAAACTAGTTTAGAAAAGGTTGCAGGAAACTTCTAACTGAATATTGTGTAGCAAACCAGCATAGTCATTTGTGCTGGTTTTATATTGTGGTTAAAAGTTTCTTCAATGTGAAAACATTAAGCGGACCAAAAAATTTATATCATAGAGTGCATCTAAAGATAAAGAACTAGAACCAGTTAAAGTGTTAATTTCCATTATGTATGGAGAGAAAAGTTTAAGGGAACAGTTTTTCAAATAAAAACATTCCATTTTTTGTAAAAATGGTATATAGTCTTATAATAGTTTAAATGAAATGTAAAGCGGGGGAATAGTTAAGATTGCTCAAGGAGTCGCGAAGTGCCTAAAACTAGGGCTTGAGATGGAGGTAGCTGCTTATTAATACGGCACGTGGGGAAAGATTTAGGATTTACTGGTAACTATAGAAGTAACGTGCTATAACAAGCTAGTCTACTAAAGGGATGGATGATTGAGATGAAAAAGGATGTTTGACAAATTAAATAGTATTCTAGGGAGATTTTTACCCATTATGATACCTTCAAGTTTATTAATTGGTATTTTTATTGGGGATTCTATGCAAGAAGTTAAATTTCTTATACCTTGGATATTTGCTGTAATGACTTTCTCTGGGAGTCTCGGGTCTAATTTTAAACAATTAACAATGGCTCTTCATAATCCATTTCCAATCATATTAGTAATGACGATCTTACATGTGATTATGCCAGGTATTGCTTGGGGAATCGGTCATCTTTTATTTGCTGGCGATTTTGACACAATGACTGGATTAATTCTGTCTGTTGTTATTCCAACTGGAATTACTAGTTTCATATGGGTGGTTATGTATAAAGGAAATGTCCCAGTTGCTCTTTCTATCATATTATTAGACACACTTCTGTCACCGGTTATTGTACCACTTAGTTTATCGATTTTTACAGTACAGCAGGTAGAAATAGATACGTATAAATTAATGACGGATTTAATTCTTATGATTGTTATTCCTTCTGTAGTGGCTATGTGTCTGAACCATATGACTAAGGGGAGAATACAGCCTATATTAGGACCGAAATTAGCCGTTTTTACAAAATTGGGGATTGCTGCGATTGTTGTGATTAATGGCGGTATTGTATCGCATTATTTTAGAGAAATGAATGGGAGAATTGTCTTTATTGCAGGTACCGTTGTTATCATTGCTATTACAGGATATTTCTTGAGCTGGACTACTGCTAGGGCATTTAAGTGGAATAGAGATGTAGCCGTATCTGTAGCTTTTACAGGTGGAATGAGAAATATTAGTGCGGGAACCGTAATAGCCAGTACGTATTTTCCTCCTAAAGTAGTTTTACCTGTTGTTTTAGGAATGCTATTTCAACAAGTTTTAGCTTCTTTATGTGGAAAATTAATAGCGTCCTATGATAAAAAACAAGCTAAAGTATCGGACAGTAATTATTCGGAAGTTGTGGGATGACTGTTTTTAGTTAATAAAAATGGATAGTAATAAATACAAAAGGCTTCGCTATTTGCGAAGCCTTTTGTCGCTATTTGCGAAGCCTTTTGTACGTACAGTTCTGTAAGAAGTCGGGGGTTCATCACTTCTAACCTTTACTTCCCATCCACTACTTCTTTTAAAATCTCATAAGACCGTTTTTGTTTGTCAGGATCATAAATATACGATACAGCCATCATTTCATCGACGTTATACTTCTCTTGAAAACTCGTCAACTGTTTTCGAATCGAATCTTTATTTCCTAACAGAGTCACACTGGACATGGATGTAGCCATTGCTTCCTCAGGTTGACTCCAAATGTGGTCCATATTTTCTACAGGCGGTTGTAATGGTGTTTGAGAGCCGCGCACAACATTTAGGAAAAACTGCTGCATGGTGGTTGATTCGAATTTAGCTTCTTCGTCGCTTTCAGCGGCAATCACATTTAAGCAGACAATCATATAGGGAGAATCTAAGTATTGAGATGGCTGGAATCGGTTGCGATAAATAGAAATTGCCTCCTCCATATACCTCGGTGCAAAGTGAGAAGCAAATACATACGGCAAGCCTAATTGAGCTGCTAAATAAGCAGAGTCGGTTGAAGAGCCGAGAATATAAATCGGAATATTCGTACCAACACCAGGATAAGCTTTTACATAACTTTGAAGCTCTTCAGGTCCGAAATACGTAAGCAACGCCTGAACATCGTTCGGAAACGTATAGACAGAATCCTTTTAAGCTCGTCTTAGTGCATTTGCGGTCATCATATCTGTGCCTGGAGCTCGACCAAGACCTAAGTCCAAACGATTTGGATAGATGGTTGCCATCGTTCCGAATTGTTCGGCTACGACTAAAGGGGAGTGGTTAGGCAGCATAATTCCGCCAGAACCAACACGTATATGTTCTGTATGTTCTAAAGTGTGTTTAATCAAAATAGAGGTCGCTGAGCTCACTAATGTTGACGTGTTATGATGCTCAGCAATCCAATATCGTGTATAGCCCATCTTCTCAGTCGCTTGCGCCAAATCGACCATTGCCTCGATAGCTTCTTTCGCATTTTGTCCTTCACGAATCGGAGCTAAGTTTAAGACTGATACGGGTATTTGTATATTTGACATGTAGATGTATCCTTTCTTAATGAAGTGTCACTACTATAGTAACAATTGGAATGCGGGAAACAAACTTAAATGCTTGGGTAGAAAA
This sequence comes from Peribacillus asahii, assembly GCF_003570725.1. Taxonomy (GTDB): domain Bacteria; phylum Bacillota; class Bacilli; order Bacillales; family DSM-1321; genus Peribacillus; species Peribacillus asahii. The sequence continues at coordinate 78,960 of NZ_QWVS01000032.1, forward strand.
ATAAATGCAGGAATAAGTGCTCTAAGGGTTATTGTTCTCTTTTTAACGTAAAGGATGTATTAGCTCTTACCTGGCACTATTAACCTGTTTTTGATGAGCCTGATTTCTTAAAGGGAAGAGAGTCCTTTAAATGTAGTAAAAAATATTAAGAAAGGGTTCTGTTACTTTTTGAACAAATTTTAACAATCCTTGGCGAAACGGTGTGAGAGAGTTTTTAATGGAAACAATCATCAAAATGAAATACGTTAGCTTCCGAACTTTTCTTCATTTAAATGCCCTTTTTATAAGACCTTGATCATTTGTAAAATGATTGGTGCACCTTTAATTGGTACATCAACGGTTTTTAAATTAATTTCCCCTTCTTTTACAGTATAATTCTCATATGGTTGTAGAACACCATTAATAAAAAGATTCATGTATGATATTTCCTTTGGGTCAAGGATTTCTTGTTTTGCAACTTCATAAAGTGCATCCTTGTTTTTATAAACTAGACTAACTCCGTCAGAAATCGTATAAAACTCGTACACTAATACTTTTTTGGGGGAAATGAAACGTTTTTCCTGCTTAGGTATACATGGCAAATTTAAATATACCTTTGAATTACTCCTTTCCATTTCTTACACTTCCTCACTAAATCTCTATAATTCATAGTATATAGACAAATAGTTTTTGAAGTGAATCATTTTATAACTTAACTGTCTAAGCACTTATTATGGAAAGTCATATACTGTATAGAAGATTATAAGGGGGGATATATATTGCCGCTTAAAATAATGAAATTGGCAATTTCCGGAAGTACAACCGTTGATACTAACCCTGCAGTCGAACGCTTTTTTTACGAAGTCGCAGGGACGGTAGTAGGTGAAGGTACAATCACTATTTCTGTTGCAGATTTCTGGGATGATACGGGTGCAGCTGCTACAGCTTTACCTGTATTAACAACTGATAATAGTTATTTTACTGTCTATATAAATGGTGTATTGCAAATGCAAAGTTTATTATCTTATACTCCGGGTGGTACTGGAACTGGACAACTCGTAATTACTGTCCCTGCTGGATCGACAGTTACAGCAGACTCACCAGTTGTTTTAGTAGTAACGAATTATGCTCCAGACGCTTCAACTGATATAGTTACCTAAATTTGAGATGGTCTCTAAAGTATTGCTTATATCACTTTGTCTTGGAAGCGATTCTAACATGGATATGAGCAATATGTTTATTTTGGATGATTTAAGATTTATCGACTTGATAAATCTTATGACCCATAACATCATTATGAGCTTCTTGAATTATAGACAAAATGAAAAGAGAAATCGTCTAATGGTGATTCCTCTTTTTCTTTTTAGTAACCGAGAATCAACAATACCTTGTCATGCAATTTGACTAGGGTCTTGCACCTTTTCCGTGATAACATAGATAAAAAAGAGATGAGAAAGGTTGGTGCTACGATGAATATTTTAGTGCAAGGAGCAGGAGCTTTAGGTGCTTATTTTGGCGGGAGATTATTAGAAGCAGGCTTAAATGTTTCGTTTTTTGTGAGAGAAAGAAGGGCAGCGCAATTAGCGAAAGAAGGGTTGAAAATATACAGCCCTGAAGGAAACTTTGAAGAAAGGGATGTAACAGTTTATACAGAGGCTGAACAAGTTAAAAATATCGATTTGGTTATACTGGCTGTAAAAGGGTATCATCTTGACCAAGCCATACCGCAAGTTCAAAAAATTGTGGAGCAGACAGGGGCGTTTGTACTTCCTTTGTTAAATGGTATAGAGCATTTGGAAACGTTGCAGCAAGCCATTGGAAAAGAAAAAGTGCTAGGAGGATTTGCTTCTATTATTGCAACGTTAAATGAACAAGGTTACGTAGAGCATACTAGTGGAAGCAGTGCCGTGAAATTTGGAGCTCTTCATAACGAACAAACAGAAATATGTGCGCAATTAGAAGCCGTACATAATGATGTGAAAACAAATATTCTAAGAGAAGAGAATATTTTAAAGCATATGTGGAAAAAGTACATATTTATTACGTCATTTTCCGGAATTACGTCAGCGATGCAGCTGCCGGCAGGTTTTATTGCAAGTACGGAAGCGTCATTTGCCGTTGCTAGAAAGGTGATTTTGGAGATGAGCATGCTCGCTAATAAAGAGGGGATTATTTTAACAGAGCAGGAAGTAGAAGTGATGGCAACTAGATTAAAAGGTTTCCACAAAGAAGCGACCTCTTCCATGCACCAGGATATGCGAAAAGGACTTCCTTTAGAGGTCGAGCATTTACATGGAGGTGCACTGCGTTTGGCTGCTAAACATGCTGTAACTCTCCCTGTTATTGAAACGCTGTATGGTATATTGAAACCTTATGAAAACGGAAAGCCAAGTGGACTATAATCGTTATGGAAAAGAATTGAATATGTTGTAATCATATAACTGAAAATAAAAAATGACGTGTGCAGCTTATACGTCATTTTTTGTTTATAAATAGGTATAATAGCTACGACTAAGAGGAGTAGAAGATGAAGAGGGTAAATGAGTTAGATGTACAGCAATTTGTAGCCCAATATTACTAAAAAATAAAGAAGGTTTGTCCCCGTACTAAGGGGAGAGATACGATTAATCATATTAAAATTCATTGGTTAGTGTCGTATCTGCCTGTCCTTTTTTTTGAGGGTTAGAGTAAGTGTTTTTAAATAAAAAAACACCAAGTAAATGATGTACAGTGGAGAGGTTTTTAACTGGATAGTTTTAATAAGTTAGCTGCTTGATTTTCTGTGAGATCTGTAATTAAGATCAACTCACTAATTAAATTTCTTCGCGCTTGATTTAACATGTGTCTTTCACTAGAATTAAGCGATTTTTCCTTGCTCTGAAATAAGAGATCACGAACTATTTCAACAGAGTCGTGCACATCCCCTGTTTTCATTTTCTCCATATTCAAACTATATCTTTCTTTCCATGGAATGGAGTTATACGGATCCTCATGATGAAAAACCAATAATATTTCCTTCATCGTCTTCCGGTCAACGAGTGAACGAATACCTGATGTGTGTATCTTGTTCATCGGGATCATAATATCCATTTTACAAATCGGAATGTTAATCACACAATATTCCTCTGTTTTTCCTAGTATTTCTCTTTCTTCAATGGCTTTAATGATACCTGCCCCATGCATTGGATAAAAAACTTTGTCGCCAATTTGAACCAAACCATACACCTCCATATATATCTACATTTATTATGGTAGCATATAATCATTATTTAATCAAATTTTCTATAATACCATGGATAATTAGCGAGTGTCAACAAATAAACTCTTGGTTATTATGGTTATTTTTTCAAAAATGACTATTTTTATAGGTGCGTACTATACCTTGCGAATCGTCTGCCGCTAGTATGGGTTTAAGCGGATGGATAACGATTGTTTAAACGGGTAATCGCTTGTTATCTTGTGTGAACGAGGCAGGTTTTTAGTTTTTCCGCTTTCGAAAAATTCCTCTATCATTTTAGGCTAAGGAGATTGTTTACGGTACATATTAACATTGCTTACAATCCGAAAGGTACGGGAGGAAGAATATGAAAAGTAAATTGAAAACTTTGATTTTATTTCCCTTGCTTTCATTTTTCTTTTTATTAGTATGTAGCTTGGATAATAATGAGGTTTATACGCAAAATCGAGCATCGGTTTGTTCAAATCTGAAGGGCATGAGCATACCAGCATCCCAGATCGGTTTGCCTACAAATGGTGCTACTGTTCAGTCCGCGACGTTCGTATGGAAAACTGGAAAACACTCCAAAAATAGAGGGTTTTGTAAGGTGTTAGGAGCGATTCATCCAGTAGATAAGAACGTTCCGGATATTCATTTTCAAGTCAATCTTCCCACGAATTGGAACCATAAACTATTGCAAGTGGGCGGCGGTGCTTTTGATGGTGTGTTAGTAACAGGTCTGGGAGCTAGCATTGGAAAGCCTTTGACAAGTCCAGATGCCTTGTCGAAAGGCTACGTGACGTTTGGCAGTGACTCGGGCCATCAAGGCAAGAGCTTAGACGGAAGCTTTGCCTTGAATGACGAAGCCTTGGCTAACTTCGCATCGGATCAATTAAAAAAAACGAAGGATGTTGCTCTTACGTTAGTGGATGCACGTTACCATAGTAAACCATCTCAGGTCTACTTTTTTGGCAGATCTAATGGGGGACGTGAAGCTTTAAAAGTTGTTCAACGTTTTCCTGCAGAATATGATGGCGTCATCGTATTATACCCGGCATTAAACTGGGTATCTAAGGCAATAAAGGACAACCAAAATGCTAACGCTCTGTACGCTAATAATGGAGCTGGATGGATTAGTCCGGCGGAAAACAAGCTAATTAATAAGATTGTTCTTAACGCTTGCGATTCCTTGGACAATGTTTCAGACGGTATCATAAGTAATATAACAGCCTGTACAAAGAAAACAAATCACATTCTAAACTCTTTAAGTAAATATCTTTCTAAGGAACAACTGGATATCGTCAAACTTTTCAATTCGCCATTGCGCTTTAACTATCCGCTCGCAAATGGATTGACGGTCACGCCGGGATATTCTCAATTGCAGGGGGCGAACATTAGCGAGGGGAGACTTTCCCAATATGGAACATCGCCGTTAAAAAGAAAGAACTTTGTCTCAAGATTAGGAGATGGAGTCATTAAGTATATGGTTGTTCGAGATAAAGATTTTAATCCTGTCCATTTCAATCCGGATCAATGGAAGGCTCAAGTTGTGAAAGCCTCGCAATTGCTTGATGCGACTGATCCTAATCTCTCTAAATTCAAGGAAAGTGGGGGGAAATTAATTTTGCTTCACGGAACAGCAGACCAGATTGTTACTCCGTACAGCTCGGTTGATTATTATAACAAGCTTGTCGATAGGTTTGGAAAACGTTCACTTGACCAATTTGTTCAGTTCTATTTGGTTCCTGGCTACGGTCATAGAAGATCAGAAACCTTCACAATGAGAGCAGATTTACTCGGTGCACTAGATACATGGGTAGTCGATGGAAAGAGACCTGTGAATCTTGTTGCACAAGATCAAAACGCTGATACTTTGGGTCGTACCCGTCCGCTATGTGAATATCCAACTTATCCGAAGTACAAAGGAAAAGGGGACGTAAACGCGGCTTCCAACTTTATCTGTGCAGCTCCTTAAGTTGGGAACTTGATGTTTTTAAGGGCCTGTCCTATAAGTTATTTACATAATTATGGGGCAGACTCTATAGCTAGTAAAACATTTAAAAATTTTGAGGTACGGTTCTTACCACTTAGCGAACACAGAATTTTTTAAATTTTTCGACAAAATAACAAGGCATACGACATCATTATTATGATATAAGTAAGGTAAATATTGTTAATCATCTTCCTTGTAGAAAAGCAACAAATGTTTCGACACCTACTCAGAAAGATGTAAACGATTGATAACATAATGGTGGTGTTCTTGTTGAAAGTAAATAGATTCATATTATTATCTTTGTTTTGTTCCAGTTTAGCTCTAACAACAGCTTGTGTAACAAAAGAAGCAAATACAAGTATTGAAGCAAGTGAAAGAACGAAAGAAGATCGAATAGATGAACCGATTGTATCTTCAGAACCGCAGAAGAAAACTCAAACAATCAAGCAAGTAAATGAAACGAAGGAAACATTCCTTGAAATTAATCCAAAAGAAACTCCAGGAATCCTCTATGAAACCATTCCAAAAGACAAATTACATGAATTACAACCCGTACATACGTTTTCTAAGATGTATACAGAAGTGGAAGGTGTATTAACTTTCCGTGGAAATAATTTGAGAAACTCGCCTAGTTATGGTGAAGTGAAAATGAATCCGACTTCTTTAGAGAAAACATGGTCATTTGTTACAGGTTCAAGCCCTAAATGGGGAGGGGGAGCTGGTTGGACAGGGCAGCCGGCCATTATAAAGTGGGATTCAGACATTAGAGAAATGATGAACCTTAAGGAAGAATTTAAACATAAGGAAAATTTCATCGAGGTGATTTATGCAAGTCTTGATGGAAAAATCTACTTCTTTGATCTTGAATCTGGTAAACAATCAAGAAATCCTATTAATATTCATAATCCTATTAAAGGAAGTGTATCCATTGATCCGCGCGGTTATCCGTTACTTTATACTGGTCAAGGAATACCTCAGCAAGGAGATATTGGTTTTCGTATTTTCAGTTTAATAGATGGAGAGATGCTGCACTTCATTCCAGGGATTGAAGCGGATGCTTATCGCCCTTGGGGAGCTTTTGATGGTTCTGCTCTTGTGAATAGGGAAACAGATACTCTTATTCTCGGTGGAGAAAATGGATTATTCTACAATATTAAATTAAATACGGTTTTTAATAAGGAAGAGAAAAGTATTAGGGTTGCTCCAGAACAAATTAAATATCGCTACAAAGTAAAAGGGAATGATTATCAAGGAATTGAGAACTCTGTAGCTGTCTATAAAAACCTTGCCTTTTTCGCGGATAATGGAGGCAGCATTCAAGGGATTAATTTAATGACAATGAAACCAATCTGGGCCTTGTCGGGGACTGATGATACAGATGCGTCAATTGTGATTGAGGAAGAAGAAAATATTCCTTTCTTATATACAGGAACAGAAGTAGATAAATTAAGAGGAAGTGATAGCCACTCCCTTGTACGTAAAATAAATGGTGTAACAGGTGAAGTCGTTTGGACGAAAAAGTATGACGCGATGTATAACGAAAGTGTCAATGGAGGCATGTTGGCTACACCTGTTATTGGGAAAAATGAAATAAAAGATTTAGCGATTTTCACCATCGCACGACATAAGACGATGAATGCAGGGCTTATGGTCGCTGTTAATAAAACGACTGGGGGAGAGGTATGGCGATGGGAAATGCCGAGTTATACGTGGTCATCTCCAGTAGCGGTATATGATAAAAATGGACAAGCTTATCTGATTCAGTGTGATTCAATTGGTACGATGTATTTGTTAAATGGGAAAACAGGAGAAGTCATAAATAAGATAAATCTAGGATCCAATATTGAAGCATCACCTGCTATTTTTAACGATTCTATCGTTGTTGCAAGCAGAGGAGGACAGATTTTCAAAGTGAAAATCAAGTAGTGTACGTAATGATAAAATACTGCAGGCTGGAGTGAATAACCTCAGCCTGTTTAATTATTTGTAGAACACTTATCTTTTCTTTAAAGTTTAAACAGTATTGTTGATAACAGATTCTTACGAAAAAACAATACGACTTTTGCTGTTAAACATGCAGGTATAGGCGGGTTCAGCTTAGGGTTACCCTGCATTCCATACCTTTTTTTGCATAATAATCGCAGCTAGGCCTATAATAGCGACAAATAACAAACTAACAAAAAAGCCCATGCGAATGCTTTTCTCCATCAATGTTCCGCTTACCGCTGCAAGGATTAGGGCAATCCCAATAAAAGCTAACAGCTTCCCCCATACTTTCATTTCTAAAATACGAAGAGCAGAAATAATAATGAAAGACCAATTGAACAAAATTAAAATCCCTGCAGCTGTCGTAATGTACTCGTAAATTTTACCAGGTAACAATAGAGCGGTAACGATGGATGCGATTAATCCAATCGTTGCGAGTAATAAAGAAGGCAAAGGGAGGTCCTTCCACTTTTTAATCTTTTTAGAAAACACAGCTGGAGCATCACCGCCATCTGCTAGCGTAGCAAGAAGTGTTGTTACCCCGAATAATGAAGCGGTCATTGTTGAAAAACCGGCCATAATAATTGCTGCGTTAAATACATGCGGAAAAAAATTAAAATGATATTTATCGAGTGCTGTTACAAAAGGACTTTCCTTTGAGTTAAACGCGCCGTGTGCAGCCATATAAACAGCAAGTCCGAGTGAAATAATATAAATGATAATTAGCACGATTAACATGATAATTCCTGCTTTAGGAGCATCTTCTTTCTTTTTCAGTCTCATAGCCATTAATCCAATGACTTCTATTCCTCCATAAGCGTAAAAGGCATAGATTAAAGAAGCCCAAAAACCTTTCCAGCCCTCAGTAAATAGCTCCTTCGCTGAATTCGGAAATCCGGCATGTTTTATATCACCATGAATCCATCCGAACACAGCAACGGCGGCAAGAATAATAAACATAACAATAGCGGCTGTTTTTATAATAGCTAATAAATTCTCTACTTTATCGAAACCTTTATTGCCGGTTAACACAACAATAATAGAGAGAATGGCGTATCCAGTCGCAAATAGCCAAAGGGGAATATGAGGGAACCAAAATCTCGATAAGATGGAGAGAGCTGTTAATTGGCTGCCCATAATGAGGATATTTGAACTCCAATATCCCCAGCCGCAGCTAAATCCGGCCCAACGCCCATAAGCTTTGTTTGCATAGTAGCAAAACGATCCATCTTGAGGATCCTCAGCCGTCATTTTTGCTAATAAGTTGTATACAATATAGGTTCCAATGGCGGCTAACAAAAAGGAAAATACAATAGAGGGACCTGTTATTTCTATACCAATGGCTGATCCGAGAAAAAAGCCTGTACCAATTGTACAGCCAACTCCTATTAAGGACAATTGCCACCATTTTAAATTTCCGTCTTTATTGCCTTTGTTACCCTTACTTTGACCACTAGGAATAAAAAAATCCAATGCCATACCTCCTCGCATATCAAGTACTAGCCTTTGATAAGGGATTGTGTTTTATGTACAAACTTCTTTGGCAAAATAAGAAGCTTGTAGTAACAAGTCTTTAAATTTGTAAAAATAGGAATGAATTCACTTTTTTTAACACATTACTAAATAACATGGTGATTGTTTAAATGGATGAGTAATCAATTGTAATGAATAGAAAAGAGGTGTCTTTCATTTGGAACAGGAAAAGGTAGTTATTAAAATTAACGATAATGGTTCTATTCGCGTTAATGGGAACGTTGAACTATTAGACGGTAATGGAGATGCATATAGTGTTGGAAACACTTTTTCTCTTTGCCGATGCGGCCAATCCGAAAAAAAACCTTTTTGTGATGGAACGCATAAAAAAATTGAGTTCAATAGTGCTCCGCGAGCAAAATAAGTTTTACATAGTGTAAGATTAGACAAATGAATGTCAGAAAGTTGAGCTATTGGTTCTTGAAACATGACCAGTAGCTTCTTTTATTTTTAGGCTGCAAAAATTTGAAGCTAGGCTTACTCTTCCAGCGTCAATTTAGAAAGCGGATAAGGAGGGAACAATGAAAGGAGATCCTTCATCCGGGTCATGAAGGACCAAATTCAGCAATCAGCCAAAGAAAAAGTCCTTCATTGGAATAATGAAGGACCAAATTCGGAAATTCAGCTAGGAAAATGTCTATCATTAGAGTCATGAAAAACAACATTCGGCAATCTGCTAAGAGAAATGTCCTTTACTTTTTAGACAGCTTTCTTTAGCTCTTTCAATATACGTGACTGTTTAATTCCTGTAGCTTCCTGTGAATAAATGCATGTGTGTTCTTTAGGTCATTGTTATCTATCTCTATAGATAAAGCTGTAATTTCTCCTTTGAAAAAATCTTCTGCCTGTATAAGTAAGGATTCTTTTAATTTCATCAGCTCTTTTTGGAAAAGGGAGTAATAGTGCAATTCAATCTTTTCGCGCTGGTTTTTTATATACTTATCTACAGGTCCTCTTAGCTTTTCTTCAAGCTCGTCCCGTAATATGCGGTTGCCTTTTACTATAAAGGAATCTTTCATATTTTGATAACGATCTAGCAATTGTTCATATTGTCCAAATGAAAAATCATGCATCTCTTCTGAAAAAGAGAGCAAATCGATAGTTGGCTCACTATACGGCATAAAAAATGTTTGATGGACATCCTTTTCAATCGTCTCCGTTAGACGTCGATGTTTCTCTTTGAGCTGCTTTTTTAGAAATACTTCAATGCGAAAAGAAGTGGCCCGCATTTCTTGTGTGAGATCATAGGCAATAAATTGTATAATTTCACTCAGACACTTTCTTAATGTGGTATGAAAGTCTCCTTCCCGAAAACGACTAAACGTAAAAATATCTTTAAATTCATCAAAATAACGATAAAACACACGCTGTTTTACATAATAAAGAAGTTCGTGAATCTCTTGCAGCACTAACTTTTCTTCAATATCATCCTGACTTGTGCGAATCGTTTCAACGGCTTGCTCTTTTTTTATAAAAGCTTCGTTTAATCGTTTTACTCTTTCTGATTCATCTATGTCTGCCGCATGCAGCCAGCTATCCATAATTCGAGTAATCATCGAAAGGTCATGGATGGATGATTGAATAGAAAGCTCCGTTAAATCATTTAATGTAAAACGGTGAAGTGCTTCCTCAAAGGCAGCTAAACCTGAATAGCTCACTCCATTCCTTCGTGAGGGAGCTGGGATTTTTGATTCATAAAGCTGCTTTTGCTCTTGTGTACAGGCCCCTTTTATATATCTCTTCGCATACATGGCCAGCTGACTGGATACAGGGAAGATAGACGGGTAACGAATTCCGCAATGAAGAAGTTCTTTTTCCACATGAGTTAAAACATGTTGTACTTCTTCTGCATTTTCCGCTAAATCGGCTGCATTTACAATAAAGAACATTTTATCATTGGTAAAACAGTCCTTAATACGCCCAAGCTGGATAAGAAACTCCCGATCCGCCTTTGAAAAAGCGTGATTGTAATATGTAACAAAAAGAACAGCATCTGATTCTTTAATATAATTAAAAGCGAGTTCAGTATGACGACGGTGAATCGAATCAGCACCTGGAGTATCGACGAGAATGATGCCTTGTTGTGTGATTGGGCAGTCATAATACAAGTTGATTTTCTCAATAAAACAAGCTTGTTGTTCTGTAGCAACAAGTCTTTGAAATTCAGTGATGGAAACCTTCTTTTCTTGGTTAATTAAAGCGTTCATTTCGTCATATCCTAATTGAATGGCATTTAATAAGGCAATTTGTCCTTTATCCAACAATTCTAGAGGGTCCCGCTTTTCTTCTTTTTTCTGCTCAGTGGACTCGGTGCTATCGTTACCAACTTTTTCTTTTTCGGCTATTTCTTTAAGAATTTCTTCCCGTTTTGATAACAATTGAAAGAGCTCTGAAATACGTTCAACTGAAGTTTCAGCAGGGGAAAGGGCATCATTAATATCCTGTAATAAATCTTTTTCTTGTTTAAAGTTCACAATGACCGTTTCGTGAGGGTGCTCCTGAGTTGGCGGCAAGATTTGATTGATGGCTGCAGTTGTTGGGCTTGGCGAGACGGGTAATATATTCTCTCCTATTAAAGCGTTGGCGAAAGAGGACTTTCCCGCACTAAAAGCTCCAAATAACGTCACGATAAACCTTTGATTTTTTAGCCTATCCGCTCGTTCTCCTAAGTCTAGACTATATGAATGCAATCCTTTATATTTCTCAATTTGAGCAGCTATTTCTACGAGACTGTCTGCTGTTTGCTGACGCTTTTCATTGAGATGGTTGAGATTGACTTGTTTTTCTTTCTTTTCGTTTGTAAATGCTTCCCCAATATTAACGGTCCATTTCTTCGACTGAACAGAAACTGCTCCTCCTTTAGTAAATGTAAATGATGAGGAAGATTGTAAAGGATGGATTTCGTTCTCCGTAATGGTTTGAGATGTGTTAGGACGTAACAGTTCTCGTAAGGAGTTAACCCTCGTTTCAACTTTGGCATGGATATTCTTAATTCCTGAAATGGCGGCTAACTTTCTTTCTAATTCATCCCGTTTTCTAATTTGATTTTTTTGTTGTGAACCCTCGCGTTTTCGTAAAGCCTTTATCGCTTCTTCTAATTGGACTCTTACTGCCTTTTTATAATGAGCATGTACCGATTCTATAACGGATTGACAGTAGTTAAGAACATACTCATGTGAAAACAAAGCGCCGCGCTTTAACGAGCTGGTAATAATATCGGGATCAAGGTTTCCTTCAAACCGATGTATAGATAAATGAACCGCCTCATCATCAATTCCATAGGATTCCATATGTTTAAAGAGTAAATCTTTAATATGAATATCTAAATAAGTTCTTGCATTTTCTTTCACTTCGTTGAAAAATTCAGTTTTTCTTCTTTCCTTTTCTGCGTTAGTTTTCTTTCTAGAAAACAAACCATGTAATTTAAAACTAAGCTGTTCGGATTCAAGAAAGTCCCTTGCTAGATTTCTTGTGTGATAGGGCATTAAATTTGCATTTTGTAATACGGTTTTCATTTTTTCTTCAAATTCAATTTCAAAGTGTTCTTGCAAGTCATCTAAAGGAATGAGCCTTTCTTTAGTTGCTTTCAAGCTCTTTCTTAGCTCAGCCTCATCCTCTAATTGATGAGGGGTCAATATTTCACCATACTCCGTTAACTCTTTATTGTATTGTTTCTTGAACCACTTTTTATGTTGTTCAATCAACATAAATCCTTCTTTTATGATATTTAGTAAAACTCTTTTTTCTTTCGAGATGATATACGTTTCTAAGCATGACTTTAATTGATCAAGCTCATTGAACGGCGCGTTATGTACTTTTCCGGAAACAAACAATAATTTATTGAAGCTTATGTTATGGTCTACTAACGATTGATGGACTTGCTTGCGAAACACAGAAAATGGAATTTCTGTTTCCAAATGTTTATCAATTTGATTAACAACGATTATACAATCTTTATTACTTGTGGTTATTTGTTTTAAAAAGGAAAAGTTAACTTCCGATTGAACATGATGATAATCCATCATATAGACAATAGAATCAACTAAATGAAGACTTGATTCCGTTGCGACACGATGAGCATCATCCGTAGAGTCGATTCCTGGAGTATCAATAAAGGCTACACCTTCTGGTAAATTTGCATTTGGATTGCTGATTTCTATTTCTGTTACTGAATCCCCATCACGGCAGTAGCTTTGAATTTGTGTTAAATCGTTTGGGTTTTCTAGCGTAAGCAAGCCCTTTTCTTTAAATAGTACCTTTACAAATGGAGGACCATGATGAATTTTAACAATGTTGGCACTAGTAGGGATAGGGTGAGATGGTAAAATGGCTTCTCCTAATAATTCATTAATTAAAGTGGACTTTCCGGCTGAAAAATGGCCGCAAAAACCAATTGCGTATTCATTACGGCTCGCTTTGGCTAAAAGATCTTCTCCTTTTTTCAAACACTCTTCATTCGCATCTTCTTTAAAGAGATGATTTAGCTCACGTAATCGCTCTTGCACCATTTGGGTCGTATAATTAGCGTTCATAATCGTTTCATCTAGCTTGCCAAGTTCCGTATTATCATTCATATCTTTCTCACTTCCAATCACGACGATTTATCCTTTATGAAAAAATGTACTATAAAAGCTTATCTAAAGAGCGGGGCATTTTTATTGTATAAAAGACGGCAAGGTGTTGCCTATATTATTGAACATATCTGACACTCGTATCAATTTTTTTATCATAAAATTGTTCAAATTTCCTCTATTTATCAAGCTGGTCCTCTTTTCCTAAAGTTATGATTTCAAGTTTATATAATCCAATAAGTAACAATGTTATTTGGAAGAATTAAAGTTAAAATAAATGGTATATTGACAGCTAATGAATAGTAAACGAAAAAGATATTTTTCCGATATAAATGAAGTTCAATGTTTGTGTCGTGAAGGTAACAATTATTTTTGCATTCTTTATTGCAAAGCGAAATACATAGTAAAATTCAGGAATAGGAAAAATTTTGCTTTATATATATAATGGATAACTGGTAGTATCATAATTAATGAAGTTTACGATACGGGAAACTATGTAAGCGGGGTAAAGCATATGAAAGAACAGTACCTTAAAGAGTTCTTTGAAAAATCACCAACAGCTTATTCATATCATAGGGCTATCATGGATAAACAGGGGATTCTTTGTGACTATGAATTTTTAGCAGTAAATCAGGCATATGAAACTATGATGGGGGTAAAAGCTGCTGATGTTATTGATAAAAGCTTTTATGAAGTGTTTCCGGGAGGTTGGGAAGGCGAGTCTCAATGGAAGGAAACCTTTAATAATGCGGTTATGAGTCAAAAAGCAACGCAGTTTGATATGAATCATTATTCGATACAAAAATGGATTCGAGTTAAGGTATTTCCGCTGCATGAGCATATTTTTGGCTGCATATATATCGATGTTACGAAGGAATATATGTTGGATAAGGAAATCGAAGGCTTTCTAAAGGTGAATCTCGATATGCTCTGCGTAGCCACTACAGATGGACAGTTTCTGAAAATTAATAAACAATTTGAACATGTGCTAGGATATAAAGTTGAGGAACTGCTAGGTGAAAGCTTTGTTTCTCTTGTACACACGGACGATGTACCTTCGACTTTAGCTGTAATGAAGGACCTAGAAGATCAGAAGGAAATATTGAGTTTTGTAAATAGGGTTCGCTGCAAGGATGGTTCATACAAATATATTGATTGGCGCTCTCAGCCTAACGGTAAATATATCTATGCTTCTGCAAGAGATATTACAGAAAAACGGATAGCGGAAAAGAATTTGATTCAACTGAATAAAACATTGGAGAAGAAAAATAAAGTATTAAAGAATCTTGCTATTACGGATGAGTTAACAGGCTTATACAACCGGCATTTTATTGAACAGAGAATAAAAGAGAAACTTGAGCGTGCAGATGCTAGTCATGAACCAGTTTCTATAATCATTTTCGATTTGGATCATTTTAAGCGTGTAAATGATACTTGGGGACACCCTGTTGGAGATGAGGTATTGAAACATACTGCTGAAATAACACGCAGTATTATACGTAAATCCGATATTTTTGCTAGACTCGGTGGTGAAGAGTTTGTCATATTGATGCGGCGAAGTACCATTGATGATGCAGTTGTTGTGGCAGAAAAGCTTCGGAAAGTGATAGAAGATAGCGGGCATTCAATTGCTGGTAAACTCACAGCTAGTTTTGGAGTTGCTGAAAGAAGGGGATTTGAATCATTCTATAGTTTGTATAGAAGAGCAGATGAAGCCTTGTATCGTGCTAAAAAAGGCGGGCGAAATCGAGTCGTCCGTTCTAGAACATGAAGAGGGTGTTCTAGTGGATTCATTGCATAAATCTTAACTAGGAATCTAGAAATAAATGAAGAAAATACCTATATAAAAAAGCCTCCCTTCAAATAAAAAGGGAGGTGTTAATGAGTATATGCTGTTTTTATTTAAGAACACGAACAGCTTTTACAAAACGAGGTTCCCAGTAAGAACTATTAATGTTCGCATAAGATACACCTTTAGATGTAGAAGCATTCAGCATTTGTCCGTTTCCGGCATAAATTCCTACATGGTTAATGACACCATCATAGTTGGTATCAAAAAATACTAAATCTCCTTTTTGTAAGGTGCTTTTTGATACAGGTGTTCCAACTTGAGCTTGAGCTGATGAAGTTCGAGGTAAGGTAACACCTACAGCTTGGAATGCTCTCCATGTGAATGAAGAACAATCGAAAGCATCTGTACGTGAGGTGCTGGCACCGTATACATACTTCGCTCCTAAATATTTTGCACCAGCCGCTAGTACTTGATTTGCTTCAGCTGCAGCCGTTGTAGCAGTTGAAGTAGACTGTGTTTTAGCTACTGCTGATGAAGCTGTTCCGGAAAGCTTAATAGATTGACCAACACGAATGGCATTTGCATTTGAAATGCTTGGGTTTAAAGAAAGTAAAGCTTTAACGGTTGTATTATGTGTTCTAGCGATTTTAGAGAGAGTATCGCCTGATTTAACTTTATACGTAGTACTTGAACTGCTGCTTACAGTCGCTGTAGTCGCAGAGGCTTGTCCAGATACACGAATGGATTGACCAACATAGATACGGTTTGGGTTGGAGATATTAGGGTTTAGCGCAAGTAACTTACTCGTAGATGTATTATACCGTGCAGCAATGCTAGTTAGTGTATCTCCTAGTTTAACCACGTGGTTTTTTGTCGAGGTTGTACTTGTATTACTATTACTAGTAGAGTCATTAATCTGTAAAACTTGTCCAGGTTTAATAAGATCACTAGTTAAATTGTTTTTAGTTTTTAATTGTTGAACAGTTGTATTATGTACTTTAGCAATGTTATATAAAGTATCACCTGATTTTACTTGGTATGTATCAGCATAAGCAGAAGTACTGGCAACTAGGGTACCAATAATAGTTCCTGCGACAATAAAAGATTTTTTTAACTTCTTCATAAAGAAAGCTTCCTCCCGAATAATCATAAAGATTAAATTTCAATTTCAATTTAATTATAGAGAGATAATAAAAAAAAGAACATGACAATTTTAATAAAAATACATTTCAAATATTACGAGAACATTACGAGGGGCTTTATTATGGGTTTAAATGGTTTTTATGTATGAAATTTCAACCAGGGGCTATTCAGCCCATATAGACCATTTTCTACTTTTCTAATATAATCTTTCTTGGTTGCAGTATAAACGCTGTTTCACGAGAGTAAGTCAAAAGCCACCAACATCCTATAACAGAACCTTATAATTAAGAAGGGAGACTACATAAGTGAGACTAAAAGCTGATAGCGCATTAGGGTATAGAGGGAGAGTTATCAGTATAAGCTGCATGGCTGCCGTTCTTTTATACATTAGAGGAATTGTAGAGAAAGACTTCGGACGAGTCCCTGAACTATTTCCTTTTCCTGCAATTATCCCGCTTCTTTTGGCATGGTATCTTGGGAAGCATTATGATAAATATGTGTATTTATCTACGAGAGACGCACTAACAGGATTATATAATAGACGCTATATATTAGAGCAGTTCCCTAAATTACGTACATATGCTGATCTAAAAAAAGTAAATATCGCCATATTACTATTAGATGTGAATGATTTTAAAGAAGTAAATGATCATTACGGACATGAGTATGGGGATCAAGTGCTAGAGACTTTATCAAAACTTTTAAACGATTCTTTTGATAAAAAAGATATGATTGCGAGGTGGGGAGGAGATGAATTCCTTGTTCTTTCCTTATTTTCCGATGAAACCGTTCTTAACAAGAAAATCAATCATTTTAAAGATCAAATGAAAAGGGGAAATTGGCCGCATAAAGGTGATTTATCTGTTTCGATTGGTAAAGCCAGCTATCCCTCAGATGCTAATCATTTAAAAGAGTTAATCGTTAAAGCAGATTCGAGTATGTACGAAGTAAAAATGAATTATAAACAAATGCAAGCAGTAAAAAGAGAAGAATCTACTCAACATTAAGCGGACGTTTATTATATAGCACTTCGGATAGAAGAAAAGGAGAGGAGGATTATTTTTAAGAATACACCTCCTCTCCTTTTCTTCATTATTAATTAATTAATTAATTTGGATAAGCTCACAATTTTTCGAGGGAAAGTAGATTGTAACGGTTGTCCCTTGCCCTTTTGAGCTTTGGAAATCAATGCATCCATTATATTTCTCTATTATATGATAGCAAATCATTAAACCTAATCCTGTTCCGTTGCTTTTTAAAGAATAAAAAGGAGTGCCAAGAGACTTTATTTCCTCCTCTGACATTCCGTTACCATAATCAATTACGTTAATTTCTAAGAATTGCTTTTTCCTTTTTGCTTTAACAATAACGGAATCCCCAATTTTTGAAGCTTCAAGGGCATTTTTAATGATATTGATCATTAATTGTTTATACTCTATGTTGTTAGCGCAGATATAGCAATCTTCATCTACTTGTAAATCAATCTTATTATCACGTAAAAGCCCATATGATTTAAGTAAATCGGTTACGCTTTGAAGAACGTTATGAATATTTACGATTTCTATTGCTTTATCTTTATCTGGCTTTGCAATCGTTAAAAATTGAGAAATAACTTCTTCAGCCGTATTTAATTCGTCAATCATTAAAGTAAACGTTCCTCTTATATCCTTATTAACTGGACCATCTTTTTCACTATAGAGCCGTAAAAAACCTTTAACAACTGTCAAAGGATTTCTAATTTCATGTGCAACAGCCGCTGCTAATTGTCCTGTTGTCTTTAATCGTTCTGAATGTTGTAATTGTTCATAATATAATTGCTGTTTTTTTATACGTTCGTACGATACATGATAAATGAGATAGATAATGACTTGACTTCCTATAAAGTTGATAGCATTGCCTGTTAAATACTCTTTTATATGAAGAAATTGATTGCTTTGATCCATTAGCATAATATAACTAAATGTACCGATTATTAAGAGTGTGTTTAAGATTAAAGAAAAATGAAACAGCTTTGAATCAAAAAATAAAATAGAAATCGCAGGAATAAGGCATAGAAAAATAAAGGTAGACCAAGCTTCTGGATATAAAAAGAAAATGGTATACAGGAAAGCGGATGCTGCGATAATAATAACAATTCTAAAACTATGATTTTTATACCTCGGATAAAGCCATAAACATGCAAATAGAATAATAGCAAGAATATACTATGTAAGATGTAACCTAAATCAAATCCACCCAGGCGTGGATTATCCAATAACAAACCCATCATCATTACAGCTGTCCAGATGAGTACTACCGTATAATATAGTTTTTTATTCATTTGAGGATAAAACTCCTTCATATATGCTCCTTTTGTTGTGGGTTACTTTAAGTCAATTAACATATGTTTAATATGCTAGTTTAATGTTTTCTCGTTATAAAAAGTGGTACTATTCAACCGTAATAACATAAATGATTAAATGATTTGGGGAAAATTTATGATTGACAGGTAACAAAATAGTATGTCGTTTGGAGGAGGTAGAGTTGTTGATATAAAAGGATAATTACGGTTATTACTCATTATAAGTAGAAGCCTTAGTTGAAGATAAATAAAAAACCTAGATCCATTTGGTCTAAGTTAAGAGGTTCTTTATTTAATTAATAAATATGTTTGATGCTGGATAAACGGATGGAAAAAGGCTTTTGTTTTTCATCCTTTAGGGACAGTCTTTGCTCAATAAGGTTTAGGCTATAAACACGCCCTTTGAAGGTTTGTAGGGCTCCGTTTGTATAATAATCAATCGTAATAGGTCTATTTTCTGTTAGTTTTTTTAGGTACATTTATATCCTCCTTATGATAGGTAATGGTTTACACAATTCCACTATAGAATAATTCTTTTAAGATAGGATGAAGAACATGTTAAAGATATTTATAGATATTGGAAGGTGTTATCTGCGATAAGCAATAAATGTATTCATTTTATATAAGGTCAGTTTTATTTTTCGACATTATCCTATCTAGTTGGCGGAATGATTTTTGGATCCTGCGCGTGTGAGGGCGCAATCTGACACGCTTTTCCGTTATGCTAAATTCAATGAGTCAAAAATCAACAACGTTAATTAATAGAACCTATATAAAAAATAATTTGCTATGAATGAAGTCTGATAAAATATGATATAATTTGTGATGAAATAACATTTTTAGGTTGATTTGTAATATGAAAAGTGAAGGGAGTCTCTTTTAAATAGATAAATATATGTCGATAAATATCGAAATGTTCAAAAAAATATATATGCAAGTTGGGGCCTCATTACTTATTTGTAAGCATCACTTTCATATAACGTAATGAATAAAAAATAACGGAGCGGGGAGGAAGTATGAAATTTACAACAAAGCTCTATGCGAGCATCGGCTTCATTTTACTATTAATTTCTATTAGCGTCGTTATTTTAATGAACATGCTTGAACAGTCTATAGTTAAGATGAACGTCGTTGTGAATGAACTATATGAACGAATTGACATTGCTTCAGAGATAAAATACGAAACTGCTAATATTGGAAGAGAGTTCAGGGAGGCTACAGCAGATCCGGAAAATGGAAACAACAGAGAAGCCTTGAATGCCTGGGAAGAATCAAATTTGAAGATCAAGCAAGGAATTGAGTCACTTAAAGAACTGGATACGCAAGAAAAATCACTGGATTTAATGGAACAATATACAACACTGCATGATTCATATCAAGATATGGTACAACAAGTTATGGTTTGGCAAAAAATGGATGGTAAGGTTGATAGTCAAGCGGTAATGGTGGATGAGATTAAACTTACTCGGAACAGAATGCTTCAAACTGCTCAACTCCTTCTTGGATTACAAGAGCAAGAGATGAAGAATGAACTTTTACGATCTCGAGACACTTATAATTGGGCTGTCACATCGATATATATCTATTTAGCTATCAGCTTGAGCTTAGGAATAGGACTAATTATTTGGATTATTAGAAGTATGACTAAGAATCTTAATAAGGTAACGACTGTTATGAACAGTGCTGGTAATAGTAATGGGAATGATTTACCTCGTATTGAAATCGTTTCCAATGATGAAATTGGCTCAATCGCAGCTGCTTTTAACGCAATGGTTTCAGAGCTTGAGGCACATAGTAAGTTAGAAAAACACTTATTAGAGGAAGCTGAAGAACATGGCTGGCTTAAAACGAAAATTGCTGAAATAGCAACGATGTACCCGGAAGCTAAAGATATACAGATGCTTGGCGAGTCATTCATTTCTAAGCTTGTTCCTATAGTAGATGCGAGTTTCGGTGTTTTCTATTTGAAGAGTGAAAATGAAGCTCAGCCGTATCTTAAAAGGATAGCAGCGTATGCTTTTTCAAATCAGTTTAAGGCATCTGAAGGCTTTTATATTGGAGAAGGGCTTGTTGGCCAATGTGCGCTTGAAAAACAGGCCATCCTGCTTACACAGGTACCAGAAGATTATATAAGCATACGTTCCGGTACAGGAGAAGGTTCACCAAGAAATATTATTATCTTACCTGTGCAACTTGAAGGAGAGGTGCTTGCAGTAATCGAAATTGCCTCCTTCCACGCCTTTACATCTAGTCAAGTTAAGCTTCTTGAAGAAATCAACAGTACGTTAGGAATGGCCATCAATAGTATGTTAAATCATATGAGAGCAGAACGATTGTTGCAAGAATCACAAGCTTTAACAGAAGAACTTCAAGTTCAATCTGAAGAATTACAATTACAGCAAGAGGAATTAAGGACGACAAATGAGAAACTTGAGGAGCAGTATACCGCCTCCGAGCAGAAGAAAAAAGAGTTAGAAAAAGTAAGGGAGGCTCTTGAAGAAAAAGCTCAACAACTAGAGATTAGCTCACAATATAAATCGGAGTTTCTTGCTAACATGTCTCATGAGCTTAGAACACCACTGAATAGTTTACTCATTTTGGCACGGATTCTTTCTGAAAACGAAGAGGGCAATCTTTCAAAGAAACAAGAGGAATATACTCGGACCATCTATACTTCGGGTAATGATTTACTCCTTTTGATAAATGATATTTTAGATTTGGCCAAAATAGAGTCCGGTAAATTAGAAGTGATTTCTAAGGAAGTCGATTTATACGATGTACAAGATTATTTGAGTAAGCAATTTTCACCTATTGCTAGTCAGAAAGATATTCAGTTTAACGTTCAATTGGAACCTAATGTATCAAACTATTTATATACAGATGAACAATGTCTAAAACAAATATTAAAAAATCTGCTGTCCAATGCTTTTAAATTTACTGAAAGCGGCAGTGTATCGCTGCAAGTTCGAAAGGTACGGACGGAATATATTGAGAAACAAATGCCTGTGAGTACTCAAGCAGAGTATATGCTGGCCTTCTCGGTTATTGATACGGGCATCGGGGTACCTACAGAAAAACAAAGAGTGATATTTGATGCCTTTAAACAGGCTGATGGAACGACAAGCCGAAAGTATGGCGGGACAGGTTTAGGGTTATCCATAAGTCGTGAAATGGCTTCTGTATTAGGCGGCTTTATCGAGTTAACAAGTGAAGTTGGAAAGGGAAGCAACTTTACGCTATATTTACCAATCCTGCAATCAAGCGAGATACTAGAGGCAAACTCCTATATAGAGGAAGCTGCAGCAGGGCTTGAATATGAGGATTATTCACTGAATGAGAAAAGTGAAGTAGATGATGAAGGCAGCCGTATAAACGAAGAGGGCAAATCCTCGCTCAAACATAAAAAAGTACTGATTGTGGATGATGATATACGAAATGTTTATGCATTAACAATCGCACTTGAAAAATATGAAATGGATATCATTGTAGCTGAAAATGGTCGTGAAGGGATTGAAATGTTACAGGGAAATCCGGATACCGATATTGTGTTAATGGACATTATGATGCCTGAAATGGATGGTTTTGAGGCGATGCGCAGAATCAGACAACTACCAAAATACCAAACATTACCAATTATTGCGTTGACGGCGAAGGCTATGAAACAGAGTCGCGAAGAATGTTTAGATGCAGGAGCAACGGATTATATTAGTAAGCCGATTGATATAGATCAATTATTCTCGCTTATGCATGTATGGTTATATAGAAAGGAAGGATAGTCAATTAAGAATGAAAAATACAATCATACAAGATCAAGGTTCAGTACAAGTTCAAGAGATAGAGCGAATTGAAATTGAGTTACTTCTAGAAGCCATTTACCGCTATTACGGCTATGATTTTAGAAATTATGCACAGTCCTTCCTGCAAAGGAGAATTTTGCATCGCGTTCGCAATGAAAATCTGAAAAGTGTTTCGGCACTGCAGGAAAAGCTGCTTCGTAATCCTGAGATAATGAAGAGATTATTTTCTGACCTTTCGATAAATGTTACAGAGATGTTTCGTGATCCGGCATTTTTCCAGTCTTTTCGAAAAAATATCGTTCCTTTTGTAAAAGATTATCCTGATATTCGAATTTGGCATGTAGGCTGCTCAACCGGTGAGGAAGTTTACTCAATGGCTATTCTGTTACATGAAGAAGGAATCTATGAAAAAGCTAAGATTTGGGCAACCGATATTAATCCAAAAACGTTAGAGCAAGCAAAGAAAGGTACTTTTTCTTTAGCGAATATGCAGTTATATACAAAAAATTATATGGAAGCTGGCGGAATAAGAGCTTTTTCAGAATATTATAAGGTCGTAGGTGAACAAGTTGTTTTCCACCCCTTTCTGCAAAAAAATATTATGTTTGCAGAGCATAACTTAGTAACAGATTCTTCATTTAATGAGTTTGATATTATTATTTGTCGAAATGTTCTTATCTATTTTAATAAGAGTTTACAAAATGATGTCCATCAACTTTTTTATGAAAGTCTAAGTTTATCAGGTTTTATCGGGTTGGGCAAAAGAGAGGGGATTAGATTTACAAGTCATGGAAACTGCTACGAAGAAATCGATTCAACAGAAAAACTATACCGTAAATATAAATAATGCTGCTTCCAAAAAAGTGAATATATTAATGGTAGATGATCATCCTGAAAATCTACTAGCATTGGAAGCTGTACTCTCATCTCCGAATTATAACTTAGTTTGTGCGACATCAGGGAAAGAAGCGTTGAAGTGTTTGCTAAAACAAGAGTTTGCAGTGATTTTACTAGATGTACAGATGCCTGGATTAAATGGATTTGAAACAGCTAAGCTAATACGCGCGAGAGCAAAAACCAAACAAACTCCGATTATTTTTATTACAGCTATTAGTCAAGATCGTGAACATGTTGAACGTGGTTATTCCGTTGGAGCTATTGATTATATTTTTAAGCCATTTCAGCCTGAAATATTAAAATCAAAAATAGAAAAATTTGTTGAAATGCACGAAAAATATGAAGAAGAGATTAGTAAGAGTGAATGGCAACGTTCAGTCGAACTAAAGGAAGTTAACCAAAGGTTAAATCGGACAACTTTGGATTTGCGCCGAACAGAAGCATTAACGAAAGTAATTGGTGAAACGCTAATTGATACGATTGTTACCTTTGATGATCAAGAGCGTATATTATCAGTGAATCCTGCTGTAAAAAGGATGTTTGGCTATCAGCCTGAAGAATTAATAGAACAGAATGTTTCCAAGCTCTTTCTACAAATGATAGGAAAGAATGGAGAGAAGTCTTCGGATTTCTTGTCTTTAATTAAACAAGGGGTTGGAAAAGTAGTCGAATCAGTTGCTTTACGTAAAGATAAAAGCGATTTTCCTGTAGATATCCAAATTGGAGAGACTGAAATAGAGGGCAGGCACATATTCGTTTGCGCTATCCGTGATGTTACGGAAAGAAAACAGATAGAGGAAGTTAAAAAGCAACAGTTTGCTAATCTTGAACATATTGTAGAAAAACGTACAATTGAACTTCTATTAGCTAATGAAAAGCTGCAACAAGAAATTGAAGAAAGAAAAAAGATTGCGGATGACCTTTTTGTTTCACAGGAACGGTTTCGGAAAATATTTGAGTCCAGCCCTAACTTAATGGCGATTATTTCACAAGAAAATGGAACCTATATGGATGTAAATGCAAGTTGGGTAACATTCACTGGTTATAGCTATGAGGAGTTACGAAATCAAAAAATTAATTTACAAGATTTTATTGAAGAAGCGGGCGGTCATTCCATCGATTTAGAGCAGCCTATTCGTAACATGAAAATTCAATATAAGACAAAAAGAGGAGAAATGCGTGCCGGATTACTATCATCAGAAATGATTCATATTGAGCCGGAGCCTTGTATTCTTTTTGTATTGACAGATATTACGGAAAGGGTTCTTTTAGAGAAGGAGATGGCTCGATTAGACCATTTGAATTTAATTGGAGAGATGGCAGCGGGAATTGCTCACGAAATTCGAAATCCAATGACTACAGTTTACGGGTTTTTACAAGTAGCAAGGGGCAGAGAGGTATCAAAAGAGGTCATTGATCTCATGCTGGATGAATTAAATCGAGCTAACTCTATTATTACTGAATTTCTAAATTTAGCTAAAAATAAAGTTAGTGATAAACAAATGAAAAATTTAAATACGATTATTAAAGCCCTATTTCCACTTATTCAAGCAGAAGCAATGCGTGCTAGTAAACAAGTAGACCTTGATTTAAGTGAATGTCCTGACATATCAATTGATGAAAAGGAAATTCGTCAATTTATATTAAATATAGCTTTGAATGGGCTGGATGCTATGTCTTCTGGAGGCAAACTTACGATAAAAACGTATGCAGAAGAAGAGGCAGTCATTTTAGAAATAAAAGATCAGGGAGCCGGCATAAGTCCGGACATATTGGAGAAAATAGGGACTCCTTTCTTCACTACGAAGGAGAAGGGAACAGGGTTAGGCTTAGCCATTTGTTATAGTGTAGCCGAGCGACATCAAGCAGAGATCGATATCGAAACAGGAGATAAGGGGACAACGTTTTCCATCCGATTTAAAGCAAATTATCGATAAATGTTTATGTCAGGAGCATATTCTCATTTAGGAAGAAGAAAGGGGGATTACATGTTTAATAGGCATAAACGATTTCTTCTTCCGATTTTGGTGATTTCTGTGATTGCAATTGTTTTTATATATAAACAATTTGAAGAAGAAAAGCCGGAAGTAGTGGTAGTTTTAAAGAATGTAGACCTTGATTACTGGAAATATATTAAGGCAGGGGCGGAAAAGGGATTTGAAGACCTTGGCATAGACGGTAAAGTGGTTGCACCTAAAGATGAGACAGTTGAAGCTCAGAGAGAGATGTTAAAGAGGGTTCTTAAAGAAAATCCAGATGTATTAATTGTCGCTCCGGTTTATTCAGCTGATAGTATTAATTCAGAATTGGAGAAGTTTGTAAAAAAGGACATCCCTGTATTATTCATATATGCGGATGATACTTGGGAACATAAGACGGCTTATATCGGTACGAATAACTTTTCTTTAGGAGAAAAGGCTGGAATATTACTGGCCTCACAGCTACAGCCTGGAGATAAGGTGGCTCTTCTTGGTGGAAAACAACGGCTTGTTGAAGGGGAACGGATAAGAGGAGCTAAAGATAGTTTAGAGGCTGTGAAGATTGAAATTGTGGCAGAAAAAAAAGGATTACCAGATGATAATCCTAAAGTAGTTACCGAGGAAATAGAAAGTATTTTACGAGAGCATCCCGACCTTAAAGGTGTAGTTGCTTCAACGGATTATATTGCACTTCCTGTGTTAAAGGCGCTTCAGGAAAAGGGAATTCAAATGCCTGTTATAGGAGCAAGTGGAATTCCTGAGATGCTTAAATTAGTAGAAGAAGGAACATTGTCTAGTGCAGTAGCACAAAATCCTTATGATATGGGGTATATAAGTGTTCAAACCGCATTAAAAGTAACAAAAGGGGAACAGGTCAGTCACTTCCTTGATAGTGACGTAGATATTATTACAAAAGGGAATGCGAAGGAGAGAATTGATTTCTTAAACAGCGTGATGGAATGAAGATTCTCGCGGAGTATTTATATTAAAAAGCCTAAATTCTTTGTAGTACAAAGGATTTAGGCTTTTTAATTATGTACATAAAAGAGTATCTCTAAAATAGATTGGGGCATTATATCGGATTCTTATATTTCTTTTGTTGTGGATAAGAAGAAGGTCAAGGAACATTCCCATTCGTACTTCATATATTTCAGTGAAATTATGGGGTTTTTAGTATATTAATCCTAACTTTTTAGTTGTTTTTTCGTTTTTAAAATTCCTAATATACTTTTTATAAACAAGCCAACGCCTATACCAGGAATCACAGACAAGAGAGATAAAAAAAGAGGACCTAATAAACTCCCAAATAGTTTTAAACTCGAGGAATAGATTAATCCTACAGTCATGAAATAAGCACTAAAAACAAATGGGAGAAAAGAATAAGGGGATTTCCCGCCTCCAGCATCTCGATAAGCATCCCATATGGCAAACATATAAAGACATGGATAAAACATCAACCATTGATAATTAGTTTGCTCAATAGCTGATTGAATATCACCTTGAAAGCTATAAATAATCATTTGGTTTAGATTTGATTGTACGTTAATTAAAAATTCTAATATGATAAAAAGTAGTCCTTTGAAAAACTTTCCGTTTAAAATTTGTCCAAATCCAGGTAATGCAATACTCCAAAGAACTTTCTCAATTCGTTCTTCCATTGACATTCCTTCACTTCCTATTGGCTAACCAATCAATTTTAACTATTTTGGTTCTTATTTTTTGCAAGTTGTTCTTTATCCAGCGTTCCAGGCGGTTGTTCGAGCCATTCGTTACTAATCATTATGTCAGCACCATCTTTCGCATATTGACCGATTTCAAGTGATAAACGTTCATAATTCATGGCTAAGTCGCTTCGCTGACTTGCAGCAGCAGCTGTTGCATAGTTTCCCATACCAGCTGCACTTAATAATGACATAAGAAACATTATTAATTTATCTGAAAAAGGCGGCGTTGTTGAATCGGTAATAGCTAAGTCTGACGGCATGGGTGATTGTATATCGTTATCTAGTAGTACTTTTGTAAAGATTTGAATGTGTTTGTTTGAAATATCTTTTCCTCTTAACGTCTATTTTTGAATCTCTTCTCTTGATGATGTTTGGGCAAAACTTAACGCAATTTTTGATCCTATGAGGTTGCTTTTAATATTCATATGTAAGTAAGCTATTTCTACTGCATTCAGCGGTCTTTTATTAGTAAATGGATTTAATCCGCTTAAATATTTTTTGCTGTCTACAAAGTCCGATTTAGTCGGATAAGCAATATAGGGTGGTCTAACAAACAATCCTTTTGAAAGGGATACATCCGCACCCATATCATATAAGTTAGATGTTTGCGTAAGGCATTCCAGAAAATATGCTCTTATATCTTTTCTAGCACTCATTGAAACAAAGCCACTGTATGTAACCAAGCTTAATTTAGAGAAATGACCGATAAAATCCAGCATAAATGAATCAGTATATAGGTGAGGGGCATCCATATTTACGTCTTCATTTGTAAATCCTGTCGGTAATGGTAGTTTTTCTTCTTGATACAAGTGGGTAAGTTTTTCGATATGGGAAGATGAAAGGTCATAAGCAAATTGGATAATAGAACGAATTTCCTGATCCTCTACATCTTTTAGAAAATAACCTAAAATACATTTGGTCATACTATCGTTCATGTATGCAGTCCAAATAGAAGCGATTTCAGCTGAAGTTAGTCGAGCATGATGTTCAGTCATCATTAGTTGCCTCCAAAAAACAGTTTGATTTCATTTTAAATTATTCTTTACAATCAACCATATAATATAACAGAGGCTTAAAGAAAAAATGTTCCTTCATTAGTGTTGCATAAATAGTTCCGCAGTTTTCCGTTTGATTAGTCGGTCTGTTTAGGGACAAAAGTTCAATACCTAGTTACAGGCGGCTTTATTTATCATTAAATCTAGGAGAAGACCACAATTTGTTTGTGTAGGAACGGCTCTTCCTTCCATTTTCCGAAGCCAGATATACATTCGTTTCTACAGTGCAGCCCTTAATAACGGCTAATTTATAAAGTTTTTTGTACAATTCTCTCCATAAGATATTCCTTTTTTAGTGGACTTAGGCGGGTTACCAACCCCGGATTTTATCCCTTATGAGGGACTTTTTTTATGCGCAAAATCAAGAGATTGAATATTCATACTATTTGAAATAACTAAAATATAAATAGCTACGAATGAAACAAAATGCCTAAAAAAGTCCAATCTTTAATGCTCCCTCTTACGCTAACGTTTATCTGATTAAAGTTCTGGTCTGTGTATGCTGAGCGGTTGAAATGAGAAATCATTCATTATTATTGCAGCATTTAAATGTAACTTAGTAGATTAAGAGCGGCTACCAACTTCATCATACGCCAATAAAGGAATAATTTACTTTTACATGGACAAAGTAAAAAAAGGTGGTGGTATTGTGGTTTTATTTTTTAAGGAAAAGAAAAAGAATGGTCAAATCATCTCCAAAAAGACTCCCAGTTCAGTAGTAGAAGAACACTCTAAAAATAAAATTTCTAGTTCTCTTGATGAAACCGTTCATTTTATGAAAGGGATATTTGGAGATAGCAATGATTTTGTGATCAAGCATTTTGAGGTATTTGGTCAATTTCACGCAGCGATGTTTTATTTTTCAGACTTAACGGATCAAACTGTAATTAATAACGATATATTAAAACCGTTAATGTATATACCTAATCACTTGTTACAAAGAAAAATTGTCCTGAATGATTTAAAAGATGTCCTTATTAACGAAACGCTTTATCACAGTCAAGCTAAGCTCGATGACTGTCTTGACCGTTTAGTTGATTTTGTTTTACGCGGGGAAACCGTTATTGCGATTGAGGGCATAGCAGAAGGGATTCATATTGGAACCCGTAAACTGGAAAAACGGGCAGTTAATCAACCTGAAACAGAGCAGGTGATTATGGGACCGCGTGAAGGATTTATTGAAAATATTGCCACTAATCTTGCTTTATTGCGTTATCGACTTCCCACCCCCGACTTTTGCGTGAAAAAAATGGAGATAGGGCGCCTCACCAAATCAAAAGTTGCTATCTGTTATATAAAAGGAATTGCGGACAACAAGGTCATCAACGAAGTGGAGAAACGACTTTCTGAAATTGATATTGACGTCATTATGGATGCAGGCTACTTGGAACAATTTATTGAAGATAATCCATTTTCTCCGTTCCCGCAAGTTCACAGCACAGAAAGACCAGATAAAGCAGTCGCTAACTTAGCAGAAGGAAGAGTCGCTATTTTAGTGGACGGTTCTCCGTTTGCTTTAATGGTCCCTGTGGTTTTCAGCCAGTTTTATCAAACGGTGGAAGACTATTCAACTAGATTTTTAATGGGGAGCTTTGTGAGGCTTTCGCGTATGCTGGCACTCGTATTTTCACTTATTTTTCCCTCCCTTTACGTTTCGTTCATTTCTTTTAATCCTGAACTGCTGCCAACAGAGTTTGCCGTTGCTGTTGCAGGAGGACGAGCTGGTATTCCTTTCCCCGCTGTGGTTGAAGTATTAGCTATGGAAATAGCTATGGAAGTACTGCGCGAAGCAACCGTTCGATTGCCGAAACAAGTAGGGGGCGCCTTATCGATTGTTGGGGTGCTTGTCATTGGTGAAGCAGCGGTGAATGCAGGCTTGGCAAGTCCGATTACAGTTGTGGTGATTGCATTAACAACCATTGGTTCTTTTGCAACTCCGGCTTATGTGGCTGCTTTTGCACTCAGAATGCTCCGATTTTCCATTATCGTATTAGCAGGAATCTTCGGTTTGTACGGAGTTGTTATAGGGGTTATTTTTATATTCAATCATATGCTTTCGTTAAAATCATTCGGAGTTCCGTATATGGCCCCGGTTTCTCCTGAAAACTACCAAGGAATGAAAGATGTCGTAATTAGAAGTCCACTATGGTGGATGCCGAAAAGACCGACTTTTCTTCATCAAGAAAATGTTGCTAGATTAAGGGAGAAAAGGAACAAAGCATTAGAGCATAATAAAATCGGAAACGATCAGCGGGAGGAAGGCACAAGTGGAGGACCTAAGAGAAATCACAACTCTTCAAGCGACGACAATCTTAATTAGCACGATTATAGGGGTTGGAGTTTTACCTTTGCCGCTGTTTGCTGTAAGGGCAGGGGAAACAGGAGCCCCGCTTGTTACGCTGTTCGGTATTGGGATAGCAGCAATTGGATTATTTATTATTACAAAGCTGGGTATTCGTCATCCTAGTAAAACCATTATTACTTACAGTGAAGAGATTCTTGGAAAATGGCTGGGGAAAGTTTGTAGTATATTTGTTATCATCTTTTTTACTATTTTAACAGCTCTCGCTGCACGTGAATTTGGTACGGTTGTCACAACGAGTGTATTAATCGAAACACCGCTAGATGTAACGGTCATTGTTATGCTTGTATTAGCGGCAATTAGTGCACGAAATAACATAAATGTATTTGCCTATATACATAATTTTTACGTTCCTATTATATTAGCTCCAGTTTTAATCGTTGTGGCTGTTTCTTTAAAAAATGCTAATATTCTTTATTTACGTCCTCTCATTGGGAGTGATTTTAAGGAGATGTTTTTTGGAGCATTAACCGTTGCTGCTTTGTTTCAAGGTTCATTCATTATGACATTGATTATTCCAGCTATGAAGCAGCCGAAAAAAGCGATGAAGGCAAGTATATGGGCAATTCTTATATCTGGAGGCTTATATTTGCTGCTTGTTATTGCAACTGTGGCCGTCTTCGGTACGGAAGAAATTAAACAACTTTTTTGGCCCACATTAGAACTTGCCAGAACAACTTCTTTGCCAGGGAACATTTTACAACGTTTAGATATTGTTTTTTTATCTGTATGGGTTACGGCTGTATTTACAACTATATTTGCGAGTTATTATTTGACGATTTATTCGATTAAGCAGTTTTTTCGTTTACAAGATCATAAGATGCTGTCTTACTTTATTCTTCCGTTTGTCTATATATTAGCTATGCTTCCAGAAGATATTTTTCAAATGTATGAAATTATTCGATACGTAGGAAGAATCGGACTTAGTATTACGATTCTTTATCCACTGTTTTTATTGATTCTTGATGTATTAAAAAGTAAGAGGAGGAAACATAGTGAGTCAAAACAAGTATAGAGCGAAGCGAATATTTCTTTTGATTTGCTTACTTCCCCTTCTTACTGGTTGTTGGGATAGTCGAGAAATTGAGCAGAGGGCTACCGTATTAGCAATCGGCATAGATAAAGCGGGCCCAGGTGCAGAAGAACGAGAAGCAGAAGTAAGTCATGAGAAAGGAGATATATCAATACCAGAAGAGAATATGATAGAAATTACTGTTCAAATAGCAATACCTGGTCGGATTCCATTGGGACCACAAGTAGGTGCTGGAGAAAAAAAACCGGTATTGGTCGTGCATGTTGTTGGGCATACAATTGAAGATGCCATATACAATCTTCAACAAGAAATCGCAGATGAAATATTTTTAGGACACTTAAGATTGATTGTATTGAGTGAGGAAGTAGCAAAAGAAGGAGTGAAACGTTTTAATGATTACTTGAGACGCAACCCTGAAATTCGAAGAACAGCTTCCATGGTTGTGTCAAAAGAAAAAGCTTCAAAGTATATGGAGGCAAGTCCAGAGCTAGAACGTGTTCCCTCACTTTACTTGGCGGAAATGGTTGACAGTTTAGTTGACTTAGGGAAATTTCCCGAAAGTTTTATCGGTAAATTTTGGAGTATTTTCTCGAGTGAAGGACAGGATGGATATCTTCCGTATTTTCACATTAAAGGAAAAAAAACCATACAAATTAATGGTCTAGCGTACTTTCACGGAGATAAAATGGTGGGGAAGACAAATCCTCAGGAGATTGGCTCATTTATGGCTGGAATAGGTGCAGAAAAGGGCGGGTACCCCATTTTTACTGACATTCCCGGTAACAAAAAAGAAATAGCGTTAGTCCAAGCAGTCAAACGAAAAACAAGAATAAAAGCAAGTTTGAAAAATGGTAAGCCTCATGTTTTGGTGAAGGTTCGCTACGAGGCTAAAGTTTCCGAGAAGGAAAGCCCGAATGTTAAGATTAAAAAAGAGGAAGATATTCGAGCTCTTGAAAGAGGATTTTCAAATGCTGGGCAAAGATCATTGAGTGATTTAATTGCTAAAACGCAAAAAGCAAAGTCTGATATTTTTGGGTTTGGCGAGTATTTCCGAGCACAGTTTCCTGAATATTGGAAACAGAACGTTGAAACAGAAGAAGGTTGGGGGAATATTTATGAGAATCTTTCCTATGATGTAGAAGTAGATACTTACATTCGTCACAGCGGCATGAAAGATAAATAACGTGCCATGAAAGGAAGCAATGTCTATGGACGGTATCCGTTCGATTAACTATTTGATTATCATTTTGTTAGTGACAGGAATTTTGCTTTTGCTGACAGATGTAAAAGCCTATAAACATGCAGGTTTAAAAAAAGAAAGAAAAGTTACGCTCATACTAGGCTGGACCCATCTTTCATTAAGCATTATTTTAACGCTGACAGCTTGGATTTATCGGACTTGGGTCTGGTAGGGAACAAGCAGCAAACCATAGACTGTTCGCTGCTTGTTCTCTTACTGTAATTTAAAATGATCAACAGAATCATTTAATTTTTCCGCCAATTTTGCAACAGCTTCAGAACTGCTTACAATCTCATTCATTGCACTAGAGGATTGCTGAATAGAAGCTGAAGTTTGCTCGATTCCTGCGGTAGATTCTTCTACGATTGAAGCGACATTTTCGAGTGAATAATTGATGTCTTCACTTTGCTTAGAAAGAGTATGGATATTTCTTGAGATATCTTGTATTTGCATTTGCATATTTAATACAAATGTATTAATTTCATTAAATGTTTCTCTCGTTATTTTAATTTGTTCCGTTCCTTTTTCAACTTGTGTAAAGCTATGTTGTAAGGCGGCTACTGTTTCATTTGATTCTGTTTGAACACTTTCAACAATGTTTACAATATTTTCGACGGATCCTGCTACTTGTTCCGCTAATTTACGAACTTCTTCCGCAACGACTGCAAAGCCTTTCCCGTGTTCTCCAGCTCTTGCTGCTTCAATTGCAGCATTTAATGCTAATAAATTTGTTTGGTTTGAGATTTCTAGAATAACTTGAATGAGCTTTGAAATTTCTTTTGATTGCAAATCTAACTTTTTAACCTTTTCAATAGATTTCGTCACTTCTTGATGAATCATATCCATTTGTTTCTCTGATTCTCTCATTAAGTCAGAGCCGTTAGTTGTTAAGCCCATAATCTTATTTGAAGCCTGATTTAATACCTCCCCTTTATAACTTGCTTCCTGAAGTTGACCAGTAAAGTATTGCATCGTTTGAGAAACCTGATTGGCAGAACTAGCCTGTCTATCTGCTCCATCTGATAATTCATTCATTGTGAAGGCAATCTGTTGATTTCCTTCTTTTACTTCATTCGTATGATGAGCTAGCTCATTAGAGGCATCGACTAACTGACTAGAATTATGGTTTATGCCTTGAATAATTTGTTTTAAATCATTCATCATTTGTTGAAAGGCCGCTGTTAATTTACCAATTTCATCTGTTCGTTTAGTCTCTAGAATAATAGAAAGGTCTCCTTCCCCTACTTTTGAAACCTGATTGGTTAAGTTTTTTAACGGTTTAATAAGGTAATAGGTAAATAGATAAACGACAATTATGCTGACTAATAAAATAATGAGTGTTAATATAATCATTTTTTTCTGATAAGAAGCAATTGAAGTATAGAATTCGTCTGCGTTTAAATCGGCACCGACTATACCAATTACTTCACCAGAACTAGACTTGAGCGGAAGGTAAGTAGTAATAAGACCTCCATACTCTTTTGTATTGGACATCTGAATTTGTAAATTGCCTGTTTCAAAAGCTTTTACTATATTCGGGTAGGTATTAGGATCTTCTTTATCCCCTAGTTGTGATGCGTTTTCATCGCCTATAGGCATGCCATCTATCATATAAACATAATCATAACCATTTTCCGTTTTTTGACGAGACATCGTAAACAAATAGGTTAATCCTGTTTTTTCTCTTAAATCATTTAATTCTGTACGTAATTCTATGTAATAATCGTTTTCTCCAGCATCCAATGTAATTTCTTGTTCATATTTGTCTATATCGATTATGTTCACGGCTTGCTTAGTAATACTTACTGCTACTTGACTCAAAAAATCTTTCACTAACTTAACAGAGGAATTATAACTAACATAAGCAGTCACCACGCATGATAACAGCGCAATGGTAGAAAATATGAAAATCATTTTAAGTTGTATACTTTTCTTCATCCTTGTTCCTCGCCTTCTTATAATCCCTATTTATAGATGTTTCTAAATGAAAATAGATATCATTTTTATAATAGAACTAATTACACAATATTACAATAAAATATTCCTACAAAATACCCATATTGGACATTGCTAGAGGGATTTTATAGGCAATATATACTATTGAAGGATAATGTTATTTTCTTCACACTCTTTTAGAATTTGATGATTCCATATCTAGCAAGAGCGATCCTTTTCCACTTTGCTAAAGATTGAACGACTTCAATTTGTGAATTGTTAATATCTGAGGCCTGAAAGGAAACGGTTCGTTCTATTCCATTTAAGTTATCATTTATTCCCGTGCCTTTATTTAATAGTAAAGGGGCTGATACTTTTATTACGTTGAATGCTCTTGAAAATGAGTTTTTAATTCATTCTTCAATGTTTCTAGAGGAAATGAAAGTGCAACCGTGCGTTTAATCAAGGCTATTGTTTAAAAAGCTAATAAAAAAAGAGGAGACACTCGAAAAAGTATGATTAATCAAGTGTCGTACCTCTGTTTTATAGCTCATCTTCATCCTCGTATTTACGATTTGGGATTCTTGGAGTAAGCTCTTCTGAAGCCTCTGTTTGATATCGTAGCGTAGAAATTCGGTTGTCGTCCTCTTTTATGAGGATCTGATTGTCCATATATTTATGGAAGAAGTACTCAAATAGAGCTACACCTACTGCTGAAGCGAAAGCGGCCGTTACTATATCGTCTCCATAGGTTATACTGTCGCCTATCAACCAAATTAATAAAAAGGCTAATCCGAAATCAGCAATTGTTGCAATTGTATTATTTGTTTTAGGCAAAATAAATAAGTCACCAATTAAATAGGAAACAATTCCTAAAATTAAAGTAATTAGAAAGACATTCCCGAACGACATGTCGAATGCTACTCCAAGTATTATATACAAAAGAACCAGACTAGAAATAAATTTTATTGCTAGTGCTTTTATGTGTTTCATTCTATCGTCTCCTTTCAATACATATTGTGCGTATTTAGGAGAGGGAGTATTCGTGTTTTTCATGGGATGTTGTATGGTACGAATTACATAAAAAAGAGGCGTATGCATATTTAGTTTTACACGCCTGAAATCAGAAACTTCCTATTATATATGTATGTATTTTTTAAAATAAAATCTTAGCCGCCTGGATAGCGAAATATACCCCAAAACAGATGAGCGATAGTCCGGATAATGCAGAGATGAGGACTAAGATCGGTTGGGTTAAAAATTTTCGAAAGCTGCTTGATACAAGAGCCATCGTAATATCCCAGCATAAAATGCCAAAAAAGATGGCAGAGCTGTATACAATCAAATGCTGAATATCATATTTATCGGCAGCATTAGCTAGAACCGATCCATAAATTCCAAGCCAAAACAACATCGTCAAAGGATTGGAAATTGACATTAAGAATCCTGATAAAAAGGAGGAAAAATGGGAGTCGTTTACCTCTCGTTCATCTATCACCAGTTTTCCTGCACTCAATACGGTTTCGATTCCTGTGTAAGTGAGGACAAAGAATCCAAAAAGCCATAAAAACGCTTTCATAAAGTCCATTTCTAAAAAGTGAACAACTCCAAAATAAACGAGAGCCATGTAAACAGCATCTGCTAATATAGCCCCCAAACCTAATATCCAGGCATGCCAAAACCCTTTCTTAATGCCTTTATCTAATTGAGCAGCATTAATAGGGCCAATTGGTGCAGCTAATGACAAGCCTAATAAAATATAACTAACAAAAATGCCCAATCCGTTTTCACCCCACCGTCTAATACCTTCCTGCTTGTACCAATGTATTCAACTGGAGAGACTTTTACTACCTTTTTTTAAGCAGTAAGGATAGTAGGATGTATTAAATCGGCTTTTCTGTAGAAAATAATTTTAGATTTAGGCGCTGTTATACACTCTTATTAAGCAAACTCAACGGTGTCTTAAATATTGTCTATATTTAATAAGGAGTGTAAAGAATGGATCAGTCTTTGGGATATTTGCGGGAAATCTTAGCTGGTTATACGGAAAACGATACAATGGGAAAGAGAATTTTTGATAAAATTTCAAATCGTGATTATGCAACAGAAGGTAAGTTTGTTGAGGATTTAACGCAAGCAGAGAGCAATTATCTTAATCGTGTATTAGTTGACGCGATTAAATATGCAAAACAGGAACAAGACGATGAAAGAGCCCATCAATTAAATGAAGTGTACGAGCTATTATTTATCTGACTAGCTCAGCAGTGCAATGATTCAGATTTAAGGTTGAAAAGAGGGGACATCATTTGACGAATATTATAGATGGAATGGATGAAGCGAGGTTTCAATCACCTTATCCAAATGGTAATAAACAACGAAAAAAGAAAAGCAAAGAAGAGGATAAAATGCCGATGGTGCTAAAAAATCTCAAAAATGGGTCATGAAGAGGACATGATATAAATAATAAACTCCGCTTAGTATGGCGGAGTTTTATTATGTATGGAGCTAACAATGAAGGAGGTACATCTTATTCATAAATATCATCAAGCATAAATAAGAGAAGCGGGGAAAATACTAAACATACAATTAATTAATTTTCGGAGGTAGAGTACATGTCTGTGTTTGTTTACCAAACATTTGAGCTGAAGCAGGACAAGTTTAAAGAAGCGATAGAAAATTTACAGGAGATGGCTAAGTATCGAAATGAGAATTATAATCATAAGGTAGAAATATTAACCCCTATTACGGGAAGAGATTATACATATGTGCTTTTTTCAACATATGAAGGGTTAGCAGAAATGGAATTACAAAATAAAAAAATGTTCGATGATGAAGATTATTTGAAATTGGTTGGTGACTTTTTTCTAGAAAATATTGTGCAGGGTAGTATGGATACACAGTTCTATCGATTAATGCGTGAGAAGAAAAAAGATGACAAGGATAAGAAGAAAGAGTAAATGAATTATTTACAATAACTAATAGAGGGCATTACTTTCAAGAGTAAGGTCCTTGTTTTGCTTGAAAGGACCTTGGCAGCATGATTTAAATAAGAGCTGTAATTCCTTGGTAGCCAAAATATAAACCAAATCCAATGAGTGTTGATCCAGATATGATGGATATACCTCTTAGGCTGCTAAGGCTTAAAAACCTTCGGAATCCGGTTGTGAGTCCAGCAACAACAATATCCCATAACGTTAAACCAAGAAAGATCATACTGCTATAAATCAGTAATGACTCGGTTCCGTATACTTGGGCCGTCTTCGCTAAAACGGAACCTTAAATTCCTAACCAAAAAAGAATGGATAGAGGGCTTGTAATAGACATGATGAAGCCCGTAAGGAAACATTTGAATAACGAATCTCTTCCCCGGCTGTCAGCAAGGGCAATGGAATTAGCACTGACTATACTTTCCACTCTTGAATAAATAAGTACCAAGGCGCCAAATAACCAAAGGAATACTTGAATGATAAATATTTCTAAAAAATGTACCATCCCTAAATAAACCATCAACATAAACAATCCATCTGCAATCATAGAGCCAGCTCCGACAATCCATGCATGCCAAAATCCGTTTTTAATTCCTTTATCTAAACGAGCTGAATTGACCGGACCAATAGGAGCTGCTACGTAAACCCTAACAAAATATAGCTTAATAAAATGCTCAAGCTCAAATATAACCACTCCACTCGACATTAAATAATAACTTGTACATTCTATGTATAAAAAGATAGAGCTATGAATCCTTGTCCTAAAAAATATCCAAGCATTACAGTGGGATAATTTGTAAAGATGAGGGGGGAGTGAATATTTAATGGGACTATCATTTTTTGTCAAGGATAATATGCTATCTAGCAGTCCATATTAACAGTAGTTAGTGCAATTTCTGAAACAGCTGTAACTGTTTCAGAAAATAATAAAAAAAGGCGTGTCACCGATGGAACATGTAGAAAATATTCAATCTATAAAGGCTAACAAGAAATCCAAGAGTACATCCAAAAATAAGCCTAATAATCAAAAGTGGGCTGTACTATCCATTTCATCGATTCCGCTTGTGATGACATTAGGAAATTCAATGCTTATTCCAGTTCTTCCGGCTATGGAAAAGAATATAGGGATATCACCGTTTCAATCTAGTATGATTATTACTGTCTACTCGATTTTAGCTATCATTTTTATTCCTATTGCAGGGTTTTTATCCGATCACATAGGCAGGAAGAAGGTCATTATTCCAAGTTTAGCTATTGCGGCAATTGGGGGATTGATTTCTGCATGGGCAGGATGGAAAATGGATAATCCCTATTGGATCATTTTAATTGGACGGGCTTTACAAGGAATTGGAGCTGCTGGAGCTTTTCCAATTGTCTTGCCGCTTGTCGGTGATATGTTTAAGACGGACGAAGAAGTGAGCAGCTCGCTAGGGTTAATCGAGACTTCCAATACGCTTGGGAAAGTATTGAGCCCTATTTTGGGAGCCTTTTTGGCAGGATTCTTTTGGTTTATCCCATTCTTTTCTATCCCAATTTTTTGCTTAATATCAATTTTACTTATGGTTTTTTTAGTTAAAACCCCTAATAAGAGAGAGAAACCGCTTCCCTTTAAACAATTTATAGACAACATAAAGGATACGTTCAAAAACAATGGGAAATGGCTTTATGCTGTGTTTATTATTGGGATTATTTTAATGTTTGTGCTATTCGCCGTTTTATTTTATTTGTCTGATACATTGGAAAAAGTATACGATGTGAAAGACGTAAAAAAAGGGCTGTTATTAGCTATTCCATTAGGAGGGCTATGCATTGCTTCTTATATTACAGGGAAATTAATTAAAGAAAATAAAGTTCTTATGAAATGGCTTACCTTTGGAGGAATTGTTTTATTAGTTGCATCGATTGTAACGTTAAGTTTTTCTAAAGCTATGGGGTTTATGATTACTTTATTTTTATTAAGCGGTATTGGAATTGGAGTAGGGCTGCCATGCCTGGATGCATTTATTACATCAGGAATTGAAAAGCAAGAACGTGGAACAGTTTCTTCTATTTATAGCTCGATGCGTTTTATTGGAGTAGCTGCTGGACCACCTGTTATGGCTATTATGATGAAACACGCTGAAAACTCTCTTTTTTATATATTAGGCGGTTTAAGTGTAATTGCAGCTATTGCTACGTTTATCGCTATTAAGCCTGAAACCGAAGAAGCGAAATGAACAAGGCTGTCTCCCCCTGAGACAGCCTTGTTATAATTAATGAGCCGATTTAGCCTGATTAATATGTTTGATGTGCTTATAATTAAACAAAATGAATAATACGGAAAGGACAACAAACCCTGCACCTACAAGAAACGGAATATGTGAGTTGTAAAGCTCGGCAAGTTTAGCCGCCATGAAAGGAGATATCGCAGCCCCGATGAAACGTAGGAAGCTGTATGCAGCAGATGCTGTAGATCGTTCGACAGGTGCTGCATCCATCACAGCGGTTGTAATCAATGTATTATTATTTCCTAATAGTGCACCTGCAATAATAACAGCAGCGATTACGACTACGGAGTGTGTTGTCCAAATCCCCATTACGAGCAGGGTAAAGGCAAATAAAAGTAGCATCATAATCATCGACTTAATAGTTCCGAAACGTTGTTGAAGTTTTGGTGCCATGAAAACAGAAGTAATGGCCAGTAAGATTCCCCAACCTAAAAATACATAGCCTAATCCTTTTGGATTTAGTCCCATGATGAATGGTGCATACGCCATAATCGTGAAAAATCCGATATTGTATAAGGCTGCAACAATCCCTAATGTGAGCAGTGAACGATGCTTCATCGCACGGAACGGATCTAATAAGGAAGTTTTGGTTTTGGTAACCGTTTTTGTGTTCGATGCTGGCATTAATTTAGATAGAATAATAAAAGCAAGGACCATCAATGTCGCGACACCAAGAAATGGTGCTTTCCATGATAGAGAACCTAATGTTCCGCCAAGCAGTGGTCCAACTGATATGCCAAGCCCAACTGCCATTTCATATAGAATAATTGCTTTGGCCGTTCCACTATTAGAAAGCGAAACGATTGCGGCTAAAGCGGTCGCAACAAATAAGGCATTACCAAGACCCCAACCAGCCCGCAACCCAACTAATGTCCATATATTGTTAGCGATTCCGCCGCCAAGTCCTGAAACGATGGCAATAATGATAATTCCTAAAAGTAACGTCCATTTATGTCCAAGTCTTGAAGAAAGCGTACCAGTAATAAGCATTGCGAATGCCATGACAGCATTATAACTCGTGTAAAGTAAAGTGACTTCACTAGGTGTAGCATGCAACTTCTCAGCAATGGTTGGTAAAACAGGATTCACAAGCCCCATTCCCATAAAGGCCGTAATACTAGCGAAAAAAATCGCCCATACAGCTATCGGTTGATGAAAAAGACCACCTTTTCCTTGGGACAATTCAGATTGTTCGGGTGGTGTTGCTACTTTTGCTTTTACTTTTGATGTAGTCGACATACCTTTCTCCTCTCTTAACTGTTTTCAACTATCTATAAGGAAAAACTCCTCATAGTTTTTTTACTAATAAATCCGAATATGCACAATATTTAAATGTAACAATATTCCTGAAGTTGTATAATGCAACTAATTTGATTGTATGATGCAACTATTTGATATGTCAATACAATTTTCTATCGTAATTAGTCGTGAATTGACAAACATTTGTAGTGAGTTATGATAATTTATAGAGAATATGTGATGGGGTGGAAAGATGATGAAGGAAGATTTACTGGAAACAATCGAACTGGAAATGGCAATACTCGGTCGGCGTCTTACATCTGTTACACCGAATAAAGCTCAAACGAATCTAGACCGAGCTACATATCTTTTATTGCTTAAGTTATTCGTTCAAGGTTCTCTTGGCGTAAAAGTATTGGCTACTGAATTACAATTAGATATGTCTACAGTAAGCAGACAAGCTGCTACATTAGAGCATAAAGGGTATGTGAATAAAATTCCTGACCCCCTAGATGGACGGGCATACTTTTACCAAATTACTGAACTAGGAAAAACAGAATTATTAACATACAAACAAATGAGGATGGAAAAATTTAGGGGATTGGTAAAGGAATGGTCAGATGAAGAATGCGAAGCATTTGGCCGGCTGTTAAAAAAGTTTAATCAAGCCCTGCATCAAAAATAACGATAATAAGTCATCAAGGACATTGGAGATGGTAGCAAATTCTTAAGAAGAGGGGGAGATTCTAAGTTATGTATGAATTAAAAACAAAGGAAAATGATAACAGTGTTATAGAGTTCATTGAAACGGTTGAAAGTCCTAAAAAGCGGGAAGACGCCTATAGATTGTTAGATATTTTTACAGAAACGACAGGTTTCCAAGCGAAAATGTGGGGACCAAGTATTATCGGGTTTGGTTCTTATCATTATAAATATAAATCTGGTCATGAAGGAGATGCACCGCTAGTCGGCTTCTCACCTCGAAAAGCAAAAATCAGTTTGTATTTTGCGACGGGTGACACGAAACGAGAAGAATTGTTAAAGGGTTTTGGCAAACATACGACAGGAAAAGCATGTGTATACATTAATAAAGTGACAGATATTGATGTGGATGTGTTAAAAGCGTTAATTCATCAGTCTGTTAAATTTTTGAAGGAGCATTATCCAAATCATTAACGTTAT
The DNA here is from genome assembly GCF_003570725.1 of Peribacillus asahii. Classification (GTDB taxonomy): domain Bacteria; phylum Bacillota; class Bacilli; order Bacillales; family DSM-1321; genus Peribacillus; species Peribacillus asahii. The sequence goes on from NZ_QWVS01000032.1 coordinate 121,212, forward strand.
GTTATGACGTTCATTTATGATGTAGTCTTCGTCGCTTCAGACTACTATGTATTAGTGTATGAAATTAAAAAGATGATCTTGATACAGCAATAAGGGCAGCTATAAAGATGGCTGCCCTTATTGCTGTATCATTTGCTCTACTTATTTGCCAGGACAGTTGATATACATTAGGCGAAAAGTACGGGGTTAATTAGAGGTTACTTTGTTAAACTGTGTACATATGTAACTTCTCAAGATAACACAGAATTAGAGGTGAACGAATGAAGAGAAAGTGGACTGTAATGGTAGTGATCCTGCTTATAGCAATTGGAGGTGTATATTGGATGTTAAAACCAACAGAAGAGGAAAAAGCATTGGAGGAAAGTAAGGAATTTACGAATAACTTTCTAACGAAGCTACCAGGAGAAAAGGATTTCCAGCAGTTTCAATCTAAAACGGGAAGATATTCGATGTTGTATCCGAACGAGTTTTATATTCCAGATGTCTTTTATGAAGTATCGGAAGATTATTTTGAAAACTGGATGTCGGAAAAAACGAGTTATGTCGAAGAAAAACAAGTGTCGAATAAAGTATTACAAGTGATGTACAGGGAGAACGAGGAGAAACGTACAGAAGGTAAATTAAGGATTACTCTTAATGATGTTTCTTATGAGGGGCAGCATGAGAAAATGACAATCGGGAATAAAACGATTTATTATGGAAAATCTCATTTCGCTACGAATGATAAGAAGGTGGAAATACTAGACCCTAAGAAATATGAACCGAATCATTTTTTTGCTTTTGTAGTGGATAATGAAACCCAGCAATTTGTAGAGCTTGTGTATAGTCTGTATTGTTATGATGAAAAAGCTTGTAACATTAATGTGGAGGAAGAAGAAGAGTTTTTCGCAAAAATATATAAAAGTGTGCAATTTGAACGAAAAGTGAAGTGAGAAAATGTCTAAGGAAGCGATATTAAATAATCAGACAAGGAATCGTCTAGCGCCATTATCATATGATGATATGACTGAGGATGATATTAAAAACGTACTTAAAGAAGAATATAAAGTAAAAGAAGTACCGTCCTTTACTTTATATAAAAGTTCTGAGATGGAAATTGGGAAGAAATCTGGTTTTGACGGGAAGGTTATTTATTTTAAAGATCAAAATGAGCTCTATTTTTTTGCTCGAGGCACAGAACCTAAATACAATGATATTATGTATGATGCTGCAGGGATTGCTGCTGCAGGTAAGATAGATCAATTAAATGATGCGGAAGATATGTATAATGAAATAATTCATCAGATAATTCCTAAAGATCTAAATAAAAAAAGCTAAAGAGTTTATAGAGAGTATAAATATGTATGGTGATGGTCATTCTTTGGGAGGACATATTGTTGTAAATTTAGCATTAAAAACAAAAACTTTTGACAATGTTCATGGTTTAAATGATGCTCCAATCAATGTGTATCAAATAATAGACTATGATAGAAAATTTCAAGAACATCTTAGTAAATCTGGCGTCAATATTGAACAAATTAAAGAAGAAGACCTCAAAAAAGAGGTTTACTCCTATTACAGCAATGAAATAGCGGAAGTTAATCATATTCGTGTAAAAGGAGAGCCGCTTTATAGTCAGAAATTTAAAGGAAGTTTATATGTAGGGAATATTACGGTACTGGGGGACCGAAATACGCCCGAGTTTCCTGATGTGACTCAGACAGGCTTTGTTGGTTTAGGAGTTCTAAATAAAGCTCAAGAAATGATGTATAATTATGCTATTAATCAAGTTATTGGAGGGCTACAAGAACTTGATGATCAATTAGGTCCAGAAAAAGGGCCGGAAGCAGTTGATACAATAGTAAGCAATCTGAATGATGGTAAGTATTGGAATGCAGGTTTGGAAGGTTTAAATGTAATCGGTTTGTCTAATCAATTACAAGCAGGATTGGCTTCCTTGATGATGGCACCGAAACCTTTATTACAAACAGTTATAGCAGTTCTCCAACATCGTAATCAATTAGAAAATCATAGTATTAGTATGTTGATTAAATTGTTCAATGCAGATTTGAAAGAATCTTATTTCAATTTCGTAGATTCTTCCACCGGTAAAACGGTTCTAGTAGAACAAGAATCTATTAAAAAGTTTATTGCCAAGTGTAACGCAGCTTTAGAGCAAAAGAAGCTTTCGATTACATGGTTTAATAATTTTGTAGATGAAATTGGTTATGATATCTATAGAGACGATAAAGATACGCTGTTAAAATTAATGTCAGAAAAAGAGAAGAGTCCTTCTGCGTTTTATAATGAAGCAGAAGGTTTTTGGATGTCTTTGTTGAACGGCACCATGATTGTCGTCGATTCTGTTGTGTTTGATAAGAATATTAGAGAGCTAAATAATAGCGTGTTCGACTCTTTATTAGAAGCAAAGGAAATCATTGAAAACGAGATTGAACACTTAGAGAAATTTATCGAAAAGACCTTGAAATTAGGGAAAGTTGCATTTGAAAAAGATAAAGAATTAGGTTCGCTCATCAAAAGATTGGGGGTATAAGATGTCATCACAAGTGATAAGCGGAAAATATAATTTTACATATGACGATCATGCCGCAGTGGAAGATATAAGTTATTATTTACAGAATATTACTAAGCAATGCAAGACAGCGAATGAGACTTTATTAGAGGCAAAAGAACATTTAGATAAACAAAGCGGAGATTTCATTGATTCTCTTTCTGAATGGGTTAATCTTTATTATAGTACGAGCCAATTAGCGCTGGATACCCAAACGATTCACTTCACAAGCTATATGCACAAGCAGACAAACCTCACGGAAGATACTTATCAAAACAGGTCTTATAAAATTTATTATCATACAGTGGAGTCGGAGAGTATGGCTTAAAGGAACGCAGGGGCTTGACCTGTTACCTACTAATTCGCTAAATGATTCCAACGATTTAATTTGAAAATAAAAGAATCTAAACCCTTAATGAGTTTAGATTCTTTCCAGGCTGCCGAGAGGTTTCTCAACAGCCTATTTTAATGCTTATAGAAAGTCATTAATGTTTTCGTTCACCCAAACATAAATCTTTTCTCTTACGTCTGCATCGTTTGCTCCATGTTGTTCTGAAAGAGCGACAATTTCAGCTGGCAGCTGTTCGATTACTTTGTCTACTTGCTCGTCTGTTGGCGGCATTCCTAATGCGTCAATAAAACACTCTTGAATAATTTCTTTCATGTCTGTTCCTCCGTTAAGTAAAATAAATGGACTAGCTTCCTTTTCAAATTTTAATTGAATTTTGCATAAATTAAAACATATTTCGGCTTAAGTTAAAAAAATACCCTAATCTCATTGATTTCATGAGCAGGGAGGAGAGGTATATAAGGAAAAAGGTTGTCCCTTTTCATTTCGGGACAACCTCTTTTTACACGGTCACTAGTTGTTTAGTGTTACTTGATTCTTTTGTTTTTAATAACACAGTGATTTCTGTTAATAGTACGACTTCTTCATATTGATTCGTCATAGTAAATTTGAGGGTGACTTTCCCGCGGCTAGGATTGGATGTTGGTGTTGAGTTGACAACTTCTACTTCTGTATATAACACATCGTTCTTTCTAACAGGTGCTGTAAATTTAACATAGTCAAGACCTTTTCCAACAATGAATTCCTCACCTAATTTATTTAAGCGAATCCATTGTCCCCACATCTTACTAAGAGTTAGAAAGCCAGAGCTGATGATTCCGTTAAACATGCTGTTTTCAGCATATTCTTTGTCGACATGGATGGGTTGAGGATCGTATTTCGTTGCAAAATCGGCAATTTCTTCTGATGTCATTAAAATAGGGTCACATTGAAAACGTTGACCAAGTTTAAATTCTTCAAAAAACATTAAGATTTCCTCCGTTCTTTTGATTGGTGTGTTATGTAACGTGTTACACATTTTATTTTTTTATGATATTTTACAACTATAAGTTTAAATTAAAAATTTACGTTAGTAAAATACTAATTTTAGATTGGATTTCTAATTAATACTTGTGTTAATAAATAAGGAAAGAATGCGGGGAATTTTAATATAAAGGGATAAAATTCCTGTTATATCAATGGTTTTGTTTCTTCTTTATATGAATGAATTGTCTATTGAAATGATAAACAGAACTTTTTTGTAATATTTTTTAAAAATTACATAATTTTCTGATATAATTTTAAGTATCACTGGTTATTATTGATTATAGAAGTCGTGAAATATAGGACTGTTTTTTGTACTACTACAGTGATTAATTTGACAAGGGAAGTTGGATGAAATCGTTATTTGAACATTTAGTACCTTACCTTGTTGTGATGATTATTATACTGATATATAACAAAGTGTATAATTTCATTTTCTTTTCAGAAAATATGTAATGAGTAAAGGAATAGCTGTTTGTTCAAATTTACTCAAACAAGCAGTAAAGAGATTTTCTATATCCAAAACTTTGTTGAATCGCTTTGGTGTATTAGATGATATAGAAGGAAATGCAGAGTTATCATGATTAGTGTGCGTGTTTGGTAGGGGTTTATATGTAATAAGACAGACTAGTTTTTGATATGAAACGCTGTAAACTTGTTTTTAGAAATGTGGAGGAAATTTCTCTTTTTCATTGTTCGATGATTTATTCAAAATATTGTGAAAAAATAGTTTGGGTGGTATAAGCAACTTTTTTTTGAATTAATTCAAAAAAAGTAATGATACTGGTAAAGTTTTTTGTTGATTTTTTTATGGGAAAGATGTTATGTTTTATTTCAAGGAAATATTGAAACGAATTCAAGAGTTTTTCTATTTTGGGGGAAATAGGAATCATTGGATTTAGGAATCTTTCTATTTTGGGGAAAATAGGAGTCGTTCATAATTTTCAGTATTTTCTATATTTTCTATTTTGGGGGAAATAGAAAATGATACATGGGAACAAGGGGGAACTATAATGAAAAACAGATGGTTAATTGCTTTATCGGCTATT
>NZ_QWVS01000033.1 GCF_003570725.1 Peribacillus asahii
ACGAAACGTAGTGGAGTAGGTGGGGGTAGTTCAACAAACAGCCAGTGATTATGCAAAGCAGTCACAATAATTCCATGCTTTCGAAGCTGACCAGGAACGGATTAATTTCTTCTTCTAATAGGACGGTCTCGCCTAAACATAAGGCCCTTCCATCTCTATCTATGTTTTCAAATGAAAAAGCTTGTGGAATGAACATAAAGGATTCGGCTTTTCTGCCTAATACTACTGGATGAATATTCGTTCTTGAACGAGTCGCTAAACAAACACCATTAACAACACTAGCGGTTGAATCGAGAATCTCCGCGAATTCTTCACAAAGATCAGATGGATTCATTCCGGAACTTTCCGTGTAAAATACATCTCCTCATCTTTATTGGTAATTCAGGTTGGAAGGGAGGGCAATTCCACCAATTAGCTGAATTGAAAAAGAATAATCCATCCTCCTAAAAACTCAAACCATATAAAGCAATGTATGTATTCAAACTTTAGAGGTATAGACCTTTACCTAATTATAGATTTTGATTCAGCAAAATTAACTAGTATAAGCCCGTATTTACTATGGATAAGCTCTTTAAAAACTAATTTTCATAAGCTGTAAAGAATAAATAGGAAGAAGAGGTGAACTTAATGCAACCTGGTCAATCGCCTTCTACATCTGTACCTTGGGAACAGTGGCATCAGCAGAACCCTCACGGTACTTGGCAACAATGGAATCAACACCATCAACAACCTCAACATCATCAACAACACCAATCACATCAACACCATCAACAATATCAACAACACCAACAACCTCAGCATCATCATCCTTACGTACCTTGGCAGCAATGGCATCAGCACCATCCTCATGGTACTTGGCAACAATGGCATCAGCAATATCAACAACCTCAGCACCATCATCCTTACGTACCTTGGCAGCAGTGGCATCAACAACACCCTCACGGTACTTGGCAACAGTGGCACCAAATGTATCCGAATAGAGAATGGTAACTGATACAGAGTAGAGGTTGAGGTGAAATACTTATCTCTTCTTTAATTAAAAGATAAACATCGTTCGAAAAGAATCAAACAGTAAAGAAGAAATGATTGGACGCTTACTCTTAGGCGACAGCAACCAAAAAAGGATTGAGTGATTTTGACCTCAATCCTTTTTTTGGTGTGTTAAAAGGAAGCTCATCTGACATATGTATTTGTTTGTTTAAATTAGAGATGTGCATTCTTTTAGTTTGTTATCTTTAAATGTTAGTTATTTTATATAGTTAATATTGTATTTATAGGTAATTTGATTTGAGTTTATAGGACTATTTACCTTATTATAGGATTAAACTCATAATTAATTTGCGGTGTACAACAAAAGATATTGTAATATATAATGGGTCAATGCAATTCTAGAAAATAGATTGCATTAGGTTTGGATTTATTCATTTAAAGGATGGCACAGTAAGTTAAGATTCATCATTTTGAGTTTAAGATAAAACGTGAAGCACCATAGAGGAGAGTCTAGTAGATGGTTCAACTATTAAGTAGCTTGACAATGTTATCAGTGCATACATATATGAAAGAGATTTTCTCAGTAGACGCGATTGCGGGCATGTTAACGAGTCTCGCTTATTTCTCGATACCTATAACTATGATAGTTTTCATGAAGAAAAGGCGAAATTTTGAGTTTAGATGGATGTTTAGTTTTTTCATATTGTTTATTATGCTATGTGGAACCGGGCACTTGATGCATGTTATCAAGTACCTGAATCCACCTAAAGCTTTCTATATAGTAGATAATATACTAAACGCATTAACTGCTGCAGTATCAATATTAACAGCTATATTACTTTGGAGAATCATTCCCAAACTACTAACAATACCAAGTCCTGCTGAATTGGAGAAAGCAAACAAAGAAATTCTTCATTTAGCTCATTATGATACGCTGACTGGTTTAGTTAATCGCAATTATTTTAATATCCTAATAGAGAAAGCTATTAGCGAAGCGAAGAAAAACCAGTATCGGTTAGCCATAGTATTTATGGATCTTGATCGATTTAAAGTAATCAATGATACATATGGACATGGAGTTGGTGATCTTCTCCTTCAACAAGTTTCTAAAAGAATCGTAAGCAGCGTTAGAGAAGGAGATATCGTCTCTAGACAAGGCGGCGATGAATTTATCTTATTACTTCGAGATATTTCCTGTGTTGAAATGGGAAAAATAATGAAGCGAATCACCCAGTCTCTATCTTCCTCTTTTATATTAGAGGGAAATGAAATTCACTGTACTCCGAGTGTAGGAATCAGTTGTTTTCCGTCGGATGGAACGGATGCGGAGACATTAATTAAGTACGCGGATCTGGCGATGTACAAAGCAAAGGAAAAAGGGAAAAATAATTATCAATTTTTCAATAGAGAAATGAATGAAGAAATTTTAAAAAAGTTAGTATTAGAAAATCAATTAAGAAAAGCAATCGAAGAACAACAATTCCAAATATATTATCAACCACTGTTAGATTTGAGAACCAATCGAATCGTATCAACGGAAGCATTAATTCGCTGGGAGCATCCGGAAAAAGGATTTATTTCCCCTGCGGATTTTATTCCTTTAGCTGAGGAAACTGGTTTAATTTTACCTATCGGTGAATGGGTTTTAAATGAAGCGTGTAAGCAAACTAGCATGTGGCGAGATCAAGGGTTTGATCTTTCGATTTCCGTTAATTTATCTAATCGACAGCTTATGAACGAAAATATTGTAGAAACGATTAAAACAGCGCTGCGTCATCACCAACTTGACCCTAAACATTTAATTTTAGAAATTACGGAAAGTATGGCCATCATAAACTTGGCAGATACGCTTCATAAACTAAAGCAGTTACGGGATTTTGGGGTACATATAGCGTTAGATGATTTTGGAACAGGATACTCTTCGCTTAGTTATTTAAGTATGCTTCCAATCACATCTGTTAAGATTGATAAATCCTTTATCGATGACATTAATAATAGAATGAAAAAGGAAATTGTCAAATCCATCACGAACATTGCCCACAGCATAGGTCTAAAAGTAGTAGCTGAAGGGGTTGAAGATGAACAACAATTTACTACCATTCGTTCTCTTGGCTTGGAAAGGGTACAAGGCTATTATTTGAGTCCGCCGCTTCCTGCAGATGAGGTGGAAGAAAAGGTTTTAGCAGTGAAAGTTTAGACAAAAGAATATTGTTGTTTTTCTAATGACGACGGGGAGATCGCATGTAGAAAAGCGGGATAAAATACGAAAGAGAACTTTTCTTTTTACTTTTGATGAGTAGAAAGGAAAGTTCTCTTCTTATATAATTCTCTTATTTAGATACATTGGAGGATATTATGCTCCTTTAAATGATTTTTTAATTTAAACATAATCGTGTTATAAGCCTCGTGCTTATAGCTGTATAAAAGAGCCGTTTTTAAATTATAGCCGTTGAAGAAGAAATCGATTTGTTTTTGTACATAGCGTGCAATTTGTTCTTGGTAAAATAACTTTCTGTATTGAATTTTCTCAATAATGTCATCTGTTAGGGAAAAGATAAAATCCAGAATGGAGGATTCCATGCTGCCACAATATTCGTTCACTGTCATAATATATACCCCCTCTTTTGTCAATGGTTTAATGTAAATTTTACCTAAAATTTACATTGGATTAATAATCAATATTATAATCTAGAGGTTATGAAGTCAATGTTTTCGGCAAGAATAGTCAATTTTAGATAAAAAACAACGCAGTTGCTTAATCTCTATAGAAAAGTGCAAGATGACTTTCTCACACCCATGATAAAGAGGAATATTATTTGCTTATTAAGAAAATATATGGTTTCTGTTAATTCGCTCCTTTAAAGTTTTTTATGCTGCAATTTTGATGACATCGTAGAAGAAAAGCCTATTAAAAGAGGGGATGTACATGTTTTTTCCTACTATATTATTAAAAGTGAATGTGGAGAAAAATATCACGTGTATGTTACTTTCACAAGATATGATCTAAAACAAATAGCGTTTAAACCGGATAACGAGATCACTTGTCTAACTTGTAAACGGTTCGTTCGTTAAGGGTGGGGTTCTCCCATCTTTCTAACTCCTTTGTTCCAACTTCTTTTTTCCCGCAATTAGTAAGTAAATGTCTTGTCTTCCTTTTTTGATACAGGAGTACCCCTATGGAGAGAAAAATTTGATTATATTGGAACTATATATTTGGTTAATGAGGTGGGAATTATGATGGGGTTGAAGTATATAAGAAGCGAGATTATAGTGAATGGTATTAGATACTGATTCTACAAGAGTGTACACAACCAAATATGTTGAAATTGGTATGACGAAGAAAGAAGGTGTTAAACACACAATGGGGAGCACCAGACGATAAAAATATCACGATTGATAGCTGGGGCATATGGGAACAGTGGATTTACTACTATGGTGAATATGATGCACAGTATTTATATTTTTCAAATGGTAAGTTAGTTTCGATTGATTTGTAGAAGAAGGTGAAGAGTGTATTTTCGAGTGATTTTACTTGGAAATGCACTTTTTTGTTTTGAATTATAAATGATTAATATTTCCTTACTGTAAGTTCTCGTGCCGTTATGATTCTTTACTTAAAATAAAGGCATAATAAAAAGTAAAATTCTTCATAAAAAGGGTGAGTGGTTTGTCGAATTATATTGTAAATAATAGTACAGTTGAATCTATTATTAGCTGGATAAAAAATAAAATGATTGCTATACCGGAAATACAGCGACCGTTTGTTTGGGATGCCACGAAGGTTAGAGATTTAATGGATTCTCTTTATAAGAACTATCCAGTGGGTTACATTATTACTTGGCAGAACCCAGATACGAAGCTTAAGGACGGCTCCATTTCTATGGGCAAAAAGATTTTAATTGATGGTCAGCAGCGTATTACAGCTGTAACAGCAGCTATAACTGGTCAAGAAGTGGTTGATTCCAATTATAAGAAAAAAAGAATTCGTATTGCTTTTAACCCCATAGAAGAGAAATTTGAGGTTACAAACCCTGCGATTTTAAAAAATCCAAAATGGATTCCGGATATTGCAGAAGTATTTTCCATAGATTTTAATTCATTTAGTTATATTAATGAATATTGCGAAAAAAATTTTGAAATAGATCAAAATGAAATGAATCGTGTTTTACAAAAGTTAATGCAAATTAAGTATAGCAGTATCGGGATGATTGAACTTTCACACGAATTAGATATTGAAACTGTAACGGAAATTTTCATTCGTATCAATTCAGCAGGTGTTGTTTTGAGTCAAGCTGACTTTGCTATGTCTAAAATTACTGTTAATGAAACTTACGATGGTCCAGTCATTCGTAAGACAATTGATTATTTTTGTCACTTGATGAAAAATCCTTCTGATTATTCCAATATTGAAAATAACGATACATCTTTTGCTTCAACGGATCATTTTCAAAAAATAAAATGGGTAAAGAATTATCATTCTTCTATTTATGAGCCAAGCTACTCTGATTTAATAAGAGTAGCATTTACCTTTAAGTTTCTCAGAGGGAAACTGTCTAATCTAGTTAGTTTATTATCAGGGCGTGATTTTGAGACACGTGAATATAAAGAGGAGATCATTACTTCTTCGTTTAAGTCTTTAAATGATGGCGTTTTGGCCTTTATAAATGAAACAAATTTTAAAAGGTTTGTGATGATTGTAAAATCAGCAGGTATTATTACACCACAACTTATCCGTTCTAAAAATGCCTTGAATTTCGCCTATACACTTTTTCTGTTATTAAGAGAAAAAGAAATAGATGGAAGTGAAATTAATCGAATTGTTCGTAAATGGCTCGTTCTATCTGTGTTAACGGAACGCTATTCAGCATCTCCTGAAACCATGTTTGAATTTGACATTCGTCGATTTAATAATGCAATCACTCCTGATGAATATCTTAAAAGTATTGAGGCTGGAGAACTTTCTGATGCGTATTGGAATAATATTTTGGTGACCAATTTAAATACTTCTGTGAAGAGCAGTCCATATTTCAATTTGTTTATAATGGCTCAAGTTTATGATAAAGATGATGCCTTTCTGTCAAAATCCATTAAAGTTAGCCACCTTATAGAAGAACGAGGTGATGTTCATCATATCTTCCCTAAAAAATACTTACAAAAAAACGGGATCAATAATCGGGGAATATATAATCAAATTGCAAATTATGTGTACACTGAACAGATTGTTAATCTTGCTATAAAGGACAAGGCACCGTCTGTTTATATGGCTCAAGTAAAACAACAGTGTGAAAATAAAGAAGGAGTAATCGGAGAAATTAAAGATCTGAATGAATTAAAATATAACATGGAAATGAACTGTATTCCAGAGTCTTTATTTACCCTCGAGTATTCGAATTACAACGCATTTTTACAAGAAAGAAGACAACTAATGGCTAATAAAATTCGCCGTTTTTATGAAAAATTATAAATTTTATAATCATGTAGTTGCCTATAAAGCAAACAGTGTCTAACGCTATTCGCTTTATAGGTGGCTGATTTTTTGGAATTTAAACTCTTTATATTATCCATATTTCTATTGTGTTTGATAGTATAAAATCAACTACAATTTTTCATTTACCAAGGAGGATCTATCATGCCAATCCACAATAAACTAGTCCGAGATCGAATTCCTGAGATTATTGAATCGGCAAGTAAAAAGTTTTCAACGCGTATTTTAAATGAAGAAGAATACATAACCGAATTAAAAAAGAAGAGTTTTGAAGAGCTGCAAGAGTATATGGAGGCGGCTAATAATAGTGATGCTATTGAGGAACTAGCAGATTTATTAGAAATTATGCATGCTTTAGCGGAATGTCATGGCTCATCAATTGAAGAAGTGGAAAGAGTACGTCAAGAGAAAGCAGCAAAGCGCGGTGGCTTTAGGGAGAAAATCTTTCTAATACAGGTTGAAGATTAAGAATGAAGGATGTTCAGTTAATTACTCGTCAGCTTGGAAAGCATATATTAGAGCATATTGAAACTGCAACTTCTATTAATATTTTAACTTCTTTTATCATGAAATCGGGGGTTCGTTATTTACATAAAGCTTTAAAAGAGGCTGCAGAGCGTGGTGTAGAAATAAAAATTTGCACGGGCGATTATTTATTTATTACACAACCGGAAGCACTAGACTTGCTTTTAAGTATTGATGACACAATTGAAATTCGTTTATGGAAAAGTAATGGAACTTCCTTTCACCCAAAGGCTTATTTATTTGAAGGCGATGAAAAGGAGTGCCTATTTGTTGGCTCTTCTAATCTTTCAAAATCAGCATTAATGAATGGTGTCGAGTGGAATATTGCAGTGAGTAATGAAAAAGAAGTGTTTAAGGAAGCGATGAATCAATTTACGAATACATTTTATGCTTCACAAACGGTTCCGTTAAATAGAGAAACATTAAAACTGTATCAACAGCGTTATGAACAGTTTCATAGAAAGACACCTAATCTTGCGCAAACTTGGACAAAGGCAGAAGAGTTAGACTTAATGCTTCCAAGTGAAAATGAGTATGTCCCAAATTCAGAAATCATCCATGATTCGAAGGCTTCATATAATGGCGTGATTAAACCGAGATTTGCTCAATTAGAAGCGTTGGAGGAATTGAACAAAACATTAGAAGAAGATTATCATAAAGCTTTAGTAGTGATGGCAACTGGCTTAGGAAAAACTTATCTTGCTGGTTTCTTTGCACAAAATTTTGATCGAATTTTGTTTATTGCACATCGTGAAGAAATATTACAACAAGCAAAAAAATCCTTTCAAATCATTATGCCTGATAGAACGTTTAGCATTTTTAACGGCAATGTGAAAGAAAATAATGGTGATGCGATTTTTGCTTCTATTTATACGCTTAGTATGAAGAAGCACTTGGAGACATTTGATTCTAAAGAGTTTGATCTTATTATTATTGATGAATTTCATCATGCAGCTGCTAATTCATATCAGAGAGTATTAGATTACTTTGATCCGAGGTTTTTATTGGGTATTACGGCAACACCAGATCGAAATGATAATAAAGATGTTTATGCTATTTGTGATGGAAACGTCGCTTTTAGAATGGACTTCCTGGAGGCTATTTCGCGAAAATGGTTATCCCCTTTTAAATACTTTGGTGTTTATGATGAAAATGATTATAGTCAAATTACTTGGCTAGGGAATCGATATGATGAAGAAGAGTTATTACAAATTCAATTGAGAGATGATCATGCAGAGAGAATCCTGCAAGTATGGATAGATAAAAAGCAAACACGAACGATTGGATTTTGTTCTTCTATTAGACAGGCAGATTTTCTTTCGAATTATTTTAATCGTAAAGGCTATAAAACGGTTAGTTTACATACAAAACAAATAGGTGTTGGAAGGAAGGCGGCGATAGATCAACTTGAAAAAGGAGAACTAGACGTTATTTTTACGGTGGATCTCTTTAATGAAGGAGTAGATATTCCAGCGGTTGATACTTTACTATTTGTGAGACCTACAGAGTCGCTTACCGTCTTCACTCAGCAAATCGGTCGGGGGTTACGATTACATGAAGGGAAGCAGCATTGTGTCATTATAGATTTGATTGGAAACTATCGAAATGCAGATATTAAAATGAGTCTATTCGATACAAAGCCTAGTAAGAAGAAAGGAAAAATCGAACCTGTGGTACCTGAATTGTGTGAGATAAATCTTGATATTCAAGCTATCAATTTATTAGAAGAGATGATGAAGAAGAAACAGCCACGGAAAGAGTATCTTGCATCAGCTTATTTTTCATTAAAACAAGAGTTAGGAAGAAGACCGTCTTATTTAGAGTTACATTTAAAAGGTGCTGTAGAATCTGTTCAGTATCGTCAAGAGTTTTCTTCATACTTTGGATTTTTGGAGCGGATAGATGAACTTACACCATTTGAGAAGGATGTCTTCAATAGATATAAACCATGGATAGAAGAAACTGAAAAAACGGGAATGGCCAAAAGCTATAAAATGGTGGTCTTATTAGCTATGCTTCAAAAAGGAAAATCTGATTGGTATAAACCAGTTACACCAACAGAAGTTGCTCCTTATTTTTATCAGTATTTAACGGAAACAGAATATCGAAAACGAATTGATTTTTCAGATAAGGCATCGAAGAAATTATGGGAATATGATGAAAAGGGTGTCAGTAAGCTGATAGCTACTATGCCAATGACGAAATGGAGCGGCAGTTCGAAAGGTTTACTATCTTTTGATAATGGTATCCTTAAACTAGAATTTGACATAGATTCTGAAGATGAAGAAGCCTTGTTTGATATGACGAAGGAAGTTTGTGAATATCGATTACATTATCATTTTGAACGTAAGGCGAAGAATATTTAAAAGGTTAGAAAAAAACCCTTCATTCTTGAGGGGGGAGGGATTTTTGTTTTACCAAAATAGGTCTTGTAGAAGGAAACTTTCTTCATGCTCCTTTTTATTAATAATTATGATATTATGGAGCTTTTTTGAAGAGATATGGATATAAACTTTGCAGGGAAATGACGTATTTCGACAAAATGTCCCATTGTCATATAATAAAATTAGATAATAGGTCTTTAGTATGGAAAAGCAGTTTCTAAGAATAGGAGAGAAGGTGAATTCTATGGATGAATTAGTTGTAAATCTAGAAGAAGTTATAGAAAATGTGAAACAATTTAATATGGATCTTGAAGAAAATACGGATATTGTTACTCAGCTTACTCAATTTAAGCATTGGTATTACATTCCCTCTTTAGATGCATTTGGGCCAAGTAAGTATATAGGATATAAGGCTATGAACACTTCGAGATATGCAAGAGGACAGAATAAAACGGGCGTAGATACGGAGAAAGTCCTTAAACAGTGGTTTATCAAATTATCATTAGAATCAGAGAGAAGTTCTATACTGCTGGATAAATTAGGTGAATTGCTAGAACTACATGACAAGAAAGTAAGAAGCAATGCATTTGTACATATTTTAAAGAATTAATTTCCTTTTGTAATTATACATTGTACGAATGTTAGGTGAGTAGTTGACTTCAGTGAGACGATTGCATATGTATTTTAACTGAAGGTGAAAATAATGGTAAAAGTTAAATAAACTTTAATTTAGGAGTACATAATGAACGTTACAAAAAAACTAATTGTTAATTCTCAAAAAGGAAATTTATTAAATGAGCTTACAAAAGCGATTGATGAGTGTGAGCAATTTTATTTTAGTGTAGCTTTTATCAATTTTAGTGGACTTCAACTATTATTAGATGCATTTAAGGGAGCAGAGAAAAAAGGGGTAAAAGGGCAAATCATTACTTCTACGTATCTCAATTTCACTGAAGGTAAAGCGCTTAAGAAAATTAAGAAATTTAATAATATTGATTTAAAGGTATTTGTTACAGATAAAGAGATTGGATTTCATACGAAAGCTTATATATTTGAATTTAAAGATTATTATAAGGTCATTATTGGTTCGTCTAATATTACACAAAGTGCTCTTAAGAGTAATATTGAATGGAATGTAGAGCTGATCACAAAGGACGACGCATTGTTTATTCAAGATGTTTTAAAGGAGTACGATTACCTTTGGAATAGTAGCGTAGAAGCGGATGATGAGTTTATTCGAAGATATGAAGAATTTATACAAAGTTTATCTGCTTTTCAACCGAAGAAACAGATGATTTATGAAAATGCAGAATATATCGTTCCGAATAGGATGCAAAAACAAGCTGTAGAAAATTTAGATCGAATTCGCTCATTTGGTGAAAAGAAAGCATTAGTTGTAGCAGCGACCGGTACAGGTAAAACGTATATGTCAGCCTTCGATGTAAAAAGCTACAATCCAAAAAGAATCCTATTTATTGTACATAGGGAAGAAATATTAAAAAAAGCCAAAGAGACCTTTGAGAAATTAATTACAAATAGAGGGCTGACATTCGGTTTGCTTACTGGCAATCATAAGCAAGGTCATGCCGATTATATATTTGGGACGATTCAAACCATATCTAAGTGCTATCTTGAATTTAAGCAAGATGAATTTGATTATTTAATTATTGATGAGGCTCATCATGCAACAAGTCCAAGCTATCAATCTGTTTTAGACTATTTTAAACCTAAGTTCACTTTGGGAATGACTGCGACTCCTGAGCGTAGTGATCATTCTAATGTCTTTGACTTATTTGATAATAATGTGGCACTAGAGGTTCGTTTACATGATGCCTTAGAGGATGATTTAGTCATACCCTTTCATTATTTTGGAATCACGGACATTGAAGGTGTTGATTTAAGTGATGTTAATATAGATGATGTAGCTGAAATTACGAAGAGATTAAAAGTCAATGAGCGCGTAGATTATATTATTAGCCAAATGAATTTTTATGGTCATGATGGGAAGAAGAGAAAAGCTTTAGGCTTCTGTGCTTCTATAGAACATGCTAAATATATGGCTGAAGAATTTAATAACCGAGGATATAAAAGTGTATGCTTATTTGGTGGAGATACAGTAGATCAACGTGCCTATTATGTAAATAAATTAGAAGATGATCAGGATGAACTACAATGTATTTTTACGGTCGATATTTTTAATGAAGGTGTAGATATTCCTTCTGTAAATACAGTGTTAATGCTAAGACCAACAAATTCTCCGATTGTATTTATTCAACAATTAGGACGAGGACTTAGAAAACATGATAGTAAGACTTTTTTAACAGTGCTTGATTTTATTGGCAACCATAATAAGACGTTTTTGATTGCTATCGCACTAAATGGAAGTAGATACTACGATAAAGAAAGCTTGAAAGTTGCTATTGCTACTAAATTTGCGAATATTCCTGGAAGTACACATATTCAAATGGATAAGATTGCTCAGGAAAGAATTTTGGAGCAAATTGATAAAGAAAACTTTAAATCATTGAAATATTTGAAGGAAGAGTACTTTGAATTTAAGAAACTGAACTCGGGAAAAATACCTTACTTTTTAATGGATTATATGAAGTATGATGGAGCTCCTGACCCTATTAAATATATTGATTTAAAGAAAACTTATTTGGAATTTGTTGCTTCAGTAGAGAAAGAGGATGCCTTGAAAAAATTACTTGAAAATGAGTTATTTGAAGGAGCACTGAAAGAACTATCAAGTAAGTTACCAATTAAACGGGTTTATGAATTTGTTATTGCTAAATATTTATTAGAACATCAGGAAATTTCTCTCACAACGGCTAGAAGCGAAATTTTGAAGATTGTTCAAGACGTTCAAGAAGATAGTGTGGTACATGCTTTTGAATGTTTAAATCAAGATTATTATGATAGCGGTCAGCTGAAACGTAATCTCAAATTATTCACCTATAGTGGTGGGAAGTTAGAGAAGACACAAGCACTCATAAATGTACTTGAGAATGAAGAGTGCAGAATGTATATCGAAGACTTATTAAATTACGGCATTTCACGTTATAAAAAAGAATTTAAAGAAAAAGACTATGGTTTACCACATTTTAAATTGTATGAGCAATATCAAATGGCAGATGCTGCTTTATTATCTAATTATCGAAAAAGTCATAGCTCCTTTAGGGGATCAGGTTTATTGTCGAACGAAAATGACTATTTCTTATTTATTGATTTGCATAAGGAAGCAGATATCAAAGAAAGCATTAATTATCAAGATGAATTCATTAATGAGCGATTCTTTCAATGGCAAAGCCCAAACAGTACAGCACAAAGTTCTGAACGAGGGAAGAATATTATATATAATAAAGATCGAAATATTAATTTACATTTGTTTATCAGAAAGTATAAACAAATTGATGGGAAAACGGAGCCTTACATTTATATCGGCAAAGGGAATACCGTGTCATTTGAAGGAGAAAAGCCCATTACAGTAAAAATAGAGTTGGAACATGAAGTACCTGCAAACTTGTATAAAGAATTTACAATCAAAGTTTAAACAAAAAATAGTCTTCTCAGAAGAGAGGACTATTTTTTTATTATTAATTCCTCGACCGCCGGAACATCCGCAGGAGCCCACTTAAGTGAACTTAAGTTTTCACGTTTCAACCAAATCAATTTGGAATGCTCTTTTGGAATAGGTGTGCCTTCTACAATTGTACATTTCATGCAAATTAACGTAATGATGAATGTATCATATTCGTGTGTATTTTCATTAAATACATCATTCGCTTTAATAGTGCATCCTAGTTCTTCGGCTATTTCTCTTTCGATAGCAGAATGAAGGTCTTCTCCTTGCTCGACTTTTCCTCCTGGAAATTCCCACATGTTAGGAAGGCTCATATTAGGCGATCTTAACGCACAAAGAATTTCATTTTCATTATTTTCAATAATAGCAGCTACTACTTTGACAGTTTTTTTCATGGAGTCCTCCTGTATAGTGTTAATGACATTATTATCATACCATTTTGTTAGTAGCTTAGAGGAAAGTTTGTAGTGAGCAACCACACTTTAAATGCTTTTGAAGTTATATAGAGATTATCGGAAATTTAGATTATAGGCGATACACATTAAAACAAATCCCCAATACACTAAATAATAAGAATGATACTTAAGGTTGAAATGAGGGATCGTATGATACACATAGCGGAGATGAATTTTCAACCAAGTAACATGTGGCCGTTTGGCAGTACTGAAAGGTTAATTGTTCAACAAATGCATGAACATCCGGTCGTTTATTCGTATCAGTCTCTCGGTGAGTTATCGTTTGAACTGAAATTACGCAAAAACATCATAGTAAGTGCAAGAGCTATGAATCAAGGTTATGCTCAGTTCCAACCCTTTTCCCATTCTCGTTGTAATCCCGAATACTGGTATTTGACAAATGCCGGCGGATTCCAACTGAAGCCTGGTGTAAGGCCATCTGATGCGATTCAAGATATTTACATCAACAGCTCGCTATATGCGTTTGAATGTGCTACAGCACAAGTCATTATCTATTACCATGCGGTGTTAAATAGTCTGGGTGAGTATGTATTTAATCGGGTATTCAAAGATCTTTATTTATACAGCTGGCATGCCGATCCTGAACTCGGAATACACCCCCTTAACACGAGTTATTTCATACCTGGAGATGTTGTTTATTTTAATAATCCGGAATTTCATCCAGAAACCCCTTGGTGGAGAGGAGAAAATGCGGTTGTTCTCGAAGATGGTGCATATTTTGCACATGGAGTAGGAATAGGGACTGCGGAACAAATGATTCAAGCGCTAAATAAAGCGAGAAGGCCAGGGAGTAAGCAATCAGCCTATTTGACAAATTTAGTTATGAGACCATCTTTTAAACATTTAGCGAAACTTTCGATGCTGCCACGAAGTTACATGGCTTATAAAATTCAACCTGTCGTCATACACCATAACGAAAGTTCGATTTCAGGAAATCGATATCTAGTCTATTGTCATTACAGGTGATTAGACATTTAAAACTCATCAGATCTAACTCATAAATATTTTCCTTCAAATGAACAATAATAAAAATAAATGTCAAAAAGTAAAACGGTGTAAAGAATGGGAAAAAAGAAAAAGCGTTTCAATAAGGACTCACTTCCTTTTTGGTTGTTAGCAGTTATTCACTTAGGTATGTTTTTGCTAGTGTTAAAGCGTAAAAAAAAGGATACGTGGACTTTACTATTATCAAATATGGGGTTTGCTTATTTATTTGAGTATGTCGTTCTCAACTTATTTCACGGTTATAGATACAAACCGTCAATTATGAAAAAGAGTGCTTTTGATTCAATCTTAGGAGCAATCTTCTCTCAAGCGATTTATGTACCAATTGCATCTACTTTTCTAACTTTACTGAACAAAAACTGGAGTTGGAAAGTCGGTTTCAGCCTTTTTTATTATTGTATTGAGCACTTATTTTTACGACTAAATATTTATAAAGTATATTGGTGGAGGCCTATATATACTTTAGTCTTATTAAATGTATATTTTAATATTAGTGATGTGTTTTACAAGGCGCTTTCAACTCAAAAAAGATGGGCAATGGTCATTGCCCATTACTTGGCTATTGAAATAGTTTGTAGTACTTTAGCGTATATTTTTGCAGTGAAACGTTATATTCGATTTGGGCGTGGATATTTCCATACGTGGACTGAACATTTTAAAATAGTACCTTTATACAGTTTGATACTCTCCTTTATTGCTCTTATTACGTCTTCAAAGGCTGGGTTGTTTTATAGAATGCTCCTGCCATTAAGCCATATTATTATCGATATAATTTGGGTGAAAATGGGTATCTTAAAAGTGAATATTAACCGATTTTTAGTTAATTGCTTTCGATACTTACCAATGACATTTGTTTCAAGACTTTTTTATAAAAAAATTTACAAAGAATAGCGAATAGTGCCCGGCACTGTTCGCTATTTTTCTGGCGGAATAAAGAGCTCTCCACAAGAACATACTATCACAAACGAACTGTCTGGATTGTTGTAAGGGGGAAGTAAGCGATGCAGCTATCCGTTGAAATCATCTTTCGAACCTTTACCGCCTTTATTTTGTTATGGATATTTGTTCATTTGCTCGGTAAACAGACGATTACTCAAAGGTCTTATCACCTTTATATCGCCTCAATCACGATGGGGACCATTGCAGGAAATCTCGCCTTCAATATTAGAATTGAATTCCCGTATTTTATCGTCGCATTCATGATTATGGGGATTATCGTGTTTATACTGAATTTTGTTGCGGTTCGAAATGCGCGATTCCGGAAATGGATTGCAGGAAAACCTACTACTTTAATTGAAAAAGGACAAATTCTCGAACAATCAATGAAACGAATGGGGTATTCAATTGATTCTTTGAAACAGGCTTTGCGGGCTAAAGATATCTTCAACATAGAAGAGGTAGAGTGCGCCATTTTAGAGACAAGTGGCGCACTCTCTGTATTAAAAAAACCTCAGTACCAACATACAACCAAGCAGGATTTAAATGTATCTCCCTCAGCAGAAACCATACCGGTAGAGCTCGTCTATAATGGGAAAATCTTATATGAGAACTTATTAAAAAACACCTACGATGAAGAATGGTTAATGGCGGAGCTTAAAAAAAGAAATCTTGCTGTTTCTGACATTTCGTATGCGGTCGTAGGGACTAAAGGGAATTTGTATATTGATTTGTTTAGGGATGAATTAAGTTAATAGCGAACAGTGACAGGCACTGTTCGCATTAGGCTTATCTATGAGTGGTCTTTTTTGCTTGTCGGTCTAACATGATTGTGATTGCCGAAGATACTAGGATACCAGTAACCAAGCATTTGTACATATCTTTAAAGATTAAGCCTAATACTACACCAATAATCACGCCTAAACTGATGATAGAGACTCGTTCACGTTGATTCATTCTTTAATCCTCCATTTTCTTTAACAATATATTTACCTTATGAAGAGCAAAGTTTAGATCTAGTTTCTCTTCATCGCTTAATTTAGCCAGGTTTTTGCTAAATCTTTGATAAAGCTCAGTCCATTTTTTCTCCTCAATTTCCTTGCCTGCAGGTGTTAACGACACTAAAACTGCCCGTTTATCCTTCGTGTCAGGCATCTTCACTACATAGCCGCCAGCTTCTAAATCACTAATGATATTCGTTAGTTGTTGCTTGGCTATATTTAAACCAGTGCTGATTTCTTTAAGGTTCAAAGCCCTTTGTTGCATATACATAAACTCAATGACATGATTCTGCATATGTGTTAACTCTACTGAGTCTTTGTTTAATTCACTAAAACTACTAAACAGATTGGGTATTAAAGCGATATACTCTTTAGCAATTTCTGCGTTCATTAACAGACCTCCTTTTAATTAGTAATTATTTTATTGCTAATTAAAAGTTGAATCAATGTTTTTTAAATAAAATAGTAATAATTTATTTACTAAATGGATGCATATTATAAATGTTTCGCTCACTAAACTTCTAAGAACAATTAGATTTTTTTCCGCTCGATGAATTAATCATCTCCATCAATTCAAAGTACCTAGCATCCCGATCTTTCTCTGGAACAGGAGAGAGGTCTTGATAGGGATCAACATAGTCTTCCCTCAGCCAATGCGGTACGATTTCTTTACTTGCTGTCTTTTTAGGCAAAGGAGATTCTTTTGTAGTCGTTGATGCAGGAGATAATTCGTTTTTCACCGCTTGTTCTAAGTACTTTTCAAATCGTGTAATTTGAGCGGCATGTTCACTTATGTTTTTTAAAACGCGTTTATAGGCAGGTAAAGAGAGTTCTTCACAATAAGCTTGATAAATGGTATGAATACTTTTCTTCCGATCTTGTTTTAATCCATAAGGAAATACGTCACGAATGATAGAGTCAATCTCATCTGTTTTAGATGTGTCAGTAGTCCTTGTTAAGGCAGCAGGTTCTTCGGTGAGTGGATGATGATGGATTTCTTTTTTTGAAGTATTCTTTGTAGGATTATTTGAAGTACTTTCTGATATTGCTTGGGTAAATGTAGCTCCCCCAGCAGGGCAAGGTGTATGGTTGGAAGGATCATCTTGACCTGTCGAAGGGGTCTCGCTTGCTTCGAGTTCGGCAACCTTTTCATAATTAATGGTGTACCATTTCGTTTTGTCTATCTTGAGTCGATTATAATTCGCAGAGAGTAAGTACCCGTTTTTCTCTAAGCTTCTAATAATTCGCTTAATCGTTTCAATAGACCAAAAGGGCAATTGCTCCTGCCAGCTTTGATATGTATTGTACACCCACGGTCGTCCATCTCGATCATGCTTGCTTTCCTTTAGCCAATAATGGATATGCTGTAGCATAATCGATTGGTTTAACCCGATTTTCGCCGCTAATCTTGGATATAAAATCACCATCTTTTTCTCATTTACTAGGTTTTTCATCATGTCTACCTCCATTTATATTTGAAAGATTTCTTTTGACCTGTCGAACAGGTTAATATGACCTGTCGTTATCTACAAAATAGCAGATGATAAAAAGTGGTTCAAAAAGGTTTTTAGGCTGAAAGCGATTCATTTTGTTGTGCAAAATGTATATTTTAGAAAAAACCCGTATATTGAATGAGTTTTCATGCTGTAAGCCCCTAAATAAAAAAGCAAATTCTCATTCGAATTTGCTTTCTCCACTTTTATATCGAAATTCATACTAGCCAGATGAAGTTTTATATTAAATTTGTTCATCAATTGGGCCGTGTAATTGTTCGTTCCAGTTCAATGTAGTATCTTCTTTTAAACTATCATTATGTTGTTGTAAGGCATTTATAAGAGCGGAGAGGTCTCGGTTTTTTAACGCCTCATACATATGATGATGGTCTTTATGCCGCTTTGAACTATTTTCAAAAAGTGTACTATATACGACTCGAGCTAGTGAGACCTGGGGATTAATTGAATTATAGATATCTTGCACCTTTTGATTCGAGGCCCATTGAACTAAAAGCTGATGGAACTTCATGTCAAGTTTAGTGTAGGTCTCGAAAGGAAATGGTTGTATTTCTAATAATGAATCCATCTCGGTAAGTAGTTGTTTCCATGTATCCATTTGCTCATCTGATACATGAGAGATAATCATACGTGCAGCCCACGTTTCAACCATGAAACGAGCATCGAGCGCTTCCATACAATCTTTATATCTCAGTTGAGTAATATAAGTTCCTTTACGCGGCAATATTTCAATTAAACTTTCATGAACTAATTGATTAATGGCCTCTTTGACTGGAGAGCGGCTTACTCCAAACTTCTCTGCTAATTTATTAATATCGAGCTTTTCACCAGGAGCAAATACTCCACTAATAATTTCTCCTCGAAGAACCCTGTATACTTGTGTTGCTAGGGCAGAGGTTTCAATTATATTATTCACAGCAGAACCTCCTGTTACTTTAATAGTTTAAGATATACCATTCTATATAAATGATCAGCAGCGTTGCAGCACATTTTGAATATTATGGTGACTTGTGGTCGAATAAATCTTCTGAGTTACTGACAAATCTCTTTGAGAAATACAAACATTCCTCTTTGATAATCCAACAAATATTTTATGTAACACTAGTAATAAATTATAGGTGACTATATTAAATGGCGTCAATTTCTTATTTGTTATGAATATGAGAAAAAATGTTAATAAAAGAATTGACTAACTATTAAGAAAAACATAACATATAAATGTAAAATGTGAAATGTTACATTTTATAGGATGGGTTTAGAAGGGATTAATTGTGCATCTAGTTTTAAAGACAGAGGTTCTTTTAATAAATAAAGATTACGTAATTACTTTAACTAAATTAATAGATGAAAAATAATTAGCTTAAAGTAAAAGGGAACAATTCTTCGTTTTCTCCATCTATATCCTAGTTTTAGCAACTATCAAACAATCTATTTAAAAAGATAGGATGCCTTTTATCATAGGTCTAATTCGAAAGATAGAGGTAAGAAACTTGTTAGTTTATTGGGAATTTCAGGTGGTTGGTTTGACCAATCTGTTAGATGCTGCAATTACTGATAGCTTATCAGAAAGATAAATAGAAGAATCATTACGAAAACAGCATAAAACTTAGAATAAGGGGATGTTAGAATGACGACAGTAACAATACAAGCAGAAGAAGCTAAACAATTAGTTATTAAGAAACTAGTAGAAGCAGGGTTAAATGAGGGGCACGCAGAGAAAGTCGCGGAGGTTTTGGTCCATGCGGATCTTAGGAATGTGAATTCCCATGGTGTATTGCGAACAGAGCATTATGTAAATCGTTTACAAGCTGGCGGAATTAACCCGGATGCACAAATTTCCTTTCAGTCGACCGGACCTGTAACAGGGATTGTTGACGGGGATGATGGATTTGGACACGTTATCGGGGATATTGCCATGGATCATGCGATCGAAATGGCCCGCAACAATGGAGTGGGTATGGTAACGGTTATGAATAGCAGCCATTGCGGAGCTTTAAGCTATTTTGTTCAAAAAGCTGCAGATGCGAAGCTAATCGGGGTGGCGATGTCACACACTGATAAAATCGTTGTTCCATTTGGAGGAAAGACATCGTTTCTTGGAACCAATCCTATTGCTTATGGAGTGCCTGCAAAAACAAAGAAACCATTGATCCTTGACATGGCTACATCCAATGTAGCACTGGGTAAAATCCTTCAGGCACGTGAAGAAGGAAAGGAAATTCCAGAAGGGTGGGGAGTCGATGAAACTGGCGCTTCTGTTACGGATCCAAACAAAGTCGTTGCGCTCTCTACTTTTGGAGGTCCAAAAGGTTACGGTTTATCTGTAATTGTTGATGTTTTCTCAGGATTATTAGCAGGTGCGGCATTCGGTCCACACATTGGAAAAATGTATGATGATCTTGATAAAAAACGAAAGCTCGGCCACTATTTCTGTGTCATTAATCCTTCCTTCTTTACGGATATAGATCTGTTTTTGGAGCAAATGGACCGAATGATGGAAGAACTTCAGCAAGTTCCGCCAGCTCCAGGGGTTGATCGCGTATATGTACCGGGAGAGATTGAGCAGCTGCATGAAGCAAGAAACCTTGAACAAGGTATCACAATTGCATCAAGTGTGTATGAATTTTTACGTATGTAAAGCCGATGAGCTTGTCACTCAAGAAGTAGAAATACCTCAGATTGTTATCAGTTATGATGAAGAGCGTAATGCTTCTCGTAAAGCTGACTAACATGTGAGCGAAACTTTGTCTGTTTGTGGTATACATGAAGATGGCAGGCTGAGGGAATTCGTCTTTTGCTTCCTTCAGTTTGCCCTATGTAAAAGACTTATGAATAGTCAATGAAACGCATTGTTTGATCAACCGAATTATTAAATGGGTTTGGAGGAGTGGTATAGTGGAAATTCAGCTTGCCTTGGATCGCTTATCAATTGAGGAAGCCATTCGGATTACACGAGAGGCAGAAAAATCAATTGATCTAATCGAAGTCGGAACATCATTAATCAAAGAGTTTGGTATGGAAGCTGTATCAAAGATACGAGAGGCCTTTCCTAATAAAACAATTGTCGGGGATATAAAAACAATAGATAATGCGATATATGAATTTGATCTTTGCTTCAACGCGGGCGGTGACATTGCGACTGTAATGGGAGTATCGTCCATTCATACAATTGATGCATGTTTAAATACAGCAGCTAAACATGGCAAGAAAGCAATGATTGATTTATTAAATACAACGATTGAGCAAAGGGTTTCCCTGTTTCAATATAAAGAGGCAATTTTTTGTGAGCATATCAGCAAAGACGAACAAGAAATGGCAGGGAGAAACAACATGGATAAGGTAAGCTTTGTTCCTTCGCTGGAATGGGCTGTGGCAGGTGGTATTACGATAGATTCAATTGAGAACATGATAGAATCAGAATCACGTCCTCATATTGTCATTATTGGATCAGCCATCACGAAAGCAGATCACCCTGGAAAGATAGCAGCAGCATTTAAAGAAATAATCGGATAAGGGAGGTAGAAAAGCGATGAATCAATTAGAAACGATACTATCGGAGATTTCGATTGTTATGAAAAAAATAAACGTTCAGGACATTGAAGCGTTAGCTCTTCTCTTACAGGAAGGGAGACGGATTTTTGTCATAGGTGAGGGACGTTCGGGATTCATGGCCAAATCCTTTGCGATGCGCTTAATGCATTTGGGTGCTGACGTATATGTCATAGGTGAGACTATTACACCTTCTATTTCAGAAGGAGATATTCTAGTGGCTGTTTCTGGTTCCGGAACAACCCAAAATGTCGTGTGGACGACAGAAAAGGCAAAATCGATTGGATGTCACATTATTGCGG
Source organism: Peribacillus asahii (assembly GCF_003570725.1). Lineage (GTDB taxonomy): Bacteria > Bacillota > Bacilli > Bacillales > DSM-1321 > Peribacillus > Peribacillus asahii. Next base: position 21,748 of record NZ_QWVS01000033.1, read on the forward strand.
TCACTACGGACACTGAATCTCCTTTAGCCTCCTATGCATCCCTTATCATCCATGTTCCAGCAGCTACAAAATACCGAAAAGCAGGGGAACATACAACGATTCAGCCACTCGGATCATTATTCGATCAATGCACTCACATCCTGTTCGATGGAATTTGTCTTGAATATGCTGCCAGAAAACAAGTCAGCCACGAACAAGCTTTTCAAAAGCACAGTAATATGGAATAGAGAAAAGTGGATATATTCTCTCACAATCGGCAGACTGCATCTGTTGACATTGCCCCAACTGATGTTTGTAATGGAGAAATTCAGAGTTTAAATTTCACAATCAGTCGATTTTGCTGAACAAGAATACATAATCAAAGTCGAATTTTAACAAAGAAGACTTTTAAAAGTTTAAATATGGATGAATTTGAATTAAACCCCTAAACAAAGGAAACTATATAAACTAATAGCAATGGTTATATACATAATCAGGGGAGGCTATAAGAGTTAAATTTGGGGTGAAAGGTTTGGGATTTTTAAACTATTTAACAATAATTTTTGAATGTATAGTATTAATCGTAGCTTGGCGTTTCAGCGATTGGAGAAATTGGAAAAAATATTATTCAACCGTGCTTTTTGTAATGACATTGAGTGTGGTTGTTAGCCTTCTAACGTACAATAAATCATTATGGTATTTTGCTGGGACGTCATTTCTTCCTAATCATACACTTACTGATTTATTTATGGTTTATCTTTATTATCCCCCATTGATTTTAATATATCTCTCACACTATCCTTTCAAAAAACGTTTAATTAATCAAATAAGCTATATATTACTATGGACATTGATGTGGGCAGCAGCAGAAGTACTTTACGTACTTGTAGGATTAAATACACATCATAATGGTTGGACCATTGGGTGGTCAACTTTTATTTGGTTTTGTATGTTCAGTGGCATAAGGCTCCATTTTACTAGACCATTGTTAACGTGGTTGTTATGCTTTCTACTTACTGTTTTTATGATTATATATTTCAATATCCCGATTACTGAATTGAAGTAAAATAAGTCGATTCTCTTAGTTATGCAGTTTCAAACTAAAAATGAATTTCCTAACTATTGTTATTAAACAACCGGGCGCAATTATTGAATAAAACTTAGATTTCCAAATGACTTTATTGTTATAGTTTTTAGTGTAGTGAAGTATTTTACATCAAAGATTAAATAAGCATAACTCCTTTCTACATGTAGAGCGGGGTTATGCTTGTTTGATTTTAAAAATTAAATAACTTTTTCATTACGACTATAGTTTTACCATTTCAATAACTAATACATGTGAAGTGTCATTTGCTTTAATGTGAATATCTTCTTCAACGATTTCCAAAGCATCTCTAGCGTTTAACGTTAAATCATTAATAGTTGAACTGCCTTCGATTTGAACGAGATACGCTTGTCTGCCTTCTTTGACAGGGAAGCTGATTTCTTTACCTGGGTCAAGTTCTAGAGCGTAAAGGTTAGCGTCTTGATTAATTTGAATCGGTGCAGAACCTTCTTTACCCGATACCATATGAAGCCACTTGTTATGTCTTGCTTCCATATCAAATCGAAAATCGCCATAGTGAGGAGTATGGCCCGCTCGATCGGGAATAATCCAAATTTGCAGCATTCTTAATGTGTTGTCACCCATATTATGCTCGCTATGATACACGCCTGTTCCAGCACTCATATATTGAACTTGTCCGCGAGTGATTGTACTTTTGTTGCCCATGCTGTCTTGGTGAGTCAGCTCGCCATCTACAACATAAGAAATAATCTCCATATCTTGATGAGGATGCATATTGAATCCTGTTTGAGCAGCGATTAAATCGTCGTTAATCACTCGCAAAGCGCCGAAGTGGATGTTTTCTGGATTATAGTACTCGGCAAAAGAGAAGTGGAATAAGCTTTGCAGCCAACCGAGATTGCTTCTGCCCATATTGTTGTGGTCTAGTTTTCTTAGCATCGTAAAACTTCCTTTTATATTTTATTTAAGTATCTTTAATTCGAGATAAATTATATACCTTATTTTAGTACAGGTCAATTAAAGATAGTATGTGCAGTTTGTGAATAGTTATTTCCTGTATTTGTACAATTAGGTATAATTTATAGTGTAGATAAGTTCATCAAAAGCTGGCGGAAAGATTGGAAATAGAACGTTAATATGTTTAAGGGAGCTGAAAAGCTCTTTTTTGTTAAGGTTATAAAGAGTTTGAGAAATGTGTATATGCAGTGTAGAGGTGATGCTATGGAATTTTCGTCAAAAAAAGATATGTGGATGCGAATGATTATTTGGGCTTTAATCGGAGTGTTTATTTGGATTTTCTATGAATCAACATTTATTGAATTTAATCTTGTGGGAATCATTGTAATGACAATAATGATTGGGCTGTTGCTATCGATTTGGTTTTGGACACGTTACAAAATTGAACAAGGTATACTAAAGATTTCCTATGGACCGATAAAAAAGAGTATTGCTATCCAAGATATTCAATCGATTCGTCTAACAGTCAATCCATTTACCGCTCCAGCCCTTTCGATGTATAAAATTGAAATTAATTATCGGAAGTATAAGACCATTTCTATTTCTCCTATCAATCAAGAACGATTTATAAAAGAATTGCAAAAGCTGAATCCTAAAATTCGAATTATGGGTAACGAATAGAGCCTTGCTTCTAGAAAGAGAGGGAGATTTCCATGAAACAAAAAGTGTTGGTTACGAGAAAACCGCCAGAGCATATTTTACAATTACTGAATGATCATTTTGAATTAATGCTTTGGGATTGTGAGGAAGAGCAGATTCCGCGTGAATTTTTGTTAGAACAGATTTCAGAAGTAGATGGAGTTCTTTGTCTGTTAACGGAACATATCGACGAGGAAGTGATCAACAAAGGGAAAGGGTTAAAGGTCATTAGCAACTTAGCTGTCGGCTATAACAACATCGACGTGGAATATGCTTCGTCAAAGGGGATCATGGTCACGAACACGCCAGGTGTCTTAACGGAAACGACGGCTGATTTAACCTTTGCTCTGTTAATGGCGACTTCTAGAAGATTAGTAGAAGCTTCCGATGTGCTAAGAGAAGGGAAATGGAAAACATGGTCACCGATGTTTTTAACGGGAATGGATGTGTACGGAGCGACAATTGGCATCATCGGTTTAGGGGAAATTGGAGCGGCCGTTGCTAGGAGAGCAAAAGGTTTTGGAATGGAGTTATTGTATTATAATCGCACGCAAAAGCCTGCATTAGAACAGGAGCTAGGCATTCACTATGTTTCGAAAGAAGAGCTGCTGAGAAGATCGGATTTCGTTTGTGTATTAACTCCATATACGAAAGAAACAGAGAATTTAATTACCTTAAAAGAATTAAAAACGATGAAGAAAACAGCCATCCTCATTAATACAGCAAGAGGCGGCATTGTGAATGAAGCCGATTTAGTAACGGCCTTAACAGAAGGAATCATTTGGGGGGCGGGCTTAGATGTATTTGCAGAGGAGCCCATTCCAGTGGATCATCCATTATTAACAGCACCAAATGTAGTCGCTCTTCCGCATATCGGCAGTGCAAGTGTCCAAACAAGAACGAAAATGTGGGAACTGGCAGCGCGAAATCTAATTGAAGCTTTGGAGGGGAGAACTCCGCCTCATTTGGTGAATAAGTGAATGTTCAGTAGGACATATATACCTCTATTTTACAATTCTTAATATATTCTTTATCAATCTTCACGTTCTCCTAAATGAAAATTAATAGTTTACTGGTATTTTTAAGAAGTAATCTATTAGACAAAGAGATAGGAGATGTGTAGAGTGAAAAGAAAATGGTTAGCAGCTTGTGGTGCTCTTGTAATGGCAATTGGTGTGATGACAGGAGGAGGAGAGGCTTTGGCTAAGGAAAAACATAAAGATATCGTAAATGTTTCCCATCGAGGTGCTTCAGGTTATGCACCGGAACATACTCTAGTATCCTATCAAATGGGAGAAAAAATGCATGGCGACTATATTGAAATAGATTTGCAAATGACAAAGGACGGACAGCTAATCGCGATGCATGATGAGAAATTGGACCGGACGACAAACGGGACAGGTCTTGTTAAAGATTATACATTAGCTGAAATTAAACAGCTTGATGCAGGCAGTTGGTTTAATGAAAAATATCCAGAGAGTGCTAATCCGAACTATGAAGGGCTGCAAGTGCCAACGCTCGAAGAAGTGTTTAAAAAGTTCGGAAAAAATGCTCGCTACTATATTGAAACAAAATCACCTGAAACGTATCCAGGCATGGAAAAAGAACTTTTACGCTTAATCGATAAATATGACATTAATAAAAAGACTCTTCTTATTCAGTCTTTTAGCCCTCAGAGCTTAAAGATCATGAATGAACTGGATCCATCCGTTAATCTTATTCAATTAATCTCGTATAAAAATGATGCCGTTATTACGGATGATGAAATTGCAGCAATTAAAGAATATGCGATGGGAGTTGGACCTAATCATACATATTTGAACGAAGAATATGTACAAAAAGTCGTTAACAGCGGCCTGGAACTTCATCCATACACAGTGAATGATAAGGACAGAATGAAGCAGCTTATTGACTGGGGAGTAACGGGAATGTTTACAAACTTTCCAGATAAGCTTCATGAAGTGAAGAAAGGGAAATAAAGCAACCAATCATAATATTATTAACAAGGGGATTACATATGACGAATATGTAGTCCCCTTTTCCTGCTGTTAGCAGTACTTCCCCTTCGAATATTGGACAGCCTATAAAATGAGTAGATTATAGAAAATTATATTATCTTCCCGTTCTAGGGAGAACTCTTCCTCGTCTTTCAAACATTTAAGAAGGAGCTTAATCAAAATAAACAGCCGGATTTATTTTTTTAAACCAGCTGCAAACATGGGACCATTAGCTGTAATGGTCGATAGGATACGAGCCATTTCTTGAGGGGATTCTTTCCTGCCGCTATTCAACCATTGTTGAATGACCCCTATATGTGCCGATGAAATATAAGAAGCTAAATATTGTCCTGGAACAAGTAAATTTTCCTCCTTAACAAGTGCCTCTGAATTATTTCCAAACATTGTTTTCCACATAAAGTCTTTCAGTCTTGTTTGAAATGATAAATCTCCTTTGGGACCTAACACAGCTTTCATAAATCCACTATTTTCATTTAGATACTCAAATACTGAAACTACAAGAGGAAATGGTGTTACAGTTGGTGAGTTCGTTTCAAGTGCGGCAATAACACTTGGGAAGTTCTGTTTTGCAATTCTGGACATTTCCAGCATAATTTCTTCTTCGCATTTAGTCATTAAATCGAATTTATCTTGATAATGTGCATAAAATGTACCTCGATTAATTTTTGCTCTAGTTGTTATATCTTTAACGGATATTGCTTCAAAGCCTTTTTCTTCTATTAATTCTACTAGTGCATTCCGGATTGATTCTCTTGTCCGAATGACCCTTAGATCCGTATTACTATCCCGCAAGTTACGCCCTCCTTATTATTAACCAACACATTTGTAAAAGGTGTCTTATAACCGACACATCTACGATTTTTGATTATTGAACAGAAAAGGATTCAATTTTATAATTTGAAATGAAATAAACAACAGGTTGTTCGTTATTATAACTCGAAATCAAGGAGGATGAAATATGTTTAAAAACAAACTCGTATGGTTATCACCGATTATCGCATTAGCAGTTATTTTTATTTTTTCACTAACATTATTTCCATCGGTTCAACCACAACCGAAAAATCTTCCTATTGCAATCGTGAATGAGGATGAGGGAGTGGAAATTCCTAATCAACCAAAAATGAATATGGGTCAAACGATTGTTGAAATGATGCAAAAAAACTCAAAAGCGACAAAGGATGAAGACCCTGCTGTGAAATGGATTAAAGTAAAAACGGCAGAGGATGCACAAAAAGGCATGGATAACCAAAAATATTATGCAACATTGGTCATTCCAAAAGATTTCAGTGTTAAACAGGCATCATTAAGGACACCAGCACCTTCTTCGCCTGAAGTTCAAATATATATTAATCAGGGAATGAATACAGCAGCTTCAACAATGGCAGGACAGGTCTTGAATGGAGTAGTTGATAATATAAACAATAATGTCCGTAAACAACTCCTTGATGGTTTTGAAAAACAAGGAGCAACTTTAACAACAAAACAAGCTGCAAGCTTAGCAACGCCTATTACAAAAACAGTTACGAATGTGAATGAAATTGGTTCTAATAGTGCAAACGGCAATTCTCCTGTCTCCTTATTCCAACCACTATGGATGGGAAGCTTAGCGGGTGCAGCTATTATCTTTATCGCTGTTAGTAAATTATCAATTACTAATCGAAAAGAGAACCTTGCTGCAAAATCTGCACAAATTTTAATGGGAGCAATCGTTGCTCTTTTCATCGGATTTGGATTAACATGGTTGGCAGATGGGATGGTAGGATTCAATATTCCGCAATTTACGGATACAGCTTTATTTCTAACGATTACTTCCTTTAGCTTTTTCCTAATGATATCAGCTGTGCTTTCATTATTAGGTTTTAAAGGTATACCTATCTTTGTTTTAATGCTTTTCTTTGGAGCACCATTGCTTGCAGTGGCTCCAGAAATGATGTCTCCATTTTATCGAGATTGGATTCACTCTTGGTTGCCAATGCGATTCATGGTGGAAGGTCTTCGAGAATTATTCTTCTTTGGGGAAGGATTAACTTGGAACACTCCTGTTTCTGTCCTTGTTTGGATTGGCTTAGTAAGCATGATTGTCATACTAGGTACCGCTTTAAAACGTAATAGGGTGGAGGAAGCAGTATCTGATTCTCAACGGGTTAGTTCAATCAAATAAGAGTTGCCAAATTTATTTATTTCGTTGTTTCTTTAGTAGATATTCATGGTCAATGGCTTAAGGTGATCTTTCAAACCAAACGTTTTTAGTCATAAAACACTTAACATCTCTATCAAGTCGAAATAGGAGATGTTAAGTGTTTTATTTTGAAGCAGAAAAATAAAAACCACTCAGAGTGGTTTTTTAATCGTGCATTGCTCCCGCCTCTCGGGAAGTCATTGCACCTTGTCCTTCGCTTACATCTTTTTGAATTTGTTGTTTTACTTTTTGTGCATCGGTTCCAGCAAATTCTGGTTTCATAATAGAACTCAAATTCTCTTTTGCTTGTTGATTCTGTTGCATACAAATCCTCCTTAATTTCTTGTTTAACAATCTTATTATTTACAAAAAAACACTCGGTATATCCCGAGAATTTGAACGGCATTAGCACAATAGCTAGAGATTAATTTTTGAGGTCTTTTTAATTATTTAAAATAGTTCATGATCCATTCTCCAGCTAACCCGCCAAGGTAGACCCCGACGATACCTAACACTCCTGCTAAAACAGGGGGAGCTGGAAGCGGAAGTTTTAAACATTTAAATACAATACCCACTGCTAAACCGGCTACAATACTTAAAATAATTTCTTTCATAAAAGCACCACCTTTAAGATATATGACATCTTAATAGTGGCCCAATTTTGTAACTCTTATTAATTTCCCTATTAGTGCATTAAAAAAAGCCTCCTGAAATGGAAGCTGAATTTTGAAGGGAAGCACTCAATTGTTGAATAGGCAGCTGTACAAGGAAGTTTTAGTTTTCCATAAAAAAAGCTTTTCTCTCTGCAGTAATCCATTGCTGTAAATCGTCCTGACTGCGTTGGACGAGTCGATTGACTAATACATCATGCCATACATAATCCTCTAATAAATAAATGTGAATTGGGTCATCTGTATAAAAGGCCATGCTGCGCTCTTTAAAGGAAGGCCCATAAATCATTTCTTTTGCATCTATCGAAAGAATGAACCAATGCTCACTAGAAGCGGCTTCCGTAAAAGGGGTGATACGGTGAGCGTCTACGTGTTCAATAGGATTTTCAACATGCAGTGTGATGCCTTGCACGGTAACTCGAGAAGCTGCCTCTTTCAAATCCTCCTTCAACACATCGTATATATCGTCCCACATTGAAATAACAACGCGTTTTTCTGCTTTTTTGAGCAATACTTGACAGTAGCTAATAATCGTTTCACGATCCTTTAACGTCATGACACGATTGTCGGGCTTTTTGTCTGTTAGTTCGAGCTGCTTCAATGAATCGCTGACAATTTCATAATTAGATTGCCAGTCTGATTGAGCCTTCTTTAAAAAAATCTCAACAGGCAGCGGTGAATATTGCGTATTATTATTTATTTCTTCCTTCAGGACAATTCCCTTTTCAACAAGATTGCCTAAGACGTCATACACTCGTGCGCGTGGAATGCCCGAATCTTTACTAACTTGATAAGCGGTAACCGTTCCTTGTTTAACAAGAGAAACATAGGATTTAGCTTCATATTCGTTAAAGCCTAGTTTTTTTAGCTGCTGTACTATGTTTTCCACTTCTTTTCCCCCAATAGTTATTTATCATTATCATATCAAAATATAACTATTTACAATAATAAATACCTTAGTTACTATTAAAGTAGTAACTAAGAAAAGGGCTGAGTTAGATGCTATTTGAATTAGATCCATCGCTATTAATAATTTTGCTTGTCTTTGGTTTTTTAGCCGCATTTATTGATTCAGTTGTCGGTGGGGGCGGACTGATTGCCTTACCTGCATTGTTATTTACAGGTTTGACACCAGCGGGAGCTGTAGCAACGAATAAATTAGCAGGGACAATAGGTTCTTTAACAAGTACCATTATGTTTTATCGTTCAGGGAAGCTTGATTTAAAATCGGTTTATAAGTTCTTTCCGCTTGTTTTTATTGGCTCGATGATTGGGGCTTGGACCGTTCATTTGATGAACCCTGAAGTACTAAAGCCATTGATGCTTGTTATGCTTGCAGCCGTTGCCGTTTATACGATTTTCAAGAAAGATTGGGGCAATAATTCTACCTATAAAAAATTATCTATTCGCGACTTTATTATTTTTATGATTTTGCTTACTGCTATTGGTTTCTACGATGGATTTCTAGGTCCTGGAACAGGTTCGTTTTTAATCTTTGCTTTTTTAATAATGGGCTTTGATTTTTTAAAGGCGGCAGGGAATGCGAAGTTTTTAAACTTTGGCAGTAATATTGCGGCCTTATTAATGTTTATGTATTTAGGACAAATCAATTATGCCTATGGTTTAGTGATGGGGCTTGCGCAAATTGCTGGAGCAATCTGCGGCTCAAAATTTGCGATTAAACGAGGGAGCGGCTATGTACGTGCACTATTTATCGTAGTAACTTTTTTATTGTTAGCCAAAAATGCTTATGATTATCTTAAATGAGGGCTATGTTATAGGTGTGATCGACAATGTTATTTAATTGAACCTGAGAAGGCTGTCCCAAAAGTCATGAAAAATGGCTTTTGGGGCAGCCTTCCTTTTTTGCGGAGTTATGAAGGCCGAAAGAGAGGAATCGAGCTCATAAAAAGTCGTTCATCAGGGGTATGAAGGCCGAAAGAGAGGAATCGAGCTAGTAAAAAGTCGTTCATCAGGGTTATGAAGGCCGAAAGAGAGGAATCGAACTAGTAAAAAGTCGTTCATCAGGATTATGAAGGCCGAAAGAGAGGAATCGAGCTAGTAAAAAGTCGTTCATTAGGATTATGAAGGCCGAAAGAGAGGAATCGAACTAGGGAAAAGTCGTTCATCAAGGTTATGAAGGCCGAAAGAGAGAAATCGAGCTAGTAAAAAGTCGTTCATCAGGGTTATGAAGTCCAAAAGAGAGAAATTTAGCTAGTAAAAAGTCGTTCATTAGGGCTATGAAGGCCGAAAGAAAGAAGTTCAGCTAGTAAAAGGTCGTTCATCAGGGGTATGAAGGCCGAAAGAGAGAAATCTAGCTAGTAAAAAGTCGTTCATCAGGGTTATGAAGGCCAAAAGAGAGGAATCGAGTTAGTAAAAAGTCGTTCATCAGGGGTATGAAGGCCGAAAGGGAGAAATCTAGCTAGTAAAAAGTCGTTCATCAGGGTTATGAAGGACAAAAGAGAGGAATCGAGTTAGTAAAAAGTCGTTCATCAGGGTTATGAAGGCCGAAAGAGAGAAATCCAGCTAGTAAAAAGTCCTTCATTAGGGCTATGAAGGCCAAAAGAGAGAAATCTAGCTAGTAAAAAGTCGTTCATCAGGGGTATGAAGGACAAAATCCAGAAGAAATCCATTCAGGAAAATGTCCTTCATCCATGTCGAATCCCTTTACTTTTTCTTCAACTGATACAACTCCCCAGTCGTTTTTCCTTTGTAAGTCGTTTTGATTAGCCCAACGTTTTTAGCGTAATACATTTTCACACCTTCCTCAGCCGTTACTTCGACTACTTGTTTGAACGTACCGGCATGCGTTTTAACCGTTTTATTCACGGCCGTAATTTTATACGTGTTTAGTACGTCGCCTTCATAGATGATTTTCCAAGAGTAACCTACTTTGACCGGATATTTAATGAGCGCGTTATGAGTGTGTGGATCATCGGGATGAACGGTATATAGTCCATCTTTTGTTTCTCTTAGATACCATTGATACGTTGTTTTGTCAGGCATTGTCGTGGTCCAGAGCAACCAGCCTTTTCCGAAGTATTCGTGAGTATATTTCTTGCCGTTGCTTTTCTCGGTGTACAATCCATCTTCGTATTTATACACATAAATTTTATTTGGATCTTGTTCATAACTAGCTTGCGTGGAGGTGAATGTTAAATACTTAGTCGCCACAAACGCTTTTTTCTTATTGTAGCGAATTTCAGACCAGCCGCTTTTCGTTTTGGCATAAACGGTCACTTTGGCTCCTTTTTTCAGGGAACCGACCTTTTTGGATGAGGTTGATGGTTTTTCCCGGACATTTAATGTACCAGATTTAATATTAACTGTTGCGGTGAGGGTTTGTGCCGCTTCTGCTTGTTTGGATAGCGGGATATAGACTGTAAAGATGAGGGCGAATGCAATCAACCACTTTAATAGTTTGTTTGCCTTCATTAGGGCCTCCTTATAGATTGTTATTTTTACACAATTTACTACTATATGAGAATTTTCCTTTTGTTATGACTAAAAAATCACATTCATACATGTTTATGTAGTTTTTGAATAACTATGTAACAACGTAGTCAATGAGGAGGGGAAGTATGTCGCGGTTACAAGAGTTCAAGGAGTTGTTTCAACAAATGAAACAAGCATGGGAACGGAATGAGCAGGCTGCTCTCGTGATGCTGATTAGTGCGAACGGTTCTGCCTATAGACTTCCGGGAGCAAAAATGATGATGACAAGAGCTGGAGAGATGTTTGGCACCATCAGCGGGGGCTGTTTAGAAAGTGATTTATATGGATGGGCTGAACAGGCGATGGACCGGAAAACTCCACATGTGCAAACGTACAATTTAAGCGAGCGGGACATTTGGGGACTAGGAATCGGTTGCAAAGGAGTACTGAATATACTTATATTGCCGATTGAACGTGAGGATGAATTTTGGCTGAAAATAAATGGAGTTCTCGAAAGGAATCAAGCTTTTTCACTTGTGTTGGAGATTCCGACTGGAAGACGGTTAATCGTTCAAAAAGATGGAAAGAGGCTAGGGGATGCGGCAAGTGTGCCAAATGAAGTAGTTGAACGGGCGAGAAGTGTTATGGAGAAGCAAACGCGTGCTGAAGTATTTACATATAAAGGCTATTCATATTGGATTGATGCCGTAAAACCTAGTGAATCACTTATCGTCGCGGGTGCTGGACGAGATTCGATTCCGGTTGTGGAGCTTGCGACTAAAGCTGGCTTTGCGGTGACGGTATTAGACCCGCGTGAAGAGTTGAATAATCCTCGCTTTTTCCCTAGTGCTGCACATCATATTGTTAAACATTCTACAGCCATCTCTTCTAAGGAAATGATGGATTGCTGGTGGATTATTATGAATCATCATCAGCAGCATGATGAAGATGCCTTACAGCTTGCGCTTAGCAGTCATCCGCGCTTTGTCGGTGTTCTCGGACCGATGTCTCGAACGGAAGAGATGCTTTCCAACATTGGACGGAGTTTTTCCAGTGGCCCGATTCGTTCTCCATTAGGCTTAGATTTAGGAGCGGAAACGATGGAGGAAGTGGCGATTAGTATTGTTTCTGAATTAATGGCTGTAAGAAGCGGAAGAAATCCAAGGCCGCTCCACGGAAAGGCAAAAATTCATGAGTAAGATTGGAGCTGTTATCCTAGCTGCTGGTATGTCCAAACGAATGGGCAAGCCTAAACTTTTATTACCGTTGCATGGTATACCTCTTTTTCATTATGCGCTTAAAGCGTCTATTTATCATTCCCTAGATCCAATCGTTTTAATTGCAGGCCCATATATTGAGGAAATGCGTAAGCTGTCTCATGAATTCCGTCAAATTGAAGTTCTATACAATCCAAACTATGCAACGGGAATGGCTTCTTCTTTAAAACTAGGTATGGAAGCGATGAAAGGCCGCGTCGATGCGGCGATTATTTTTTTAGCGGATCAGCCTTTTGTTTCAATTGAGGTTGTTCAAACGTTAATCAAACAATATAAGAAAACGAGAAAAGAGGGAATTAGGATTGTACGACCTGCCTATGACGGTGTAGTAGGTCATCCCATTTTGTTTGATGGTGAATTGTTTCGGCATTTTGATTTTATGGAAGGAGATCAAGGGGGAAAATCAATTATTCAAGCACATCAGGATCGAATGAAAATCGTCTCTTTCGATCAGTCTATGTGGGGGAGAGATGTGGATACTCCTGAAGACTTGATGCAAATGGAGGCGTATTTGAAACAAAAGGAGTGAGTGGGAAAACAGTTTCCAAATATTAAAGGCTATTCAATTCATCATATCTTGAAATAATAAGGAAAAACATAGGAGAAGTGAAATGAGTAGCCAGAAAAATTACCTACTATTATTGATTGTTTTCATGTTAACTCTCGCGTGTACTCCCTCCGCTTATGCGATGAAATGGGAAGACGAAGATACTCCCATTAGCTTTAAAATTGAAATGCTGCCCTGGGAAGAAGTGAATAAAATAATCCCTAATAAAGCGAAATTTACCATTATCGATGTTGAAACTGGACAAAGATTTAGTGTTCAACGAAGAGCAGGGAGCCAGCATGCCGATGTACAGCCGTTAACAAGAAAAGATACTCGAATTATGAAGCAGATTTATCATAATCAATGGAGTTGGAAAAGAAGAGCGATTGTGATTGTCATAAAAGATCAAGTGATTGCGGCTTCGATGCATGGCATGCCTCATGGTGCGGGTGCTCTTGATAATGGTTTTTCCGGTCACTTTTGTATTCACTTCTCAGGAAGTATCACACATCGTTTGAGAAATGAAGACCTTGCTCATAAATTAATGATTTTGAAAGCGGCTGGTAAGCTGGATGACTATGCAGCAACGCTTAGTCCTTCTGAATTGATTGATATGTTTGCAACGGCCGTCAATCAAGGAGATTCCAAAATATTAGCACAAACGGTATCTAATGCGCATCGGATGAAATATTTGAATAGTATTGTTAAAGATATCACATATTTGAACCTGTCGAAGGAGCGCCGTGAAGGTCAGGATGAGTTATTGCTCATTGATATACCAGCTCAGGTGGCTATTTATACAGAGAAGAGGGGCAAGGTAAAAGATACGATTCACTTTATTATTCGAAGAGAAGGTGTAACAGATCGCTGGTTTATTGACCAAGACGCTCTTTATCAGCAATTAGCTTCGATGTTGGGTTAAACTCCTAAAATTAAAAGACATGATGAGTCGATTATCGGAAATAATAAAAAATGCAACATATTAAAGAAAGAGGGGTTACGGATGGGACAAAATCGTCAGTTTAAACCAGGACAAAAAGCGCCGAATAATGGAATATATGTCGAGATTGGTGAAACAGGAAGCACAGTGAATAATCCAAAACAAATCAAATTAGATGCCGGGGACTCTTTTCCTGAAACATCTAATCACAATCGGATTTGGACATATAAGCGCAAACCATGAATACAACATAGGGTGTGAAATCATATATGATTTCGTACCCTGTTTTTATGTAAAAATTGATAAGTAAAGAAAAGTCGTTGATAAATGGAAAAATTCGTCGATAAATAAGGAAAAAGTTGTCGATAATAATAATTCCAAACTTTACATAATCCATAAAGCGAGTATAATAAAAAATATAAAGGTCAAAGATGGTCAAAATCTTATTTGGGAGGGATTAGGATGGATCTAAATAAGATGACAGAAAGAACACAGCAAGCGTTAATACAAGGTCAGGAGTTAGCTAAAAAGCGCCATAACCCTGAATTAACAGAGCTGCATGTGCTGCACGCTTTAGCTGAACAAGATGAAAGCATGCTGCTGCGCATATTATCGGAATCCAATGAGCCTTTTTCTACATTCCAGTCAGCGTTAGCGAAGGAATTGAATGGGTTGCCTGAAGTGAGCGGCACGGCGAGTCAAGTCTATATGTCAGCCTCTTTGCAGCAAATCTTAACGGCAGCTGAGCAAGAAATGACTGCGTGGGAAGATGAATATCTTTCAGTTGAACATATATTGTTAGCGATGTTGAAAGAAAATAAACCAAATGTGCAGCGGTTGTTTGCCGCCTTTCAAATAGATTATCGTCAAGCAAAGGAAATCATTCAAGGAATAAGGGGGAACCAGCGCGTGACAAGTCAAAATCCTGAGAGCACATATGAAGTATTAAAGAAATACGGCCGCGACCTCGTTGCGGAAGTACGCAGTGGAAAAATCGATCCCGTTATTGGTCGTGACGCTGAAATTCGAAATGTGATTCGTATTTTGTCTCGAAAAACGAAAAACAACCCTGTATTAATTGGAGAACCGGGTGTTGGGAAAACAGCCATTGTCGAAGGGCTTGCCCAACGAATTGTTCGTAAAGATGTTCCAGAAGGATTAAAGGATAAAATTGTGTTCGCTCTTGATATGAGTGCGCTTGTAGCAGGTGCAAAATTCCGCGGTGAGTTTGAAGAGCGCTTAAAGGCCGTATTAAATGAAGTGAAAAAAAGCGAAGGAAATATTCTCTTATTTATTGATGAGCTGCATACGATTGTTGGAGCGGGACGTACAGACGGGGCTCTTGACGCAGGAAATATGTTAAAGCCTATGCTTGCGCGCGGAGAGCTGCATTGTATTGGCGCCACAACATTAGATGAGTACCGTCAATATATTGAGAAAGACCCAGCGCTTGAACGACGTTTTCAACAAGTGCTTGTGCCTGAGCCAGACGTAGAAGATACGATTTCTATTTTACGAGGATTGAAAGAACGCTTTGAAGTTCATCATGGTGTGCGCATTCATGACCGAGCGCTTGTAGCTGCTTCTGTTCTGTCTAATCGTTATATTACCGAGCGTTTTTTACCAGACAAAGCAATTGATTTGGTCGATGAAGCCTGTGCGATGATTCGTATGGAAATTGACTCTATGCCATCAGAGCTTGATGAAATTACACGAAAATTGATGCAGTTAGAAATTGAAGAAGCGGCGTTAAAAAATGAGTCAGATGAGCAAAGCCAAGCACGTCTTGAAGCGCTGCAAAAAGAGCTGTCTGAACTGCAAGATAAAGCGAATAGTATGAAAGCAAAATGGCAAATGGAAAAAGCTTCGCTGCAGCAAGTACAAGATATGCGCGAACAGCTGGAGAAGCTTCGCCGTGAATTAGAGCAAGCGGAAAATGACTATGACTTAAATCGTGCTGCTGAATTACGTCATGGTAAAATTCCTGAGCTTGAGAAGGAACTGGCCAAGCTTGAAGATGATGTTGTAAAAGACAAACAGGAGTCAAGGCTTCTTCGGGAAGAAGTAACAGAGGAAGAAATCGCAAGCATCGTTGCTCGTTGGACAGGTATCCCAGTCAGCAAGCTTGTCGAAGGAGAACGGGAGAAATTACTGCGCTTATCACAAATTCTTCACGAGCGCGTTGTCGGACAAGAAGAAGCAGTCGACCTAGTATCGGATGCAGTATTACGAGCGAGAGCAGGTATTAAAGACCCAAACCGACCAATTGGTTCGTTCATTTTCCTTGGACCAACAGGGGTAGGGAAAACCGAGCTTGTAAAAGCATTAGCAGAAACATTATTTGATAGTGAAGAGCATATGATTCGCATTGATATGTCGGAGTATATGGAAAAGCATGCGGTGTCTCGCCTTATTGGAGCACCTCCAGGATATGTCGGCTTTGAGGAAGGCGGACAATTAACAGAAGCGATTCGCCGAAACCCGTATTCCGTTGTTCTATTAGATGAAATTGAAAAAGCTCATCCTGAAGTATTTAATATTTTACTGCAGATGTTGGATGATGGCCGCATCACTGATTCACAAGGGAGAACGATTAACTGTAAAAATACCGTCATTATTATGACATCAAATATCGGCTCTCATTTCTTATTGCAATCAGCGGCAACAGATGGAGGATTAGAAGAGGAGATTAAAGACCAAGTATTTGCAGAACTGCGCGGTCATTTCCGTCCGGAATTTTTAAATCGAGTCGATGATATTGTTCTCTTTAAACCATTAACAAAAGCAGACCTTGTAAAAATCGTAGAGAAAATGATGAAGCAATTACAAAGTCGATTAGCGGAGCAAGGCTTTGCTTTACAATTAACAGAGGCTGCAAAAGAACAGCTTGCTGAACAAGGCTATGATCCAGTATACGGAGCAAGACCATTAAAACGATTTATTCAAAAACATATCGAAACGAAAATTGCTCGTGAAATTATTGCGGGTACACTAGCTGGCCAATCAACGATTACGATTGATTTCGTTGACGAGCAATTTACATTACGGTCCTAACTATACAAAAAAGGTATCCAGATATAACATGGATACCTTTTTGTGCTCTTAATGATGACTCTTTTCCACAGGTTCGTTTGGAAGGATGCTTGCTACGATGATAACAAGAATTGTAACAATTACGCTTAAAATTGTTGCAATAGTAAAATCGTACGCAACTCCTGACATAGAAGAAACTACATATGTAGCCATATGAATTAATAAAAATGACCAAAAAAATGTCCAGATATAACTCATTGAATTTCACCTCACTCTAGTACAATCATTTTCATCTTATCATAATTAATATACAGTTAAAACGAGTTTTTTATAAGACTGTTAAAAAGTTGCGTCTATGGAGGGAGATGGGGAATAAAAATCGAATGTATTCTAATATACATTTTTATGTAAATAGGCACCTCCCCCTTACATTTCTTACATGTTCACATACATTAATAGAAGTAATTTTCCTGCAAAGGAGTAGACAAAATGGAACAGCGAACTTTTCAAATTGATGACCAGTGGTGCATGATTCATTACGCTGAGCAGCCGAGTGGTTTTGCTGTACTTATAATCGGTGACCGTGGTCATTTTGTTGAACAAGGAAGCAGCTTTTGGCTCCAGCACCCCGGGAGGTTACGTATTTTAGAACATTTGAAAGGCTATGGATATACGTTATTTTCATCGAATTTTTACGGAGCTAATTGGGGAAGCGTAAAGTCGGTTGAACTTGCAACGAAGCTGTATGATAAGTTTATGAAAAGTGAGATTGCCAACGACAAAATACACATATTAGCTGAAGGTACAGGAGCGCTTGTTGCTTTTGAATTAATGAAAAAACTTGGTTCGAAAATTCGTTCGGTTGTGTTAAAGAACCCGTGTTTATCATTAAAATGGCAGCTGGACAAAGAGAAAGAAAACAAATTGTTTTATAAGAAAGTATTGTATGAAGTGGCAGAAGCGTTTGAAATTGATTATACAGAAAGTGAGTCCTTTATAAACAATTCAGAGGCAATGCCGAGTTTAACCGATACACCTGTACAGATTATTCATGTATTAAATAGTTTTCAAAAAGGTCAAGCTGCTCTTTATCGTCGCTTGCAGCGATATAATAAAAATGTGCAACTGGCCTATTTACTTCCGGAGAAACGCTATAAAATTCCATATATTATAAATAAGTTTTATAAAGAACATGAAACATATTTATAATATGAAAATATTCTCTCTGTTTGCCGCATACGATATAGGATACATGAGGGCAGGCGGGGAGGAGTTGAACTATGCAAACATCCGTTGTGATTGGGGCTTATCAGTTTGTTGGGTTTCATCTTGCCAAGTACTTGCTTGACCAAGGAGAGGAAGTACTTGGTGTAGATTGGGAAGACATGTCCGAAGAAAGTATAGAAGACAAGGAAATGGAAATAGGGAGAAATAGTAACTTCTTATATATACCGATACATAAGCTAAAGTATTTATCGCTGGAAAAGCAAAAGAACATTTATGTGTCTTGTTATGATTTAAGTAAAAGCAAACGAGACAATCAAGCTGAAATTATTAAGGTAATTGCGGCTTTTTTGAAAGACTCACACCTGAGTAAGGAGTCACACATCATTATGCTTATGCCAATTGAAGAAGAGCGTTCGATGTATCAAGCTCTTTTGCAAAAAGCGGAGGAAATGAGTACAGTCAAAGTCGTGTTTTTACCGACGGTTTATGGACCTTGGCAGCCAGAAACAATGAGTTTTGAAGCAGCGATTCGCAAGAAAGCTCCGTCAGAAGTAGAGAAGGCGATTGAAGCGGAGGATCGATTAGATGCTCTGTTTGTTGCGGATCTTCCAAAAGTGTTAGTTGAACTCGCATCTCGAGATGAAAAGAACATTCAAGTGCAAAGTGAAGCAAGCAATCAATGGTTAGAGTGTGCTCAATTAGTATTAGAAGATGCGTATACGGGTATATATAAGGAGTGCTCAAGGAAGCAGCGAGGAATGATTTATACGATACAAAACAAAACAGCCCCAGCTGATGGGATTACTATGCAGCAAAAGCATTTTCGGCGCTGGCAGCTGTTGAAAAAATGGCGAGAGCTTGAATAGCTCTTTTCTTTCAAATATAGAACGGCTAAAATGGATATGAAAGAAAAGTGTCAAATGAGTAGGAGGAATTGAGATGAGTGAAGATAAAACGCTTGAATTTATGGCGATTGCGATGAAGTACTTCCCAGAAGCGAAAGCGCAATTAGAGGCAAACGGCATTCCTTTTTCAATGGAAATGGCGGCTCCATTTATGGATTTATTTAAAAAAGTCATGCAAGAAGCATATGAGCTAGGGAAAAGCGACGCTCAGCAGTAAGAGAATGAAGAGCTGTTCTAAAAGGGACAGCTTTTTTAAGATACATATAAGATGCCTAAGATGGTTTTTATACCAATCTTTAGATACCTTTTACTTTTATTGTTGCATATCGGGCATTTTTTATATAAAATTAGTACCAGGTAATAATATTTGATATTAATTTTTTGAAAATTAATAAGGGGTTGGCATAATGAATGCTGGAATTATAGGAATTGGTCGTTATTTACCAGAAAAAATAGTAACGAACAGTGATTTAGAAAAAGTAATGGATACTTCTGATGAGTGGATTCGAACACGAACAGGAATTGAAGCAAGAAGAATAGCAAGCGATGATGTGAATACGTCGGACATGGCATATAGAGCAGCTACACAAGCAATTGAAAACGCTGGCATTACAGCAGAAGATATTGATTTAATTCTTGTTTCAACGGTTACACCGGATCAGCCTTTTCCGTCTGTTGCCTGCATGATTCAAGAGAAGTTAGGTGCAAAGAAAGCGGCTGCGATGGATTTAAGCGCGGCTTGTGCTGGATTTATGTACGGAATGATAACAGGTGAACAATTTATTAAGAATGGTGTGTATAAACACGTCCTTATTGTCGGTGTTGAAAAGTTATCTAAAATCACCAATTGGGAAGATCGAAATACAGCTGTTTTATTTGGCGATGGAGCCGGAGCCGTTGTTTTGGGTCCTGTATCAGAAGGCAGAGGGATTTTATCCTTTGAGCTAGGTGCTGATGGTTCAGGCGGCAAGTACTTATTACAAGAAGGCGACTTTATTGCGATGAATGGTCGCGAAGTGTTTAAGTTTGCGGTGCGTCAAATGGGAGAGTCCAGCTTAAATGTACTAACAAAGGCTGGTTTAACTCGCGAGGATGTTGATTTACTAATCCCGCATCAAGCGAATATTCGCATTATGGAGTCCGCTCGTGAACGATTAAATCTACCTGTGGAAAAGATGACGAAAACAATTCATAAGTATGGAAATACTTCGGCTTCATCCATTCCAATTGCGATTGTGGAGGAGTTAGAAGCAGGTCGAATTAAAGATGATGATGTATTGGTCATGGTCGGATTCGGCGGCGGCTTAACATGGGGAGCCATTGCCTTAAAATGGGGTAAATAAAACAAATAACATGATCGTGAGGCTTGAAAGGAGTTAAAGGTTAGTATGACAAATCGTCGAGTAGTTGTGACTGGAATTGGTTCTTTATCGTCATTAGGAAATGATGCACATACAGCATGGGAAAATATTAAAGCAGGTAAGTCGGGTGTAGGCCCGTTAACTCGCTTAAATGCGGATGAATTTCCGGTAAAAGTTGCTGCAGAAATTAAAGATTTTGATATTGAAACATACGTAGATCGAAAAGAAGCGCGAAAAATGGATCGCTTCACACATTATGCAATTGCTGCTGCAACTATGGCTGTTGAGGATGCAAAGCTTGATATTAATGAATCAAATGCTGACCGTGTTGGGGTATGGATTGGTTCTGGAATTGGCGGTCTTGAAACGTTAGAAATTCAACATGAAACGTTTTTAAAACGAGGCTATAAACGAGTAAGTCCATTCTTCGTACCGATGATGATTCCTGATATGGCTACAGGTCAAGTATCGATTTTATTAGGTGCAAAAGGAGTTAACTCTTGTACGGTAACAGCTTGTGCGACAGGTACGAATTCCATTGGGGATGCGTTTAAAGTTATTCAGCGCGGTGATGCAGACGTTATGATTTCAGGTGGAGCAGAAGCGCCAATTACGAAAATGTCTGTTGCAGGATTCTGTGCGAATACAGCACTTTCAACAAATCCAGATCCAAATACAGCAAGCAGACCGTTTGATGTTAACCGCGATGGTTTTGTTATCGGTGAAGGAGCAGGAATCGTTGTCTTAGAGGAACTAGAACATGCTCTAAAACGCGGTGCGAAAATTTACGCTGAAATTGCTGGATATGGTGCAACAGGTGATGCTTATCATATTACAGCTCCAGCTCCTGGCGGTGAAGGCGGAGCACGTGCAATGAAGGCTGCGATTGCGGATGCAGGATTAAAACCTGAAGATATTCAATATATCAACGCACACGGAACAAGTACGCCATATAACGATAAATATGAAACGATGGCAATTAAAGAAGTATTCGGTGATCATGCTTATAAACTAGCGGTTAGTTCAACAAAGTCAATGACTGGCCATTTACTAGGCGCAGCAGGCGGAGTGGAAGCAATTTTCACGGTTCAAGCGATTCAAGAGGGAATTATGCCGCCGACGATTCATATTGAAACACCAGATCCAGAATGTGATTTGGACTATGTACCAAATGAGGCACGCAAGGCAGATATTCAAGCTGCTATCAGTAACTCATTAGGTTTTGGCGGACATAACGCAACGATTTTATTTAAGAAATATCAATAAGAAAAGCGGAGATGCCTTGGTCAGCTCGCGAAGAAAATAGGGATTGACCCGGAAGGCGCTCTTTGCCTTTCGAGGGCAATCATCTTTTTCACAGCGAGCTAGGCATCGGAGCTAGACACTAAAACATGTCGGAAATTTTATACTTTCTTATTAAAAAGAAGAGGCTGTCTCGAGGTCGAGACAGCCTCTATTTTGCTTTGTAAATAGATAATCCCGCCAATTTCATGAAAAAAGCCGCCAATTCACTTACTAGCAGCCACACGCATAAAATGACATACCTAAATGTGTGAGGTGAAGGATATGGGAATCATTCAAACAGATGAATGGATGGCTTCGGAGTTTGACCGCCCGTTAACGATGATGAAAAATCTAGATATCATCGATGTCAAACCGGAACAACTGTATCGTCATTTACAAGCGAATGGAATGTACACACCAAATGAGAAAGCGAGAAAAGTCTATCAGCATTTAGTGAAACAAGACGTCTGGACAAAAGCTGAACAGTTATTTACTAGGTACAATGAGTTGTGGAATGGCCCTGATGTTCCCGTTTATATTTTTCCGCTGCAGGCACCGGGTTTTTTGCAAAAGGCAAAGGAAGCGAAGTCTGGCCTTGCGTTTCAACATGCCGTATTTCTTTTTTTAGATAGCCATATTACTGATCAAGAGCTAGAAGCTGTGTTGATTCATGAATATCATCATGTTTGCCGCTTGCATCGTACTAAGAAAGAAGCGAAGGACTATACGCTGTTAGATGCGATGGTTATGGAGGGGGTAGCAGAAAGAACGGTCGCCAAATATCTAGGAAGTAAATATTTAGCTCATTGGACTGCGTTATATCCCGAGTCCGACTATAAACGATTATGGAATCGGTATATAGAGGGGAAGTTGAACATTAATCGTTCTAATCCTTTGCATGATTCGATTATGCTTGGAAAAAAGGGGTATCCGCACATGATTGGGTATTGGATGGGATACCAGCTTGTTAAACAGGCTTCTCCATTGTCTGTACGCCAATCGTTTGTTATTTCCGCGGAGGACATGTTAAAGAACCAAGTGCTATAGCTGAGTTTCCTCATCCAATTTTGGAAAAATCCTTCTTTCTAATGGAATAAATTCCATGCATTTTGCCTATACTGATGGACAAACAGAATTTTGTAAGTGAGGGATAGAATATGCTATATCTTCATGATGTATGGGTGAATTGGTTTGAAGGAGAAGAAAATGGTTATAATGTTTGCCATTTTCATGAATGGAGAAAAGATGATGGAATTGAGCTTTTAGATCAAGTCCCGCTTTTGAAAGTCTCCGCCTCTATGTTTCATTACATAGAAAATGACTTATCTGAGTTACCGAAATCTTTGCTCGATGATGTATATCAAAAAGCATATGCTAGAAAAAATCATGAACGAATTCAATTAGAATACTGCTTTGTTGTGACAGACGGCAACGGAATATTAGCAGTGGATACGATTGGGTATCATATTCCGATTCGTAAAAGTCGCCTGATTCCACGCCAAGAACAAATTGTCTATGAGATGGTTGAAAACCATGAAGCGTCCGACTATACATTTACTGAAAAACCGACATCTGAGAAGGAATATCATATTTTGTCGCCAGATCCTTCATTTATGAATGGGTTAACGCGAAAAGAGCGTCAATTAAAACAATTATTGTTCATGGCAATGGATCAATTATTTAATGCGAAGAATGTAGCTGAAATTCGTTATTGGTATACGGAGTGGGCTCCAGAAAAGTATGCGATGATTCAAGAATTAAACTTTGATTTAGCATGGCTTCAACTGTATGAAGAAATTAAAGAAGGATGGTCCGATAAACATTTGCAGCTTTGTGAAAACTTAGTAAAAGGACAGCCGTTCTTCGAGAAGTTATGGGAAATGGAAGTTGGAGACAGTCCATCGATACTATAAAAAAACAGTGCCAGGTCATTCTGGCACTATTTTTTATGCTGAATGGAAAGGATTTTCTATAAAAACTGCTCGTGTAAAGGAGATAGAAACGTGATTCCTAGCCATACTAAGAAAGATTAAAATTCCGTTAGGAGGCAATAGTATGGGAAGAGCAGATACTCCAGCAACATCCAGTAAGAAACGTTCATTACCTCAAACTCCGAGGAACTTAAAAATAGCTCCGGACTGTGTGGACGAAGAGTTCGCTCGGGAGCTCTGTGAATTTCCAAAAATAAGACCTACAAGACCTAAGTGAAGCTTTTCTTTAGTGTTAAAAAACCCACGAAAAATTTTTTCGTGGGTTTTCTGCATGCAACGAGGCTTGTCTTATTTTCTTTTTCGACCAAGTCCCATGCCGTTATACATTTTCTTAAGCATTTTATTTGCTTCTCTGTTTGCTTTCTCAGCACCGCGATCCAGAATTTCATCCAGCTCTTCTGAGTCAATTAAGCTGTAGAAACGTTCTTGAATTGGAATAAGCTCAGCAAGAACAACTTGAGCTAAATCGCTTTTGAAGTCGCCGTAGCCTTTGCCTTCGTACATCGCTTCAATTTCATCGTAACTCTTGCCGCTGAAGATAGAGTAAATCGCCATTAAGTTAGAGACACCTGGCTTATTCTCTTTATCATAGCGAACAATTCCTTCAGAATCAGTGACAGCGCTTTTAATATTCTTCTCGATTTGCTTTGGATCGTCTAAGATGGCAATCGTCGATTTTTTATTCGGATCCGATTTACTCATTTTCTTAGTCGGCTCTTGAAGCGACATAATACGTGCTCCTGCCTTTGGTAAGCTGATTTCAGGAATTTTGAAAATGTCGTTATATTTTTTATTAAATCGTTCAGCTAAATCACGAGTTAACTCAATATGCTGCTTCTGATCTTCACCTACAGGAACAAGGTCTGTATTGTACAGAAGAATGTCACCAACCATTAATGGCGGGTAAGTAAGAAGCGCAGCTAAAACGCTTTCTTTTCCTTGTGATTTGTCTTTAAATTGTGTCATTCTTTCTAATTCTCCAATTGTTGAAACGCATTGGAAAATCCATCCTGCTTGTGCGTGAGCAGGAACTTCAGATTGAATGAAAATCGTCGCTTTTTCTGGATCCAAACCGACCGCTAAGTATAGTGCCGCAAGTGTTTTAATGTTTTTTCGTAACTCTAAACGATCTTGGGGAACGGTAATAGCGTGTTGGTCAACAATACAGAAAAAACAGTCGTATTCATTTTGTAATTCTACAAATTGCTTCATTGCTCCGAGATAATTTCCTAGTGTCACAGAGCCAGATGGCTGAATGCCGGAGAAAATCCTTTTCAAGTACTAGTCACTCCTCTAATTAAACGTCAATAATAAATTCTGCTTCTACTTTATTATTGTAGAGATAAATGGCTTATGAATCCAGCTTTTTGCGAAAAAAACGTTTGCTTAATAAGAGAAGGAGCTATTCAGTTTCTTAGGATCAGGAAGTTTTTTCTGTATTTCCGCCTACTTGATTCCAATTTGTTTGAATCCTCTGGGAGTGCTGATAAATATGCGCATGACGTTTGCCTCCAAATAGTTTCTCCGCAATGCCGTTTGTCAGTACACCGTTTACAGCTGTAATCCCGATAATTAAACTAGCGACAATAAGGAAATCGATGAAAAAAAGAGCCATTTAAACAACTCCTTATATGGTGATTTCGTTCAATTAGTTCATTATATGTTCGGGTTGTACTATATAGGTAATAAAAGAACATATTTTATAAAAAACAAGAGGATTTACCATTTTTTTGAAGAATATTTATAGTACAAGATAAGCAGCTGTTTACCTTTAAAGCTTAGGTGGATGTATTTTTTAAAAACTTATTATATTCATTCCAACATAATTGCAATTACATAAGGTTTAATTGAGAATATGTATGTATTTTTTCAATTAGTATAGGCCTGTCATAGTGTATTTAAAGAATTTGAAAATGTACTATAGTACAGAAAAACCAATGTAATAAAAGGATTTTTGCAATTTTTAAAAAGGGTGTTCATTTTTAATTAATTAGTGTATAATTTAAATAAGAATTATTTAATTAAAGTTATTTCAAATTAGAATGGTAAATATGAAAATATATTAGTCCCATCATAGATCGCCGATTCTATACTTAGGGAGTGTGAGTGAATATGGTAACATTATATACATCACCAAGTTGTACTTCATGTAGAAAAGCAAAAGCATGGTTAGAAGAACATGAAATTTCATATAAAGAACGGAATATTTTCTCGGAACCACTTACAATTGAAGAGATTAAGGAAATTCTGCGCATGACGGAAGATGGTACGGATGAGGTCATCTCAACTAGATCAAAAACATTCCAAAAGCTGAATGTAAATTTAGAAACGTTACCACTTCAAGAGTTGTATAAATTAATTAAAGAAAATCCTGGATTATTAAGAAGACCTATTATTCTTGATGAAAAGCGACTTCAAGTTGGGTACAATGAAGATGAGATTCGTCGCTTCTTGCCGCGTAAAGTTCGTACGTTCCATCTTCGAGAAGCACAACGATTAGTTAATTAATAATGTATTTGATTGCTCTGCTAGAGATTGTCTGCAGAGCTTTTTCTTTACTTAGTTTTGAGAATCTTTATTTTTTTAAGAGTACAATGTATGGGTAAGGGAAATTTTGAGTATATAATAGATAATGAATTTAAATATTTGTCGTCGAAAATGTCATAAAGTTGCAGAATGAGGAATTTTTCTATAAAATAAATGGCATATTAGGCAAACAATTGTTTTTTAATTAATGAAGTTTTTTATTTCCCTTCTTGTAGTTTTTATCATAAAATAGAGTAACACTTATATTCCTATCAAGTCCTCATTGACTAAAGCTGGTTTTAGAGTAATTTTTGCTTGGGGGTTTTTTATCCCTTCAAAATGTGAAAGGAAGGGAGAGGAGATTTATGGAAATTGAACGTATTAACGATGATACAGTGAAATTTTATATTTCCTATATAGATATTGAGGAACGAGGTTTCGATCGCGAAGAAATTTGGTACAGCCGCGAACGAAGTGAAGAACTTTTCTGGGAAATGATGGATGAAGTTCATCAAGAAGAGGAATTTGTTATTGAAGGCCCATTGTGGATTCAAGTTCAAGCTCTTGAAAAAGGTCTAGAAATTCTTGTGACGCGAGCACAATTAGGGAAAGATGGACAAAAGCTGGATTTAGCTTTTTCAGATGAAAAACTGAAAAACTTCCAGATGGACGATAAAGTCGAGAGTCTCCTTGAAGAGCATTTCCAAGGAAAAGAAGATTATAGCGGCGTGGCCTTTGAAGATGGTATGATTGAATTTATCACGGAGTTCCCAGACTTCGAGGATGTAATTTCTCTCAGTAAGCGTTCTGGCTTAGATCAATGGACGACTAAACTGTATGCGTATGAGGGTAAATATTTTCTATATATTGAATTTGCTGAAGATAGTATTGAAGAAGAAGATATCGATAATGTATTGAGTGTGCTGTTGGAGTACAGTCATGAATCTCCGGTGACGGTTCATGTTCTTGAAGAGTATGGCAAACTGGTGATTGACGGCAATGTGTTCGAAACAGTCTCCAATTATTTTTCATAAAATTATGCCGATTTCAAATAGAGATCGGTTTTTTTGTATATAGAAAAAAGCGCCCAATTATAAGACTATATAAGTTTTATAATTGGGTGCTTTTCTTATTTTAACTCACTATATAAAGCTTTAAGGGATTCTTTCGTCACCGTAACAGGGTTATTCGCCATATTCGGTGCGAAGCTATTGGCAACAAGCTGGTCTAGATCAGCTTCTGTTTTGACACCAATTTCTTCTAGTGTTGTTCGTAATCCCATTTCCTTTTTCATTTCGTCAATACGGTCGGCTAATTCTTCCGCATCCTTAAATCCTAGACGCTGACTAAAAGCGTGTAGACGTTCTGTTTCAGGTTCGGATTGGCTATTTAGCTTCCAAAACGAAGGAAGTGTAAAGGCGCAAGCTTCGCCGTGCGGAATATCGAAATCTTGTGTTAATGGATACGAACAAGCATGAGCTGCTGCTGTTTGAGTGAGATTAAATGCCATGCCAGCTGTAACAGATGCTTCGCTCATTTTTGCCCTTGCTTCTAAATTATCCGGTTCGTGATAGGCGGTTAATAAGTACTCGAACACGAGAGAGGCCGCTCTTTCTGCTGCTAAATCTGTAAGCGGTTGATGTTTCTTGCCATAGTATGCTTCAAGAGCATGAGCTAGGACATCAATACCACTTATCGCTGTAACGGATGGCGGGCAAGTGACGGTCAATTCAGGATCTACAAGTGCATACGTTGGATAGAAGTAATCACTGCCAATGGGTGCTTTTATATCATTTTCGGTATCCGTTAGTACCGAAACAGTAGTGATTTCGCTGGCTGTCCCTGATGTTGTTGGAATCGCAATCAACGGAATACCTGGTTTGTTGACGGGGCGTTTCCTAGAGAAGAAATCAGCTGTCGGGTACGGTGTTTTAGCAACAAAACAAGCTACCTTCGCGCAATCTATAATGCTGCCGCCTCCAAGTGCAATAGCAAATTCACATTGATATTTACGAATCATATCTGCGCAGGCATCCGTATTGTGAATGGTTGGATTTGGTTGAATATCAGAAAAGAGAGTAGTAATTCTTCCTTCTGATTGATCGATAATCTTTTGCGCGATTCCATTTCGAATCATGGAAGGGGCGCTGATTAATATGCCGTTTTTTAGATTAGAGTCTTTTAAAATATCAGGTAATGTATTTAGTTTGCCTACTCCGAAATCAACCGGGACAGGTTGCACATAGAAAAAGTTCTCCATTGTTGTTTCTCCCCCTTTAGGTTATGCGATTATGTTAATATAATGGTCTGGAACTAAAAATTAACATTTATTATAACACGGTTTATTTTGTAAGTAATGTTTGATCTGTGAAAAGATATTGCTGTTCGAATTGAATTAATGTTTTTTCGAATAAATCCATTGCTTCATTCAATTGCTGTTCTGTAATGACGAGAGGGGGAGCGATAATGACGCTGGATTCGTGGGAGTACGTATAGAAGCCGTTTTCACTTAATAAGCTAATAAATTTACTCATCAAACCTACTTTGTCTTTTCCGTAATCCGTTCCGTATTCGATAATAGGTTGTTTTGTCGTTTTATCTTTCACAAGTTCTACGGCTGCGAATAGCCCGATATAACGGACATCGCCGACGGAATTAAATGAAAGAAGCTGCTCTAAGCGTTTTGCTAATTGCTCGCCGACTTTTGCTGCGTGTTCAATCAGATTTTCTTCTTGATAAATATCAAGGGTCGTACAGCCAATTTGAGTACAAACGGTATGTCCGCTATAAGTTAAACCTGTCATGAGTACGTGGTCATCGAAATAGTTTGCCACCTTGTCATTTACAATCACACCGCCGAGCGGAGCGTAACCAGATGTAACTCCTTTGGCGAAGGTAATCATATCAGGCTCGAAGTTAAAATGATCGACTGCAAACATTTTTCCTGTACGTCCAAACCCTGTCATGACTTCATCGCAAATCATTAGAATACCGAACTCATCGCATAGTGCCCGCACTCCTTCGAGATACCCTTTTGGTGGAATAAGAACGCCGTTGCTTCCAGGAATCGGTTCAATAAAGATAGCTGCAATAGATTGTGGTCCTTCGTATAATAGTTGGTTCTTTAATCGAGCTAAGTAAAATTGAGTCGCTTCTTCTTCGCTAGGGAAATCGACGACTTCACGATATAAATAAGGGGTATCAAACTTGATAAATCCGGGGATTCCTGGCTCTACTTCGAAACGACGGCTCTCTCCAGTTAAATTACCAGCGCCGAATGTCGCTCCATGATAGGAACGATAGCGAGAGAAAATTTTGTAACGCCCTGTAACCATGCGGGCCATTTTAATAGCATGATCATTCGATTCGGCTCCTCCGCTCGTAAAGAACACTTTAGCCATATTGGAAGGGGCTGCTTTAACGATTTTGCGTGCAAGAGCAGCTTTGGAAGCGGTAGCGAAGCCGGGAGCAGCTAATGGAATTTCTCCGATATGTTTAAATTCTTCGAGCAGCTTTGGGTGCTGGTGTCCAACATTTAAATAAACAAGTTGTGAGCACATGTCGATATATTTGTTATCGGTTTCATCCCAGAAAAAAACTCCTTCTGCTTTTGAGATTGTTTTAGGATTTACGTTTTTTTGTTTAGACCATGAGTGTAAGACATATTGCTGATTCTCTTGTTTAATTTGTGAAGCGTCCATTGATTTCATAAAATAACCACTCCGTTTCCTTATTGATGTTACATTACTTAACATCATCATAACTGTTTATCTATCTGAAAACAATGAATATTCAAACAAAAAAAGTTGTGCATATGCACAACTTTTCATTATTCCTTCAGAATATCCTCAATCATAAAGGCGAGTGAGATATTCGTTTTTGTAAAAGAATTGCTCAAATCAACATCTAATAACGATTCGATTTTCTTAATTTTATAGAGAACGGTGTTGCGGTGAATGAACTCCCGGCGTCCAATATGTGATGTGCTTCCATCTTCTTCGAGAAAAACGCGGAGGAAGTGAACAAAATCTGTATCATGCAGCTTGTCATAACGATAAAGACGTCCTAACATATCGTGATGGAATGTTTCTATAATATCTCGATCTTGTACCCCCATAATGATTTTATAGGCCCCGATATCTTTATATTTACATAGTGATGGATTTTGATGTTGTTGGGACAGATGAATGACAGTAAGTGCTTCGTGGTAGCTTTTTGATAGATTGGTAATGTGTTTATAGAAGTTTCCCATACCAATGACTAGTTTTGTTTTTGAATTCTCTTTATTGACTCGGGTATAAATACTTTCTACTGTTTTTAAGAAAGGGATATTAGGTGTTTGTACATTTGAACGGCTGACCATATAAATCATTTGGTTCTGATACACGGTTGATAAGAAATGTTTATATCTATTGGTGAATGCACTTTCGATGGCATCTGTAAATTTTGTAATAGGACGCTTCGTATTAGCAACAGTGCACACGATAATTCCTAATTCTGCATCCTTTTTGTACCCCAGGTGTGCTAGTTCATGTGCAATCTTTTCTTCATTCTGTTCTGCGTGAAATAAGATGTTGGACAGAAGTTGTTCTGTCTTCGATTGAGTGTGCTGATGAGAAGATAAAAACTGAACAGTTGTTGTTAAAAAATCAGCTACGCGATAGGTCCATGGCATTTGAAAGACAGGGAACTGATTTTCAGTGGCGAAGTGCAGGACTTGCTGGGGGATTTTAGGGATATAAGGGCCAATGTTGAACACGATACCAGATGCTTGATGATGAAACGCAGATTCAACTAAATGAATTAACTGATTTGTATCGCCCTTTATGTTGATGCCGGTAGAGATAAGGAGCTCGTTCGGTCTATAAAATTCAGCTAAATGTACGCTTTCCGTAATATTGATACCCGTAATCTCTCGGGCTAGTCCTTCTTCACCGGCCACTAATGTGAGGGCAGTGAATTCAGGCGAGTCGATCATTTTTTTTAACGTAATCATAATATGAATCTCCTTTCTAAATCAGACGCTGAAGTTCTATGTGCGACTGCACAATGTTTTTTAGACTAATGAATATATACAATTTAATTTATTAATAGTAAGATAACTACATGTTACATTATATCACCATTTGAGGGAGGAAATGTTATGATAAGTTGCGATGAAGAAAGATTGCGTAAGACCATTGAAGCATTCAGTACATTTGGAGCTACCGAAAATGGCGGTGTTACAAGGCTTTCTATGTCAGATGAAGATATCATCGCTAGAAATTATTTTTGTGAATGCTGTAAAGAATTAAATATGGATGTAAGATTTGATGACATGGGGGATATTTATGCCATATTACCAGGAAAGAAAGATGTACCGCCTATTGTAATGGGATCTCATCTTGATTCTGTAGAGAAAGGTGGAAGATTCGACGGAGTATTAGGAGTGTTAACTGCGCTTGAAGTAATCAGAACGTTCAGACATTATAATATAGAACCAGAGATTCCACTTATGATTGTTAACTTTACGAATGAAGAAGGAGCACGATTTGACCCAGCCATGATGAGCTCCGGGGTGCTAGCGAATAAATTTGAGAAAAGTAAGATGTTGCAATCGTTAGATAAGGAAGGTATTTCTTTTGGAGAAGCTCTAAAGGAAAGCGGCTATGAAGGTAGTGTGGAAAACCGTTTAACAGAAGCCACTGCCTACTTAGAATTACATATTGAGCAAGGACCTGTATTGGAAAGGCAGCAAATCGATATTGGGGTTGTCGAGGGTGTGCTAGGAA
Organism: Peribacillus asahii; assembly: GCF_003570725.1. GTDB lineage: Bacteria > Bacillota > Bacilli > Bacillales > DSM-1321 > Peribacillus > Peribacillus asahii. The sequence continues at coordinate 53,614 of NZ_QWVS01000033.1, forward strand.
TGGTTTGTTATGAGATTACGATTAATGGAGAATCAAATCATGCCGGAACAACACCGATGTCAATGAGAAAAGACCCTTTATTTCTTGCAGCCTCTATTATTACTAATCTGCGTCAAAACCTTAGTCAGATTGATGAAGAACTGGTGTACACAATAGGAAGAATGAATGTTACACCGAATATTCATACCGTTATCCCGAACAAAGTGGTATTCACATTAGAAGCTAGACATAAAGATCCGAACAAAATAGAACAAGTCGTCGATGTGATTCAGAAGATTCCACAAGAAGTAGAAGGCTGTACGACACAATCTACGAAACTTTGGGGAAGAGACACCGTCGTATTCGATTCAGCGATTTGTAATCAATTAGAGGTATCTTGTAAGAATCATCATTATTCTTATCGTCGCATGTACAGCGGCGCTGGTCATGATGCCCAGTTTATCGCTAGCTATATTCCGTCGGCCATGATCTTTGTTCCCAGTGTGAATGGGAAAAGTCACTGTGAAGAGGAAGAAACAAGCTACGCAGATTGTGCAAAAGGGGCAAATGTGCTGCTAGAAACTGTGTTGGCCCTTCAAAGTAACTATTCCATGAAGAAAGAAGAATGCATTTGAATGGTGAATCGTTCATGCTGGGTGTCTAACTAAATGAAAAAGGGGAGAAACAAAATGAAGAAATTAATTACAGGCGGAACTATTGCGACAGCTACGGATGTATTTGAAGCGGATATTCTTATTGAAGATGAAAAAATCGTTCGAATCGGTGTAAATCTTTCAGTACCAGATGCTGAAGTTATTGACGCCACTGGAAAATACGTTTTTCCCGGAGGAGTTGACCCTCATACTCATTTAGATATGCCTTTTAACAATACTGTCACAGATGATGACTGGGAAACAGGCACAATCGCCGCCGCTTTCGGCGGAACGACGACCATCTTAGATTTTTGTTTAACTTCAGGTGAAAAAACGTTAGCAGATGCTGTGAAAAAATGGCATGGAAAGGCGGAGGGGAAGGCGGTCATTGACTATGGATTTCACTTGATGGTAACGGAGTTGAACGATGAAACTTTAGCACAATTACCGGCAATTTTTGAGGAAGAAGGCATTACTTCTCTTAAAATCTTTTTAGCATATGCAAAGGAATTTCAAGCAACTGACCGCACGCTCTTTCAAGCTTTTAAAGTAGGAAAAGAAACCGGTGCGGTAGTGATGGTTCATTGTGAAAATGGTTCGGTCATCGATGAGTTAGTAGAAGAGGCTAAAGCATTAGGGCACACAGAACCTATTTATCACGCGTTAACAAGGCCGCCTGAATTAGAAGGAGAAGCAACGAAACGAGCGATTGAGCTGGCTCATATTGCAGGTGCTAAGCTATATGTCGTTCATGTGACCTGTAAAGAAGCTGTCGATGAAATTATTCGAGCAAGAGAAAAAGGATATGAGGTCTACGGGGAAACTTGTCCTCCTTACTTAACGCTTGATCAAACCGCACTCGAAAAGCCGAACTTTGAGGGAGCTAAATATGTTTGGTCACCTCCACTTCGGCCTAAAGATCATCAACAACCTCTATGGAATGCCCTCAAAGCAAAACAGCTACAAACGATTGGCTCCGACCAATGCTCATTTAATTTCAATGGAAAAAAACAGCTAGGTAAAGATGATTTTTCAAAAATCCCAAATGGCGGACCATTTATTGAAGACCGCTTTAGTGTTTTATACTCTGAAGGTGTTCATAAAGGGCGTATTACAATCAATGAATTCGTAGAAAGTATTTCAACGAATGCAGCAAAAATATTCGGCTTGTTCCCTCAAAAAGGTACGATTGCCATTGGTTCAGATGCCGATATCGTTATATTTGATCCAAATGTTGAACGAGAAATTTCGGCTGAAACCCACCATATGAATGTGGACTACAGTGCCTTTGAAGGAATGAAAGTCATGGGTGAACCTGTTAGCGTTCTTTCTCGCGGGAAATATGTCATTAAAGATAAACAATTTGTAGGACAGTTAGGAAGCGGTAAGTACTTGAAGCGATCTGTGAATTCTGATCCTCTAAAAAAAGTAAGTGAAACAGTCATATCTAAGTAATGAGTCAAACATTGATAATAATAAAGGCTAATTTAAAAGGGGGTTCGTTCAATTGAGTTCTGTCAATCAATTAAGAGTTTCGTTAGATCATTTACATGAAAATTTTCAAGAAGCATATCCAGGATTAACAAAGCAGGAGGCTATTGAAGAAGCGAACCGATGCCTTTATTGTTATGATGCTCCATGTATCAATGCGTGTCCTACGGGAATTAATATCCCAAGTTTCATCAAAAAAATTGCTTCCGGCAATTTGAAAGGATCCGCTAAGGCTATCATGGAGGCCAATCCGATTGGAGCAAGCTGCGCGCGTGTTTGTCCGACGGAGGAATTATGTGAAGGAGCCTGTGTTCTGAATCATTCTACTAAACCGATTAGGATTGGAAATCTACAGCGTTATGCAACAGATTGGGCGATAAAAAACGAGCAGGTTTTATTCGAAGCAGGGAAGAGGAACGGAAAGACCGTCGCAATTGTTGGAGGAGGGCCAGCTGGTTTAGCTGCCGCAAGAGAACTTGCTCGATTAGGATATGAGGTTACGATTTTTGAAGCGGAAGAAAAGGCTGGAGGATTAAATACGTACGGAATTGTTTCTTTTAGACTTCCGAAAGAAGTTTCCTATTGGGAAGTGAATCAAGTCAAAAGCTTACATGTGAATATTCGAACAAGCACGAGGGTTGGTCAGGATATATCTGTAGATGAAATTATGAACGAACATGACATGGTTCTCCTGGCAATTGGCATGTCGAAGGTGCCGGATATCGGGATAAGTGGGGAAGAGCTGTCGGGAGTTTACGATGCAATCGAATTTGTGAAAGAAACGAAAACGAAGCCTATTTCCAATCGATTGCTTGGAAAGCGAGTTGCGGTAATTGGAGCAGGAAATACAGCGATTGATGCAGCGACATGTTCCGTCCGTTTAGGTGCAGACAATGTGAAAATTTTATACCGACGTACAATGAGTGAGATGACAGCCTATGAGTTTGAGTATGAATTTGCGAAACAAGATGGAGTGGAATTTAGATGGCTGACCGCTCCGAAACGAATCATAGGTGATGAAGAAGGCAATGTGAAAGCAATCGAATGTATCAAAATGGCATTAGGCGAACAAGGAGAAGATGGCCGCTGCCGTCCTGTACCGATTGAAGGATCCGAATTTACATTGGAAGTCGATGCAGTTATCAAAGCTATCGGTCAATCAAGATATGTCGAGCTGATTGAACAATTCGAATTAGAACATATGGATGGAGTCGTAAAAATTGATCCGGGTACTTTTCAAACATCCAATAAAAAAGTATTTGCCTGCGGGGATGTGATTTTTGGAAAAGGCCAGGGAGAGGCGATGGTCGTATCTGCTGCACAGCAAGGGAAAGAGAGTGCCTACGCCATTCATCAAGTATTGTCAAATCCAGTATCTGAACTTGCATAAGAAAATGAGGGAGGGAAAAGTCATGGCAGAGTTACGTATTAATTTAGCGGGAATTGAATCACCGAATCCATTTTGGTTGGCTTCTGCTCCTCCAACAAATTCAGGGTATCAAGTTCAACGTGCTTTTGAAGCTGGTTGGGGGGGCGCTGTTTGGAAGACGTTAGGGGATCCAATCCTAAATGTTTCATCGAGATTTGCTGCCGTTCATTTTAACGGTCAAAAGGTGGCTGGATTTAATAATATTGAATTAATTACGGATCGTCCGCTAGAAGTGAACTTAAGGGAAATATACGAAACAAAGAAGCGATTTCCGAATCATGCAATCATTGCCTCTTTGATGGTCGAACCGAAGCAAGAGAAATGGCATGAAATTGTGAAACGAGTAGAAGATGTAGGTGTGGATGGTCTGGAATTGAATTTTGGATGTCCGCATGGAATGGCAGAAAGAGGAATGGGAGCTGCCTCAGGTCAAGTGCCGGAATTAGTAGAAAAACAAACCTATTGGGCAAAGGAAATGGCGAAAACCCCAGTAATCGTCAAGCTGACCCCTAATATAACGGATATTACCGTTACAGCGGAAGCGGCGGTAAATGGCGGTGCAGATGCGATTAGTATGATTAATACGATTAACAGTTTGGCCGGTGTTGACATTGATACATGGAATACAATTCCTCATGTTGCCGGTAAAGGAGCTCATGGAGGCTACTGCGGACCAGCGGTTAAACCGATTGCCTTGAATATGGTAGGAGAGTGTGCTCGAAACTCGAGAATTAACGTTCCAATTTCTGGAATTGGAGGAATCTCGAATTGGAAAGATGCCGTCGAATTTATGTTAATGGGCGCAACGGGTGTGCAAGTTTGTACAGCGGCTATGCATCATGGATTTAGAATTGTGGAGGATATGATTGACGGATTAAATAATTACTTAGATGAAAAAGGTTTAACTTCCGTCATGGATTTAGTTGGGAAATCTGTTCCTAAATATTCGGATTGGGGTGAACTTGATCTCAACTATAAAGTCGTAGCTAGAATTAACAATGACGTATGCATTAAGTGTAATAAATGCCATATTTCATGTGAAGATACGTCGCATCAATGTATCGATTTATTAAAGGATGCGAATGGAAACAGTCAGTTAAAGGTAAGAGAAGAAGACTGCGTTGGCTGTAATTTATGCTCGATTGTCTGTCCGGTTGAAGGGGCAATTGAAATGCTGGAGGTTCCGAGTGAACTGCCGCCTATGACATGGAATGAACATCAAGCGGTGATTGGAGCTGCTTCCGGTGCTATTGATCCCGTCGCTAAGTAAATAGTATAGGTCTATATTATCGGTTGAAAGAGTTAGAGTTTCTTATATAAAAATAAAACTGAAAATTCAAAAAAGAGGAGAGGTGTCGCCATGAAAAAGAATAGTAATTATTTAAAATCTCCTGATTTGCTTCCTATTTCTTATAGTGACAGAAATATAAGTGCCTTTGGATTTTCAGTGATTTGGGTCGGTATGGCTATTGTGTTAGCAGCCTTTGCTATTGGCGGTGCTGCTATAATCAATTTGCCACTTCCAATCGTTATCCTTGCCACTCTAGTTGGGTCTATTACAATCGGAATTTTTATGACAATTATCGGTGATATAGGAGTTGAACATGGTCTTTCCTTCCCTGTTTATATGAGAGCTCCATTTGGAACGATTGGTACGCATATTCCATCTATTATACGTGGAGTAACGGCCGCTTGTTGGTTTGGGATTAACACCTATTTTGGATCAACAGCTATCAATGGAATTTTAAACTTACTATTCGGTTTTGATAATTGGTTTATTTGCTTTCTGTTTTTTGCAGCTGCTCAGTTGATTAATACATCACTAGGGATTAAATCGATTGAACGCTTTGCCGATTTGGCTGCACCAGTTATCATTATCATTTCTTGCTGGATGTATATTGCTTTAGCTGATAATGCAACAGGGCAAGGAAAAGATATTTGGGCATGGGTGGAAAGCCCAGTAACAGGTGCTGCTGCGTTTACAGCATTTATGGTAGTCGTGATGGCAAATATGGGATTCTGGGCTACGCTTGCAGCGGATATGCCTTCCTTATCTAGATTTTTTAAAGCACCTAAAAATGAAAGAAACTGGTTTAAACGAAATAAAACGCAACTAGTTGGTTCAATTATTGTTATGCCAATTGTGAACACATTTATGGTTGTCATTGGTGCCGTTTGTTATATGGCGGTATCAACCGCTGATCCTGTCGTCGCTCTACAAGAAGCTGCAAATGGATTTATACTAGGAATCTTGCTGCTTATGATTGTATTAGCACAATGGTCGACAAATACTTCAGCCAATGTCATTCCTGCCGCGACGATCTTCTCCAATGTAGGCGGGCCAAAGGTTCCATTTTGGGTAGGTGTTATTATTGCTGGAATTATCGGTATACTTGCTCAACCTTGGAGTCTATTTGATATTCTTAATTCTGCTTTGCTCGTTATTGGAGGCATCTTAACCGCTATTGTTGGTATTTTATTTGCAGACTATTATTTGCTTCGAAAAAGACGTGTTAATGTGCACGATCTTTATGAAGTAGACGGACAGTTTAAATATATGAAAGGATTTAACTGGGCCGGAATGATTGCATGGATTATCGGAGGAGTCATCGCTAATTTATTACCAGCTTATTCTTCTTTAGTTGGGTTTGCCGTTGGAGCTATTGTTTATTATGTTTTAGCTAAGTATTGGTGGTTTAAAAAATATCCGCAAGCGGAGATTGAAGAGCCTAATGATGAAAAATATTTAGGCATAACAGTTGGGCGTGATTGGGAAATTGAGGTGGAGCCAGAAACGGTGACGGCACCTCAAGTTGTGAATGAAAAATTGTAGATGTACGGAAGGGGGAGGCTGTATGTCAGAGTATCAAGAATATGTAAAAGAACGAGATCAAATAGATTTCCTTATCCAAAATGGGTATAGGGTTAAGTATATTACCGAGAATTTGGATGGTGCTTTAGTAGAATTTGAAAAGAGTGAGAACTCATCTGAAAGAAAAAAGGAGATTCTAAACATTTTAACTCCTAATGCAAGAAAATATCTTTCTGCTAAGCTACTAGGACAACAAAAAGAAACTAACAGCGTTTTATAACAAAGCTTTAAATATAAAGAAAAGGGAGCTCATATTATACAATATGGGCTCCCTTTTCTTTGATTTTATTGTAGTGAGTAAATTCATCCTTGTCCTGTATAGTCGCTATCAACTTTGAATTTGGAGTGCTAATAAACGAAATTTAAATCCCTGTTTTAACACCAAAACCTACTAAAATTAAGCCAGTTGATTTTTGGAATACGTTCTGGAATTTGGAGTTATTCAACCATTTTTTTGCGTAATCAATTACATAAACAAGGGTTAGAAACCACAATACAGCAAGTAAAGTAAGGATTAATGCTAATACAATCAATTGCTGATTTACATTTCCGTTCAAATCGATAAATTGAGGCATGACAGTTATATAAACCAAAACAGTCTTTGGATTAAGAACATTACTAAGTAATGCTTGCATAAAGGACTCTGTATTATGCCGACCTGAAGAATTAGTAGGTGCATTCGCTTGTGCTTGAATTTCCTCTAAAGAAAACACACTTTTAGCAAAAAAACTTTTTATACCCAAATAAATTAAGTAAGCAGCTCCCAAATATTTGATTGTACTAAAGAGAATTACAGACTTTGCAATGACAACAGATAATCCAAGAATAGCAATAAGTGTCCAAAAAGAAAGTCCTGTTGCCATTCCGAGAACCGTATAACGTCCAGCTTTTGGACCATAGCGGAGTGTGTTTTTCACCAAGAGCATAGTATCTGCTCCTGGTATAACAACCATCATTGCAGCAATTGAAATGTATGTTAGTAAGCTATCCATGTTACTTCTCCCTTCTCTTTCTAATAGTGACTACCAAAGTAACTACTTATGTGAGTATATCAGAAGCAGTTGGAAACAATCAACAGATTTTGATAAAATATCAGTTACTAAGGTAGCGACTAATATTATGTTGGAGGGTTTATGAAAGAAGTCATTTTCGAAACATTAAAGAAGCTAAATTTTACCGAATATGAAGCGAAAGCATATCTTACCTTATTGGAGGAATCTCCATTAACTGGATATGCAGTAGCGAAAAACTCTGGTGTACCACGTTCAAAAATATATGAAGTTCTAGATAGTCTCACCGTACGAGGAGATATTTTGGTTAGTCCTGGAAACACGCCACAGTATACCCCTGTTCCTGCAAAGGAGCTAATTAAAAACCGCCGAAGGGAAGCGGAAGAGAATTTCGAACTGGCAGAAAAATCATTAGCGGAGTTCGAACGTTCTGCAAATGACCGTGAAAATATCTGGAATATCACGGGACGCAATGAAATACTCGATAAGGTAAAAGAGTGTATATTATCTGCAAAAAAAAGAATTCTCTTAGAGATCTGGAAAGAAGAATTCAAGGAATTGGAGTCTGAACTAAGACAGGCAGAAAAAAGAGGAGTCAACGTAACAATTATTGCTTATGGGGAAATCGACTCTGATTTTGCGAATGTTTACCTTCATTATATGGGTCATGAAATTACAGAAGAGTATGGTGGACGATGGATCGTTATTAGTGCAGATGATTCAGAAGTAGTAGCAGGTATTGTCTCACTGGGGAAAGATAGCCGTGCAGCATGGACAAGGCATGTAGGTTTAGTAATGCCAATTACAGAAGTTATGATTCATGATTTGTATCTCATGGAAGTCATGGAGAGACATAGAGACCTTTTAGAAGAAAGTTTTGGGGAAAACCTCGTGAATCTACGCCGTAAATTTTCCATTCACCCAGATTTTAAAAAACATTATGTAAAATAAATTTGTACTATTGTTTGTTTTATACAAAATAAGAAGAATAGCATTTCTTCATAGTAAATAGACTGTTCTTCTTTAATGGATGCTTACCTTCAATAAAGATTGATATATATAATGCTTAGAGCTATATGCTCAAAGCATTTTTCTTTGCTGATTTACTTTCCTAATTCCCTGCTAATTTTTAGGAGAAAGGCACCGTTAATTCGAGTTTTGTACTTCAAAACCGAATTCGAGAGGTATATAGGCATTTCCTTACTTGATAAATGGGTTTTTCGCAGCAATATTCAACAACTTTTTGAATGTTATCGAACAGAACTAATTTGTAGGGAAATAATGGATGATAAATGTTATAGTATGTATACATCCTATATAAGGAGGTAAAGTATGCTAACTGCGAAAAGCCGCGATGGGACGTTAATCACCTTGCCGGAAATACTTACAGCGAACATGCTCGCTTTGATTAAGGCATCCGCTCCCTACTATTGTCCTTGCTGTGCAACGGAGCTTGTCATTAAAGCGGGAGCTATGAAAATCCCTCATTTTGCCCACAAAAGTAACACCTCTTGTCATGCCTCATCAGAACCTGAGTCTCCCTATCATTTACTTGCGAAACGACAACTTTTTTCTTGGTTGAAGGAGCATGGTTATCAAGCAGAATTAGAAGCGTACTTGCCGGCTATTAAGAAGCGGGCGGATATTCTAGTAAAGGTTGAAGAACAAACATACGCCTTCGAATTTCAGTGCTCAACGATTAGCGAAGCTGTATTTATCGAACGAACAGAATCCTATAAAAGCATCGATATTATGCCAATTTGGATTTTAGCAGCGAAAAATATGAAAAGAATTGATGTTCAAGAGTTTCGACTATCCGCTTTTCAATGGCTGTTTGTAACAGGGGGCAGTGCCTATCCTTTTTTATGGACGTATTGTCCGGAGCGTAATCAATTATTTGCCCTTAAAGGAATCACGCCTTTTTCTCCTGCAACGGTGTTTGCAGAAATGACCGCTGCTCCGTTACAGTTTCTTTCACCTAAACACCTTATTCCTCGAATTCATGAACAGTTCCCATTTATTACACTATGGCGTTATAAACGGAAAAGCTGGTGCCTGCATCGAGCAAAAACGGCTAATCTACACGATTCACTTTTTCTCGCTTTATATAGAAATCGTTTAACCGCGGCAACATTGCCTATTGAAGTCGGAATTCCAGTGAAAGGCATGACGCTGATTAAGACGGCAGCGATTGAATGGCAAGCCTGGCTCTATTTAGATGTTTTGCATAAAAGGGAAGTAGGGCAATTCGTGCAATTACGAACGTTTCTGCAGTCTTTTCAAAAAAGAGTCGCGAAAGGTGTGATTGCATTAAGGACATTACCGCTATTAAAGCGTGATGCGTTGCATCCTGTTTATGAATACATCTCCTTTTTAGTACAAGCAGGTTATTTAACAGAGACGACAGCAGGCTGTTATAAGCTAACGAAAGAAATCACCATTCCCAAAACGATGATGGAACAGGAAGAGTTGGAAAAGATGTTCTATCATGAGTATAAATGGATGCTTGAGAAGAACAATATCATTTATAATGAAAAAGCTTGATCTACTTCGTGTCATAAGGGCATAAGAGCAGGAGTTTCCTAGTGAATGAAGAAATAGTTAGTATGGAGAAGCTATACATGATCAAGGATCCATATCGAGGAAGTACTTTTGAATGGAGGAATGTGAAATGACAAAGAATACATTACCATCACGCCAAGATATTGCGGTTGAGGATACATGGAGACTTGAGGATATTTTTGCATCAGATCAGGATTGGGAAGCGGCTTACCAGGAAGTAAAAGAAGAACTGAAGAAAGCGAATCAATTCCAAGGCAAGTTAGGCGAAAGTGCAGACCAATTATATAATGCGCTGCAATTTCAAGATAATGTGTTAGAGAAGCTAGGAAAAGTCTATGCGTATTCCCATATGCGTTATGATCAAGATACAACGAACTCTCTTTATCAGGGGTTTGATGATCGAGCGAAAAATTTATATGCACAAGCATCCAGTGCATTTGCTTATATTGTACCTGAACTGTTAAGCATCGAGGAAAGCACAATTTCTCAGTTTATGGCTGAAAAGAGTGAATTGAAATTATATGAACATGCGATTGAGGAAATTAATTTACAACGTCCGCATGTGTTATCTGCGACAGAGGAGGCATTGTTAGCTCAAGCTTCAGAAGTGTTTGATGCCTCTAGTAATACGTTTGGAATGTTAAATAATGCCGATTTGAAATTCCCAACGATTAAAGATGAAGAAGGCAATGATGTAGAGATTACGCATGGCCGCTATATTCGCTTTTTAGAAAGTACGGATCGTCGTGTTCGTCAGGACGCTTTTGAAGGAGTATATAGCACGTATGGCAAGTTCCGTAATACATTTGCGAGCACGCTGGCTGGGCAAGTGAAAAGCCAAAACTTTAATGCATCTGTTCGTAAATATGACAATGCCCGTCAAGCAGCTCTAAGCAATAATAATATTCCAGAAGCGGTTTATGATAATCTAGTGGAAACAGTGAATGAGCATCTTCCTTTACTACACCGCTATTTAGATTTACGCAAGAAAGTTCTAAAGCTTGATGAACTTCATATGTACGATTTATTTACGCCGCTTGTACAAGAAGTGAAGATGGAAGTAACGTATGAAGAAGCGAAAGACTATGTTTTAAAAGGTCTTGCGCCGCTTGGTGAAGATTATTTACAAGTTCTAAAAGAAGGATTTGAAAATCGTTGGGTCGATGTGCATGAGAATAAAGGAAAACGCAGCGGTGCGTATTCTTCAGGTACATATGGCACAAATCCGTATATTTTAATGAACTGGCAAAACAACGTGAATAATCTATTTACCCTTGTTCATGAATTCGGTCATTCTGTTCATAGTTACTACACGCGTAAATATCAGCCATATCCGTATGGAAACTACTCAATTTTCGTAGCGGAAGTAGCTTCGACATGTAATGAGAACTTATTAAATGATTATTTATTAAATACAATTGAGGACGAGAAGAAGCGAATTTATTTATTAAATCATTATTTAGAAGGCTTCCGAGGCACACTATTCCGTCAAACAATGTTTGCAGAGTTTGAGCATACCATTCACGTAAAAGCTCAAAATGGTGAGGCATTAACAGCGGATATGCTTACGGAAGAGTACTATGCGTTAAATAAGAAGTATTTTGGCGATAACATGGTGATTGATGAAGAAATTGGCTTAGAATGGGCGAGAATTCCGCATTTCTATTATAATTATTATGTATATCAATATGCGACAGGTATTAGCGCGGCTACAGCATTAAGTAAACAAATTCTTGAAGAAGGGGAGCCTGCGGTTAAACGATATATTGAATTCTTAAAATCAGGCAGCTCCGATTATCCGATTGAAGTATTGAAAAAAGCTGGAGTCGATATGACGCAAGCCGAGCCAGTTCGTGAAGCATTAAAAGTGTTTGAAGAGAAATTAAATGAATTAGAATCACTTTTATTAAAATAAAAACATAAAGCGAGGCCCTCTAGAACAAAAGGAGGGCCTCGTTTATTTTAGTTAAAACCCTTTAAAACGTTTACGTTCGTTCATATTATGTAAAAAGAGAAACAGAACAAACAATAAAATAGGGGAGGTAATATATAAAGGCATTAATTTCATAAATCCTAGCAGTTGGAAAAAGATAGAGAGGAATAGAAGGACAAATAAAATAATAAATTTAAACATTGTATGTCTCTCCTTTATCATATTAAAATAACATTTAACTTTATCTTCATATATAGTTAAATAATGGATTTAGAAAGCTTTATTTTACAGTTTATGTAGATAATAAATGAATATGATTATGACAAATATGTGAAGTTTCGCACATACTTATTGAAAAAACAGCATTTATCTGATATAGTACAGATATGAAATAAATCACTACAAACTTATACCCCTTTGTTTGCATGTGAAATTTCTCCCATCCCCTTTGTTCGTATGAATAGATAAAAAGCCATGTAAATCATAGATTTACATGGCTTTTTCGTTACATATAGCGTTTGTAAAATAGGAAGTAGAGAAGGAGACATACTGTTATACAATATATAAATATAATAAGTGAACGTTTTGTGAAATCGTGCACAAACTACTTGATAAACGGTCTTGTTTTCTGTTATATTTATTGTGAAATGAGTCACAAACAAACTTATACCTTTTTGTTTAATTGTGAAGGATTTCTCCTACCCCTTATTTTCTATACACTGGCCATGCATATAAAATGTATGGCTCTTTATTTGTAAAAAAAAGCAGTCATTCAGCTGACTGCTTTTTTGTATACTTCCAAAATGTCCCGTATTTAGCGGGAATTTTTTTAACGACTTGTTTGAGAACAAGTTTTTTCATTTCTCGTTCGACCGTGCTTTTATTCATATTATAGACAGCTTCAATTTCTTTTGTAGCGACCAATTTAAAGCAACTCATGAATTGTTCGAGAGAAGGGGGAGCGCTTGGTTCGGGCAGACCTTTTAACATATCATCCAAAATTTGAACGTATACTTCATAAGGATACACGCCCGATAGCTTAATGCCTTCTTCTTCGATATTTTGGTTGAAGAAGACTAATGATGGAATTTCTTGAACATCCATTTCTGTTGTAATTTTTAGATCGCATTGAAATCCTTTCGAAGCGCTTGATGAAGTGATATCATGCATGAATTCATTGACATCTAGTCCCACGCTTTTGGCACACTCCGTTAACACATCGATATTGGATATATTTTTCTTTTTAATAAAAATGTATTCTTGTAATTTTCTTAAAAAATGAGTAGCCAATTTTCTTCCTTGAAGTTCGGCTGCTTTTATCGCAATAGATACGATATGCGGGGAGGTGATAGGATCTTCCAACCATACATCACCATCACAAGACATGCCGGAACGGCTCGCTGTTTTTTCCCAAGCTTGAGCGATTTGTTCAAAACTTTTATTTTTCCCGATATTAAGAGAAGCTAGTTTTCCGCTTACTACATGTCGTAAGCTAAATAATTGACCGTATTCAATTTGTAGTTTTCGAATAACTGGTTCCAATCCCCAGCATTCAGGACAAAGAGGGTCAATAAACACATAAATCTCAATTGGCTTTTTTCCAATATCATAACAATGTTGTCGTTTACTCCAATCGGAAATGTTGAAAACGGATTTATGGACGCTCAACTGTCTTCTCCTTTCCCATCAGTGGAAGCTGTATTAACCATATGTTGTGCTGTCAAGAAGAGGCGATGATAGAAAAAATCACGAATTTCACCTTCAAGACCGATTTCATCCATGGCTTCATACATACAGGAAAGCCATGCTTTTGCTCGTTCTGGTGTAATTTCAAATGGAAGATGTCGAGCTCTTAGCATTGGATGACCATGTTCATCTGTATAAAGGGAAGGACCTCCCAAGTATTGAGTCATAAATTGTTTTTGTTTTCGAATGGTTTCACTTAAGTCATCAGGAAAGATTGGATGCAAATCGGGATGTTTTTGAACTTTGGAGTAAAATGCATCAATTAACCTGTGTAATTGCCCTTCTCCAATGGCTTCATATGGTGTAGGGTTCCCTTGCGTCATGCTGATTACTCCTTTTATGAAAAGATAATCCGACGTTGTTTTAGTTTAGCCGGATATTTAATCATTATTTTAACAATGGACACTTAATATCACAAATTTCTAGCTTGGTGAAAATTTTACACAGAAATGTTTGGAATTAGATTTTGTGTGATCGATTGAATTCAAACGATTATAAGTTTATAAGATTATTTCATATGAATGAGCCTGAAATCAATAACAGAATTTAACAGAAATAACGATAAAAAAGTCGACTCATTTCATAGTCGACTGTAAAAGCTTAGCTTAAATATGTATCCATGATTTTAGCTACATAATTTTGTGTTTCTTTAAAAGGAGGGATGCCACCGTATTTATCAACATTTCCAGGGCCGGCATTGTAGGCTGCTAAAGCTTTTTCAAGGTCCCCATCATACTTAGTGAGCATATTGCTTAAATATTTACTGCCTCCCATAATATTCTCTGCTGGGTCAAAAATGTTTTGCACCCCTAAACTTCTCGCTGTGGCAGGCATTAATTGCATTAATCCGCTAGCACCTGCATAGCTTTTGGCATCTGGATTAAAATTAGATTCTTGTTGAATCACAGATTTAATTAATTTCTCAGGCAGTTTATATAAAGCAGCAGCTTCTGTAATAATTGCATCATAATCTGTTTTTTTGTCTGGAGTTGAACTCGTTTGCGGAATTGCGTCAGATTGTGACGGCATGTGTATATTGTTAGAAAGCGTGCTCCATACAGAACCTAATGATTGAGTCGCCTTTTCTCCTAGTGTGTCACTTGACAGCACGTCTGTCAGCATATCTTGAAAAAGGGAATTAGAACTACTGCCTGTAGAATTCGTGCTTGAAAGTGATTGAAGAGCTTGTAGCTCAATAAGCGTTTTAATAGTCTGGACATTCATCCATTTCACCCCCATTTATGAAGCGAAATTATTCGCCAAAAGTTGCTTCGTAAAAGCGCTTAACTTTATTTTCGGTTTCTCGAAGCGGAATTTGAAGTGTTTCCAGCAGTTCCCTGAAAACTTTTTCTCCACTTTCTGCATTTTGCACTTCATATTCCAGTTCATAATCTTCTTTCCCTGCATAAAAACTATGGTCAACGACGAGCAATCCATCTTGAAAGGGGAGTTCAGCGCGATCTGTCCGCAATGAACCGAAGCATATGAAATCCGACGGGTTCAGCTTAGCTTGAATAATAAGTGCTTGTATAGGACCTTCAGGGAATAGTCCATCCTGTAGAAAAGCTTCGGCTTCTTGTTTAGATAATGCTTGGTTAGATTCTAATAAGCCTTCTTTTGCCGGCTGTTTTAAAGTGAGCTCATATGCTTCGTTTTTCTCGCGAATCCGTAGAGCGGAATATTGTTTTTTTAAATCAAAATCTTTCGTATCGAAGTAATGGTTTTGTTGCGTGATAAAAGAATCAGGTGTGATTTGGAAATGGTGTACAAGCTTCTCAAATGCTTCTTTAGAGAGCAGGTTTTTAAATTCAATTTCAATATGCTGGTCCATCTGTAATTCCTTTCTTTGAGCCTTTTTATTTTAATGATATAAGAACCAACTTTTCTGTCAAATGTTCTTCAATTATTTTTCCAGATAATCTTTCAATATTTAGGCATGACCTGCAGGATATGATAAAATATAATCGTTAAGTGGAGAAATAATGTCTCAGATTATGTAGAATTATGTTCTCCCGAAAAGATTCTAGAAGAGAAGGATAAATATACATATATATTTGCAGGCTTAAAAGTATTAGGCTGTTTGTGAGTGAATGATAGGGGAAACTGCTATAACAAATAGTAGATTTTGTTTAGAGAGAATTAGGTGGTGCAGCAATGGAACAATGGGATGATTTTTTGGCGCCTTATAAACAGGCTGTTGAGGAACTGAAGGTTAAATTAAAGGGATTGAGAGTACAATTTGAACGTGCACAAGTTCATTCTCCGATTGAATTTGTGACAGGTCGGGTTAAGCCCATTTCTAGTATATTAGATAAGGCTAGTCAAAAAAATATTCCGCTCGATAAGTTAGATACAGAAATACAAGATATTGCAGGGCTTAGAATGATGTGCCAGTTTGTTGATGATATTAAGCAAGTTGTCGAGTTGCTGAGAAATAGAAATGATTTTGAGATTATAGAAGAGCGGGATTATATTTCGCATCAAAAAAATAGCGGCTATCGTTCATATCATGTTGTCATTTGTTATCCAGTTCAAACGATTAATGGAGAGAAAAAAATCTTAGCAGAGATTCAAATTCGGACATTAGCCATGAATTTCTGGGCAACAATTGAACATTCTTTAAACTATAAATATAAAGGTGATTTCCCGAAAGACATTCAAATTCGTTTGAAGCGCGCAGCAGAAGCGGCCTTTTTATTGGATGAAGAAATGTCTCAAATTCGATTAGAAATTCAAGAAGCACAACGGCTTTTTTCTAGAAAAAAAGACTCAAAGGACCATTGATAGTTTAGTTAAACAAATATAACTAGTAGGGTGTGGATGTATGAAATTTGCAATTACTTCAAAAGGAGATACAAAATCGAATAATTTAATGCAGCGGATGAGAACGTATCTTCAAGATTTTAATTTGAAATATGATGAAGATCAACCAGACATCGTGATATCCGTTGGAGGGGATGGGACATTATTATATGCGTTTCATCGCTATAAAAACCGTCTGGATAAAACAGCTTTTGTCGGTGTTCATACAGGTCATCTTGGATTCTATGCGGACTGGACTCCTGATGAGATTGAAAAATTAGTGATTGCCTTGGCAAAAACGCCATTTCAAGTTGTTGAATATCCATTGCTTGAAACGATTGTGCGTTACCAGCACGGCGGACGTGAAGCAAGATTTCTTGCTTTAAATGAATCAACGGTAAAGAGCGTGGAAGGGACGCTTGTCATGGATGTAGAAATTCGCGGTCAGCATTTCGAAAGATTCCGCGGCGATGGCTTATGTATTGCAACGCCTTCAGGAAGTACGGCGTATAACAAGGCATTAGGAGGGGCTATTATTCATCCTTCTATTGATGCCATTCAAGTAACGGAACTTGCCTCGATTAACAATCGGGTGTTTAGAACGGTTGGTTCCCCATTATTGCTTCCTGCACATCATACATGTACGCTGCGTCCGGTCAATGATGTGAATTTCCAAATTACGGTCGACCATTTAACATTGCTTCAGGAAGATGTTAAATCGATTCAATGTCGTGTAGCGGATGAAAAAATTCGTTTTGCAAGATTTAGACCATTTCCATTTTGGAAAAGGGTACACGATTCATTTATTGCAAACTAAAGGAGTTTACAACCGATGTCTAGTCAATCATGTTTCTCCTTAAGCTGGACGGTCACAGAAGAAGAGGCAGCAAGTCTATTACGAGAATTTTTGATGAAGCAGGAGATTTCAAAAGCGGCTTTAACGGATATTAAATTTAAGGGCGGTAGAATCGAGGTAAACGGGATAGAAGTGACGGTAAGAGAAAAGCTTAAAGCGGGCGATCAAGTTGTTGTCACGTTTCCGAAAGAAGAACCGAGTTCAGGCTTGCGTGCCGAATCACTGCCACTCGATATAATTTATGAGGATGAGTATCTTTTAGTTGTAAAAAAACCAGCCGGCATGAATACGATTCCTTCAAGAGAACATCCATATGGAAGTCTAGCAAATGCTTTAGCAGGCTATTATAAGGAACAAAATATAGCGGCAACGATTCATATTGCAACGCGTCTGGACCGTGATACATCAGGTTTAGTTCTAATTGCTAAACATCGTCACATTCATCACTTGTTAAGCAAACAACAGAAGCAAGGGGATGTTAAACGACGTTATCAAGCTGTTGCGGAAGGGACACTTGCTCTTGAGCAGGGGAGAATTGAGGAACCAATTGGCCGGAAAACAACGAGCATTATGGAACGAGAAGTGCGTGAGGATGGACAATATGCGTGTACGTTGTATCGTGTTTTAGAGCGATTGCCTGACTATACATTTGTAGAACTTCAGCTGCTCACTGGTCGAACGCATCAAATTCGTGTTCATATGGCGTATATCGGTCATCCGCTCGCAGGGGATGACTTATATGGCGGGACGCGGGATAAAATCTCTCGTCAAGCCCTGCATTGCTATGCCTTAATGTTCACACATCCCGTAACAAGGCGCACGATGAGTTTCACGGAAGACCTTCCAGAGGATATGAAAATGTTAGTAGTAAAGAAATAAGTTCAACATAAAAAACTCGCATAAGCGAGTTTTTTATGTTGAACGGCGATTGATAGTCATGGAAAA
Source organism: Peribacillus asahii (assembly GCF_003570725.1). Taxonomy (GTDB): domain Bacteria; phylum Bacillota; class Bacilli; order Bacillales; family DSM-1321; genus Peribacillus; species Peribacillus asahii. The sequence goes on from NZ_QWVS01000033.1 coordinate 71,892, forward strand.
TTCTTATACTAACAGAGACTCTCAATCAAAGGATGTTCTGAATTTTTCTGGTACATAAGGCATGGTGGATGGCACGGAAAATAACTGAAACTCTGGATAGCGAAGGGCTGTTAATTTACCGCCAAAGACGCATCCTGTATCAATATTATACGTATGATTCACTTGACGGGCTTCTGGAACAGGTGTATGACCATAGATAATCCATGCATCTCCGTTGTACTGCTTTGCCCAGTCCCGCCTAACAGGAGAGCCATCCGGATGCTTAGCTCCGGATATATCGCCGTAAAGAACAAAGGTTTTTACTTTATGATGAGTCTGCCCGATATAATCTTGGCGGATGCCAGCGTGGGCAATGACGAGTTTCCCTCCATCGGTTACTTGATAGAGGGGAGCGTGTTCATATAAATCCATAAACTTTTTGCGGATCTTTTTTTGTTCCCGAGTGGATAAAGCTTTATATTCTGCAACAGTCGTTTCTAGGCCGTGAGAAATAGTTACTTTATTTCCTAAGAAATATCGATATAGTTTATTGCAATGGTTTCCAGGAGCATATAAAGCTACCTGGTGAACGACGACTAACTGATGAATGACGTCAATTACTTTTAGCGAATTGGGGCCTCGGTCTGTTAAATCACCGACAAAACCTAGAATTCGACCATCTGGATGAATCGGTACACCGCTTTCCCAAGAATACCCCAATTCTTTTGTTAATTGCTCCAGTTCGGTAAAACAGCCATGAATGTCACCAATTATATCAATTTTCATAATTCACATCCTTTGTTTCATTTGTATAATGTATATGGTATTAGTATAGTGTTTTTTTATGAATATAAAACATAGATTGATTTTTACAGCATGAAAGGAGGGCAAGGCATGCTAGTGGAGTTAGAGGAGAAAGAAGCGACATTAATTAACGTGGGCTTATTAATAGAGGCGTTAAAAACGGAAAATCTCGATCGATTTCGAGCGGAGTTTACCGAGCTTCATCCATATGATCAAGCCCAGTTTTATACGCATATTTCTGAAGAGTTACGTGCTGTTTTATACCGCTATGTTGCACCGAAGGAAATGGCCGAGTTATTTGAGAATATTGAGATTGATGAAGAAGATTATGAAAAGTTTTTAGCCGAGATGGATCCTGTTTATGTAGCAGATATGCTCTCGCATATGTATGCCGATGATGCGGCTGATGTTTTGCATGAGCTTAATGAAGAACAGGCTAGTAATTATTTAACGATGATGGATGATGAAGCGGCTCAAGAGGTCCAAGAGCTGCTTGGGTATAAAGAGTATACAGCAGGTAGTTTGATGACACCAGAGTTTATCTCTGTTGAAGCGAATGCTACCGTCTCCTTTGCGATGAAAACCTTAAAACAGGAAGCTCCAAATGCAGAGACGATTTACTATGTATTTGTAACAGATACTAACAAGAAATTACTAGGCGTACTATCTCTTCGTACTCTTATCGTTTCTCCTGATGATGCCGTAATTGAAGACTTAATGGATGATCGGGTTGTATCGGTTCTAGTAACAGAAGATCAGGAAGAAGTCGCTCATAAGATGCGGGATTATAATCTTCTTGCTGTTCCTGTTGTCGATGAAAAACATCATTTGCTCGGTATTATTACAGTCGATGATATTATTGATGTAATGGATGAAGAAGCCTCGGATGATTATTCTAAATTAGCGGGTGTGAGCGATTTAGATAGCGTGGATAAAAGTCCGCTTTCTGCGGCCAAAAAAAGGCTGCCCTGGCTTATTATTTTGCTGTTTCTAGGAATGATGACTGCAAGCTTAATCGGTCAGTTTGAAGAAACGCTCAGTCAAAAAGCGATTTTAGCCGTGTTTATTCCGTTAATCGGGGGGATGGCAGGAAATACAGGTACACAAGCCTTGGCTGTTGCGGTTCGCGGGATTGCGACAGGTGATTTAATACATGAAAACAAGTGGAAACTAGTTATGCGTGAAGCAGGAACAGGGTTGATTACAGGTGCTATTTGCGGCGTGGTTGTAACAGGCATTGTCTATGTGTGGCAGCAAGATTTACTGCTTGGGGCATTAGTAGGGGCTTCTATCTTTATTACATTAATTGTCGCGACACTGGCAGGTTCGCTCGTTCCTTTATTTATGCATAAAATGAAGATTGATCCAGCTGTAGCCTCAGGGCCTTTTATCACGACGATTAATGATATTATTAGCATTTTAATTTACTTCGGACTAGCGACAACGTTTATGCATTATTTATTATAGAGATGAAAGAACGAAGCAGGCTTACCCTAGAAGAGAAGGTAGGTCTGTTTGGCCTGTTGTCAGAAGATTGTTTAACAAAGCTAAAATATATAAAATAGTTTGTTTCTAGCTCGTCATTTGTTATACTGAGTTTAGTATCAGGTACTAATAACTTGTATTAAAATATAGGAGGTCATCAATTAATGACTTTTTCATTAAAAGGAAAAACATATATCGTAATGGGAGTTGCAAATAAGCGAAGCATTGCTTGGGGAGTGGCACGTTCCTTACATAATGCTGGCGCACAGTTGATTTTTACTTATGGTAAAGAGCGTACAGAAAAAAGCGTGCGAGAATTGGCAGCAACTCTTGAAGGAGCAGAGCCTTTAATTTTACAATGCGATGTTACACAGGATGAAAGCATTGCTCAGTGCTTCCAAACGATTAAAGAACAATATGGTGTCATTCACGGAATTGCGCACAGTGTAGCGTTTGCGAACAGAGAAGAACTGGATGGAGAGTTCGTTGATACAAGCCGTGAAGGGTTCTTGCTTGCTCATAATATTAGCTCTTATTCTTTAACAGCGGTTGCTAAGGCCGCTCAAGATATGATGACAGAAGGCGGAAGCATCGTTACGATGACCTACTTAGGCGGTGAGCGAGTGCTGCCGAATTATAATATCATGGGTGTTGCAAAAGCGTCTCTTGAAGCGAGCGTTCGTTATTTAGCTAGCTCTCTTGGTAAGCACAATATTCGCGTAAATGCGATTTCAGCTGGCCCAATCCGTACTTTATCAGCAAAAGGAATTCGTGACTTCAATACAATTTTAAAGAAAATTGAAGAAGAAGCACCGCTAAGAAGAACGACAACGCCAGAAGAAGTAGGCGATACAGCGCTATTTTTATTTAGTGAATTATCACGAGGAATTACAGGCGAAAACATTCACGTAGATTCCGGTTATCATATTCTAGGTTAATAAAGATAGCAGTCAAAAGAAAAAGGGCCAAATTGGTCCTTTTTCTTTTCGCTTATTTAACTAACACATCAATTAAAAGAGATTTTCTCATTGTCCGTCCCTAAATATTGGTGATAATTCCATTTTACCGGAGTTTTTCAATTGAACGTTTACAGAAAGTGATTTAATGGTATCTTCCTCTAAAGGAATAACTCCGTTTTTCTGCACCTTTTTCCATGTTTTATTGTCATCCCGATAAAGGGTTTCAGACAAATTAAAGATGTCAATCTTTTGTTTCCGTGTAAAATGATAGGTTCTATAGACTTCAGCACGGATTGCTTGGCCAATTTCTTTTTTCAATTTGTTTACTGTTTCTTGTTTTTTTATCATTTGAATATTCGCGTTAAGTTTCAGTTTTATATCAAAGCGCACCTTTCCATCTTTATCTATTATAGGTTTGATTTTTACTTTTTTATCATAAATAAGAACCGAGATATCAGCGTTCCTCCTCTTAGACAGGTATACACTATCACGAACAAATTCTTTATTAGTGAGTCTTGCTCCGTTCATAATCTCCTTAGATAAGATGCTTATTAACTTATTATCTGAGATGATAGCAGCCTTTTCAATGAGCAGTTCCTTTTTTGGTCCATCTTGAGCGGTCCACCTTTTGGAAATTTGAAGAAACGGTAACTGCGCTTGATGAGGTGGTTCATCAAGAGCGATAATAAGCTCTCTTAAGTCGGTCGGCGGGATAAAGGAACTTTGATGATAATTGTCATGCGGGTCACTTAACTTAGAAAATGCGAGTGAAATATTTTCAATCGGACTGATTAACATAATATCCTTAATTGAATCCTTTGTTGCAAAGAAATACATTCGATATCGGGTTTCACGAAAACGATCGAGAAAATCGGCTATATGTTTGATCCCTCCTACCTTTATAGCCTCTTCAGAGAAAATAACAAAGGAAAGATGCCCCAAGTAAATTCGGCGATCCGATGTGTGATATAAATTAAATATGGCTTCTTCAAATGTATTTCCCTCAGCTCTCCCAACATCTGCTTTACTCGTTGAACCGCCTGCACCACTTTCTGCTTTGGCAAGGCTGCCTAAATTGATGATTTGTATATAGACAACGATTTTTCCATCTTTATAATCTATGCCAATTCCATTGGCATAGACAAAACGTTCCGGTTCATTTGCATCCCAACAACCTGATAACAATAAACTACATACAATCACCAGCAAACATAGTTTCTTTTTTTTCATTATTGTCCATCATTCCTTTGTTTAGTTGAATCTTTTGAAAAAAAAGCTTGAGCTCTTGTTGTGTCGAGTTTACTAGGTAGTCGAAGCAGCCCTTTGAAAAGCGTTTTAATATTTAAATTTGCTGACATTTCTAAAAATGGCGTTCCAAGAATACGGATATTGGCAATAAACGTGATGTAAAAATGGATCGCATAGAGAAATCCAAATAAACCGAAAAAAGATGACAATAGAATACAGCCAATTCGGAAAAGGCTGATGACCCCAATTAATGATTGATTAACTAGTGTAAAGGTAGCAATGGAAGATCCGGCAACGACGACAAGCATCGCCGGGCTTGTTAAACCTGAACGAATGGCCGCATCCCCGATAATGAGTCCTCCTAGAACACTTAGCGTTGTCCCAATCGCTGAAGGCATTCTCATCCCGGCTTCCTTAAACAGTTCAAAGAGCATAAGCATAATAATCGCTTCTAATGCGGTAGGCAGTGGGAGCCCGCGCCTTGCTTCAACGATTGTTGCTAGTAAAATTAAAGGCATCTGGTCTTGATGAAACGTTGAAAGGGCAACCCAAAAACCTGGTAATAAAGTAGCCATTACAATACCTGTTAGACGAATTAATCTTTCAAAAGAAGTAAATGCAGTTGCATATTCTACATCTTCACTCGTTTTAAAGAGAAATAAGATATTGATTGGTGTAATATTCGCATAAGCGACTCCATCGATAATGATAACGATTCGACCTTTTAGTAAACATTGAACAGCGAAGTCAGGTCTCCCTGTATAATGATGACGCGGTATGAACGGAGAGGTTTTCTCAATCAACTCCATTAATTGATTACCAGAATAAATTCCATCTACATCGATTGCCTCAATTTCTTTTATAAGAGAAGCTACCATATCCATATTTGCAATCTCATTCATATAGAGAACGGAGACTCTTGTTAATGTCCGCCTCCCTACTTCAAAATTTTTGATATGTAACGAATTGGTGCGCAATCTTTTTCGAATTAACGCAATATTAACTGATGCATCTTCAATAAAATTATCTCTAGGACCTTTAACGGTTACCTCTGTAGCCGTTTCTTCTGGGTTTCGTTGTGGACGCTTGGCGATATTTATGGAGTACAAAAACTGATACTCGTGAAAGAAAAGTAGTACTCGGCCAGAATAAATATCAGCAAACATCGTTTCTTTATCTTTAATTTCGGTTAGCTGTGGCAAGTAAAGAGATTTAGAAATCATGTCTTTTGTTAAATTCTCGGTTGGATGTTTATCGAAAAATAAGTTTAAGCGTTCAAATACTAAAGAATTCAATAATTCACTATCCACCATTCCCTCACAGCCAACTAAAGTGATTGTAACCGGTGCTGTAGGACGATAGGTGTTAGGGTTTAAAAACACATCTTCTGTCGGTTTAAAGATTTTTCGCAACTCTTCTTCTGTGATTGAAAAGTTGGATGAATTTGTTTTCTTTTTCTCTTTTGTTTTCTCTGTTTCTTTTTTCTTTATTTCTTTCAGTTTAAGTGGTTGTTTTTTCTTGATCTTGTACATAATTCATCCTCCTTTTTTTTCGATTTTTCATGAAGACGAACAAACCAATGAGAATGGATAAAGCGAAAAGGAAATAAAAGGTTACTGGCATAAAAACCCTCCCAATAAAATGACGAAGCACAATATCATTAGTTGGAATTAAATTAGCAGCGATCATAATCACTGAATAAATAATCATGACCCATTTCCTTTTTCGCTTATCTTTTAATGCTAGAACTTCTATTGCAAGAAATAAAAAGAACGTAATTCGAATGAAGCCACCGGTAATCCATTGATAGATAGATAAAAAGTCAACATGCTCAATAAATCTTCCAAGGGAGACAATTCCCCATTCCTCAAAAGCAGGATATTTTTGCCGTGCCGCTTCTAATGGACCAAACTCAATAATTGCGCCCAGTAATGGACCAAGGGTTAACCAAGCAAGAATGAAAACATTAATCATAAACGTTTTATATGTTACTTTGCTATGGAGTTTATGTTGAAGAAATAGGAATGCAATTAATTCAACAAGTCCAGATAACGGAAATATAATCCCTTTTATAACGGGTTCAAACCCATGTTCCAGAATAGGTTTTAAAAGGGTGAAATCTTTGTGTTGAAAGTTTGCAATGCCTACAAAGAAACCAAAGACGATGACACCCATAAGAACAAGCGTATTTACCATGACGATTGTTTGTAAACTCGTCAAAGCGAGAAATAAACATAGAACAGCGAGTGAAGTGACAAGAGCAAAACTAGGTGTAAAAGGGAGGTAGGTAACAGCTGTCCATGAAACGAGTTCTTTCAAAGATACAGCAGCTAAGAAAATACAGAAAAGGCTAGTGAGCATAGATAGTACTCTGCCAACTTTTTTATTGATCTGTTCTCCAATCCACTCAAAAATGTTCTGTGGTTCGGTTGCTTTATAAATATATCTGAGTAGAAAACCCCAAATCAGGATACATAGGGCAGCGAATACGACAGACATCCAAGCGTCTCTTTTACCTGCACTTACTAAATGGGGGATGACGGTCACATGATTTTTTAAGCCAATAGCGGTCATAAATAAAAAAGAAACTTGGAGAATTGAAATGGTATCATATCTTTTCATTGCTAAAATACTCCCTTGTTCATCATTATTTTCTAGCCTATCCAAAGCGAGTATGATTATCCAATTTTGTCATTAAGGAAAGAAATGGAGCATACATTTGATACATAGTAGAGAGAGATAAGAAATCTGTTTGCTTCTGACTTGATTTCACATCATCTGAGGAGGGACATCATGGACGGTAATAAGGAAAGTTCTTCTGTTACCGATGGAGTGCAAACAGTGAATAGGAAACAGCAGCGCTTTAGTAATGAAGAGATGATTGAGTTGTTACTACGACTATCGAAATATGCACGACAACCGGTATGTAAATTCACGATTGAAGGTCAAATACTCGTTGGCAGGCTTGTTCATAAACAGCAATCGACTCTCTTTATTAAACACCGTTTTGGGAAAAAGGCCATACCATATAAGATGGAGAAGCTGCAGGCAATTGATATTCTACATTTATAGGGGTGGTCATATGTTAAATAACGAGAAAGGTAATAATCAAGCGAAGCCGCTTATTTATGATGTACGGCCAGAGAGTACAAAACAAGTATTTTCAAATCAAGAAAATCGTTTGCAGGAGCAAGAACAACGAGAAGAGAGTGAGCAAGAGCAGACGTTAAATAAAGAGGAAAAAATCGAAAAAATTAAACGTGAATTCGGTGTATATGAGGCGATGGCGGAAATAGAAAGAGAAATTCGTACTGCTTCACAATGGGTTGAACCTTATCGTGAACCAAAACAACCCGAGCCGCAGGTGATACAGGAAGAACAGCCTGTTGTAGAAGAAGTAGTAAGTAAAAAGAAGAAGAGAAGACCAAAACCAAAACCAAAACAAAAACAAGAATCGGTCGCTGAGACGATTACTCGACTGGCTCATTCAAGGGAAGAACCAAGACCGACGTGTGTGGCTCATTTATTCGGTGAAGAAAGAGAGTTTGAAGTATTAGGGATACGCGGAGAAATGGTCAAAATTAGAATCGGTCACCGCGTGCGCATTATTAGGCTGTCGGATCTGAAATCAGTCAAAGTCATAAAGAGGTGAATGGATGCTGTTGCATGAGATAGGGATTGCAGTTCTTCTTATATTAGGATTAGCAGCATTTCGATTAACACGATTAATTGTGTTTGACAAAATCACAGAGCCTATGCGGCGCCCCTTCTTTAATGAAGTGAAGGAAAAAGATGAAGAAGGGAACGTTGTCGTTTATTTAGTTCCTAAAGAGCGGGGAATTCGAGGTTGGATTGGTGAATTATTAGCTTGCTATTGGTGCACAGGTGTATGGATGAGCATATTGCTATTTAGTCTGTATATGAGTAAGTGGCCGGCAGGGGAATTTATCATTTTAATTCTAGCCATAGCTGCCGTTGCTTCAATTCTCGAAGTTCTTGTTTCGAAATGGCTAGGTGATTGACGAGACCAACTTGTCTCCCTTTTCATAGTATGAGGGTATAGGTAAAGAAAAGGAGGCGTTTTTGTTGAACACGAATAGACCGGAAGTATGGACCTATGCAAAACCAATAAAAAAGGCAGAACCGACCAAAATCAAGAAGGATTGCGGATGTAATAAAAATAAAAACAAAAAACAAACGTACTAAATAATAAAAGGTTGTTCCAACAATGAATTTTGGAGCAGCCTTTTTTATTTGTGTCTCAAAGCAGTTCTCTTCATTTGCTCCATGCTTTTGCTAACCTGTTCTAATTACCGAATCCTACCATTCATAAAATGCGTTATAAACAAGAAAATAATAGATAGAATGATGATTTAGGAAGTGACAGGATGAAGAAGATAGTCATGGTTTGGATTGCTGTTTTATTAATGATAACGGGATGTGCCAATAAGGAGGGAGGAAAGAAGGACGAGTTAGTCTTAATAGAACGAACAAATCCAAAGCCGATGGATGTTATTTATGGGATGGACAACGACGACTATGGGAAAGAAAATCCTAATGAAGGGCTAATTACCGATATTAAGAAAATCATAGCAAAGGATGAAGAAATCTATGATGTAATTGTTGTGAAAAAGGACAAAGACGTTTTAGTAGCGTATAAAGTGAAGCATATGAAACGATTTCATATGAAAAAGATTGAAAAGAAAGTGAAAAAACAGTTAAACGATAAGTATCCAGATTTTCATTTTATTGTGTCTAGCGACTATAAAATCTTCTTAGAATTATATCGTTTAAATGAAATGTTGAAAGCAAAAGATGTTCCTGAGAAAAAAGCAAAGAAAAAATATGAGGAAATTGTTAAATTGCATGAGGAATTAACATAAGTGTCAGAAGGAAGGCGTTACTGTGTCAAAAGATCAAACAGCTAAACAGGAAACCTATCAAAAGTTGCAAAGCAAGCATGAGCTGAAGCGGCCTGTTTTTAAAAACTGTGTAAAGGCGTTCCTAGTAGGGGGAACGTTTTGTCTAATTGGACAAGCGATTACGTACTTCTACATTTATTATTTTGATTTCACTGAGCAGACAGCCGGAAATCCTACGGTTGCTACGATGGTCTTTCTTTCTCTTTTATTAACAGGATTTGGTGTATATGACCATATCGGTCAATTTGCTGGTGCAGGCAGTGCTGTTCCTGTGACAGGGTTTGGAAATTCTGTTATATCAGCTGCAATTGAGCATCGTACCGAGGGCCTGGTATTAGGCGTCGGGGGGAATATATTTAAGTTAGCCGGCTCAGTTATTTTATTTGGGGTCTTTTCAGCCTTTGTCGTTGCGCTTATTAAAACGATTTATCTAAATATAGTTGGAGGGTAAACGATGCTAATTGGAAAACAGTCATGGGTGTTTCAGAATAAACCCGTTATTCTTGAAACAGGCGTGACGGGAGGACCGTTTGAATCCAATGGTGCCCTTCCGGAAGATTTTGATCTTTTATATGATGACTTATGGATGGCGCAGGATTCTTATGAGAAGGCACATCGGCTCTTAATGGAAAAGGCAGTCGAGATTGTTCTGCAAAAAGGAAACATACAAAAAGAAGATATCCAATTCTTTCTTGCGGGTGATTTAACGAATCAAATTACGCCGACAAGCTTTGCAGCAAGAACGAATGCGATTCCATATTTCGGATTATATGGAGCTTGTTCAACGTCGATGGAAGGGCTGGCACTAGCATCATTTATCGTTAATTATAAAGGAGCCCATCAGGTATTAACAGGTGCATCCAGTCATAATGCAGCGGCTGAAAGGCAGTTTCGTTATCCGACTGAATATGGAGGGCAAAAGCCGCCGACCGCTCAATGGACGATTACAGGAGCGGGAGTTGCGCTTGTCGCTCGTTCAGAGGGGCTTACCGGTCAGTTTCCCTATGCGGTATCAGCGACGATTGGAAAAGTCATCGACATGGGGTTGAAGGACCCCTTTAATATGGGGGGAGCAATGGCTCCAGCTGCTGTGGATACGATTTTGGCTCATTTTGAGGATACAGGTCTAACACCGGATGATTACGATTTAATTGTAACAGGAGATTTAGGGGAAGTAGGAAGAGAAACAGCTTATGACTTATTGCAGCAACAAGGATGCTTGATGGATAAGGAAAAGTTTCAAGATTGCGGATTACTTATTTTTAAGCCTGATCAGCCTGTTCTAGCCGGTGGAAGCGGTGCTGGCTGCTCTGCCGTTGTTTTATATGGTCATCTTTTAAATGAGATGAAGAAAGGCAAGTATCAGAAAATATTAGTTGTTGCCACGGGAGCGCTTTTATCACCGCTGTCCGTTCAGCAAAAAGATAGCATTCCATGCATTGCGCATGCAGTTGCTATTGAATATGGAACAGTTTGCTAAATGAAAGGAGCTACATAAATGCTAGCGATGTTTTTTTGGGCGTTTGTCGTTGGGGGACTTATTTGCGTTATTGGACAATTGCTTTTTGATGTAGCCAAGTTAACTCCTGCCCATACTTTAAGTTTGTTCGTTGTTATCGGGGCTATATTAGATGGAGTCGGTTTATATGAACCATTTATTGATTTTGCCGGAGCTGGTGCAACGATTCCGATTACTTCATTCGGTAACTCCCTCGTACATGGAGCGCTGCAAGAGGCGGAGCAGCATGGGCTTATCGGCGTATTAACAGGTATGTTTGAAGTAACAAGTTCAGGAATTTCAGCCGCCATTGTTTTTGGTTTTATTGGCGCATTACTGTTTAAACCAAAAGGTTAAATCGAAATAGGCCGGCCTCGTTAGTGACTAAGCCCATACATATTCTTATTCTCCTCATATGTTATTGATAAGCTACGCGAGAAGCGAGGTGAATGAATATGTTCGGTTACGGTTGGGGTGGTGGCGCTGGATATGGATGCCAAGGTTATGGATATGGCGGCGGATTCAGCGGAGGCTCTACATTTGTTTTAATTGTTGTGTTGTTTATCCTTTTAATCATTGTTGGTGCATCATTTTGTTAACACCTAAAGGAATAGGTAGATAGCCTATTCCTTTTTGTGATTACATAAGAAGTTCAAGCACCTTTTTTTCTGGATATCATAGGATAGGTACAGAAAAGGAGGTCTTAAAGAATGGATCAAAATCTCTTTAAGAACATTGAAAGTAAAACAGGTGTGAACATGAAGGATATCTTTGAATTAGCTAGCTCTCTTCAAGGTGCAAATTTTAAGGATGAAGCAACGGTACGAAATGTCATTAAACGTGTTTCTCAAATAGCGAATAAACCGGTTAATCAAGAAATGGAAGACAAAATTGTTCAATCTATTATCGCAGATGGAAAACAACTGGATTTCAGCACGATTTCGCAAATGATTAATAAAAAATAAGAAAAGTGGAGGGTGCCCACTTATCGGCGACAAGCATAAGGTGAGCGCTGACAGAAGGCGTTCTTTGCCTTCCGAAGCGATTAATTTATGACCTCGAGCCGATGGCGCCTGAAGCTAGACAATAAGAAAAGCGGAAGGCGCCAAATATATCGCAAATTTTATAGTTCGTTCACAAAAACGGGGCTATCCTAAAAGTCATGAAAAATGACTTTTAGGATAGCCCCTCTGTTTAGTTGAACAATCATTTTCGTTACATAATGCCTTTTTGGCGGTCTTTAAAGTGTGTTGAAGGGCAAAAGGGAGGAAACTAGCCAGGGAAAAGTCGTTCATTGGAGTTATGAAGGCCCAAAAGGAGAAATCCTGCTAGGGAAAAGTCGTTCATCGGGGTTATGAAGGCCCAAAAGGAGGAATCCAGTCGGGAA
>NZ_QWVS01000034.1 GCF_003570725.1 Peribacillus asahii
TTCCCCCTGTGAGAGTAGGACGTCGCCAAGCATACATGAAATCAGCTGAAAAGCTGATTTTTTTTATGAATTTTTTTCTATGCATGTGTAATCACGGATATATTAGGGGAAACTTATCCTATATCATACAAAAAATACAAAATATAAAGGTATTTAATTTGCAAATTATAATTTTCGTTGTATAATATTAGTCAAATATAGTCAAAGTCAGGATGGAGGAGGTTGAGTGAGAAACATATCCGATATTATCGAAAGTTATTTAAAGCAAATATTAGAAATGAGTCAAAGAGACATTTTAGAAATTAAAAGAAGTGAAATTGCAGATAAATTTCAATGTGTTCCTTCTCAAATTAATTATGTTATTAACACAAGATTTACAATTGAAAGAGGATTTCTGGTAGAAAGTAAACGTGGTGGCGGCGGTTATATTCGGATTATGAAAATCAAATCACAAGAACACGCCCATCTTATTGATCAGTTAATCTCTATTATCGGCTCTAGAGTCTCACAATCAACTGCAGAAGGAATTATTGATCGGCTCATTAATGAAGATATTATCAATCATCGAGAAGCAAAGATTATGATGAGTGTTATTGATCGATCAGTTATTTATATCGATTTACCTGATCGAGATGAATTAAGGGCAAGAATTTTAACTGCGATGCTTACTACGTTAAAATATAAATGAGTCTTGCAGGGGTGAGAGTGCATGATATGCCAAGAATGTAATCAGAGGCCAGCTGCCCTTCATTTTACGAAAATTGTAAATGGCGAAACAACCGAGGTGCATATTTGCGAAAAATGTGCTCAAGGAAAAAGCGATCTGTTTATGGATAATGGAGGATCTGGTTTTTCAATTAATAACTTATTAGCAGGGCTATTGAATATAGAGTCTAATTTTCAACACCCTAAGGCGAATTCTTTCCCAAAGACAGAGGAAGTACGTTGTCCGCACTGTCAGCTTTCTTTTAGGGAATTTGTTCGTATCGGTAAATTTGGATGTGCGACCTGCTGTGAAACTTTCAATAAACAGCTTATTCCTATTTTAAAGAGAGTGCATAGCGGTAATACTGCTCATATAGGTAAAATTCCTAAAAGAATTGGTGGTGCGCTTCATCTAAAAAAACAACTGGCCGAGATGAAAGATACGTTAAAAACTTATATCGACCAAGAAGAATTCGAAAAAGCTGCGGAGATTCGAGATAAAATTAGGGCTTTGGAAAAACGGGTTCATGCACAGGGTGAGGGGGATGAGTCATGAGTTTAGAGAAATTTTTACAAAATGCCCTCAGTTCTTGGATGAATCATGAAGGACCTGAATCCGATATCGTCTTAAGCTCCCGCGTTCGACTTGCTAGAAATTTTAAAGACTATACCTTTCCAACATTATTTTCACACGAAGAGGCAAAATCCATTCTTGAATTGATCAAAAAGCGTTTGGAATCAGAAGTGAATTCAGAGATTGGTCAATTAGAAATGATAGAAATGGAGCAACTTCAGGCATTAGAAAAACGTGTGCTTGTTGAAAAACATTTAATCAGTCCTAAACTCGTTGATGAATCTACACACGGAGCTTGTTTATTATCAGACGATGAAGTCATTAGTGTGATGATTAATGAAGAAGACCATGTAAGAATCCAGTGTTTAATGTCAGGACTGCAGCTAGAAAAAGCCTTACAATTAGCAAATATATTGGATGATTGGTTAGAAGAAGCAATTGACTATGCATATGATGAAGAGAGAGGATACTTAACGAGCTGCCCGACGAATGTTGGCACAGGCTTACGTGCTTCAGTTATGATGCATTTACCAGGGTTAGTCTTGACCCAGCAAATTAATAAAATCATCCCAGCCATCAATCAGCTTGGTCTTGTTGTTCGCGGGATGTATGGTGAAGGCAGTCAAGCGTTAGGGAATATCTTTCAAATATCTAATCAGATTACGCTTGGTAAGTCTGAAAAAGACATCGTTGAGGATTTAACAAGTGTTGTTCAACAAATTATTGCCCAAGAAAGAGCAGCAAGAGAAGCATTAGTGAAAACCTCAAACATACAATTAGAAGATAGAGTTTTCCGTTCTTACGGAATTTTGTCAAACGCAAGGATTATCGAAACGAAGGAAGCGTCTACTTGCATTTCTGATGTGAGGTTAGGAATAGATTTAGGATACATTCAAAATATTTCAGAGAGCATCCTCAATGAATTAATGATTTTAACGCAACCAGGCTTTCTACAAAAATATGCCGGTGGACCATTAAGACCTTATGAAAGGGATATGCGTCGCGCGGCCCTCATCCGAGAGCGTTTAAACTTAGATACAAAAGAACATTCTTAAGGAGGAATTCACTATGATGTTTGGTCGTTTTACTGAGAGAGCTCAAAAGGTATTAGCACTGGCTCAAGAAGAAGCAATTCGTTTAGGTCATAATAATATTGGTACAGAACATATCCTTCTAGGCTTAGTACGTGAAGGCGAAGGGATTGCAGCGAAAGCGCTATATGCCCTTGGCTTAGGTGCAGATAAAATTCAAAAAGAAGTGGAAAATCTGATTGGACGTGGTCAGGATACGTCTCAAACGATTCACTATACACCAAGAGCTAAAAAAGTCATTGAACTTTCTATGGATGAAGCAAGAAAGCTAGGACACTCATATGTAGGCACGGAGCATGTTCTATTAGGGCTTATTCGTGAAGGTGAGGGAGTAGCGGCTCGTGTGTTAAACAATCTAGGTGTTAGCTTGAACAAGGCACGTCAGCAAGTTCTTCAATTGCTAGGAAGTAATGAATCTGGCGGGCATCAAGGCGCGGCAGCAGCGAATGCTAGCACACCAACATTAGACAGTTTAGCACGTGATTTAACTGCAATTGCTCGTGAAGGCAGTTTAGATCCTGTTATTGGGCGCAGTAAAGAAATTCAACGTGTCATTGAGGTGTTAAGTCGCCGTACAAAAAACAATCCTGTTCTTATTGGAGAACCTGGTGTTGGTAAAACAGCGATTGCAGAAGGCTTAGCGCAGCAAATTATTAACAATGAAGTCCCAGAAATTTTGCGAGATAAACGAGTTATGACGCTTGATATGGGTACGGTCGTGGCTGGTACAAAGTATCGTGGTGAATTTGAAGACCGTTTGAAAAAAGTTATGGATGAAATTCGCCAAGCTGGAAACATTATTTTATTTATCGATGAATTGCATACGTTAATCGGTGCAGGCGGCGCAGAAGGTGCTATTGATGCTTCTAATATTTTAAAACCTTCATTAGCACGTGGGGAGCTTCAATGCATCGGGGCAACAACGCTTGATGAGTATCGTAAATATATTGAAAAAGATGCAGCACTTGAACGCCGTTTCCAGCCAATTCAAGTGGATGAGCCAACGATTGAAGAGTCCATTCAAATTTTAAAAGGGTTACGTGACCGTTATGAAGCACATCACCGTGTATCAATTACAGATGAAGCAATTGATGCGGCGGTTAAATTATCGGACCGTTATATCTCTGACCGATTCTTACCAGATAAGGCAATTGACTTAATTGATGAAGCAGGTTCAAAAGTACGTTTACGTTCTTATACAACGCCACCAAATTTAAAAGAGTTGGAAGTGAAATTAGAAGAGGTTCGTAAAGAAAAGGATGCTTCTGTTCAAAGTCAAGAGTTCGAAAAAGCCGCTTCTCTTCGTGATACAGAACAACGTTTACGTGAGCAACTGGAAGAAACGAAGAAAACGTGGAAAGAGAAACAAGGCCAAGAAAATAGTGAAGTAACCGTTGAAGATATTGCTCATGTTGTATCGAGCTGGACAGGTGTACCGGTAACAAGATTAGCTCAAACAGAATCTGATAAACTGCTAAATATGGAATCGATTCTTCATGATCGTGTAATTGGTCAAGAAGAAGCAGTCATCGCTGTTTCAAAAGCAGTTCGCCGTGCAAGAGCAGGATTAAAAGATCCGAAGCGTCCAATCGGTTCATTCATTTTCTTAGGTCCTACAGGGGTTGGGAAAACGGAACTTGCCCGTGCCCTAGCTGAATCAATCTTTGGTGATGAAGATGCCATGATTCGCATTGATATGTCAGAATACATGGAGAAGCATTCAACATCTCGTCTAGTCGGTTCACCTCCAGGTTATGTTGGATATGAAGAAGGCGGTCAATTAACGGAAAAAGTTCGCCGTAAACCATACTCTGTCGTGTTGCTGGATGAAATTGAAAAAGCGCATCCAGATGTGTTTAATATTTTACTCCAAGTATTGGAAGACGGAAGATTAACAGATTCAAAAGGTCGTACCGTTGATTTCCGTAACACGATTTTAATTTTGACATCGAATGTTGGTGCAGCGGCGTTAAAAGCGAATAAATATGTCGGATTTAATATTCAAGATGAAGGCCAAGATTACAAAGATATGAAAGGAAAAGTGATGGAAGAATTAAAACGTGCTTTCCGTCCTGAATTCCTAAACCGTATCGACGAAACAATTGTGTTCCACTCATTAGAGAAAAAGCATTTAACAGAGATTGTTTCATTAATGGCTGATCAATTAATTAACCGTTTAAAAGAGCAAGATATTTTCCTAGAGCTAACAGAGGCAGCAAAGGAGAAAATTGCTAAAGAAGGATTTGATCCAGAATACGGTGCACGTCCAATCCGTCGAGCTTTACAAAAACATGTGGAAGACTTCCTTTCTGAAGAACTATTAAAAGGAAATGTTCAAAAAGGACAAAAGGTTGTACTAGACCTAGTAGATGGGGCATTAACTATTAAACAGCCTGAAGCTGTTCCGCATGAATAATTAAAGAACAAAAAAACACCGAGGTACACTGCAATAAATGCATGTACCTCTGTTTTTATATACAATAAAAAACTAGCTTCAGGTTAATTTTTATAAAATATACGTATGAAGACGTTTCCAAAAAGGATTAAATAGAGTCTATGTGTAATATCTTTTATTAATACCCAGTTTAGGGTAGAAGGAGCAAGTAGAGTGGCTAAAAAGAAAACAAAATTTATGTGTCAGTCATGTGGATATGAATCACCGAAGTGGATGGGGAAATGTCCTGGGTGCGGCGAGTGGAACAAGATGGTTGAGGAAGTCGAAATTGTAAAGCCGGGAAGAAGGGGAGCGTTTGCTCACTCTGATACACAGATTGGGACAGGAGAAAGAATTAAAGCTGCTCCAATTACGACAATTCAAACGGAGCAAGAGCCGCGTATTGCCACCGATTTAGCAGAATTAAATCGTGCTCTTGGCGGCGGTATTGTGCAAGGTTCGCTTGTTTTAATTGGCGGTGATCCGGGAATTGGGAAATCAACTTTGCTTCTCCAAGTATCCTCGCAGCTTGCTCACAAAGGAAAGAAAGTGCTCTACATTTCCGGAGAAGAATCGGTGAAGCAAACGAAGTTAAGGGCAGACCGCCTTGGTGTGGCATCTGAGAATCTATTTGTTTATTCTGAAACAGATATGGATTATATTCAACATGCTATTAATGAAGTGAATCCTGATTTAGTAATTATCGATTCGATTCAAACAGTCTATCAATCCGAAGTTACATCTGCACCAGGAAGTGTCTCCCAAGTGCGTGAATGTACAGCTACATTAATGCGAATTGGAAAGACAAAGGGCATTGCCATTTTTATTGTCGGGCATGTTACGAAAGAAGGAGCGATTGCAGGTCCACGCCTACTCGAACATATGGTCGATACGGTGTTATATTTTGAAGGAGAGCGACATCATACATATCGAATTATTCGAGCAGTGAAAAATCGTTTCGGTTCGACAAACGAGATGGGGATTTTTGAAATGAAAGAAGATGGCTTAGAAGAGGTAGCCAATCCATCTGAGATTTTTCTAGAGGAACGGTCCCAGGGAGCCTCGGGTTCGACTGTTGTTGCCTCGATGGAAGGAACGAGACCAGTCCTCGTTGAAATTCAAGCTTTAATTTCACCAACAAGCTTTGGGAACCCGCGTCGTATGGCTACAGGCCTTGATCATAATCGAGTGTCATTGTTAATGGCCGTATTAGAGAAGCGTGTCGGTTTACTGCTGCAAAATCAAGATGCTTATTTAAAGGTAGCTGGCGGTGTGAAACTGGATGAGCCGGCAATTGATTTAGCGGTTGCAATTAGTATTGCTTCCAGCTTTCGAGATAAACCAACAAGACCCACAGATTGCTTTATCGGTGAAGTAGGCTTAACAGGGGAAGTTAGACGGGTATCTAGAATCGAGCAACGTGTTCAAGAAGCTGCAAAACTTGGATTTGAGCGGGTGCTTCTTCCATCCAATAATATGGTTGGTTGGACGGTACCAAAAGAGGTTGAGGTTATAGGCGTTTCATCCGTAGCAGAAGCGCTTCAATACGCATTAGGGGGGTAAAATATGAACGATAAAAAACTTTATGAAAAAATAAAGTTAGACATTTTGCAACTTGTTGCGCCAGGGACTCCATTACGTGAAGGGATTGAGAATGTACTCCGAGCCAATACAGGTGGTTTAATAGTCGTTGGGTACAATGAAAAAGTTCGTTCGATTGTCGATGGGGGATTTAAAATTAATTGTCCTTGTACGTCCAGTACATTATATGAACTAGCTAAAATGGATGGCGGGATTATTGTAAATGAAAAAGCAGATACGATTTTGCTTGCGAATGCCCAGCTTGTCCCTGATATTAGTGTTTCTTCTACAGAAACAGGCATGCGTCACCGAACAGCGGAGCGGGTTGCACGGGAGACAAAGTCGCTTGTTATTGCTATTTCTCAGCGACGTAATGTCATTACCTTATACCAAGGGAATTTTCGTTACGCGTTAAAAGATATTGGTGTTATTTTGGCAAAGGCTAATTTAGCGATTCAAACGTTAGAGAAATATAAAGTTGTGTTGCAGCAAAGTATTGCCGTTTTAGGTGTTTTAGAATATGAGGAAATCGTCACGTTTGCGGACCTGCTTCAAGTGTTTCATCGATATGTGATGGTATTGCGTATTAAAGCAGAGCTTGTCGCGTATTTACATGAATTAGGTACAGAAGGGCGCCTTATTCGTTTACAAATGAATGAAATTCTTGCTGATATCGAAACGGAAGGGAAATGGCTTATTAAAGACTATGCATGTAAAAACGATGAAAACCCTGATTTTGTTGTGGCTAAACTCCAAGAATTAGCCATGCAGGAGAATTTAGATGAGGGTGCTCTATTGAAAATATTGGGATATAATGGATATGTTCATCTTGATGAATTAGTACATGCTAGAGGCTATCGCATGCTGCACAAAATTTCTCGTCTTCCGGGGTTAATTATTGAAAATCTAGTACAACGGTTTGGCAGCTTTGCTGATATTCATAAAGCTTCTGTTGCGGAATTGGATGATGTTGAGGGAATTGGCGAAGTACGTGCCAATAAGATTAAAGAGGGGCTTCGTATTCTAAAAAACCAACTTGTGACAGATAGAAGGATGTAGATAAATGGGCCTATTCTTCTCAAATTCCCCTGAAAAATGAGAGGGACTTCCTTTTTGACACGTAATTGGTACGGTGCTAGGCTTAAAAAGAAATCCTTTTTAGCTTTTATCTCGTTTAACTGAAGTATATATGATTGTATTTGTATAAAATTGTTCATAATGGAGAGAGGGAGGTGAAATGATGTTAAAGCGGATTATACAGGCCTGCTTTTTAATAATTGGTGGAACACTCGGTATGTTTCTTATTCCGGAATTATTAGTGGTGTTACGTGCCGATGATGTAGCTATTTTAAATAATCCTTATGCAAGTGTACTCCTGGGAGCTATTATTTTTTATCTTCTTACGTTTTGGTTATTGGATTATGTTTTAAACTTTATGAAGTGGTTAGAAGAGCAGCTTGTTAAAGTCCCCATTACAGATATTATTTTTGGTAGTTTGGGGCTGTTGGTCGGTTTAGTCGTGGCTTACCTTATCAGTTCAGCATTTAATGCGATTCGCGTACCAATACTAGATACCATTGTGCCAATTATTTTAACGTTGTTATTTGGTTATTTCGGTTTTCAAGTAGGTGTGAAAAAGCGCGATGAATTATTGAATCTATTTTTGAAAGCAAATAAAAAGAAACATGTAGCTAGTGAGGAAATTGAAGAAGAGTCAAATCATAAATTAAAAATCTTAGATACTAGTGTTATTATTGATGGCCGAATTGCAGACATTTGTCAAACAGGCTTTTTAGAAGGGACAATTGTCATTCCACAGTTTGTATTGAATGAACTTCAACATATTGCAGACTCTTCTGATGCGTTAAAAAGAAACCGCGGTCGCCGAGGTTTGGATATTTTGAATCGTATTCAAAAAGATGTGCCGATTAAGGTGGAAATGTATGAAGGAGATTTTGAAGATATTCAGGAAGTAGATAGTAAGCTAGTAAAGCTTGCTAAGGTAACAGGCGGCATTGTAGTGACCAATGATTTTAATTTGAATAAAGTGTGTGAATTTCAAAAAGTAGCTGTATTAAATATTAATGATTTGGCCAATGCGGTAAAGCCGGTCGTTCTTCCGGGTGAAGAAATGAGTGTGCAAGTAATTAAGGATGGGAAAGAGCAGAATCAAGGTGTAGCCTATTTAGATGATGGGACGATGATTGTAGTCGAAGGTGGAAGAGATTATATTGGAAAACGACTGGATGTGCTTGTTACGAGTGTACTGCAAACGTCTGCCGGACGAATGATTTTTGCGAAACCGAAGCAATTAGAGAAAGCGTTATAGAGGAGAAACGGTTATGTTGTATGAAGTGGTGATTCCCGCGGCGGGACAAGGGAAAAGAATGAAAGCTGGGAAGAACAAGCTATTTATTGAACTTTCAGGGATTCCCATTATTATTTATACGCTGCGAGTATTTGAGGCGGATCCTCATTGTCAAGGTATCATTTTAGTCATTAATCCAGCGGAAGAGGCTTATTTTACCGAATTAATGGATGCTTATGGAATGAGGAAAGTAAAGAAATTAGTAGCTGGCGGGGCGGAACGGCAACAAAGTGTTTTTAACGGTTTAAAGCATGCGAATGAGGAATTTGTGCTTGTACATGATGGAGCACGCCCGTTTATTGATCAGTCTTTGATTCATTCATTAACGGAAGCCGCTTCCCTTCATGCTGGAGCAATCGTTGCTGTACCAGTTAAGGATACGATTAAAAGGGTGAAAGAACGATCTGTAGTGGAGACCGTTGAACGATCAAGCTTGTGGGCGGTACAAACGCCACAAGCTTTTCGTGTGCCTATTTTATATAAAGCACATAAACAGGCAGAAGTAGATGAATTTCTTGGTACAGATGATGCCAGCCTTTTAGAGCGGATGGGTGAACAAGTGGTTATTATTGAAGGCGATTATGATAATATAAAAATTACGACACAAGAAGATCTTTATTTTGCCGAAGCTATTTTACATAAGCAGGCGAAGAGGAAGATGGAGAAAGAGAAGGAGTGAATGGAATGTTTCGAATTGGACAAGGGTTCGATGTTCATCAGTTGGTAGAAGGAAGACCGTTAATTATTGGCGGCATTACAATCCCTTATGAGAAAGGGCTGCTTGGCCACTCGGATGCGGATGTATTGCTTCATACTGTAGCTGATGCCGTACTTGGAGCGATTGGCGCTGGAGATATCGGAAAACATTTTCCTGATACAGACCCTGAGTTTAAAGATGCAGACTCTGCCAAGCTTCTTGAGCATGTTTGGAATCTAGTGAAACAAGAAGGCTACAAGCTGGGAAATATTGATTGTACGATTATTGCCCAAAGCCCCAAAATGGCGCCTTATATTGAAGCAATGCGTGAGCGGATTGCTCAGCTATTAGAGGCGACGGTGGAGCAAGTAAACGTCAAAGCAACAACAACAGAGAAGTTAGGCTTCACAGGGCGCAAGGAAGGGATTGCTGCTCAAGCTGTTGTACTATTGATGAAATCGAATTAAAAGTCGTTCATCTATGAATCGAAGTTTCCTTTATTCGAGCCTGTTTAAGTGATAAAATATATAACGGTAAATTCGTAAGTATTTAGGAGGAGTTAGACATGAGCAGCGAAATCCGAGTTCGATATGCACCGAGTCCAACTGGACATTTACATATAGGAAATGCCCGTACGGCTTTATTTAATTATTTATATGCACGAAACAAAGGCGGTAAGTTTATTATTCGTATTGAAGATACAGATACGAAGCGTAATATTGAGGGTGGCGAAGAAAGCCAACTAAAATATTTAAAATGGCTAGGTATGGATTGGGATGAAAGTATTGATGTTGGCGGCGAGTATGGACCATATCGTCAGTCAGAGAGAAATGATATTTATAAAAAATTGTATGAAGAACTATTAGATAAAGGATTAGCGTATAAATGCTACTGTACAGAAGAAGAGCTGGAAGCGGAACGTGAAGCGCAGCAGGCAAAGAACGAGACGCCAAGGTATTCTGGAAAGTGCCGTCATTTAACGGCTGAGGAGCAAGCGAAGTTAGAGGCGGAAGGTAGAAAGCCGAGCATTCGTTTTGTCGTTCCTGAAGGTAAAGTATATACATTCCAAGATATGGTGAAAGATGAAGTATCTTTTGAATCAGAGGGCATCGGTGATTGGGTTATCGTGAAGAAGGACGGAATTCCTACTTATAACTTTGCTGTAGCTGTGGATGATCACTTGATGAAGATTTCTCATGTTTTACGTGGGGATGATCATATTTCTAATACACCAAAGCAATTGATGATTTATGAAGCATTTGGTTGGGAAGCGCCAATTTTCGGTCATATGACGTTAATCGTGAATGAGAGCCGAAAGAAATTAAGTAAACGTGATGAGTCCATTATTCAATTTATTGAGCAGTATGAGGCATTAGGATATGTACCGCAAGCATTGTTTAATTTTATCGCGCTTTTAGGCTGGCATCCAGGCGGCGAGGAAGAAATTTTCTCAAAAGAAGAGTTTATTAAACTGTTTGATGCAGGGCGGTTATCGAAGTCACCAGCGCTTTTCGATCAGCAAAAATTAACTTGGTTAAACAATCAATACGTAAAGCAGCTTGACCTGGATCGTGCGGTTGAAATTTCTTTACCACATTTGATTAAAGCAGGAAAAGTAGCAGAGGTGCGTACAGCCGAGCAGGATGAATGGGTTCGTGATTTAATTGGCCTATACCAAGAGCAAATGAGCTATGGAGCAGAGATCGTTGATTTATCTCAATTGTTCTTTAAAGAAGAATTGGAATATGAAGAGGAAGCGAAAGAGGTGTTAGCGGAAGAGCAAGTGCCGGAAGTCATGCAAGCTTTTCTTCAAGAAATTGAAGCATTAGAAGCCTTTACAGCGGAAGAAATTAAGAAATCCATTAAAGCTGTTCAAAAAAGCACAGGGCATAAAGGCAAGAAGCTATTTATGCCGATTCGTGCAGCGGCAACAGGTCAAACACATGGTCCGGATTTACCAAAAGCGATTGCTCTGTTAGGAAAAGAAAAAATTAAACAACGCTTGCAAAGTATTTTATATTAACAATTTGCCAAAAATATAATATAGTATTAAATAATCTTACAAGTTAAACGCGTTGATAGGGAGAAGTAGGAAAACGATGCTTTAATAGAGAGAACCATAACTTGCTGAAAGTGGTTCAGGCCCCTCGTTTTTTGAAATGCACCCTTGAGTACTTTGCTGAATGAATAGTAGGCAAAGGCGGCTGTCCTCCGTTATCCGGATAAAAGTTGGGAATGGTAAAACGAATGTTTAACCTATGTTTATCATTCCAAACAGAGTGGAACCGCGCTTTCTATTAGCGTCTCTGTCTATTTAGACAGGGACGCTTTTTGTTTTTTACAGGGGAAATATAAACGGCTGTATCTTCCGGCTTTTTAACGCTGGCCAGGACTGAATAAGCCGCTTGTATGTTTGTTCTTTTTAAGGCTCTATTACATATATGAATTGAGCTATAAAAAGTCTATCTTTATATGAACAAGGGGCGTATCTTTATTATGGTTAACTGTGATTGTAGGGGTATATCCAGTTGAGGAAGTAAAGAAGTGTTTGGGTTGTAGAGATAAGTGAGTATCGAACTATGGGGGGATTACATTGTTTAAAATGTTTAAAGAGGATGTTGAAGTTGTTTTTGATCAAGATCCAGCAGCGCGTAGTTATTTAGAAGTTATCTTAACTTATTCAGGTCTTCATGCTATTTGGAACCATCGAATTGCTCATGCATTTTATAAAAGAAAGCTCTATTTTATTGCCAGAGTCATTTCACAGATTAGTCGCTTTTTCACAGGAATTGAAATTCATCCAGGTGCAAAAATTGGCCGTCGTTTCTTTATTGATCATGGGATGGGGATCGTGATTGGAGAAACATGTGAAATTGGGGATAATGTATCCGTTTTCCAAGGGGTTACACTTGGTGGAACAGGAAAAGAAAAAGGTAAGCGTCATCCGACGATTCAAGATAATGTGTTAATTGCAACAGGTGCAAAAGTGTTAGGTTCAATTACAGTAGGAGAAAATTCAAAGATTGGGGCAGGTTCTGTTGTGTTGAAAGAAGTGCCCCCTAATTCAACGGTTGTGGGGATTCCGGGGAAAGTCGTCATCCAAGATGGTGTTAAGATAGGTAAAGACCTTAATCATTCAGATCTTCCTGATCCTATTACAGACCGCTTTAAAGAGCTAGAGACAGAAATTAAAAAATTGAAAATGGAATTGGAATTGGCTCGAAAGCAGGAAGAAAGGAGTTTATAAAATGGCTATTAAGATTTATAACAGTGTAACGCGCCAGAAGGAAACGTTTGTTCCAATGGAAGAGGGAAAGGTTAAAATGTATGTATGCGGGCCGACCGTTTACAATTACATTCATATTGGGAATGCAAGACCTGCAATTGTTTTTGATACAGTTCGCAATTATTTGCAATACCGTGGATACGATGTAACGTTTGTTTCAAACTTTACCGATGTTGATGATAAGCTAATTCGTGCCGCTAAGGAATTAGGAGAAGATGTACCAACGATTTCTGAGCGCTTTATTCAAGCTTATTTCGAAGATGTTTCAGCTTTAGGTTGTAAAAAAGCCGATGTCCATCCAACCGTTATGGAAAACATGGATGCTATTATTGAGTTTGTCGAAGCGTTAGTCGAGAAAGGCTATGCGTATGAATCAGAAGGAGATGTGTACTATCGTACTCGTAAATTTAAAGAATACGGTAAACTTTCTCAGCAATCGATTGACGAGCTTCGAGTCGGTGCCAGAATTGAAGTTGGCGACAAGAAACAAGATGCTCTTGATTTTGCCCTTTGGAAAGCGGCAAAAGAAGGCGAGATTTCTTGGGATAGCCCTTGGGGGAAAGGTCGCCCAGGTTGGCATATTGAGTGCTCAGCGATGGTTCGTAAATATCTTGGAGACACCATTGATATCCATGCGGGAGGTCAAGATTTAACGTTCCCTCACCACGAAAATGAAATTGCTCAATCAGAAGCATTAACGGGAAAAACATTCGCTAGATATTGGATGCATAATGGATATATCAATATTGATAATGAAAAAATGTCAAAGTCGCTAGGTAATTTCGTTCTAGTACACGATATTATCCAACAACATGATCCGCAAGTGCTGCGTTTCTTTATGCTGTCTGTACACTATCGTCATCCGATTAACTATAGTCAAGAAGTGATTGAGAATACGACAGCGGCCTTTGAACGGTTAAAAACGTCGTATCAAAACTTAAAGCATCGTTTGCAAGTAAGTAATGGTTTAACAGATAACAAAGATAGTTGGCTTCAAAAAGTAAAGGAGCTTCATGAGCAATTTGTTCAAGAAATGGATGATGATTTTAATACAGCTAATGCCATTTCGGTTTTATTTGAATTATCGAAGCAAGCGAATTATTACTTAATGGAGAAGAATACAGACAAAGAAGTCATTGGAGCATTTATGCACGAATATGAAGTATTATTCTCTGTTCTTGGTTTAAGCTTAGAAGAAGAAGGATTGCTGGATGAAGACATTGAGCGTTTAATTGAAGAAAGAATTCAAGCGCGAAAAGACCGTAATTTCCAACGATCTGACGAAATTCGTGATCAATTAAAAAGCATGAATATTATTCTAGAAGACACTCCTCAAGGTACACGTTGGAAAAGAGGGTAATGTATGCTCTATTATGAACAGGAAATTGATGCGAAAATGTTAAATAGTTTAGCTCTTGCTTATATGGGTGATGCCGTATACGAAACGTATGTTCGGTATCACCTCATTCAAAAAGGCTCGGTAAAACCCCATCTTCTTCATAAAAAAGCAACCGCTTTTGTATCAGCAAAAGCACAGAATATGATTATTCATTTTTTCTTAGAAGAGAATTACTTAACAGAAGAAGAGGTAGCGGTTGTCCGTCGGGGACGAAATGCAAAATCGGGCACGGTTCCGAAAAATACAGATGTGCAAACGTATCGGTATAGTACAGCGTTTGAAGCGTTAATCGGTTACCTGTATTTATTGAAACGGCAAGAGAGAATGGAAGAAATTATACAACGGTCGATTCAATTTATTGAAGAAGGGACGGCTATCCAATGAGCGACGAATTTATTATTGGAAGAAACCCCGTACTAGAAGCACTGCGTTCTGAACGGGAAGTTAGTAAAATTTGGATTGCTGAAGGCTCGCAAAAGGGCTCTATGCAACAAGTGATAGGAATTGCCAAAGAGAAAAAAGTGTTTGTACAAATCGTTCCGAAGAAGAAAATTGATCAAATGGTCGAAGGGGTTCATCAAGGCGTTGTCGCTAAAGTGGCTGCTTATGAATATGCAGAGATAGATGATTTATTTGCTAGAGCAGAAGAGCGCGGCGAGGCTCCGTTTTTTATGATTTTAGATGAAATTGAAGATCCGCATAATCTTGGTTCGATTATGAGAACAGCTGATGCAACAGGTGCTCATGGGATTATTATTCCGAAGCGTCGTGCGGTCGGCTTAACGGCAACGGTGGCAAAAGCTTCAACAGGTGCAATTGAATATATTCCAGTAGCACGTGTTACGAACTTAGCTCGTACAATTGAAGAACTGAAAGAACGTGGAGTTTGGATTGTAGGTACAGATGCTAAAGGAAGCGATGACTACCGTAATCTAGATGGGAAGATGCCGATTGGTCTTGTAATTGGCAGTGAAGGAAAAGGAATGGGACGATTGACAAAAGAGAAGTGCGACTTTCTTATTCGTCTGCCAATGGTAGGGAAAGTTACTTCGTTGAATGCTTCAGTTGCTGCTAGTTTATTGATGTATGAAGTTTATCGTAAACGCAACCCTTTAGGAGAATAATGAGATGAACATTCTGTTGGTCGACGGTTACAATATCATTGGGGCATGGCCGGAACTAAGAGAATTAAAGCAACGAGATCTTTCTGCAGCTAGAGACCGTTTAATTGAATTGATGGCGGAATACCAAGCATTTATGGGCTATCGTGTCATTATTGTTTTTGATGCTTACTATGTTCAAGGAGTTTCTCGTACATTTAAAAATCATAAAGTGGAAGTCATTTTTACGAGAGAGAATGAAACAGCTGATGAGCGGATTGAGAAAATGGCCATTGAATTAAATAATATTAAAACGCAAATTCAAGTAGCAACATCAGATTATACGGAGCAATGGGTCATTTTTGGACAGGGAGC
The DNA here is from genome assembly GCF_003570725.1 of Peribacillus asahii. Classification (GTDB taxonomy): domain Bacteria; phylum Bacillota; class Bacilli; order Bacillales; family DSM-1321; genus Peribacillus; species Peribacillus asahii. The sequence goes on from NZ_QWVS01000034.1 coordinate 15,611, forward strand.
CCTCCGGAAATCAGCGCGCGAGCTATTGATTGAAATGGAGCAAGTCCGTGGTGCAATTAAGAAGGATGTATCGAAGACAACGAAGAAAAAACCGGCTTCCAAAATTCCTTTAAGTGATAAAGTGGCTGAAACTTTTGAAAAATGGCGAAGAGGAAAGCTATGAAAGATTGACGACTAAAATTTACCTGCTGTATAATATTTCTATCTGAGTACGGTCAGGAGGATGAGGGATGGGCGTTAAATCCGGAATGAAGCTGAATGAAGAGTATATACAGCTTGATGACGATGAGCTAGTGGGTTTAGTACACAAAGGTGATAGTGAAGCGCTAGATTATTTAATTCAAAAGTACCGTAACTTTGTAAGAGCAAAAGCTAGAACGTATTTTCTAATTGGTGCGGACAAGGAAGATATCGTTCAAGAAGGTATGATTGGTTTGTATAAAGCGATTCGTGATTTTAAAGGTGATAAGTTATCTTCTTTTAAGGCGTTTGCTGAGCTATGCATTACAAGGCAGATTATTACGGCCATTAAGACAGCAACTCGTCAAAAACATATACCGCTTAATTCCTATGTTTCTCTGGACAAGCCTATTTATGATGATGAATCTGATCGCACGCTTATGGACGTGATTTCGGGAGCAAAAGTGTTAGACCCGGAAGAGCTTATGATTAATAAAGAAGAATTCGATGATATTGAAGTGAAGATGGCAGAACTGCTAAGCGATTTAGAACGGAAAGTACTTTCTTTGTATTTGGATGGACAAACGTACCAAGAAATTTCAGAAGAGCTAAATAGACATGTTAAGTCTATCGACAATGCATTACAACGTGTGAAAAGAAAACTAGAGCGCTATTTAGAAGTTAGAGAGATTAACTTATAGTTTCTCCGTTTTTTCTACTGAATCTCCACATTGTATCGATTGACTTAAAATGTCAAAATGAATCCTCTCTTCCTAAGAAAGTGGTACGATTATTCACCACAAATGGGTTTAAAATTCCTTACCTTGCATGTATTGAATGAATTGCTGAATGCAGTTAAATGAAATGGCGTTGACAATAAAAAACAGTCATGATAAGTTTTTATGGATGTAGTAAATAGGACAGGTGTATAATATGCGTAAAAAAATTATCTTAGCTTGTACAGATTGCGGTTCTAGAAATTATAGCTCAGAAAGTAACAAAGCATTGAATGTTGAACGTCTTGAAATTAAGAAATTCTGTAAGACATGTAATGCTCATACGGCACATAAAGAAACAAAGTAAGTTTTTTAAAATAGATAGACAGTAGTTACCTATGCTTGGAGGTTACATTCATGAAACGCCTGACTGAATTTTTCCGCGGTGTAGCTCGCGAAATGCGAAAAGTGAGCTGGCCAAAGCGGAAAGAATTAACGAAGTATACAATTGTTGTTTTAACGACTGTTATTATTATGTCAGTATTCTTTGCTGTTGTGGACTTAGGAATTTCTGAATTAATTCGTTTAGTTATTGAATAAGAGGTTCGAAAATAAGGTATAATAGTGATAGAATAAGTAAGTATGAGAGAAAAGCCCGGTTACGGGTTTTTTAATTTGTCTTTATTTAGAGAAAGAATGGCCTTGGCTTACGCTTGTAAGTTTACATGAGATGAAATTGTTGATTTTTTGCTTATTTTATTAATGATATTATTTCATAGGCTCAAAATATAGTGAGTGCAGGGAGGGAAGGACGTTATAGTCCTACTGAATGGAAAAGAATTGGTATGTAGTTCACACCTATTCGGGATATGAAAATAAAGTAAAAGCGAACCTTGAGAAGCGTGTAGAATCCATGGGGATGCAAGATAAGATTTTCCGAGTGATTGTGCCTGAAGAAGAGGAAACAGAAATTAAAGATGGTAAAAAGAAAGTATTGAAGAAGAAGGTATTCCCTGGATATGTACTAGTAGAAATCATCATGACAGATGATTCTTGGTATGTAGTTAGAAATACGCCGGGTGTCACAGGTTTCGTTGGTTCTTCAGGAGCAGGATCAAAGCCAACGCCTCTTCTTCCGGAAGAGATTGAAGTTGTGTTAAAACGCATGGGTGTTGAAGAAGGCAGAGTAGAAGTGGACTTTGAAGTAGGTGATTCTGTAACAGTGAAGGAAGGACCGTTTGCAAACTTTGGAGGAACTATCGAAGAACTGGATACAGATAAGAGCAAAGTTCGCGTGCTTGTTAATATGTTTGGCCGAGATACTCCGGTTGAACTAGATTTTAATCAAGTGGAAAAATTATAAACGGAAAAAAACTTGAAATAGTATTTTGAAAGTGGTAAAATTTCAAAGGTCAGTATGTTTCAATTTCGAGACCTATATGTTACAAACATTCTTTATTATTATGCTAATAAAGAATTTCAGATGAGTGGGAGGGTTTCTATAGATTCCCTATTACCACATCACGGACTTATAAGGAGGTGTGTCTCGTGGCTAAAAAAGTAATTAAAATGGTTAAATTGCAAATTCCTGCTGGTAAAGCGAATCCGGCACCGCCAGTTGGTCCTGCACTAGGTCAAGCTGGTGTTAACATCATGGGATTCTGTAAGGAGTTTAATGCTCGTACAGCAGATCAAGCTGGTCTAATTATTCCTGTTGAAATTACGGTATTTGAAGACCGTTCATTTACATTCATTACGAAAACTCCGCCTGCTGCAGTATTGCTTAAGAAAGCAGCTGGTATTGAGTCTGGTTCTGGAGAGCCTAACCGTAATAAAGTTGCTACAGTCAAGCGTGATAAAGTACGCGAGATTGCTGAAACAAAAATGCCTGATCTAAACGCTGCAAACGTTGAGTCTGCAATGCGTATGGTTGAAGGTACAGCACGCAGCATGGGTATTGTTATCGAAGACTAATCCATGTAAAGGTTATCGGTTTTCTACGGGGTTGCGATTTTACTCGCAACCTTTATTAGTGGGAGGTCATTCCGTTAAAACCACAATATAGGAGGATTATATATCATGGCTAAAAAAGGTAAAAAGTATCTTGAAGCGGCAAAATTAATCGACCGCACAAAAGCTTATTCAGTAGTTGAAGCTGTTGAATTAGCGAAAAAAGCAAATTTTTCTAAATTCGATGCTACAGTTGAAGTTGCTTTCCGTTTAGGTGTAGATCCTAAGAAAGCTGACCAACAAATCCGTGGAGCAGTTGTGCTTCCGAACGGAACTGGTAAAACTCAACGTGTATTGGTATTCGCTAAAGGCGAAAAAGCAAAAGAAGCTGAAGCTGCTGGTGCAGATTTCGTAGGTGATGCTGACTACATCAACAAAATCCAACAAGGATGGTTTGATTTCGACGTAATCGTTGCAACTCCAGATATGATGGGTGAAGTTGGTAAACTTGGTCGTGTATTAGGACCAAAAGGTTTAATGCCAAACCCAAAAACAGGTACAGTTACATTTGACGTAACAAAAGCTGTTAACGAAATCAAAGCTGGTAAAGTAGAGTACCGTGTTGATAAAGCTGGAAACATCCATGCTCCAATCGGTAAAGTTTCTTTCGAAGATGCTAAACTAGTAGAAAACTTCACAACTATTTACGAAACTTTACAAAAAGTAAAACCTGCGGCTGCTAAAGGAACTTACATGAAAAACATTTCTGTAACAACTACAATGGGCCCTGGTGTAAAAGTTGATGCTTCTACATTTAATGCGAAATAATTAATTGACATTACAAGATAGTTAATGTTATAATATATCTTGTTGTGAATAAATGAATAACTTTTGTACCGTAGACAGTAGGTGCTTGATCTCAAGCTTAATGCCCTACCGAGGTAATTAGATAAAACTAGTCACTGACTATGATTTTTGAAATTACTGCCTTCATGTCTGCAAAGAAATGAAGGCTTTTTCTATGAACGGTATAAATGTTTTCAAGCAAATCTCATAGGAGGTGTAAGGATGAGCGCAATTATTGAACAAAAGAAACAAATCGTTGTTGAGATTGCTGATAAATTCAAAGCGAGCCAAACAGCTGTTGTTGTTGATTACCGTGGATTAACAGTTTCTGAAGTAACAGAACTACGTAAACAACTTCGTGATGCTGGGATTGAGTTCAAAGTATACAAAAACTCTTTAACTCGTCGTGCTGCTGAAGCTGCTGAAATCGCTGGTTTAAACGAATCTCTAACAGGTCCAAATGCAATTGCATTCTCTACTGAAGATGTTGTTGCACCAGCTAAAATCCTTAACGATTTTGCTAAAAAACATGAAGCACTAGAAATTAAAGCGGGTGTTATTGAAGGGAACATTGCAACTGCTGAAGAAATTAAAGCACTTGCAGAACTACCATCACGCGAAGGCTTGCTTTCAATGCTTCTTTCTGTGCTACAAGCACCTATCCGCAATCTTGCTCTTGCTGCAAAAGCAGTTGCCGATCAAAAAGAAGAACAAGGCGCGTAAGTTAATCTTCGGCCTTAACTAGTAAACAATAAAACATATCTTAGGAGGAAATATACAATGACTAAAGATCAAATCATTGAAGCAGTTAAAAACATGACTGTTTTAGAATTAAATGACCTTGTAAAAGCTATCGAAGAAGAATTTGGTGTAACTGCTGCTGCTCCTGTAGCTGTAGTTGGTGGCGCTGCTGGTGCTGCTGCTGAAGAAAAAACTGAGTTTGATGTGGTTCTTGCTTCTGCTGGAGACCAAAAAATCAAAGTTATCAAAGTTGTTCGTGAACTTACAGGTCTTGGCCTTAAAGAAGCGAAAGAAGTTGTTGATAACGCTCCAAAAGCACTTAAAGAAGGCGTATCTAAAGAAGAAGCTGAAGAAATCAAAGCTAAACTTGAAGAAGTTGGAGCTAACGTTGAAGTTAAGTAATCTTGCATAAACAAAAAAGCTCGCTAATTTGGCGGGCTTTTTTTCTCTTTTACCACAAATGAAGGGTTATCTTTAGGGTAAAGAGTATGCGAGTCTATCATCTTCAACTAATCTTCTCTTTTATAATCTTCAAACATTCCTTTTCTGATAGGAGGAGACGACTCTGACAGAACATTATTATTCAAATAAACCGGGTGTTGAAAGTAATCCGAAGTTCTGGGATTATACATTAAGAGGACGTTCTTTTCGCTTTAAAAGTGATAACGGTGTTTTTTCGAAAAATGATATCGACTTCGGGTCGCGGCTATTAATTGAAAGTTTTCATCTAGAGGAAGATGTTGAAGGTAAAATCCTTGATGTTGGATGTGGCTATGGTCCGATTGGTCTTTCAATTGCAGCATCCTATCCGGAGAGAACGATTGAAATGATTGATATAAATAGTCGCGCTGTAGAATTAGCGAAAGAAAATGCTTCATCGAATGGAATTCATAATGTAGAAATTCATGAAAGTGATCGCTTTCAACAAGTTACTTCCACTCAATTTGCTGCTGTGTTGACGAATCCGCCCATTCGAGCTGGCAAAACAGTTGTACATGAAATTTTTGAGCAAAGCTTCGATCGACTTAATAAAGGCGGATGTTTGTGGGTGGTTATTCAAAAGAAACAAGGGGCGCCATCTGCTATGGATAAGCTGGAACAATTATTTGGAAATGTAGAAGTAGTTGAAAAGAAGAAAGGTTATTACATCTTAGTTTCTAAAAAAAATTGACTCTCAAATTTCACTATGTTAGTATTATACAATGCATATATATAATTCCGTTACTATGCAATTTTTATACCAATCATGTATAATAATTGTATGAAATGGGAAAAATATATAAATAATAGTTCGTTTTATGAGAAATAGTGGTTTTTAAAGCAAAAACCATTTTCTTTTTGTCTATGGAAAATAGTAACTTTCTGTGACAAATTGAACCTTATAACGCTTGATTTAAGGGGTGAATCAGTTGACAGGTCAACTAGTTCAGTATGGACGACACCGCCAACGTAGAAGTTATGCAAGAATCAGTGAAGTTTTAGAGCTTCCAAATCTTATTGAGATTCAAACAGCTTCTTACCAATGGTTTCTAGATGAAGGACTTCGAGAAATGTTCCAAGATATTTCTCCAATCGAGGACTTTACAGGTAACTTATCACTTGAATTTATTGATTACAGCTTGGCTGAACCTAAGTATCCAGTAGAAGAGTCAAAAGAGCGTGATGTTACGTATTCAGCACCTCTTCGTGTAAAGGTACGCCTTGTTAATAAAGATACAGGTGAAGTAAAAGACCAAGATGTTTTCATGGGTGACTTCCCATTGATGACAGAAACAGGAACATTCATTATTAATGGTGCTGAACGTGTTATCGTTTCTCAGTTAGTACGCTCTCCAAGTGTGTATTACAGTGGGAAAATGGATAAAAACGGGAAGCGTGGCTTTACAGCGACGGTTATTCCAAACCGTGGTGCATGGCTTGAATATGAAACAGATGCAAAAGATGTTGTGTATGTAAGAATCGATCGTACGCGAAAATTACCAGTTACGGTATTAATGCGTGCGCTAGGCTTTGGTACTGATCAAGAAATTATTGATTTAATCGGTGACAATGAATATTTACGCAACACGCTTGAAAAAGACAATACAGAAAGTGTAGAAAAAGCTTTGCTTGAGATTTATGAGCGTCTTCGCCCAGGTGAACCGCCTACAGTCGAAAATGCTAAAAGTCTGTTGATTTCTCGCTTCTTTGACCCAAAACGATATGATTTAGCGAACGTAGGTCGTTATAAAATAAACAAAAAGCTACACATTAAAAATCGTCTATTCGGACAACGTATTGCCGAAACGTTAATTGATCCGGAAACAGGAGAAATTATCGTTGAAAAAGGCACGGTGTTAGATCGACGTATTTTAGATAAAATCTTGCCTCATCTTGAAAATGGCATTGGTTTTAAAACATATCACCCAACTGGTGGTGTAGTAGAAGAAGAAACATTGCTTCAACCAATTAAAATATACGCACCAAATGATCCTGATGGTGAAAAAGTTATTAATGTAATTGGTAATGCTTATGTAACAGAAGAAGTGAAGCATATTACACCTGCTGATATTCTTTCTTCTATTAGTTATTTCTTTAACTTATTACATGGTGTAGGGATTACAGACGATATTGACCATTTAGGAAATCGTCGTTTACGCTCTGTTGGTGAACTTTTACAGAACCAATTTAGAATTGGATTATCTCGTATGGAACGTGTTGTTCGTGAAAGAATGTCTATTCAAGATACAAATACGATTACACCACAGCAACTAATCAATATTCGTCCAGTTATTGCGTCAATTAAAGAATTCTTTGGTAGTTCTCAGCTTTCTCAATTCATGGACCAAACGAATCCGCTTGCTGAATTGACACACAAACGTCGTCTTTCTGCACTTGGACCTGGTGGTTTAACACGTGAACGTGCTGGTTTCGAAGTACGTGACGTTCACTATTCTCACTATGGTCGTATGTGTCCAATTGAAACGCCAGAGGGTCCAAACATTGGGTTAATTAACTCATTGTCTAGTTATGCGAAAGTGAATCCATATGGTTTCATTGAAACGCCATATCGTCGAGTTGACCCAGAAACAGGAAAGATTACAAATCAAATCGATTACTTAACAGCAGATGAAGAAGATAACTATGTAGTCGCTCAAGCGAATGTACGTCTATCTGAGGATGGATCATTCCTTGATGAAGGCGTTGTTGCTCGTTTCCGTGGTGAAAACACTGTAGTTCCGCGCGATCGTGTCGATTACATGGACGTATCTCCTAAGCAAGTTGTATCAGCTGCGACAGCATGTATCCCGTTCTTAGAGAACGATGACTGTAACCGTGCTCTAATGGGAGCGAACATGCAACGTCAAGCTGTTCCATTAATGCAGCCTGAAGCACCGCGAGTAGGTACAGGTATGGAGTACGTATCAGCTAAGGACTCTGGTGCAGCTGTTATTTGTAAACACCCTGGTATCGTTGAGCACGTAGAAGCTCGCGAAATTTGGGTTCGACGTGTATCAGAAGTAGACGGTCAAGAAGTGAAGGGGAACCTTGATAAATACCGTTTATTGAAATTTATTCGTTCTAACCAAGGAACGTGTTATAACCAACGCCCAATTGTTAGCGTAGGAGACAAAGTTGTCAAAGGTGAAATCCTTGCCGATGGTCCTTCAATGGAAAAAGGTGAGTTAGCGCTTGGACGCAACGTACTTGTTGCCTTCATGACATGGGATGGATATAACTATGAGGATGCCATCATCATGAGTGAACGTTTAGTAAAAGATGATGTGTATACATCGATTCATATTGAAGAGTATGAATCAGAGTCTCGTGATACAAAATTAGGACCGGAAGAAATTACACGTGATATTCCGAACGTTGGGGAAGATGCCCTTCGCAACCTTGATGAGCGTGGAATTATCCGTGTTGGTGCAGAAGTAAAAGACGGAGATCTACTAGTAGGAAAAGTAACACCTAAAGGGGTTACAGAACTAACAGCAGAAGAACGTTTACTTCATGCGATTTTTGGTGAAAAAGCTCGTGAAGTTCGAGATACATCTCTTCGTGTGCCTCACGGCGGCGGAGGAATCGTCTTGGATGTTAAAGTATTTAACAGAGAAGATGGTGACGAACTTCCACCAGGTGTAAACCAACTAGCGCGTGTATATATCGTACAAAAACGTAAAATTCATGAAGGAGATAAAATGGCCGGTCGCCATGGTAATAAAGGGGTTATCTCCCGAATCCTTCCTGAAGAAGATATGCCGTATTTACCGGATGGCACACCAGTTGACATCATGTTAAATCCACTGGGCGTACCTTCACGTATGAACATTGGTCAAGTACTTGAGTTACACTTAGGTATGGCCGCTCGTGCTCTTAATATTCACGTTGCTTCTCCTGTATTCGATGGAGCAACTGAAGATGATGTTTGGGAAACAATTGAAGAAGCTGGTATGGCTCGTGATGCGAAGACCGTATTATATGACGGACGCTCAGGAGAACCTTTTGACAACCGTGTATCTGTAGGTGTCATGTACATGATTAAACTTGCACACATGGTTGACGATAAGCTTCATGCTCGTTCAACTGGACCATACTCTCTTGTTACGCAGCAACCGCTTGGTGGTAAAGCACAATTCGGTGGACAGCGTTTCGGTGAGATGGAGGTTTGGGCACTTGAAGCATATGGTGCAGCGTATACCCTTCAAGAAATTCTTACTGTTAAATCGGATGATGTTGTCGGTCGTGTGAAAACATACGAAGCAATTGTTAAAGGCGAGAATGTTCCAGAACCAGGTGTACCTGAATCGTTCAAAGTATTAATTAAGGAACTTCAAAGCTTAGGGTTAGATGTTAAAATCATGAACTCTGAAGATCGAGAAATCGAGATGAGAGATTTAGAGGATGAGGATGACGCTAATCAATCAGACGTATTAAACATGGAATCTGATACAAAAGAGATGGTTGCTTCTGAAGTAGGAGCACAATCTAGCTCAGTTACTACAGATTAATGAACAGATAATGACTTTAACAGGTAGCCATATCGTGCTGCCTGTTAGAGCCTCATTTATATAATGGTTGATGATCGTGAGAGAAATCTTGCGTTATGATTGTTTATGTAGATAAGCAATAAGGGTAAAACCTGGAGATTAAAAGGGAGGTAGGCCCCTTGCTAGACGTTAATAATTTTGAGTATATGAAGATTGGTCTTTCTTCACCAGACAAGATTCGTTCTTGGTCACATGGAGAAGTGAAAAAACCTGAAACAATTAACTATCGTACATTAAAGCCAGAAAAAGATGGTTTATTCTGCGAAAGAATTTTCGGCCCACAGAAAGACTGGGAATGTCACTGTGGTAAATATAAACGTGTTCGTTATAAAGGTGTAGTCTGTGATCGCTGTGGCGTAGAAGTGACTCGATCAAAAGTTCGCCGTGAACGTATGGGTCATATTGAACTAGCTGCTCCTGTATCACATATTTGGTATTTCAAAGGTATTCCAAGCCGTATGGGACTTGTATTAGATATGTCTCCTCGTGCACTAGAAGAAGTTATTTACTTTGCTTCTTATGTTGTAACAGAAACAGGCGATACAACTTTGGAAAAGAAACAACTACTTTCTGAAAAAGAGTATCGTGCATACCGTGAGAAATACGGAAAGAAATTCCAAGCAGCTATGGGTGCTGAAGCTATCAAGAAGCTTCTTCAAGATATTGATACGGAAAAAGAAGTAGAAGCGTTGAAAGAAGAGTTGAAAACAGCTCAAGGACAACGTAGAACTCGTGCGATTAAACGATTAGAAGTGCTAGAAGCGTTCCGTAATTCTGGCAATGAGCCTTCATGGATGATTTTAGACGTTCTGCCGGTTATTCCGCCAGAGCTTCGCCCAATGGTTCAACTAGACGGTGGTCGTTTCGCGACATCTGATTTAAATGATTTATATCGTCGTGTAATTAACCGAAATAATCGTTTGAAACGATTATTAGATCTTGGAGCACCAAGCATTATCGTTCAAAACGAAAAACGTATGCTTCAAGAAGCTGTTGATGCATTGATTGATAATGGCCGCCGTGGTCGTCCAGTAACAGGACCAGGTAACCGTCCATTGAAATCATTATCTCATATGTTAAAAGGTAAACAAGGACGATTCCGTCAAAACCTTCTTGGTAAACGTGTAGACTACTCTGGTCGTTCAGTTATCGTTGTAGGACCTAACTTGAAGATGTATCAATGTGGTTTACCGAAAGAAATGGCGATTGAATTATTCAAGCCATTTGTTATGAAGGAGCTTGTTCAAAAAGGCTTAGCGCACAATATTAAATCAGCTAAACGTAAGATTGAACGTTTCTCTCCTGAAATTTGGGACGTATTAGAAGAAGTAATCAGAGAACATCCTGTATTGCTGAACCGTGCCCCAACGCTGCACAGACTTGGTATTCAAGCGTTTGAACCAACGCTAGTAGAAGGTCGCGCGATTCGCCTGCATCCACTTGTATGTACAGCATACAATGCCGATTTTGATGGTGACCAAATGGCCGTTCACGTACCATTGTCTTCAGAGGCGCAAGCAGAAGCACGCATGCTGATGTTAGCTGCTCAAAACATCTTGAATCCAAAAGACGGAAAACCAGTCGTAACGCCATCTCAGGATATGGTATTAGGGAACTATTACCTAACGTTAGAACGAGAAGGTGCAATGGGCGAGGGAATGGTCTTTAAAGATACAAATGAGGCATTACTTGCTTACCAAAATGGCTACGTGCACCTGCATTCTCGTTGTGCAGTGCAAGCTTCTTCTTTAAACAACCAAACGTTTACAGAAGAGCAAAATAATCAGCTGTTATTAACAACAGTTGGGAAATTAGTGTTCAATGAAATTTTACCGAATTCGTTCCCATACATTAACGAGCCAACTCGTTATAACTTAGAAACGAAAACACCGGAAAAATATTTTGTAGACAAAGGCGCTAATATTCTAGAGTTGATTAAAGCACAGCCAGTAATTGATCCATTTAAGAAAAAATATCTCGGAAATATCATTGCAGAAGTATTTAAACGTTTCAAAATTACAGAAACATCTAAAATGCTTGATCGCATGAAAGATCTTGGATTCAAATACTCTACAAAAGCCGGAATTACGGTTGGTGTAGCAGATATCGTGGTATTAGGTGAAAAGCAAGGAATTATCGATGAAGCACAACAGAAAGTAGATAATGTATTAAAACAATTCAGACGTGGTTTAATCACGGAAGATGAACGTTATGATCGCGTTATTGCGATTTGGAGTGCAGCAAAAGATACAATTCAGTCTAAACTGATGGATTCCTTAGATCGTCGTAACCCAATCTTTATGATGAGTGATTCTGGTGCCCGTGGTAACGCCTCTAACTTTACGCAGCTTGCGGGTATGCGTGGATTGATGGCCAACCCGGCTGGTCGAATTATTGAGTTACCGATTAAGTCAAGTTTCCGTGAAGGTTTAACGGTATTAGAGTACTTCATCTCTACTCACGGTGCGCGTAAAGGTCTTGCCGATACAGCACTAAAAACTGCCGATTCTGGTTACTTAACTCGTCGTCTAGTAGACGTAGCTCAAGACGTTATCATTCGTGAAGATGATTGTGGTACAGACCGCGGCTTGAAGATTTCTGCCCTAAGAGAAGGAACAGAAATTATTGAAGCACTTGAAGAACGTTTAGTAGGACGTTATGCAAGAAAAACGATCAAACATCCAGAAACGGATGAAGTAATTGTTCCAGAGAATGGCTTAATTACAGAAGATCTAGCTAATTATATTGAATCTCTAGGTATTGAAACTGTATGGATTCGCTCTGCCTTTACATGTAACACAAGCCATGGTGTATGTAAAAAATGTTATGGCCGTAACTTAGCAACTGGTCAAGCCGTTGAAGTGGGAGAAGCAGTTGGTACAATTGCCGCACAATCAATTGGTGAGCCAGGTACTCAGTTAACGATGCGTACATTCCATACAGGTGGGGTTGCCGGAGACGATATTACTCAAGGTTTACCTCGTATCCAAGAGATTTTTGAAGCAAGAAATCCAAAAGGTCAAGCGATTATCTCTGAAATTGAAGGTACGGTTGTTTCAATTAACGAGATTCGCGATAAACAACAGGAAATTGTGATTCAAGGAGCTGTTGAGTCTCGTACGTATACGGCACCATATACAGCACGTCTAAAGGTGAGAGTCGATTCACATGTACGCCGAGGCGAAGAGTTAACAGAAGGTTCCATCGATCCAAAAGAATTGTTGAAAGTAACAGATGTGTTAACTGTTCAAGAATATCTATTGCATGAAGTACAAAAGGTATATCGTATGCAAGGGGTAGAAATTGGTGATAAACATATCGAAGTAATGGTTAGACAGATGCTTCGCAAAGTTCGTGTCTTAGATGCGGGTGAAACGGATGTTCTACCAGGAACATTACTAGATGTACATCAGTTTACGCTTGCCAATACAGAAGCGTTAATGAACGGTAAATTACCAGCAACGGGACGTCCAGTTCTATTAGGTATTACAAAAGCATCTCTTGAAACAGATTCTTTCTTGTCTGCAGCATCGTTCCAAGAAACAACAAGAGTCTTAACAGACGCTGCAATTAAAGGGAAACGTGATGAGTTACTAGGCTTGAAGGAAAATGTTATTATAGGTAAGTTAATTCCTGCAGGTACGGGTATGCTTCGTTACCGCAAAGCACAGCCTGTAGTTGTTGAGGATGAAGAAACAGTTACAGTAGACTAATAACCCTTGAGGTTGGCTCAATAAAGAAGGGCGAGATCATTCACTTTAAAATAAAGTAGAATGGCTTAGCAGACTTTATTGAGTCAGCTTTTTAAAGTTATGTCAACATGGTTATTTCACGGAATAACAGTTGAAATAGATTGAAAATAAAGAGTCATATAGCTATAGTCTTTTAAACAAGGAAAACATTTACTAAAAAACTTTTTGAAAGAAGTTGACACCGGTTATTAAAAGGTGATAATATAGCAAAGGTGCTCCTACGTTACCTTGTAACTCTGGAGGATATAGACCATGTCTTATGAAAAAGTAATGCAGGCAAAGTCTGTGATTATAGGAACGAAACAAACAGTGAGAGCTCTGAAACACAATTTGATTCAAGAAATTATCATTGCTCGAGATGCGGATATTTACTTGACAGCGCGCGTTGTTGAAACTGCTACTGAGTTGAATGTTCCGGTCACATATGTTGATTCGATGAAGATGCTTGGAAAAGCATGCGGTATAGATGTCGGAGCAGCAACTGTTGCCCTAAAAAAGTAAACTCGTTTTTGCATCACAATTGCAAAGACTTTGTTTTTACCCATTTATGAACCACCTGGATGTGTGGTACTAGGAATGAAAAAGTGAAGGGAGGAAAAATAGAATGCCTACTATTAACCAATTAGTGCGCAAAGGTCGTGAATCTAAAGAAGTTAATTCAAAATCACCAGCGCTAAACAAAGGCTACAACAGCTTCAAAAAAGCACAAACTAACGTATCATCTCCGCAAAAACGTGGTGTTTGTACACGTGTTGGTACAATGACACCGAAAAAACCAAACTCTGCGTTACGTAAATATGCGCGTGTACGTTTAACAAACGGTATCGAGGTAACAGCTTATATCCCAGGTATCGGTCACAACTTACAAGAACACAGCGTGGTACTTATCCGCGGTGGTCATGTAAAAGATTTACCAGGGGTACGTTATCACATCGTTCGTGGTGCACTTGACACTGCTGGTGTTAACAACCGTATGCAAGGTCGTTCTAAATATGGCGCGAAGCGTCCAAAAGCTGCAAAAAAATAATCTAAAACTTACAATATGATTTTGTTTGAAAGGAGGAAAAATTAATGCCTCGTAAAGGACCTGTTTCAAAAAGAGACGTATTACCAGATCCAATTTATAATTCAAAACTTGTGACTCGTTTAATCAACAAAATGATGGTTGATGGACAAAGAGGTAAATCACAAAAAATTCTTTACTCTGCATTCGATCTTATTAAAGAACGTACTGGCAATGAACCAATGGAAGTGTTTGAACAAGCACTTAAAAACATCATGCCTGTATTAGAAGTTAGAGCACGCCGTGTAGGTGGTGCTAACTACCAAGTACCAGTTGAGGTGCGTCCAGACCGCCGTACAACTTTAGGTCTTCGTTGGTTAGTAAACTACTCTCGTCTTCGTGGAGAAAAAACGATGGAAGAGCGTTTAGCTTCTGAAATCATGGATGCAGCTAACAACACTGGTGCATCAGTTAAGAAACGTGAAGATACACACAAAATGGCGGAAGCGAACAAAGCGTTTGCTCACTACCGTTGGTAAGATTAAATACTATAAAATTAAATTCATAGAAGGAAGGAGAAAGACAAATGGCAAGAGAGTTCTCCTTAGCTAATACTCGTAATATCGGGATCATGGCTCACATCGATGCTGGTAAAACGACAACTACAGAACGTATTCTTTATTACACTGGTAAAATCCATAAAATCGGTGAAACGCACGAAGGTGCTTCACAAATGGACTGGATGGAGCAAGAACAAGAACGCGGAATTACAATTACATCTGCTGCAACAACTGCACAATGGAAAGGTAACCGTATCAACATCATTGATACTCCAGGTCACGTTGACTTCACTGTTGAAGTTGAGCGTTCCCTGCGTGTTCTTGATGGAGCTGTAGCTGTTCTTGATGCGCAATCAGGTGTTGAGCCTCAAACTGAAACAGTTTGGCGTCAAGCAACAACTTACGGAGTACCACGTATCGTATTCGTAAATAAAATGGACAAAATGGGTGCGGACTTCTTATATTCTGTAGGAACTCTACACGATCGCCTTCAAGCGAACGCTCACCCAATCCAATTACCGATTGGTGCTGAAGATAATTTCTCAGCAATCATTGACCTAGTAGAAATGAAAGCTACTTTCTACGGCAATGACCAAGGTACTGATATCACAGAAGGTGAAATTCCTGCAGAACACCTTGAGTTAGCTCAAGAATACCGCGAGAAATTAATCGAAGGTGTAGCTGAAGTTGACGAAGAACTAATGGAAAAATACCTAGGTGGAGAAGAAATCACAGTTGAAGAGCTTAAAGCAGCAATTCGTAAAGCGACAATCGCTGTTGAATTCTATCCAGTAATCTGTGGTACTGCTTTCAAACACAAAGGTGTACAACCAATGCTAGATGCAGTTATTGACTATCTTCCAGCTCCGACTGATGTACCAGCTATTAAAGGTACTCTTCCTGATAGTGAAGAGGAAGTTGAACGTCATTCAAGCGACGAAGAGCCATTCTCAGCACTTGCATTTAAAGTAATGACGGATCCATATGTAGGGAAACTTACATTCTTCCGTGTATACTCTGGTACATTACAATCAGGTTCTTATGTAGTAAACTCTACAAAAGGTAAACGTGAGCGTGTTGGGCGTATCCTTCAAATGCATGCAAACAGCCGTGAAGAAATCTCTGAAGTATACGCAGGGGATATCGCAGCTGCAGTAGGTTTGAAAGATACTACAACAGGTGACACTCTATGTGATGACAAAAACCAAGTTATTCTTGAGTCTATGGTATTCCCAGAGCCAGTTATCTCGCTTTCTGTTGAACCAAAATCTAAAGCTGACCAAGACAAAATGTCTCAAGCTTTACAAAAGTTACAAGATGAAGATCCAACATTCCGTGCGCATACTGACCAAGAAACAGGTCAAACAATTATCGCTGGTATGGGTGAGCTTCACTTAGATATCCTTGTTGACCGTATGCGTCGTGAATTCAAGGTAGAAGCGAACGTGGGGGCTCCTCAAGTAGCTTACCGTGAAACATTCCGTGCATCAGCACAAGTTGAAGGTAAATTCGTACGTCAATCTGGTGGTCGTGGACAATTTGGTCACGTGTGGATCGAGTTCTCTCCAAACGAAGAAGGAAAAGGCTTCGAATTTGAAAATGCTATCGTCGGTGGTGTTGTACCACGTGAATACATCCCTGCAGTTCAAGCTGGTCTAGAAGATTCTCTTGATCGTGGTGTACTTGCTGGATACCCACTTATCGATATCAAAGCAAAACTTTTCGATGGATCATACCATGATGTCGACTCCAACGAAATGGCGTTTAAAATCGCTGCATCTATGGCCCTTAAAAATGCAGTTTCTAAATGTCAACCAGTAATCCTTGAGCCAATTATGAAAGTAGAAGTTGTTATTCCAGAAGAATACCTAGGCGATATCATGGGTGATGTTACATCACGTCGTGGTCGTGTAGAAGGTATGGAAGCTCGCGGTAACACTCAAGTTGTTAAAGCGATGGTTCCACTATCTGAAATGTTCGGATACGCAACATCTCTACGTTCTAATACACAAGGACGCGGAACATTCTCTATGCACTTCGATCACTATGAAGAAGTACCAAAGAGCATTTCTGAAGAAATTATCAAAAAAAATAAAGGTGAATAATTGATTTTCATACTTTATTAAAGTATAACTACTTATGTAAGCTGTGATGGAAGAATTTTTCTTCTGTCACAGAACTATATACTTAATATTATTCGTAAATTTAAGGAGGAATTCCCTAATGGCTAAAGAAAAATTTGATCGTTCAAAACCACACGTTAACGTTGGAACAATTGGTCACGTTGACCATGGTAAAACTACTTTAACAGCTGCTATCACAACTGTACTTGCAAAATCAGGTGGTGCAGAAGCACGTGCTTATGACCAAATCGATGGTGCTCCAGAAGAAAGAGAACGTGGTATCACAATCTCTACTGCACACGTTGAGTACGAAACTGCTAACCGTCACTACGCACACGTTGACTGCCCAGGACACGCTGACTATGTTAAAAATATGATCACTGGTGCTGCTCAAATGGACGGCGGTATCTTAGTAGTATCTGCTGCTGACGGCCCAATGCCACAAACTCGTGAGCACATCCTTCTTTCTCGTCAAGTAGGTGTACCTTACCTTGTTGTATTCATGAACAAATGTGACATGGTAGACGATGAAGAACTTCTTGAATTAGTAGAAATGGAAATCCGTGATCTTCTTTCTGAATACGAATTCCCTGGTGATGATATCCCAGTTATCAAAGGTTCTGCTCTTAAAGCTCTTGAAGGAGATGCTGCTTGGGAAGAAAAAATTCACGAATTAATGACTGCTGTTGATGAGTATATCCCAACACCAACTCGTGATACTGATAAAGACTTCATGATGCCAGTTGAGGATGTATTCTCAATCACTGGACGTGGAACAGTTGCTACAGGTCGTGTTGAGCGTGGACAAATCAAAGTCGGTGACGTTGTTGAAATCATCGGTCTTTCTGAAGAGCCAAAATCAACTACTGTAACAGGTGTTGAAATGTTCCGTAAACTTCTTGACTATGCTGAAGCTGGTGACAACATCGGTGCACTTCTTCGTGGTGTAGCTCGTGAAGATATCCAACGTGGACAAGTACTTGCTAAACCAGGTTCAATCACTCCACACACTAAATTTAAAGCTGAAGTTTATGTTCTTTCAAAAGAAGAAGGTGGACGTCACACTCCATTCTTCTCTAACTACCGTCCTCAGTTCTACTTCCGTACAACTGACGTAACTGGTATCTGTAACTTACCTGAAGGCGTAGAAATGGTTATGCCTGGTGACAACATCGAAATGACTGTTGAATTGATCGCTCCAATCGCTATCGAAGAAGGTACTAAATTCTCTATCCGTGAGGGTGGACGTACTGTAGGCGCTGGCGTAGTTGCTACAATCAGCGAGTAATTTATAACTAACGATTTATAAATAGGAAGGGACGCCTTCTGAAAGGGCCAGACAGGACGCTGTCTGGCTTTTTTTATTGTATAGAAAACTAGTATAAGTACTTAGAAGCTATGATTTAACCAAAGTGTAGCTATATGGTCTGTAGTCTAGCTTGGCCGTTTATACCCTGTTCAATAGATAACTTCCTTTCCTAGTTCCTCTTTTCTTATATATGTCTTCTTTTCGCTGTATATCTATATAAATAACTTTACATAAAAAGTTTTATTTATTAATAGAAGAAACTGGTTTTAAATCTGTTGTGAACTA
The DNA here is from genome assembly GCF_003570725.1 of Peribacillus asahii. Lineage (GTDB taxonomy): Bacteria > Bacillota > Bacilli > Bacillales > DSM-1321 > Peribacillus > Peribacillus asahii. The sequence continues at coordinate 34,106 of NZ_QWVS01000034.1, forward strand.
ACTCTTGATAAGAGGGCTATATCTATGTATAATAGTAAAAGTGTGTTACACAAAGTTTATTTTAAGTTTTTCTTGCTTATTCTTTGTGTCTTGTGTATAATAGACAATGTTGGTCTTTGACTGCGATGATATGGAAGGTTGCTGACACACCCGGCCGCTTTGCCATGGCGAGTGAGTGGGAAATTTCCATTGAGAAGGTCTATTTTAAAATAGGCGAAAAGGAGGGAAAATAATGGCAAAACAAAAAATTCGTATCCGTTTAAAAGCATATGATCACAGAATTCTTGATCAATCTGCTGAGAAAATTGTTGAAACTGCAAAACGCTCTGGTGCGGCTGTATCTGGTCCAATCCCATTGCCAACTGAAAGATCTGTTTATACAATCCTTCGTGCGGTTCATAAATACAAAGATTCTCGTGAACAATTCGAAATGCGTACGCATAAACGTCTAATCGACATCGTTAATCCAACTCCGCAAACAGTTGATTCGTTGATGCGTTTAGATTTACCATCAGGCGTTGATATTGAAATTAAATTATAATTCATATAAAAATGAACAATTACTCTAGGAGGTGTGACTAATGACCAAAGGAATCTTAGGAAGAAAAATCGGTATGACTCAAGTTTTTGCTGAAAACGGTGAGCTTATTCCAGTAACAGTTATCGAAGCTGCGGAAAACGTTGTTCTACAAAAGAAAACGGTTGAAACAGACGGTTATGAAGCAATTCAAATCGGTTTCGAAACAAAGCGTGAAAAGCTTTCAAACAAACCTGAAAAAGGTCACGTTGAAAAAGCAAACACTGCTCCTAAGCGCTTCATCCGTGAATTCCGCGGAGCTAATCTTGGTGAATACGAGATCGGTCAGGAAGTCAAAGTTGATATTTTCGCTGAAGGCGAACTAGTTGATGTAACAGGAATTTCAAAAGGTAAAGGTTTCCAAGGTGCTATCAAGCGTCACGGACAATCTCGCGGACCAATGGCACATGGTTCTCGTTACCACCGTCGCCCAGGTTCAATGGGTCCTGTTGCTCCAAACCGTGTATTCAAAGGTAAATTGTTACCAGGACGCATGGGCGGAGAAAAAATTACTGTTCAAAACTTAGCGATCGTTAAAGTTGATGTTGAACGTAACTTACTATTGGTTAAAGGTAACGTACCAGGTGCGAGAAAAGCTTTAATCAAAGTAACTAGCGCTGTTAAAGCGAAGTAATATTTAAGAAAGGAGGAGCATTAGAATGCCAAAAGTTACATTGTTCAACCAAGCTGGATCACAAGTTGGAGATATCGAACTTAATGATTCTGTATTTGGTATTGAGCCTAATAATCACGTATTATTTGAAGCAATCATTATGCAACGAGCTTCCTTACGTCAAGGAACTCACAAAGTAAAAAACCGTTCTGAAGTTGCAGGCGGCGGACGTAAACCTTGGAAACAAAAAGGAACTGGACGCGCACGTCAAGGTTCTATCCGTTCACCACAATGGCGTGGTGGTGGTACTGTATTCGGACCAACTCCAAGATCTTACGCTTACAAATTACCGAAAAAGGTACGTCGTTTAGCGATTAAATCTGCATTATCTGCTAAAGCATTAGAAGAGAACATCCTAGTTCTTGAAAGCTTATCTTTCGAAGCTCCAAAAACGAAAGAATTTGCAGCAGTTCTAAATAATCTTTCTGTTGATACTAAAGCATTAGTCGTTACTAATGGAGTAGATGAGAAAGTTGCTCTTTCTGCTCGTAACATCCCAGGTGTTACTGTAGTGGAAGCTGAGGGTCTTAATGTTCTTGATGTTGTATCACACAACAAATTGATCTTGACTAAATCAGCTGTCGAAAAAGTAGAGGAGGTGCTTGCATAATGGACGCACGCGATATCATTAAGCGCCCCGTAATTACTGAAGCTTCTTCAGACGCAATGGCTGAGAAGAAGTACACTTTTGAAGTTGATGTGAAAGCTAACAAAACTCAAGTTAAAGATGCTGTTCAAGAAATCTTTGGCGTAAAAGTTGAGAAAGTAAACATCATGAACTACAAAGGGAAATTCAAACGCATGGGTAAACATGCAGGCTACACTAACAAACGCCGTAAAGCTATTGTTAAACTAACTGCTGATAGCAAAGAAATCGAGCTATTTGAAGCTTAATTCATATTCATAAGAGAAGGAGGGAAATACAATGGCGATTAAAAAGTATAAACCTACCTCTAACGGTCGACGCAACATGACAACTTCTGACTTTGCTGAGATTACTACAGACAAACCAGAAAAATCATTACTTGCTCCCCTTCATAGTAAAGGCGGCCGTAACAACCAAGGTAAGTTAACAGTTCGTCATCAAGGTGGCGGTCACAAGCGTCAATACCGTATCATCGATTTCAAACGAAATAAAGATGGTATACCAGGACGCGTTGCTACAATTGAGTACGATCCAAATCGTTCTGCAAACATTGCATTAATTAACTATGTAGATGGAGAAAAACGTTATATCCTAGCTCCTAAAAACCTAGAAGTAGGTATGGAGATTATGTCAGGTCCTGAAGCTGATATTAAAGTAGGTAACGCTCTTCCATTAGCTAACATTCCAGTTGGTACAGTAATCCATAACATCGAACTTAAACCAGGAAAAGGTGGACAACTAGTCCGTTCAGCAGGTACATCTGCTCAAGTACTTGGTAAAGAAGGTCGTTATGTACTTGTACGTTTAAACTCTGGTGAAGTTCGTATGATTCTTGCTACATGCCGTGCTTCAATCGGTCAAGTAGGTAACGAACAACATGAACTTATCCACATCGGTAAAGCAGGTCGTTCACGTTGGTTAGGTAAACGCCCAACAGTTCGTGGATCTGTAATGAACCCGAATGATCACCCACACGGTGGTGGTGAAGGTCGTTCACCAATCGGACGTAAATCACCAATGTCTCCATGGGGTAAACCAACTCTTGGATACAAAACACGTAAGAAAAAGAACAAATCCGATAAATTTATCGTACGTCGTCGTAAAAAATAACGGGATTGAACTACGGTTCATTCAAAGAACCGTAGAACGATCACGAAGGGAGGTACTCGCATGGGTCGTAGCTTAAAAAAGGGGCCTTTTGTTGATGATCATTTAATGGTTAAAATTGAAAAGTTAAATGAAGCAGATAAGAAGCAGGTTGTAAAAACTTGGTCTCGTCGTTCAACAATCTTCCCACAATTCATCGGACACACAATCGCAGTTTATGATGGTCGTAAACATGTGCCGGTTTATGTAACTGAAGATATGGTAGGTCACAAACTAGGCGAATTCGCGCCAACACGAACTTATAAAGGTCACGCAAGTGACGATAAGAAAACAAGACGTTAATGAGAGGAGGGCATCTCATGCAAGCAAAAGCTGTCGCTAAAACAGTTCGTATTGCACCTCGTAAAGTCCGTTTAGTAGCTGATTTAATTCGAGGCAAACAAGTAGGTGAGGCAGTTGCGATTCTTCGTTTAACTCCAAAAGCTGCATCTCCAGTTGTAGAAAAAGTTCTTAAGTCTGCTATCGCAAACGCAGAACATAACTACGAAATGGATATCAACAACCTAGTTGTTTCAGAGGCATACGTTAATGAAGGACCAACTTTAAAACGTTTCCGTCCTCGCGCTCAAGGTCGTGCGAGTGCGATTAACAAACGTACTAGTCATATTACAATCGTTGTATCAGAAAAGAAGGAGGGATAATCTGTGGGTCAAAAGGTAAATCCAATCGGTATGCGTATTGGGATCATCCGAGATTGGGAGTCCAAGTGGTACGCTGATAAAGACTATGCAGAACTTTTACATGAAGACCTTAAAGTTCGTGAATATATCACGAAACGTTTAAGCGATGCTTCTGTATCAAAAGTTGAAATTGAACGTGCTGCTAACCGCATTAACATTTCTGTACACACAGCTAAGCCGGGTATGGTTATTGGTAAAGGTGGTACTGAAGTTGAAGCGCTTCGTAAAGCATTAAACCAATTAACAGGTAAAAGAGTTCATATCAACATCATTGAAATCAAAAGAGCAGATCTTGATGCAAAATTAGTTGCAGAAAACATCGCTCGTCAATTAGAAAATCGTGTTTCATTCCGTCGTGCTCAAAAGCAAGCTATCCAACGTACTATGCGCGCTGGTGCTCAAGGAATCAAAACGCAAGTTTCTGGTCGTCTTGGCGGTGCTGATATCGCTCGTGCTGAACATTACAGTGAAGGAACTGTTCCTCTTCACACACTTCGTGCTGACATTGATTATGCTCATGCAGAAGCAGACACTACTTACGGTAAATTAGGCGTAAAAGTTTGGATCTACCGTGGAGAAGTTCTTCCTACTAAGAAGAAATCTGAGGAAGGAGGAAAATAATATGTTATTGCCAAAACGCGTAAAATATCGTCGTGAACACCGCGGTAAAATGAGAGGGAATGCTAAAGGTGGTACTGAAGTACATTTCGGAGAATATGGCCTTCAAGCACTTGAAGCTTCTTGGATCACAAACCGTCAAATCGAAGCTGCACGTATTGCAATGACACGTTACATGAAACGTGGCGGTAAAGTTTGGATTAAAATTTTCCCAAGCAAACCTTACACTGCTAAACCACTTGAAGTCCGAATGGGTTCTGGTAAAGGGGCTCCTGAAGGATGGGTTGCAGTTGTTAAACCAGGTAAAGTAATGTTCGAAATCTCTGGTGTATCTGAAGAAGTTGCACGTGAAGCATTACGTCTTGCAATGCACAAACTTCCAGTTAAATGTAAGTTTGTAAAACGAGAAGAAATTGGTGGTGAATCAAGTGAAAGCTAATGAAATCAAAGAATTAACCACTGCCGAAATTGAACAAAAAGTAAAATCTCTTAAAGAAGAATTATTTAATCTTCGTTTCCAGTTAGCTACTGGGCAACTTGAAAATACAGCTCGCATCCGTGAAGTGCGCAAATCGATCGCTCGTATGAAAACAGTTGTTCGTGAAAGAGAGATCGGTGTCAATAATCGATAATTGAATGGAGGTTTGCAGAATGAGCGAACGCAACCAACGTAAAGTCTACACTGGCCGCGTTGTATCCGATAAAATGGATAAAACAGTAACAGTCCTTGTAGAAACGTATAAAAAGCATTCTTTATACGGTAAGCGCGTAAAGTACTCGAAGAAATTCAAAGCTCATGACGAGCTGAATGAAGCGAAAATCGGCGATGTAGTACGTATTATGGAAACTCGTCCACTTTCAGCGACAAAACGCTTCCGTTTAGTAGAAGTAGTAGAAAAAGCAGTTATTATCTAATCTATGTTCGGAGTAAGCTAATTCCGAAGGGAGGTACCGTACATGATTCAACAAGAATCTCGTTTAAAAGTAGCAGACAACTCTGGTGCTCGTGAGGTTTTAACAATTAAAGTTCTTGGTGGTTCTGGTCGTAAAACTGCAAATATCGGTGATATCATCGTTGTTACAGTTAAACAAGCAACACCAGGTGGCGTTGTTAAAAAAGGTGATGTAGTTAGAGCCGTTGTCGTACGTACAAAAAGCGGTGTACGTCGTCCTGATGGATCTTACATTAAATTCGATGAGAATGCTTGTGTAATTATCCGTGACGATAAGAGCCCGCGTGGAACACGTATCTTTGGACCAGTTGCTCGTGAATTACGTGACAACAATTTCATGAAGATCGTTTCTCTAGCTCCAGAAGTTCTATAATTGATAAATATCGTAAAAGCCTTTCAAGGAGGTGCGAAGCTAATGCATGTTAAAAAAGGTGACAAAGTCGTAGTTATCTCTGGTAAGGACAAAGGCAAACAAGGTACAATCCTTGCAGCATACCCAAAGAAAAATCGTGTGCTTGTTGAGGGAGTAAACATCGTGAAAAAGCATTCTAAGCCATCACAAGCTAATCCACAAGGTGGAATTATTAGTCAAGAAGCTGCTATTCACGTTTCTAATGTTATGCCGCTTGATCCAAAATCAGGTAAACCAACTCGTGTTGGATACAAGATTGAAAACGGCAAAAAAGTACGCGTAGCTAAAATATCAGGTGAAACTTTAGATAAATAAGTCATAAATGAAGGGAGGTAACTAAATAATGAGCCGCCTTAGAGAAAAATACCAAAACGAAATTACTCCATCTTTAATGGGTAAATTCAATTATCAATCAGTAATGCAAGTACCAAAGATCGAAAAGATCGTTATTAATATGGGTGTGGGTGATGCTGTTGCTAACTCAAAAGCACTAGATGTTGCTGTTGAAGAATTACAACAAATCGCTGGTCAAAAACCTGTAGTAACAAAAGCGAAAAAATCAATCGCAGGATTCCGTTTACGTGAAGGTATGCCTATCGGTGCGAAGGTTACACTACGTGGAGAGCGTATGTATCAATTCCTTGATAAGCTAGTTTCTGTTTCTTTACCACGTGTACGTGACTTCCGCGGCGTTTCAAAAAAATCATTTGATGGTCGTGGAAACTACACATTAGGTGTAAAAGAACAGCTAATCTTCCCTGAGATTGACTACGATAAAGTGAGCAAAGTTCGTGGTATGGACATCGTTATCGTAACGACTGCCAATACAGATGAAGAAGCTCGTGAACTACTTACTCAAATCGGAATGCCGTTCCAAAAGTAATCAAAAAAGGGAGGCTATAACGTGGCTAAAAAGTCTATGGTCGTAAAACAAAAGCGCGGACCTAAGTTTAAAGTACAAGAATATACACGCTGCGAACGTTGCGGACGTCCACATTCTGTATACCGTAAATTTAAACTTTGCCGTATTTGTTTCCGCGAACTTGCATATAAAGGACAAATTCCTGGCGTGAAAAAAGCTAGCTGGTAAAACCCGAGTTTGGGAAGGAGGTAAAATAAAATGGTCATGACAGATCCTATTGCAGATATGCTTACTCGCATCCGTAATGCGAACATGGTACGTCACGAAAAATTAGAAGTTCCTGCTTCTAAGATCAAAAGAGATATCGCTGAGATCTTGAAAAAAGAGGGCTTCGTGCGTGACGTTGAGTTTATCGAAGACAATAAACAAGGTATCATCCGTATCTTCTTAAAATACGGTGGAAACAACGAGCGTGTAATTACTGGATTAAAACGTATTAGTAAACCTGGTTTACGTGTATACGCAAAAACTGGTGAAGTACCACGCGTTCTTAATGGATTAGGTATCGCAATTGTTTCAACTTCTCAAGGAGTTTTAACTGATAAAGAAGCTCGCGCTAAACAAGTAGGCGGAGAAGTATTAGCATACGTTTGGTAATACATTGTTACAAGAATGGAGGTGCACTAAATGTCACGTGTAGGTAAAAAACCTATTGAAATTCCTGCTGGCGTTACAGTTACAATCAACGGTAGTGATGTAACTGTAAAAGGACCTAAAGGTGAATTATCTAGATCGTTTAATACGGATCTTACAATCACTCAAGAAGAAAACGTAGTTACAGTAACACGTCCTTCTGATTCAAAGGAGCACCGTACTATCCATGGTACAACTCGTGCTGTACTTTCAAACATGGTTGAAGGTGTTTCTAAAGGATTCGAAAAATCATTAGAACTTATCGGGGTTGGTTACCGTGCTCAAAAGCAAGGTAACAAACTAGTTCTTAATGTAGGGTATTCTCACCCTGTTGAATTTGAAGCTGAGCAAGGACTTGAAATTGAAGTTCCTTCAAATACAAAAATCATTGTTAAAGGTATTAGTAAAGAACGTGTAGGCGCTCTTGCAGCTGATATCCGTGATGTTCGCCCACCAGAGCCTTATAAAGGTAAAGGTATTCGTTACGAAGGTGAATATGTTCGTCGTAAAGAAGGTAAAACTGGTAAGTAATGTCGCATAAGTAAACGAAAGGAGTGACGTAAATGATTACGAAGCTTGATAAAAACGCTACTCGTCAGAAAAGACACGCGCGTGTCCGTGCGAAACTTTCTGGTACAGAAGCTCGTCCTCGTTTAAATGTGTTCCGTTCAAACAAACACATTTACGCACAATTAATTGACGATGTAAAAGGCGTAACTTTAGCAAGTGCTTCTACTCTTGATAAAGAGATCGGTACAGAAGCTACTAGCAATGCTGAAGCAGCTCAAAAAGTTGGCGAACTTATTGCGAAACGTGCTGTAGAAAAAGGTTACACAACTGTGGTATTTGACCGCGGGGGTTACCTTTTCCATGGTCGTGTAAAAGCATTAGCTGACGCTGCTCGTGAAAACGGCTTAGAATTTTAATGGATAAGGAGGGACAAAACAGATGCGTCGTATTGATCCTAATAAATTAGAACTTGAAGAACGCGTAGTTACCGTTAACCGTGTAGCTAAAGTTGTAAAAGGCGGACGTCGTTTCCGTTTCACTGCACTTGTAGTTGTTGGTGATAAAAACGGTCACGTTGGATTCGGTACTGGTAAAGCTCAAGAAGTTCCAGATGCGATCCGCAAAGCTATCGAGGATGCTAAGAAAAACTTAATTACGTTACCAATGGTTGGAACAACTATTCCGCACCTTGTTAACGGACGTTTCGGTGCAGGTCACGTATTATTAAAACCTGCTTCTGCCGGTACTGGAGTTATCGCTGGTGGACCAGTTCGTGCAGTCTTAGAATTAGGTGGTATCCAAGATATTCTTTCTAAATCTCTAGGTACAAGTACACCAATTAACATGGTTCGTGCAACAATCGAAGGATTAAAGCAATTGAAACGTGCTGAGGACGTAGCTAAGTTACGTGGTAAATCAGTAGAAGAACTGTTAGGATAAGGGGGGGAATTCAAATGGCTAAATTAGAAATTACCCTTACTCGTAGCTTGATTGGTCGCCCTGAAGATCAACGCGTTACAGTTAACACACTGGGTTTACGTAAAATGCATCAAACAGTTGTTCATGATGATAACCCTGCGATTCGCGGTATGATTACCAAAGTTGCTCATCTTGTTACTGTAAAGGAACAATAAAAACATAACTCATAACAAGGAGGTGCCAACAATGAAACTTCATGAGTTAAAACCTGCAGAAGGTGCTCGTAAAGAACGTAAACGTAAAGGTCGCGGTATCGGATCTGGTAACGGTAAAACTGCTGGTAAAGGTCATAAAGGACAAAACGCTCGTTCAGGCGGTGGCGTTCGTCTTGGATTTGAAGGTGGTCAAACACCATTATTCAGACGTTTACCAAAACGTGGATTTACAAACATCAACCGTAAAGACTATGCTATCGTGAATCTTGATACGTTAAATCGTTTCGAAGACGGTACAGAAGTAACACCTGCTCTATTAATCGAGACAGGTATTGTAAGTAAAGAAAAAGCAGGAATCAAAATTCTTGCAAAAGGAAACATCGAGAAAAAGCTTACTGTTAAAGCTAACAAATTCTCTTCAGCTGCTAAAGAAGCTATCGAAGCTGCTGGCGGTACTGCAGAGGTGATCTGATGTTTCGTACGATCTCCAATTTTATGCGTGTGGGTGAAATAAGAAATAAAATTTTCTTTACCCTGCTAATGCTAATCGTCTATCGCATCGGTACATTTATTCCTGTACCGAATGTGAATGCCGATGTTTTCACAGCGCAGGAAGAGTTAGGCGTCATTGGTTTATTAAATACCTTTGGCGGCGGTGCCTTGCAAAATTTCTCCATCTTAGCGATGGGTATTATGCCGTATATTACGGCATCTATTATTGTTCAGTTGCTTCAAATGGACGTTGTTCCAAAGTTCACTGAATGGTCTAAGCAGGGGGAAGCTGGTCGTCGTAAACTAGCTCAATTCACTCGTTACTTTACCATTATTCTTGGATTCATTCAGGCATTAGGAATGTCTTATGGATTCAATAGTATGTATAGTGGTTTAGTAGAAGACCCTAGCATTGGAACGTATTTGCTTATTGCGACTGTTTTAACCGCGGGTACGGCTTTTCTTTTGTGGTTAGGAGAGCTGATCACGTCTAAAGGTGTAGGTAACGGTATTTCTATCATTATCTTTGCTGGGATTGTTGCTAGTTTTCCTACGACAATTAATCAAATTTATGCTCAGCAGTTTGAAGATGCTGGAGAACAACTTTTCTTACGAATCGTAACCATGGTTCTTATAGCTTTAGCAGTATTAGCAATCATAGTGGCTGTTATTTTTATTCAACAAGCACTACGGAAAATTCCGATCCAATATGCGAAGCGCGCTGCGGCAGGTCGTACACAAATGGGTGGGCAATCTACTCACCTTCCATTAAAAGTGAATGCTGCAGGGGTTATTCCGGTAATCTTTGCGATGGCATTTCTTATTACACCTACAACCATTGTTACATTCTTTAAACAGAATAGTGTAACAGAATGGATTCAAAAGTCATTTAATTATACGGAACCAGTCGGTATGATTATTTATGTGGCTCTTATTATTGCTTTTGCTTATTTCTATGCCTTTATTCAGGTTAATCCGGAACAAATGGCGGATAATTTGAAAAAGCAAGGTGGATATGTACCTGGGATTCGTCCTGGTCAGAATACACAAGATTATTTAACGAGCGTTTTATATCGTTTAACGTTTGTTGGCTCTATATTTTTAGCAGTCATTGCCGTTTTACCGGTATTCTTCATTAAAGTTGCTGATTTACCTCAATCTGCACAGATTGGCGGAACAAGTCTCCTTATCGTGATTGGGGTAGCCCTTGATACGATGAAACAACTTGAAGCACAATTAGTGAAACGCCATTATAAAGGTTTTATAAAGTAATGAGTTTTGGGAACGGATTGTTCCCAATGCCCATTATAGAGTTTGAGGGGGAATACAAATGAATCTAGTATTAATGGGGCTTCCGGGTGCTGGTAAAGGCACTCAAGCTGAAAAGATTGTAGAAAAATATAACATCCCTCATATCTCTACTGGAGATATGTTCCGAACAGCTATCAAAGATGGAACAGAGCTTGGTATGCAAGCAAAATCATTCATGGATCAAGGTGCGCTTGTACCAGATGAAGTTACAATCGGGATTGTCCGTGAAAGATTAAGTAAAGATGATTGTAAGAAAGGTTTCTTGCTTGATGGTTTTCCACGTACTGTGGCTCAAGCTGAAGCATTAGAAAATATTCTTACAGATTTAGATCGTCAAATCAATTTTGTTATTAATATTGACGTGGATAAAGATATTTTGATGGAAAGATTAACAGGTCGTCGCATTTGTAAATCTTGTGGTTCGACATATCACCTTGTTTTTAATCCTCCAGCAAAAGAAGACACATGCGATCGCTGTGGCGGAGAACTTTACCAACGTGCTGACGATAATGCAGAAACAGTTCAAAATCGCTTAGATGTGAATTTGAAACAAACGCAGCCACTCCTTGATTTCTACGGAGAAAAAGGATACTTGCAAAACATTAACGGCCAGCAAGATATTAATAAGGTATTTGAAGATGTTGATGCACTTCTTGAAGGATTAGCCATCTAATTCTACAAATCTTGTGGAATTTGCGAAAAAGTATGCAATTTTTTTCGATAAAAGGTATAATGAATTTCGCGGGCGTCAACACAGTACTTCAAAATATCTAGCTTTTGATTTTTTCAAAATCTACAAAATTATTGAAGAAACTAGAGCGACTCTAAAGGGTTTAAAGAGTCATTATATAGAGGGTTGAAAGAAGCTTGCCAGGCGTGCGTCTTTCAAATATCTCCCATGCTATTCAAACCTATGTCGTGGTGCACTATTTCTCTTGAGTTTAGAGAGTATGGCTCTCACGGAATCGGTCAAGACTTACATGAGGACCCATAGTTAAGTTCCTCATTTCGGTCCACCTAATAAAGGTCCTCAGTTAAAGCCTGGTTTGGTAAACGCTGAATAAGTGAATACTATATGCAGATATGCACTGACTTTAGAGGATGATTGGACTGTAGTAACGGTTGACGGAAAGATGTGTACTCTTTTAGAGTTCACCCATAGAGAAGGGAGAATCACTTTAATGGCGAAAGACGATGTAATTGAAGTAGAAGGCACAGTACAAGAGACTTTGCCAAATGCAATGTTTAAGGTAGAATTAGAAAATGGTCATACTGTTTTAGCTCATGTATCCGGTAAAATTCGTATGCACTTTATTCGTATTTTGCCTGGAGATAAAGTTACGGTTGAGCTTTCCCCGTATGATCTAACTCGCGGCAGAATCACATACCGATTTAAATAAATCTGGTTACGCTCCGATCTGTATAAGGAGGTTAGATAGCAATGAAAGTTAGACCATCAGTCAAACCAATCTGTGAGAAATGTAAAGTTATCCGCAGAAAAGGTAAAGTAATGGTTATTTGCGAAAACCCTAAACATAAACAAAAACAAGGCTAATTAGAAGGAGGTGCACTCAAGCATGGCACGTATTGCTGGAGTAGATATTCCCCGTGACAAACGTATTGTTATCTCATTAACATATATTTATGGTATTGGTAAACAAACTGCGATCAAAGTTCTTGCAGAAGCAGGTGTTTCTGAAGATACTCGCGTTCGTGACTTAACAGAAGACGAATTAAACAAAATTCGTGATATCATTGACAAGTTAAAAGTAGAAGGCGATCTTCGTCGTGAAGTCTCTCTTAACATCAAACGTCTAATGGAAATCGGCGCTTACCGTGGTCTTCGCCACCGTCGTGGTCTTCCTGTTCGTGGACAAAACACTAAAAATAATGCTCGTACGCGTAAAGGACCTCGTCGTACAGTAGCTAACAAGAAAAAATAATTAGAAAAGGAGGTTACTTTTCATGGCACGTAAAACTAATACACGTAAACGTCGTGTGAAAAAGAATATAGAAACTGGTATTGCACATATTCGCTCTACTTTTAACAACACTATCGTTACGATTACTGATTCTCATGGTAACGCTATTTCTTGGTCAAGTGCAGGAGCTTTAGGATTCCGTGGTTCACGTAAATCTACTCCATTCGCTGCACAAATGGCTGCTGAAACAGCTGCTAAAACATCAATCGAACATGGGATGAAAACTCTAGAAGTTACTGTTAAAGGACCTGGTGCTGGACGTGAAGCTGCTATCCGTGCACTTCAAGCTGCTGGTCTAGAAGTAACAGCTATCAAAGACGTAACTCCAGTTCCACATAACGGATGCCGTCCACCAAAACGTCGCCGTGTTTAATCTTTCTGTATAGATTTTGTATTCCTGTCTATAATGGGATATAATACTAGGTTTGCGTTCTTACAGAATTATTAAATTTTCAGTTGTTGCGCACAGCGGGAACGTATACATGGGGAATTTCGGTTATAGTGATTAATCCCACTAGCCGGGGTTTTGACGTTTTGAAGGAGGGTTTATTAATGATCGAAATAGAAAAACCAAAAATCGAAACGGTTGAAATCAACGACGATACCAAATACGGTAAATTCGTCGTAGAGCCACTAGAGCGCGGGTATGGTACAACTTTGGGTAACTCCTTACGTCGTATTCTATTATCCTCACTCCCAGGTGCTGCTGTCACAGCTATACAAATTGATGGAGTTTTGCATGAGTTCTCAACAATTGAAGGCGTCGTAGAAGATGTGACTTCTATCATTCTAAATGTGAAAAAGCTTGCTCTAAAGATTTACTCCGATGAAGAAAAGACGCTTGAAATTGATGTTCAAGGTGAAGGTGTCATTACAGCGGCTGATATTACCCACGATAGTGATGTAGAAATTCTTAACCCGGATTTATATATCGCAACAATCGGTAAAAACGGTCATATGCGTATGCGCCTAACAGCGAAACGTGGTCGTGGTTATACTCCGGCTGTTCAAAATAAGAGAGAAGATCAACCAATTGGTGTAATTCCAATTGATTCAATCTACACTCCTGTTTCCCGTGTTTCTTATCAAGTAGAAAACACACGCGTTGGACAATTATCTAATTTTGATAAACTAACGTTGGATGTTTGGACAGATGGCAGTACAGGACCTCAGGAAGCGATTGCCCTTGGTGCAAAAATTTTAACGGAGCATTTAAATATCTTTGTTGGTTTGACAGACGAAGCACAAAATGCTGAAATCATGGTTGAAAAGGAAGAAGATCAAAAAGAAAAAGTTCTGGAGATGACAATCGAAGAATTAGATCTTTCTGTTCGTTCTTACAACTGTTTAAAACGTGCTGGAATCAATACCGTTCAAGAGCTTGCTCATAAAACGGAAGAAGATATGATGAAGGTTCGTAACTTGGGTCGTAAATCACTTGAAGAAGTGAAAGCGAAACTAGAAGAATTAGGTTTAGGTCTTCGTAAAGACGACTAATATCTATTACATGACATAATATAGAATTTCAACAAAGGAGGGAATCTCTAATGGGTTACAGAAAGTTAGGGCGCACTAGCGCACAACGTAAAGCATTACTTCGTGATTTAGCTACGGATCTTATCATCCATGAGCGCATTGAAACTACAGAAGCACGTGCAAAAGAATTACGTTCTGTTGTAGAAAAAATGATCACTCTTGGTAAACGTGGTGACTTACATGCACGTCGTCAAGCTGCAGCATTTATTCGTAATGAAGTAGCTGATGCTGAAAAAGGACAAGATGCTGTTCAAAAATTATTCGCAGACATCGCTCCACGTTATGAAGAACGCCAAGGTGGCTACACTCGTATCTTAAAAATGGGTCCACGCCGCGGTGACGGTGCACCAGTCGTGGTTATTGAATTAGTTTAATAACTTTCGATGAAAAAGGGCAGGACAGATGATGAATAAACTCACTTGTTCTTTGCCCTTTTTCTTTTTATATATGGAGATTTAAGTTTTTTGATTCATACTTGCGTTTCGTTCCGTAAAGATTATGGGGATGTCTATTTTCTTTACAAGTTGAATGATGCAATGTTGCTTTATATATGAAATACGCATTGAGTGTTACGATGGCTGGTGTACCTGCTTTGCAGGAGCCTTCTCGTCTAGCTCAAGTACCCCTTCCCACTTTAATCAATAAAGTGTATATAAGATTAATCTATTTGTCGAAATAGATTGTAAAACCAAGCTGCTCTTAATTTACCGAAGATCTTTCGGTGGAAGGGGTGCAGCGTTTTTTTATATTCAAAATTAATACTTGTTATTTGCAATTGGGTTGAGCTAAGTGTAGACGTAGTTTGAGGGGAAGGAGGGCCACAATGAGAAAGAAGCTGGTTTCCTTAGAGAATATTAAGTTCAAATATGAGGGACAAAAGAACTTTGCTTTAAATGATGTATCGTTTGATATATATGAAGGCGAATGGTTGGCGATTGTTGGTCATAACGGCTCCGGAAAGTCAACATTAGCAAAATTATTAAATGGCCTTCAATTTGCACAGACTGGGACAATTACAGTGAATGATAAAGTATTAACAGAAGAAACAGTATGGGATGTGCGTCGGCAAATCGGCATGGTGTTTCAAAATCCTGATAATCAGTTTGTAGGTACCACTGTTCAAGATGATGTGGCTTTTGGTTTAGAAAATGTCGGTGTCCCCCAAGAAGTGATGGTGGAGCGTGTACAAAACGCGTTATCGAAGGTGAAAATGAGTAAATTTCTCAATCAAGAGCCGCACCATCTTTCTGGAGGACAGAAGCAAAGAATCGCGATTGCAGGAGTGGTAGCACTGCAGCCCAATATTATTATTTTGGATGAAGCGACTTCGATGCTTGATCCAAGAGGGCGTGAGGAAGTCTTGGAGACAGTAAGGGAATTGATGCAGGAGAAGGCACTTACTGTTATTTCTATTACGCATGATCTAGAGGAAGCTGCGAAAGCGGATCGGATAATTGTCATGAATAAAGGACAATTATATCGAGAAGGAACGCCACGTGATATTTTTAAAATGGAAAAAGAGCTTATTGAGCTAGGTCTCGATATTCCGTTTTCTATTAAACTAAGCAAAGCTTTACAAAAGAATGGTGTAGCGATTGACTATGGGCATTTGACAGAGGAAGAGTTGGTGAAGGATTTATGCGAATTACACTCGAAGATGTAGAATATCGCTATCAGGCGAATACTCCGTTTGAGCATCTTGCTTTGTATGATGTGAATCTTTCTATTGATTCCGGCTCATATACGGCTATTATTGGACATACTGGTTCCGGAAAATCGACGCTTCTTCAGCATTTGAATGCGCTATTAAAGCCTACTAAAGGACGGATTATCATTGGAGATCGAACAATTGAAGCAGGGCGTAAAGAGAAGCAATTACGTTCGATTCGTCAAAAAGTAGGGATTGTGTTTCAATTTCCTGAGCATCAATTGTTTGATGAAACGGTGGAAAAGGATATTTGTTTTGGACCGATGAATTTTGGTGTGTCGGAAGCAGATGCCAAAGTACTTGCCCGGAAGGCTATTCAGCACGTAGGCTTAGCAGAAGATATTTTAGAGAAGTCACCGTTTGATTTATCAGGAGGACAAATGAGACGGGTGGCCATTGCAGGTGTGCTTGCGATGGAACCGGATGTACTCGTTTTAGATGAGCCAACGGCAGGACTAGATCCGCGTGGTCGTAAGGAAATTATGGACATGTTTTATGACTTGCATAAAAAGCGAGGCATTTCGACGATACTTGTAACACATAGTATGGAAGATGCGGCGAAGTATGCTGATGAAATCGTGATTATGCATCAAGGGTCTGTCTTTAAAAAAGGCTCACCGCAAGAAATTTTTTCAGATCCTGTGCAATTGCTTGAATTAGGCCTCGATGTGCCTGATACGGTGCGCTTTCAATTGAAGCTGCAAAAAGAGCTCGGTATTCGTTTTGATAAGCCTTGTTTAAATATTGATGATTTAGCAATTGAAATAGATAAAGCAATGAAAAGAGGGAACCGCTAATGCTGGATAAAATGATTTTCGGGCGTTATGTTCCGGCGAACTCTGTGATGCATAGAATGGACCCTCGTGCAAAGCTCTTGCTCGTTTTCTTTTTTGTATGTATCGTTTTTTTAGCTAATAATCTAGTAACATATAGCCTGCTTGGTTTAGTTACGCTAGGGATTATCTTACTCTCAAAAATTAAGATTCGTTTCTTAATTAGTGGGTTAAAGCCGGTTCTGTTATTAATTATCTTTACGTTCCTAGTTCATATCTTGTTTACAAAAGAAGGCAAAGTACTGTATCAACTGGGGTGGCTGGAAATTTATGAAGGTGGCTTGCGACAAGGGGTATTTATTTCTTTGCGTTTTACATTTTTGATTTTGGTAACGTCTTTATTAACGTTAACGACTACTCCTATTTCAATTACAGATGGAATGGAGGAATTATTAAATCCATTGAAAAAGTGGAAGGTACCTGTTCATGAGTTGGCGTTAATGATGTCCATTGCTCTCCGTTTTATTCCAACTTTGATGGAAGAAACGGATAAAATTATGAAAGCACAAATTGCTAGGGGAGTCGATTTTTCTTCTGGGCCGATTAAGAATCGTATTAAAGCGATTGTTCCCCTGTTAGTACCCTTGTTTGTTAGTGCTTTTAAGCGGGCTGAGGAATTGGCAACAGCGATGGAAGCACGTGGCTATCAAGGCGGAGAAGGGCGAACGAAATATCGACAGCTTCACTGGGGTATGATAGATAGTTTGTGTATGGTCGGGCTTGTCATTTTAACGGGTGTATTAGTTCTATTACGTTCATAAGAGGGAAACATAATGCCAAGATATAAATGTATTATTTCGTATGATGGTACAGCGTTTGCAGGCTATCAGGTGCAGCCGGAAAAACGAACGGTTCAAAGTGAGCTTGAGGCGGCACTTGGGAAAATGCATAAGGGCACGCATGTAAAAGTAACGGCATCAGGAAGAACCGATGCTGGGGTGCACGCCAAGGGGCAGGTTATTCACTTTGACTCTACGAATGCTTTACCTGCTGAAAACTGGCAGAAGGCGCTCAATGCCTTATTACCGCACGATATCGTCGTATTAGCAGTTGAGCAGGTCGCCGATGACTTTCATGCACGATTTAATCCAATCGGCAAGGAATACCGTTATAGGGTTGAACGCAGTCCGCTGCGTGACCCATTTCAACGTCACTATGCGTATCATTATCCATATCCATTGGATTTGGAGGCAATGAGAGAAGCTGCTTCATATCTAGTGGGTACACATGATTTTACGAGTTTTTGTGCCTCGAATACGAGTGTTGTTGATAAAGTTCGAACGATCCATGAGATTGAAGTGAAGGAGCAAGGCGATTCGCTGGTGTTTCGCTTTTTCGGCACGGGATTTTTATATAATATGGTTCGAATTCTTGTTGGAACACTGCTTGAGGTTGGGAGCGGCAAGAAGAAGGCGACTGATTTGCCGCATGTTTTAGCCAAGTGTGACCGCCAGGCTGCTGGGAAGACAGCACCGGGGCATGGGCTATATTTATGGGAAGTATACTATCCCGAAAATTAATTTTTTTTACTAATTTTGATGATTTCTTCTAGAAATGGCTTCACAAAGGGATTTGTTATTCACCAAGACAACTAGCCCTGGTGTAACATTCGCTTGACAAGGCTACTGGAAGAGTTTAATATAATATGGTATGTATTTTAATCCCGCGATAAGCCCCGGAAGTTTATTGTGATGAAGATAAATATTAAAAATTTAACTGTTTTTAGGAGGATAACCATGCGTACGACATTTATGGCGAAAGCTAACGAAGTGGAACGTAAATGGTATGTGATTGATGCTGAAGGTCAAACTTTAGGTCGTCTAGCTGCAGAAGTAGCTTCCATTCTACGTGGTAAACACAAACCAACATTTACACCAAACGTTGATACTGGTGATCATGTAATTCTAATCAATGTAGAAAAAATCCATTTGACTGGTAAAAAATTAACTGACAAAATTTATTACCGTCACAGTATGCACCCAGGCGGTCTTAAAACAAGAACTGCTCTTGAGATGCGTACAAACTACCCAGAGAAAATGCTTGAATTAGCAATCAAAGGTATGCTTCCAAAGAATTCTCTTGGTCGTCAACAATTCAAAAAATTACACGTATACGCTGGTCCAGAGCACAAGCATGCTGCTCAACAACCAGAAGTATATGAATTACGCGGATAATTATTAAGGAGGTTACTATCTTGGCACAAGTTCAATATTATGGTACTGGTCGCCGTAAGAGCTCAGTTGCTCGTGTACGTTTAGTACCAGGCGAAGGTCGCATCGTAATCAACGGTCGTGACATTAATGAATACATCCCATTCGCAGCACTACGTTTAGTTGTTAACCAACCACTAGTTGCTACTGAAACTACTGGAAGCTACGACGTTCTTGTAAACGTTAGTGGTGGAGGATACACTGGTCAAGCTGGCGCAATCCGTCACGGTATCGCTCGTGCATTGCTTCAAGTAGATCCAGAATTCCGTCCAGCTCTTAAATCTGCTGGATTATTAACACGTGACCCACGTATGAAAGAACGTAAAAAATACGGTCTTAAAGGTGCACGTCGTGCTCCTCAGTTCTCAAAACGTTAATTATCAACGTTTCAAAGGCTCTCAACCATTTTGGTTGGGGGTCTTTTTTATTGCTATCATTTATTTCATTCGGGTTATTATTTACGACAATTTTACTCGCATTAAAGAACAATGAAGCCTATAAAACGGCTATAACCTTTATAGAAAGTAATGAAGAAATTGTTGATGAAACAGGTGGCATTGAAGGTTATGGATTTGTCCCTTCAGGAAGCGTACAAATCAGTAATGGTTACGGAGAATCTATATATTCCATTGAAGTAAAGGGTAAAGACAAGGATATTTATGTGGAGATATATTTAACTAAAAAGCCAAGACAGGAATGGATTGTTGAAGAAGTATATTACGAGTAAAATATCAAAGGGAGCAAACACATAATTTGCTCCCTTTTTTAATTTAAGCGGGGTGTTTTACAGGTTTAGAAACTTGTTCACCTAGTCTTTGGACGGGAATACACACTTACAAAAATTCAACTTATGATTTTACGATACGAACCACTTTTTCTTTATCGTTATGTGACCACATTTTGACCACGAAACATATAGAATCGATTGTTATGGCGTTTCCTTTTTATTGTTTAGCGCGGGTTAAAGCCTATTACTACAAGGGTGGTTTTATCTCATGTTTTCCAACCTCAGTTGAGAGATGGAATGTAAGAAGCGATATTATAAGAAGTTGTCGAATGTATGCCATTTTCGGTCTTCCCGACAGCTTTCACAGACATGCAGGCTAACGGACTCCATTGCTATCTCTTCCTTATTCTCGATCTCTTCTTTCGAACCGCATACTTCACACATTTTCATAGCTGCTCCTCCTTATTAAAAAAACGTTAATGAGTGATGTCAAACCCTAAATCCTTAATAGCCTGTTCAAAATCTTGCTGTGAGGCCATCCTCTCGTCATATGTGAAGGTAGCTTGGCTTTTAGACAAATTGATTTCAGCCTTACTTACTCCCCATACTTCCTCGATAGCTTGAAGAACTTTATCTGCATCTTGCTGGTTAGCCATGTTTTGAACCGTCACAATACTGGTTTCCACGATAATCTTCCTTTCTCTATGACTTTTCCTGCTTATTTCGTAAAAGTACTTCACCCATTCCGTCCATAAAATCAAACATCGTTGTCATAGCTACACGTACTTCTGGACTTCCGAGTCTTTTTCTTAATTTCCAAAGACTTTGTTTTTCAGCATCTTGCTCCGGAGTAGAAATATTTTTAACTCCATTACCAAGTCCATCTAGGAGGGTATTTAGCTGCTCTGGTTGCAATGACCCTAAAAAGGAAAAAGCGCTCATTCCGTTTTTGATAACATTGTGCATAGAAGGCTGGTTAATTTGCTGAATAGCGATTGCTCCAATTTCTGTTCTCTGCTCAATCATAGAAGTTACAGCCTCTAAAATTTTTGTTTCATGCAGACCTTTTATAATGTTAATGGTTTGTAAAATGGCTTCTTTATTAGCGGCCAGTTCCTGAATGATTTCAGAAACGGCCTGTGACTGCTCGAGCTCTTGATTGGGTACTTCTTTTTTAATTTGCGTGATTGCTCTCGCCATATTCGTCCCCCCTTAATTGAATGAGTTCTGGGATTGGAGTGAAATCTGAACGTCTCCACTTATCTTCTACTCTGACGCTTAGCTGCGGTACTCTATTTCCAAAGCGATGATTATGTCTTGGCAATGGAGATTCACCTTTTGATTCAATCACTTCCATTTTTACACCCATTTCTTTAAAGGCAGGAGTATGGGTGATTGTATCGTGATAACTGCTTGTCAATCTGTTTACTGCTTCTGTGTCTTCCCTCGTATTCATAGTCAAGTAAAGTTCATTTCCTTTTACTCGATCTGTGACAATCACTCTTACTTGGACTTGCCCATATGGAGAAGTGAGTTCAACTAAAGCCCCATCTTCTAAGTTCCGTTCTTTTGCAAGTTGTAATGAAACCTCTAACCAAGGATGTGGAACCTTATGTGTTAAGCCTTCAGATCGATAGGTCATGTTTCCTTCATGGAAATGTTCTAATAAACGGCCGTTGTTTAAATGCAGGTCAAATTCTTCTCCTGCTACAAATGGCGGTGTCCACTCAACAGGTACTAATCTTGCTTTGCCATCAGGCAGTGCGAAGCGGTTTTTATATAAAAGTGGAGTGCTTGTTCCATCTTTTAATACTGGCCAAACTTGGCTATTCCATTCCTCTAAGCGTTCATAGCTGACACCGGCAAACAATGGGGCAAGGCTTGCTGACTCAGCCATTATTTCGCTAGGGTGTTTATAATTCCAGTTGGCTCCAAGACGGTTGGCTACTTCCTGGAAGATTTCCCAGTCGGGCTTTGAATCACCTAGCGGCTCAAAGACTTTATGAAAACGCTGAATTCTTCGCTCAGTGTTAGTAAACGTCCCGTCTTTTTCAAGACTTGGTGCTGCAGGTAATACTACATCAGCAAACTGAGCTGTTTTGCTAAAGAAAACATCTTGTACAACAAAAAACTCTAATCGTTCAAACGCCGCATTAACATGATTGGAATTTGCATCAACAAGAGACATATCTTCACCGAATAAGTAAAGGGCTTTAAGTTTTCCTTTATCCATTCCTTCTACCATATGATGATTATCCATACCTGGTTCTTCAGGAAGCTTCACACCCCAAGCCTTTTCATAACGCTCTCGTACTTCTTTGTCTTGAACAGGTTCATAACCAGGCATCCAAGCTGGCATCGTTCCAAAATCACATGCTCCTTGTACATTGTTATGTCCTCTTAGTGGATAGGCACCTGTACCAGTACGGCCATAGTTTCCTGTAATCAGGAGTAAATTGGAGATCGCTGTACTTGTATCTGTAGCCCCCTTATGTTGTGTGACACCCATTGCCCATAGAATGCAAGCGGATTTCGCTTCATGAATCATCGTAGCTAGTTTAATTAATTCATCTTCTGTTAATCCTGTTTTTTCTGCGGCGTAAGGTAATGTATATTTTTCAAGACTTGCAACGTATGAATCAAAACCGTTCACTCGGTTTTTCAAAAATTCTTTATCTTCCCAGCCTTGATCAAGAATGTACTTCGTCACTGCAGAAAGCCAAATTAAATCCGTGCTTGGTTTTGGATGAACAAGGAAATCAGCTCGCTGCGCTAATTCATGCTCCCTTAAGTCTACGACAATTAATTTCTGTCCATGCAATTTATGAGCACGTTTAATACGAGTAGCTAACACAGGGTGAGATTCTGCAGGATTGGCCCCAACTACAATAATGAGCTCAGAGGCCATAATATCTTCAATTGTTCCCGAGTCTCCGCCTAAACCAACTGTTCTCATTAATCCAGTCGTGGCCGGAGATTGGCAATATCTTGAGCAATTATCCACGTTATTTGTGCCCATTACTGCCCGGGCAAATTTTTGGAATAAGTAATTTTCCTCGTTAGAACATTTGGAAGACGCAATATATCCAATTGAATCAGGACCGTATGTTTCTTTAATAGTCCCTAGCTTCTCAGCTACTAAATTAAGTGCTTCTTCCCAGGTTGATTCAACAAACTCATCTCCTTTTCTAATAAGAGGCTTTGTGAGGCGTTCTTCGCTATTGACAAAGTCCCAACCCCATTTTCCTTTTACGCAGGTGGAAACACCATTGACTGGGGCTTCAGCATGGGTTTGAATTTTTAAAATTTCACGGTCTTTTGTCCAAACCTCAAAGCTGCAGCCAACACCGCAATAGGTACAAACGGTTTTAGTGCGTTTGATTCTTGCTTTTCTCATAGCAGATTCTACTTCTGATACAGCGAAGATCTCTCTATAGCCTGGCTCTACTTCTTTTGTTAAATCAATCATTGGCGCTAAAATTTTAGGTGGAATATTAGTTAAATAGCCTGCGTTACCCAACATTGATTTTTCCATAAGGGCATTACAAGGACATACACTGACACAATGACCGCATGATACGCAGGAAGATTGGTCAATCGGGACATCATTATCCCAAATGACACGGGGGGCCTCTCTGCTCCAATCAATCGTTAGCGTTTCATTTACTTGTAAATCTTGACAAGCTTCAACACAGCGGCCGCACAAAATACATTGATCTGGCTCATAGCGATAAAATGGATGAGAATTATCTGGAGGATAAGGCTTTGCTTTAAACGGATATTTTTGATGTTCCACTTCCATAAGTTCGACTGTATTATGGATCGTACAATTTCCGTTATTGTTATCACAAACTGTGCAGTATAGTTCATGATTTTTTAAAATGCGATCTATCGCTTCGTGTTGTGCCTCCTGTACTAATGGTGAAAGGCTATCCACTACCATTCCATCTACTGCTTTTGTTGTACAGGAACGAACGAGTTCTCCACCAACATTTACATAACATGTATCACATGTTTGAATGGTCCCCAAGCTTGGGTGATAACAAATGCTTGGTATAAAGACACCTTGTTCTTTAGCTACATCTAAAATAGACTGACCTGGTTTTGCTTTGAATGTTTTTCCATTAATTTCTATTGAGAAAGTTGACTCTTCCAAGTTGTTGCCTCCTTTTTCAGCTATGTATCTACTGTTTAGGTTTTACTTAGCGTTTCATCTTTTAGATCATCGTTATAAGCTATCCAGTAAGCAAGGGATACAAAGATGCTTCCTCCCACAGCATTTCCTAAAAAAACCGGAATAAAGTTTCTTAGAAAGTCCATCCAGCCAAAGTGACCCGCAAATATAGCAGCTGGAATGATAAACATATTGGCTACTACGTGCTGAAACCCAATAGCGACAAATGCCATAATCGGAAACCAAATTGCTAAAATTTTTCCGCTCATTTCTTCCGAACCATAGGATAACCAGACAGCGAGACCCACTAACCAATTACAACCTATTGCTGAATAAAAGGATGTCCAAAATCCTTCGCTTAATTTCCCTTCGGCAAATGCAAGGGTTTTAATGAGAAAAGGTCCTTCGCTTATAAGACCTGCTAAGTGGCCAAAAACGTAAGCGATAAAAACAGCTCCTACAAAATTGCTAATGGTAATCCAAATCCAGTTATAAATGAGCTTACCTACTGATACTTTTCTTGCAATACATGCTATGGAGACGGCCATCATATTGCCTGTTAATAGCTCTCCTCCCGCTAACAGGATTAGAATGAGTCCTAGAGGGAACACGGCCGCACCTAAAAAAGAACCAAATGTTCCCCAGCTTTCCGGAAGAGTAGCTGTTACACGAATATCTAAAAGATATCCTAGTGAAATAAACGCGCCCCCTAAAAATCCTAATATAAGCATATTTTTTAAAGAGAGATTTGCTTTTTTCGTTCCGGCTTCCATAGCTACTTTTGCTATATAGTTCGGTTTTAGAAATCCCATGTCCATACCCCCAATTTGGTTCGTGTATTAATATTTACCATGATGGGAAATTTATTAAAGAATTTAGAGCTTTTTTGTTAAGTTGGAGTAGAAAGGGGGTCTTATTTTGGAAAAGGAAAATCTATATCAGCATGTTCGATCTATGATCGTTTCATCGACGCATCAACCAAAATATATGTCTATTTCCCCTGTGAAAGTGGCCGATTTATTTGGTATTTCTACGGTTGAAGTTGAACATGCATTGCAGGAATTTGTAGAGGAAGGTCGTTTGAAAACTTCAAAACTAGAAGGTCCTCCAAATTGTGACATATATTTATTACCTTAACTAGTAAGGTAGGGGATATAAGGTTTGAGGGAATGTAATCGATGATTGAAGGACTGCCAAATCGGTAGTCCTTTTATGTTGGTGTAATACGTTGATGCTCCATGTTGTTACTAGTTAATAGAAAACAAGGGATGAGGATTTTTGGATAAGAAAGGTATAAAAAATCTTTTAAATGTATGTTCAATAACGGGAATGAAAAAACTACGCTCGTATGACAAATTAATTTATTCACAAAGGAAGTGGGTATTTGGAAAAGTTTGAACAATTTAATAAAAGCTTTATAGATGGAGAATGGACAGAAGGGAAGAACGGTAGAACGGTTGAAGATAGGGATCCATATGATCAATCGCTTATTACAACGTTTAGTTTAGCAAGTTTAGATCAGCTTCATAAAGCGTTTGAAACAGCAAAAGAAGCTCAGAAGGAATGGGGGAAAACAAAGCCTGAAGAAAGACTTGAGATTTTAAAAAAAGCGAGCGATTATTTACGAACGAATCGTGAGGAGGTTGTTGGGATAGTTTCTCGTGAAACGGGTGGAAGCGTTATTAAGGCTAATGTTGAATTTGATTTAAGTCTAGAGTATCTAGAGGCTTCCTTTAACCTTGTGGATAAGGTTTATCAACATCGAGAAGTGCAATCTTCAGTTGAGGCAAAGAAAAATTATGTATATCGGTTACCTCTAGGTGTTATTACATCGATTTCTCCTTTTAACTTTCCAATGAACTTATCGATGCGAACAATTGCGCCTGCTTTGGCTTTAGGAAATACCGTCGTACATAAACCGGATACACAAACAGGTTTATCTGGAGGTTCTATCATTGCACGAGCATTTGAAGCGGCAGGACTTCCCAAAAGCGTATTTCAAGTCATTCAAACGGATTTACAAGAGATTGGGGATGAAATGCTGACAAGTCCTCATTCAGGCTTAATTAGCTTTACGGGTTCCACTCCAGTTGGACAGCATATAGGTGAAATAGCTGGGAAGCTATTAAAGCGGGTTGCTTTAGAACTAGGCGGGAATAATCCTTTTATTGTTCTTTCTGATGCGGATGTGGATCGTGCAGTGGATGCTGCAATATTTGGTAAATTCATTCATCAAGGTCAAATTTGTATGATTATTAATCGAATTATCATTCATAAAGATAAATATGATGAATTTGTTCAAAAATATGTTGAAAGAGTAAAGCAAATTCCTTATGGAGATCCGAAAGATCCTAAAACAATCATTGGTCCTTTAATTAATGAACGTCAAGCAGATAAGGCAATGGAAATCATTGAACAAGCAAAAGCAGAAGGAAACAAATTGGCTTTAGAAGGTCAACGAATGGGCAATCTTCTAACTCCATATGTGTTTGTAGATGTAGACAATAAAAGCAAGCTTGCTCAGACGGAACTATTTGCTCCGATTTCGACGATTATTAAAGCCGAATCAGATGAACGCGCTATCGAGTTAGCCAATGATACAGAATACGGTTTAAGTTCTGCTATCTTTACGAATGACTTAGAAAAAGGAAGAGAACTTGGTTTGAAGGTTGAAAGTGGTATGACTCATATTAATGATCAAACCGTGAACGATAGTCCTTCTGTTCCATTTGGAGGAACAAAGGCAAGTGGAATGGGACGCTTTGGTAATGAGTGGATTGTAGAAGAATTTACTGTAACAAAGTGGATTTCAGTACAAACAGAATATCGAAAATATCCGTTTTAAAAGAAGTGGGCGGTCTTTCACGTTTTGTGGAGGCTCTTTCTTATTAACCTCACTGATAAAAATAGGTGGTACTAGCCTTATAGGTTGAGTACCACCTATTTTTATCTTATAGAATTTAATTATGTTAAAATGTATGAACGTTTCTTATGGGCATTCATACCTTATAGTGGGAAAGGTGATTTAGGTTATCGATTTAGAGTAAATCGTTTGTATTGCGATTGTAATTAAGAGATGTGTTACCATTTCTTTTCGATAAAGAAGGTGGTTAAACGTTGAGCGAGTGGAAACAAGAAGAATTCTTTGATAACCTTCCTCCTCAGTTCGGTGATAAGCTCGACCTGTTTGGTTCAATGATTGTTTCAATGGGGAATTTTATTACAGTTATTGGTATTTTGTTGGGAATAGAAGGAGTAGAAGAAGTAGAAGAAGAGATAGGTGAAGATGGAGAAATATTAAATCCAGGAGCCCAAAGAAGGTCAGCAGCTAATAGTAATTCAACAACTAATAATAAAAAGACTAACGGCAGTTCAGGAACTACTGGCGATTCCGAATCGGAATTAGATTTGGCCTTTGCCTTTGCTTTAATGGGTGCAGTACTTATTACCATTGGAGATCTTGTTTCTGCCGCTGGGGTAGCGATTGAAATAGAACAGGCAATAATTGAAGAAGAACGAGTCAAACAACAGCAAATTGAGCAAGACAAACTGATAAAAAATATGCAAAACGAAATCAATACATTGAAAAGAGAAATGAAATCATTGCTAAGAACGACCAGCGCTCTAGAAAAAGAGGTCGTGTTTTTACAGAGAGCTGTTTATGTCAGTTATTTAAAGTGATTGGGAGAACCGGAATAGATAGAGGATAAAAAAGGAAAGGCTGAGCTTCTTTCTTTTTTATTTTGCCTATTGAAATAGCTATTTGAGTAATGGGGACATGCTGAATCCTTAACGAGAGAGGGCTGGGACGATTTTAGCTGCTTTGCCAACTATTGATAAGCATGTGTCTGAAACGGAAGTAAAAACTATTCTTATCCCCAATCTTGGGGAATGGGGGTGAAATTTATGAATGTAATTATGGATTTACAGGAGTGGCAGAGAGAGAAGCAGATTAAGTATGAGCGGAGAATCCTTCGAGAGCTATCGCTTGAACAGGTCAAAGCGCGTTTTTTACAGTACTTTGATAAAGGCTACATAGATGTGGTGGAGGAAGGGTGTTTAGATATCGCCATAGAAGCCTTTTTACTGGGAGCGCATTATAGCAAATTTGGCTATTATGGAGAGTCTGAAGAAGAGGTAAGGGCACGATGCTTTCAAGAACGGAAATACTTGGTTGATACGCTGTTTCATTTTATTCGATATTGGGGCAAGATTGGCTCAAATGAGAATGTTGAAGAGGGACTCTATTATCGCTGTGAAGGATATGTAGAGGCCTGGTGGAAGGATGGGTTTAAAACGGGGGAAAAGCGTCATAAAATGAAGCTGCATTGAAGCTAGAATTTGTTCTAATTCCGTAGTTCGTCCCATATTTTTAATGTATAGGGGCAAACGGAAGGAGAGCAAATGACAAGGAAGCTAAAGTATGGAGGATTTGCGTTAGGTATAGTCATTCTTTTTCTAATTGTGACAGTGAAGTTTGTGGAAGATGATTCATGGAATGCTTGGAATTTACCCTTATCTGGGAAGGTTGTCGTGTTAGATGCAGGTCATGGCGGGATGGATGGGGGAGCGAATATAGGCAATGTAATGGAAAAAGATATTGCCCTAAGCGTAACGTTAAAACTACGAGATTATTTGCAAGAACAAGGTGCATTAGTCATTCTGACAAGGGACGATGACTCGGATTTAGCAGCGAAAGACACGAAAGGGATTTATCTTCGTAAAAGTGAGGATTTACGCAAGCGAGTCGAGCTCATTAATGAATCGGAAGCGGACTTATTTCTCAGTATTCATTTAAATGCTTTCCCTTCAAAAAGCTCGAAAGGGGCACAGACTTTTTACACTACGCGTTATGAAGAAAATGAGCAGTTGGCAAAATTCATTCAAGCAGAAATTATTCGGAACTTGGAGAACACATCCCGTTATGCCAAAACGATTAATCGAGTCTATTTAATGGACTACGCTAAGAAGCCAGGAGCACTTGTTGAGATTGGCTTTTTGTCAAATGCTGAAGAGAGGGAACGCTTAGTGAAAGTTGAGTACCAAGAGCAAATTGCCGCTTCGATTTATAAAGGAGTGCTACGTTATTTAACCGAGGAAAAGATTACGGAAAAAGGAGAGCCTTGAGATGCGAAAGGCTCTTTTTTTCGTTCTGAGTTTTGGTAATTAAGTATTTATTCTGTTGTGTGTTATACTACTATTGGTAAAAGAAAACAACTTGAGAAGGGGTGCTCGAACTTGTTAACAGAAGAGAAAGTACTGGATATATTAAAGGGGTTAAATGATCCTTTTCTTCATAAAAGCTTAGTAGAAACAAATGGTGTATTAGAAATTAAAATAAAGCCTGAAAAAAATCACGTAAGTGTGAAGTTGGCTATTGCGAAAACAGGTACATCTGAGCAAATGCAATTACAAATGCAAGTAGTTGAGCTATTGAAAGAGGCTGGAGCAGCATCCGTAGGTATTCGATTCACTGAACTTCCTGAAGAAGAGTTAGCGAAACATCGTGAAAGCATGCCGGAAGAAGACCTTGGTTTATTATCTCCAAATAGTAAGACGAAATTTATTGCCATTGCGAGCGGAAAAGGCGGCGTTGGTAAATCAACTATTTCGGTAAACTTTGCGACAGCGCTAGCGCGTTTAGGGAAAAAAGTGGGGTTAGTCGATGCAGATATTTATGGGTTTAGTGTACCGGATATGATGGGTATTACAAAACGACCAGTTGTACGTGGGGAAAAAATTATTCCTGTGGAACGTTTTGGTGTACAAGTTATCTCCATGGGCTTCTTTGTAGAAGATAATGCTCCAATTATTTGGAGAGGACCGATGCTTGGAAAAATGCTAAATAGCTTCTTCCAAGAAGTAGAGTGGGATGATTTAGATTATTTAGTATTAGATTTACCACCAGGTACAGGGGACGTTGCTTTAGATGTTCATACGATGCTCCCAGCTTGTAAAGAAATTATTGTTACAACTCCACATCCAACAGCTGCATTTGTTGCAGCACGTGCAGGGGCTATGGCGATTAAAACGGAACATGACGTAATCGGTGTTATTGAAAACATGTCGTTCTTTGAAAGTAAAGTAACAGGAGAGAAAGAGTATGTGTTTGGAAAAGGCGGCGGAGAGAAGCTAGCAGAAGAGCTTCGTACAGAAGTGCTAGGCCAGTTACCTCTACAACAGCCTGATTGGAATGAAGAAGATTTTGCTCCATCGATTTATGCAGCGGATCATCGGATTGGAAAGATTTTTGAAGATATCGCGAAAAAGGTTATTAATAAATTACAATAAATAAAGAAGAATTTTTAAATCACAATTAGACTGTTAAATTATATTGATGGTGTTTTCAAAAATAATAAAAAGGCTGTCCTAATAGTCAGTAAATGACTTATAGGACAAGCCTTTTTTATTTTGATTCTTCGTCGCCACCGCCCTCATCTTCTTTTTTCTGCTTCTCAACGGCTTTTGTAGCAGCTTTTTGAATAGCCTCTTCGATTTGAGCTTTTACGAGCGGGCTTTCCGTCGTTTCAATAATGAGCTCTTTATAAATTTTCCGCATCTCATTTTGTTTGAGAATATTGGTGATTTCCTTTTGGATATCAGGTTCCTTCATTGTATCGGTTAACAAGGTGCGGTAGGCTGGATCTTTGGCAAGTTCTTTTAAGACTTTTTTATGTTCAGATCGTAAAGCTTTGGCATAAGCTTTTGTAAATTCATTATCTTCAAATGCCTTCTTCCAAAACTCTTTTCCTTTATCGGAAGTGAGGGTACTTTCAATCGCCTTTTTTACGGTGTCATCATTCATAATAATTTCATTTTTCATGCTTTCGTCTTTGAGTACTTCCTGTAACGCCTTTTTTCCGTCATCCGTTTTTAAAATATCGACAACCATTTTCTTCGTTTCTTCATAGTCGACTTTTTCATTCGTACCTTCTTGATTACAGCCTGTACAAATGATGAAAAGCGAAATCAACAAAAAAGCGACTCCATTTTTCATCGGCAGTGCCCCTTTCAGTTTTCTTACTTTTAATATGATTAAATCAATCAATTTTATGCACAGTCGCCATTATATTAGATTTTCAGAAAACGAATTGATACAATTAAATAGAATAAATAGTAAAATTTGGAGGTGTGTTATGAACAGTCGTAATGTAGTTCACTTATTTATGACAACGTTGCTTGTTGGCGGCGTTACAGGTGCACTTGCGGGATTTATTGTTCGATGGAATGAATTTCAAAGCTATTTTACTTCTTTTCAAATAGTCTCCATTTTTTCGACCTTTATCTGGTTATTTGGGGTCGGTTTAATTTTTAGTGTCATTAGTCAAGCTGGTTTCTTTGCTTATCTGACAATTCATCGATTTGGTCTTGGGATCTTTAAAAGTGTTTCCTTATGGAATGCAGTGCAGATTTTATTACTTCTCTTTGTATTAGGGGATTTTATTTATTTGCGCTATACGAATTTTGAATCGGGTGAAGGGTTAGCTCCATACATATTATTAGCCCTATTTTTATTAGGAGCGGGCTTAATCGTTGCCTATTTCAAAATGAAACAAACGAATAAACAGACCTTTATTCCAGCCTTATTCTTTATGGTTGTCGCAACGATTATTGAATGGACACCCGTTTTGAAGGGGAATGATGAGGCTTGGCTTTACTTTATGCTCTTTCCTTTATTATTTTGCAATGCGTATCAATTATTGATTTTAAATAAACTAATTAATCGTTCACAGCAGGAGCTGGCTAGTAAGCGAAACGTGGTAAAAGTAGATGGAAAAATGAAAAATGTAGTAAAGGGTCAAAGTTAGCAGCAAACTTTGACCCTTTATTTGACGTGTATTAACGGGAGGAGAATGTTCACTTCATGAGTCTCACGTCATTGAATTTCCTCACTTTGAGCGGAAGAGTTAGAGATCATTTCAGATACCGTGACAAAGGCTAAATTGCGCTGGCGAAGCTCATCCAAAAGTATAGGAAGGGCTTTGTTCGTCTGTTTTGCAGCATCAGAAGCATGAAGAAGAATAATATCTCCTTTATGTGCTTTGCTCGTGACATTTTTCACGATTTGGTCAACTCCAGGATTTGTCCAGTCTTTTGAGTCTACGCTCCAATGGACAACCGTTAACCCGAATCGCTCACTAATTTTTAATAGGCGTTTATCAAAATGACCAGTAGGTGCACGAAGCAGCTCGATATTTTTGACATTCATTTTTGTAAATATCTCTTGTGCTTTAGAAATATCACGTATAATTTCTTCGTCCTCTAAGTCGGAATAATCCTTATAATTGTAACCAAGCAATCCGATTTCATATCCTTCCTTTACAATTTGGGCTACTAAGTCTGGATGACGTTCTGCCCATGAACCCGAGAGAAAAAAAGTAGCAGATTGAATATTTTCTTTTTTTAGTGTTTCAAGAATGGGTCCCGCCTTTTCATCTCCCCAACCGATATTAAAGGTAATTGCAATATTTTTTTCCCCTTTATATACTGCTTTTGGTCCATCTTCAGTAGAAAATACCGGAGTATGCAAACTGTTTTGTAAAAAGAGAAATAAAGCTGAACATAAGGCCATAACTAGAATAAAAGAATATTGTTTGAGGTTCTTTGCATTTAATACAACAAAAAATTTCAATTGATATCACCTCGTCCCAAGCTCTTACTTCCAAGCATATTCGTTGTTTCAAGAGATATGCACAAATTATCTTGCAGCTGAATTATAAAATCCTGATAAATAGGATAAGATGCTTTGATAAAGGTGAGGTGAGGGTATGATTGGGTTAATGATAAATGAGATAGAACAAAAAGAATTAGAATATGTCATTAAAAGAGAGCTTGATGAAATTTTATTTGATTTACAAGATGACAGACTCGATCATTTAGTGAGGCGGGCGATGAATGAGCGATATAAAATTCTATTTAATTTATTTAAGCGATTTGCTTCAGAACATGAATGTCTGATATATACGAGAAGTACCTTGATAAATAAAAAGAAAGGGAATAATAAAGAAACATAATTTTTTTGAAAGAAACCATTGACGAATTATTTTCAGGCTGGTATATTATAAAAGTCGCTGTTACAGCAAAGTACTTTTTAAGAAAAAATTAAAAAGATGTTGACACAGGCGATTGATTCTGATAAGGTGATAAAGTCGCCAAAAACGACTTGGTTGCTCTTTGAAAACTGAACAAAACAAAGCGCCAACGTTAATTTTTAAAGTGAGCACACACTATAAAAAGTGCAACATGAG
>NZ_QWVS01000035.1 GCF_003570725.1 Peribacillus asahii
GCTTATCAGGCGTGCGCTCTAACCAGCTGAGCTATAGGCCCATTTTGGAGCGGGTGAAGGGAATCGAACCCTCATCATCAGCTTGGAAGGCTGAGGTTTTACCACTAAACTACACCCGCATTTTGAAGGTTTGTGTTGAACTTTGTCGAATCAACATAAGTAATTATATATTGAAGTTTACGAGAATGCAATAAGTTTATTAAAAATAAAGTAAAATTCACATAAATTTTTGTAAAGCAGATTATCTTCCACATCCTTACTTCGTCACAATGTCACACAAATGGCACATAAAAACGGATTTTAGTGAATTCTCAGCGCAGCTAAAAAAAGACTTCGGCAATCATACCGAAGTCCTTTCCTTTTATTTATTCTTTAGTTCTTCAAGAATCGGATAAAGTTCTTCCAAATGAGTAATTTCATAATCTGGTACAACTTCATTGCGTTCTTTATTATGACGATTAATCCAAACTGATTTAATTCCTGTTCTTGAAGCCCCAAGAATATCTGTCATTAAATTATCTCCGACCATAATAACTTCGTCTTTATTTAGACCAATTCGCTCTAAAGCATGTTCAAAAATCGTTTGATCGGGCTTTCCTCTGCCAAATGCCCCAGAAATGATAATTTCATCGAAATAAGGCACTAATTCAGGCGTAATCGTCAACTTTGTATTTTGTAAATCTGGAGAACCATTTGTTAATAATAATAATTTATATTTACCTTTTAGCTCATCTAACACTGTAAATGTTTCATCATAAATAAAAGGTTTTTTGCGGCGCTCTGCTGGAAAACGCTCTGCGAGTTCCGCTCCAAATGCCTCATCGTCAATCCCTAAAGCCTTTAACCCGCGTGTCCATGCTTCTTTACGATAAGTCGGTACAATCTCTGCCATTCTACGGAAATCATCTGTATCATCTAAGAAATTTCCCCATAGCCCTTCAAAAGGATTAATACCGATCATTTGTGTAAATTCATACGTCTCATATGAAGCATACAGCTCTCTTGCTTCCTTTCGAACCGCTTCTTCAAACTCTTCAACATCTACTCCATATTTCTCTTTTGCCACAAGACATGTTGCTACAAACGCTTCTTTAACACTCTTTTGATCCCACAATAATGTATCATCTAAATCAAAAAATACTGCCTTCACCATAGCTGCAACCTCATTTCTTTCACAATAATCTCACTATTTTAATAATAAACCACACGAATGTGAAAATAAATAACTATTGAAAAAAAGATAGGCGAGCTTCATGAAAGCGATGCAGAAATCCTCCTGCATAATCTCCAAAAAAGACCTCAACATAATCGTTGAAGTCCTTGATAACTCAATCATTCATTTACTATAAGGGCTATATGATATAACCCTTTACATTAACATCATTATCCAACATTTCCATCATAAAAAATAAAAGACGGCAGAAATAAAAATCCCTGTTATACACATGATTACTAAACCATACCCCATAATATCCTTTGCTTTCAAACCGGCAATGGCTAATGCTGGCAATGCATAGAATGGTTGAATCATATTCGTCCAAGCGTCTCCCCATGCAACAGCCATCGCTGTTTTTGGTAAAGAAACTCCTAAATCTTTTGCAGCCTCTAACATAACAGGAGCTTGTACAGCCCACTGTCCTCCACCTGAAGGAACAAAGAAGTTTACCAAACCGGCACTCCATAACGTGAACATATGGAATGTATTCTCATTTGAAATAGATATAAACGCATTAGATAAAATCCCAGCTAGTCCTGAAGCGGTCACAATACCCATTAACCCTGCGTAGAACGGAAACTGAATAATAATTCCACTTGCACTTTTAACCGAACTTGAGATGGCTTCTAAAAATAACCTCGGTGTCTTGTGCAATATTATCCCAATAAAAAGAAAGATAAAGTTCACGATATTAAGATTAATAACAAATCCATTTTTCACGATATAATAGGCTAAAAAAGAAAGGCCTAATAAACCAATAAGCAAAGATAATATCTTACTGTTTTCTAAACGCTCAGCAGGTGTCAGTTCAGCTTGTTCTACTGCACTTGCCTGTACACTATCTACATCTTCTAATAGCTTGCGATTAATTAAAAAAGCTTGTTCTTTTGAAGGCATCATAAATCGGTTTATAATTGGAACTAAAATAAGCAGCCCGATTACAACAATTAAATTAAATGGCGAAAAAAGAGTTTCACTTGTCGGAACAACCCCTATAAGATTCTCCGTAAAGTGACCAGGTGTAGCAATCGTTAATGCAACAGATGAAGATAATCCCCCGCTCCAAATAATAAATCCACTATAGGCACTTGCAATTAACAATCGATAATCGACACCATCGACCTTTTTAGCAATCTCTTTTGCAAACAACGCTCCAATGATTAAACCAAATCCCCAGTTAATCCAGCATGCAATTAGAGCTACAAGAGTAACGAGAATAATAGCTTGTCCCGGTGACTTTGGGATATTGGCTAAGTTTCCTAATAATTTCTTAAAAAATGGACTGCTCGCCATAACATGTCCTGTTACAACAATTAAAACCATTTGCATAGAGAATTCTAATAAATTCCAAAAGCCATCTCCCCAGTAACCTACAATTTGAGCAGGTGTGCTATCTGTCAAAAAAACAGCAAGACCGATGACAAAAAAGGTAAGCACAATAACAAGCAAAAATGGATCAGGCATATACCTTTGCATCAATCTGTTTGAAAATGAAATCATCATCTTCAACTTATTCTCCCCCTTTGTTTATTTACTATAATTTTGTATATAAAAATAAGATGAAGCTGCAAAATAAAAGGTGATAAATCCTCATTCACCATCCAAGAAATTATTAGTAAAATATATTTTAATTATTTGGAAATACTAGAATTATATTACTGGAATAACTTTACTATTTTAGTTATTATAAGTAAAATATAAAAAAAGAATAATAGTTATTAAAAAGATGAATAGAAGGGATTTTTTTATGGAGATTCAACAATTAAAATGCTTAATAGCTGTCGCTGAACATCAAAGTTTCACTAAAGCTTCTTCTCATGTTCATTTATCACAACCATCATTAAGCAAAATCATTAAAAACTTAGAAGAAGAACTACAAGTGACACTATTTGATCGTACAACGCGACAATTAAAGCTTACAGACGCGGGAGAAATTGTATATGATGCGGCTTTAAAGCTTATTTCCACATTAGATGACCTTTCTGGACGTTTAGATGACTTAATGCATATGCCATCAGGTGAAATTAAAATTGGAATACCACCTTTAATCGGAACACTATTTTTCCCTTCCATAGCTATTCCATTTAGAAAGCTTCACCCTAAAATTTCATTAAAATTAGTTGAGTTAGGACCAAAACGTGTAGAAAGTTTAATAGATGAAGAAAAAATTGACTTAGGCATCAGCGTTCTTCCAACTAATACAGAAAAGTTTATTGTCCATCCATTTACGAAAGATGAGTTTGTAATTTATGTCTCTCAACACCATCGACTAGCCGATAGGGATTTTGTAAGCTTACATGAATTACAGGATGAACAGTTTATTATTTTCAACGAACAATTTGCGTTACATGATCGAATAATCCAAGAGTGTCTAAATGCTGGGTTTAGTCCTCAAATTACATACCAAAGCTCTCAATGGGATTTGATTGCCGAGCTTGTTAAAGAAGGTTTAGGTATTACGATTCTTCCAAAATCGGTTTATTCAAAAATAAACCAACATACTATTAAAATGGTCTCTTTAGTCAACCCAACTCTCATGTGGGAATTGGGAGTTATCACAAAAAAGGACTGTTATATCCCATTCGCAGCAAAAAAACTACTCAACTTTTTAGTGAATAATCCAGTCAATCAGTTAAAACAACTTAATAAAAGGTTGGGTTAAACCATATTGTTGATAAAACCATTGGGCTCCTATAACAAAACCTAATAAAAATACGGATATGAAAAAAGCTGCTGTTTTAAGCAGCTCTTTTCATATCCGTATCCATGTAACGGTTATATTTGTAACTACTAAACGACTAATCCGCCATCCACACTTAAAATGGTTCCATTAATATAACCAGCAGCATCCGAAGCTAAAAATAAATAAGCTTCTGCAATATCTTCTGGTGTACCTAGCTTTTTAAGCGGCGTCTTTTCTTTCATGGTATCAATGACTTTTTGCGGTACGGTCGAGACCATATCCGTTGCAATGAAGCCTGGTGCTATAGCATTCACACGAATCCCTTTTGGACCAAACTCTTTTGCCCAACCTTTAGTCATCCCAATAACACCTGCTTTTGTGGCCACATAATTACTTTGACCAATATTTCCATATATTCCAACTACAGAAGAGGCATTTAAAATAACCCCTGATTTTTGATCCAACATAAATGGAGCAACAGCCTTCGTACATTTAAAGACACCTGACAAATTAACAGCAAGTACCTTTTCCCAAGCCTCTTCACTCATCTTTACAAGAAATCCATCATTTGTAATCCCTGCGTTATTAATCAAAATATCTATTCTGCCATATGTATCAATTGTTGATTGAACCATCGCTTCTACTTGTGCAGTATTCGTTACATCGACTTGAAAGAAGCTTACGTCATTACTTCCAAGGTCCGCTAATGTAGCTTGACCAGCAGCCTGGTCATAATCACAGATTACTACTTTAGCACCTTCTTCAAGAAATTTTTTGGCTGTTACTTTTCCGATCCCTCTCGCACCACCTGTAATGATGGCCACTTTTCCCGCTAACTTCACAGCCTTGCACCTCTTTTCTTAATCTTTATAAAGTGGGAGGACACTAAATCCTCCCACTCTACTTTTTTGATTATTCCATTGGCACGTTACTTAAATTAAATTTTATAAAGACTCAACGCTAGTTTTGTATTAGATTCCACTAAATCAACAAACCCTTTTTGAGCTGATTTCAATTGATTTAAGAAGTTTTCACGAAGACTTTGTTGTTGAGTGATTCCTTTTTTAATAGAATCTTGTAATTGATCTTGAGATTGATTTAAAAGGTTAAAAGTTTCTTTCAAAGGAGCTACTGTTAGCTGCTGAACACGAAGGCTCACTTCATCAAAGTGCTCATTCCATTTATCAAAAGTCTCCCCTGCTTCTTCACCGTAAAGCGTTTGAATATTTTTCTTTCCTACTATACGAAGTTCCTCAACTAATTTCTTTTGTTCTTGTTCAATTCTTGTAAAATCTTCCGTCAATTTCTCCCACACCTCTCTTTGATATCCGATTGCTTGAATTGACACATTCTCCACCTCTTTTTGCGAAGCATGAATTGTATTCAAACTATTTGTCCAGCTGTCTAGCAAAGAATCACCTAAATTACGAGAATCCTTATTATTTTGATCTTTTTTATTTACTGCCATGATAAAAACCTCCTAAAAGTAGAAATTTATTGTGATTGCAGGAATACTGCAAGTTCACTTTATAAGTACATACAACAAACATTAATTCTCCTCTTTATCATCATCGCGTTGTGATAAAGATGTAGGGAGGAACATATCCATATAGATAGTAAAAAAGCGATTTAATATGGATTGGTATTGCGTAAGCGAATCAGTGCAAGTTTGCAAATACGCCTCACCAGCCTCTGTTAATGAATAAATTCGCTTAGCTGGTCCCCCTGTTGACATATCCCATTCAGATTTCACCATGTTCTCTTTTTCTAGCTTTCTTAATGTTCGATACACATTTCCTTGATCTACAGATGTAAATCCAAATCGGCTTAACTCTTGAATTAATTTGTAACCATGTAAATTCCAACCTCGAAGACTTAACAGCAGAACAGGTATCATCAAATTTTTGGGCATATTGTTCATCATATCTTTGGATGTTGAGTCTATAGAAGTATTTTGCTTATCTGTTGTCATCTTGTATCACCCACTCAATATGTTAAATAGTCTCTATGTGTAATTTACACCTATGTGTTCCAATTGTCAATTAGTTTTGGTAAATATTTAAATTTTTACCTTTCCTTATTTTGGTTTAATTGTTATTATAGACTTGTAATATATTTCAAACAAAACTCATAGACGGGGAGAGGGCATATGAATCAGCAAAAAAACTTAAACCCATTTGAATTGTGGAAAGACTTTTTTAATCAAAGCAGTAACATCATTGATGAAAATCTGAAAGACGAATCAACTTCTAAGGTGATGGGGCAAGTTCTTGAGATGAATCTTCTATATAAGAAGATGTTAGATGAAACAACAGAACAGTATTTCGAGCAAGTTAATATTCCAACTCGCACTGATCTGTCAAACATCTCAGCCCTAATCATCAACGTGGATTCAAAAGTGGATGATTTAGAAGATTTAGTTGAAGAAACTGCCTCTACTTTAGTGAGCCAGGCAGAATTAAAGCGAGAAATGACAGATGTTAAGAATAAAATTAAAACCCTAGACAATAAACTTAATGAAATTATTACTTTATTAACAAAAGAAACTACTACTAATAAAGTAGCCAGCAAAGAAACAACTAAGGTACAGCAAGGGTAATTAATTAATCTATAAAGATGCCAGCAAAGAAACAACTAAGGTACAGCAAGGGTAATTAATTAATCTATAAAGATGGTTTACTATCTTTATATACATAGTAACTAAAAGGAGACTAACAAAATGACAGATTTAACTAACAAAGTAGCGATCGTTACAGGCGGCAGCCGCGGAATTGGTGCAGCAATCGCACTAGAATTGGCAAAAAATGGAGCTAAAGTTGTTATTAACTATAACCGCAGTGCGGGATCAGCTGAGCAAGTCATTGAAAGCATTAAAAAGATTGGCGGAGAAGCTTATGCGGTTCAAGCAGATGTTTCGAATTCAGAAGAGTCAGAGAATTTAATAAAAGAAACTATTAATCACTTTGGTAAATTAGATATTCTTATCAATAACGCCGGAATTACAAGAGATAGCACATTCAAGAAGCTAAGTGAGGAAGATTGGAGAACTGTTATTGATGTTAACTTAAACAGCGTTTACAATACTTCTTCTATTGCTCTTCCATATCTTTTAGAGTCAGATGCAGGAAGAATCATTAACATTTCTTCCATTATTGGACAAGCTGGAGGCTTCGGACAAACAAACTATGCTGCAGCAAAAGCTGGAATTATTGGGTATACAAAATCTCTTGCTTTAGAACTTGCAAAAAGCAATGTAACAGTAAACTCTATCTGCCCAGGATTTATTGACACAGAGATGGTTCAAGAAATTCCAGAGAATATTCGTGAAAATATTGTCGCTAAAATTCCAGCACGTCGTTTTGGACAACCGGAAGAAATTGCACGTGGAGTAGTTTTCTTATGTAAAGACGGTGGATATATTACAGGTCAGCAGTTAAATATTAATGGCGGACTTTATATGTAATTCTTTGAACATCCTATAAAGCTCTTCATACTACAACGAAAGGTGTGGAACAATGAGTAACACTAGTTTAAAAGAATGGACAGAATTTGCTAATTTAGCCTTAGTACCTGAGGAGGTTAAGAGCCAATATGAACGCTTCACGAAAGCAACGAACGTATTGGTAAGAGAACCTGAACCAGAAGTAGGCCAATCACCGAAAGAAGTGATTTGGACTAGAAATAAAGCAAAGCTATATCGCTACACATCTGAGCAGCCCCGAAAGCATGCTGTTCCAATTCTGCTTGTTTATGCATTAATCAATAAGCCATATATTCTAGATTTAACAAAAGGAAGCAGTTTTGTTGAATACTTAGTTGACCGCGGCTTTGATGTTTATTTACTTGATTGGGGTACACCAGGATACGAAGACAAAAATATGAAAATGGATGACTATGTTCTAGATTATATTCCTCGTGCTGTTCGAAAAGTATTGAAAGCATCCAATGCAAAAGAGGTTTCAATTATGGGTTACTGTATGGGCGGAACACTGACATCTATCTTCGCTGCTCTTCACCCTGAATTGCCAATTCGCAACATCGTATTTATGACGAGCCCATTTGATTTTGAAGATACGGGCTTATATGGTTCTTTCCTTGATGAGCGATATTTTGATGTCGATAAAGTCGTTGATACTTTAGGAAATGTTCCACCAGAAATGATTGATTTCGGAAACAAAATGTTAAAACCGATGGCAAACTTCTACGGACCTTATATTAGTCTAGTAGATCGTGCTGACAATGAACAGTTTATCAAGAGCTGGAAGCTTATACAAAAATGGGTAGGCGATGGTATTCCGTTCCCAGGTGAAGCTTACCGTCAATGGATTAGAGACTTCTATCAACAAAATAAGCTAATTAAAGGAGAACTTGTCATCCGTGGTCGTAAAGTTGATTTAAAAAATATCAAGGCAAATGTTCTTAATTTAGCAGCTGAAAAGGATAATATTGCTCAACCACATCAAGTAGAAGCATTGATGAATGTTATCTCTAGCAAGGATAAAAAGTATGTGCTTCTTCCTACTGGACATGCATCTGTAGCATTTGGACCTAAAGCTTCCAAAATCACTTACCCAACTGTTGCAGATTGGTTAGAAAAACGCTCATCATAAAGCGCTGAGCTCATCTGAATAAAAATAAAACAAGGGACAAAGTCATATTGTACTTGTCTCTTGTTTTTTTAAGCACTTGATTGAATTACGCACATGATTTTAAAAAATCCGTAACGTATTGATTAAAAAGTTCCTTCTGTTCGATATTACTTAAGTGCCCGGCATTTTTTAAAATCGCTGAATGCGCTTTCCTTAAAAACGCTTTCATTAAATAAATATTTACAGACGGTGTCACTTTATCATGCGTGCTTCCAATTAG
The DNA here is from genome assembly GCF_003570725.1 of Peribacillus asahii. Taxonomy (GTDB): domain Bacteria; phylum Bacillota; class Bacilli; order Bacillales; family DSM-1321; genus Peribacillus; species Peribacillus asahii. The sequence continues at coordinate 8,769 of NZ_QWVS01000035.1, forward strand.
TAATACAGGTTTTTGTATAGTAGGAAGCATTGAAAAGTAATTAACCCCAATTGGAGCTTTAGCTGCTTCAATATATGTGTCTCGTATATGAAAAGCCTTCTTAGCCTCCTCTTTGTACACTTCATCATACAGCCCTCTTGTCACAATATGTTCAATTAAATCCTCTTCACCTTTTTGAAGAAGCTTAGATGATTCATTAACAATACTGCTAGCTAATATAGATGGAACATAAGAGGTTGTATTCGAAAGAATAAGCCCTTTTACTAAATCCGGACGCTGCTTATATAGTTCCTGTGCAACAATTCCACCTAAGGAAAATCCACATATAAACGCTGACGGAATCTCTAAATACTCCAATAAATCAATAATATCTAATGCGAAGTTCCCAATGGTAAGGCTTTCATTAATTTCCGTTTCTCCGTGACCTCTCATATCTGGAATGACTAATCTATACTGATTTGCTAAATCATGCTGCGGGATCCAAGCTTCCTTCTTGCTCCCTAAACCATGTATAAATACAACTGGCGTTCCTGTACCTAAATCGTTGTACTTTAACATTTTCAGTCCACCTTTCAAATGATGAGGCTTTAAAAATGAGTGTGGTCGAACTAGCTCTGTAAACGTTCTCACATTTACTTTCCAACTTCCATTACTCAACTCACCTTTTATATTGTATTACCAACGTAACTAAACCGTTAATTTCCTTTTTATTATTTTATTGTAGAACCGACGAAATAATTTATAAAAAATGTCTCAAATTCATAATTTCTTAAAGATGAAGATATTCTCGTTATTTAGAATATCCAAAAAACACCCAAATTATAATCGTATTTATAATAAAATATAATTATTCCCTTATTCTAACCCAAATACAAAAAACGTCTCCCTACAAATTAATATAGAAAGACGTTATAAAATAGCGATTAAAAGAAAAACGATTCCTTCATATTGAGGCAGATATTGACGAGGGCAGTTACATTGAACAAATTTCCATATAAATGATCGACGCTCTCCTTATGTCAAAAACTACACGTTTTCCTTCTCAAATATATACAATTGTCCATTATTCGCCACTTTAAACTTCGGACCCTTAAATCCTCGGTTTAGTAATTCCTTCCGTATATAAATCATAATGGCTGCATGACTGACGATTAAAACATCCTCCTCGCCACTCTTTATTATCTCATCAAACACTCGTTTAATCTTCTCTTTTGTTTTTCGAATATCTGAACGAGTATCCTTTTTTAAGTAAGCAAAAAAACGAACCCTAATTGCCCAGAAAAGAAAAGGCAATTTAATTTTCCCATTAAAAGTAGGAGCTGGGATTTCACAAAGGTCATCAAGATGTATAATCTCCCCTTGATAAATATGCTGTGCCGTCTTAACAGCTCGCGGCAGCGTACTTGAATAGCACTGTTTCCATTCAATATTTCCTAAGTCACATTTCATATATTCAATATCTGCCACATCATATTCATCAAACCACTTTTTTAAATCCGCTGGTGTCGCCATCTTGCCTTTTGGCAAATCCTTTTGGACTTTAAAATGTCGTACTAAACCAATTTTCATTTCTCTTTCCCCTGTTCTTTAAACGAATAATTTATCTATATGATTAGACGTATGATGTGGTTTCTCTATTTCTACTCACTGACTATAGCTAACTCTTGAATGCTGCATATTTTTCTAAATCTGTATTTCCCACTGGGATCTGTAAATTGATAATCATTTAATAATTTCTCCAAGGCCCCTTTTAATTGTTCCTCAGTGACATAAGTGTTTATTTCTTTTCTCCAATTCTCATTTTCTATTAGAACAGTATATGGAATAGTCGTTAATACTTCCTCATAAATTCCAATTCTCTCATCAATTCCAAAGCTAGAATAGATACTCTCACCTTGCTCCGCATAAATATAATCGGACTCTAGCTCCTCTACTAACACCTCAACAAATGCTTTTACAGGCTTCACCCGAATTTCTGCCTTCGCCTTTACTTGATTAATGCGTTTATCTTGAATCCCCATCATTAACTGGACATACACTGGTCCATACATCTGCTCAATATTTTCAACCAATTCTTCTTCTGACTGAAATAACATCTGCCATACCTCCTCGACTTCTCTTAATTATATAATAAATTACATCGGTAAAAAGTAAACAAACTCCACACAATTTAGTGTGAAGTCTGTTTTTTTTCCTAGTTGATAACACTTAATCAATCCTTAAGTTTTTTCATTTTAGAAAACTACTTAATAATCTTCTAGGGAGTTAATTAGTTTGAACCAATACAATTTCGTCAATAATCGGAATCTCTTTTTTTAATAAAGACGAGAGAGTCGCTTCGATTTTATTGTCGATTTCACAAACTGTTATGGCAGCACCATTGATTTTTGACCGTTCATTTGCCATACGGGCGATATTAAATCCATTTTGGTAAAGAAACCTCGATAATTCAGCAATAAATCCTGTTCGGTCGGTATGGCGAATCACAAGTGTTGGCCGTTCTCCTGAAAATTTTAATGGATAGTCATCGAATTCCTGAACCTCTACTTTACCACCGCCTAAAGAGCTGGCCAATACCTTGACAGTACGTGAAGCCCCTGTCAATTCTACGAGAACTGTATTCGGATGATAGCTTCCAAGCACTCGTTTCGTGAATTCGTATTGTAAACTATTTTCTTCAGCAATTTTTTTGGCATTTGGAATGCCCTCATCCATTGTAGATAACCCAAGAACACCTGATAATAGAGCTAAGTCTGTTCCATGACCTTGATAGGTTTCAGCGAAAGAACCCATCAGCGAGAAATTCACATATAATGGAGTTTCGTTTAATAACTGGCGGGCAATGTTCCCGATTCGGACAGCTCCAGCTGTATGCGAACTTGAAGGACCAACCATTACGGGACCGATAATCTCATACGCACTTTGATATTTTGCTGGCCCACAGCCGCTAGTTTTTTTGCTTAGAATCTGTTTTTTTAATTTTTTCCCTGTGGGAGTTCCGGCAAGACCGCCTATCCCAGTTTCTCTCAACGATTCGGGCATTTGCTGTCCTACTTCATGCATCACATGAATGACTTCATCTGCAGGAATGACGCTGGCTACCCCAGCTAAAGCCATATCTGCCGCAGCTTGAGCGGTAATCGCATGTAAACCGTTGCGAATGATACAAGGAATTTCCACCAGTCCAGCAACGGGATCACAAACCAACCCTAGTGAATTTTTCAAAGCAATTCCGATGGCATTTCCAACCTGCATCGGTGTTCCGCCGGCAAGCTCAACTAGGGTACCTGCTGCCATAGCGGTTGCTGATCCAACTTCAGCCTGGCACCCGCCAGCAGCCCCTGATATTGAAGCTTTATTTGCAATTACTAAGCCAAGGGCAGAGGCAGTGAATATTGACCGTACAATCTGCTCACGTGTAAACTTTCCACTGTCAAGGGCGTGAACAAGTACAGCTGGCAAAATTCCCGCTGAACCAGCTGTTGGCGTCGCCACAATCCGTCCCATTGCCGCATTTACTTCTGATACCGCAAACGCATTCGCTGCGGCATTTAATGTGATAGGATTGATAAAGGAATTCCCCTCTTTAGCATATTGATAAAGGCGGTTTCCATCCCCTCCTGTTAAACCAGTACGTGACATAACGGGACTCAGTGTCCCTCTGCGTACAGCTTCTTCCATCACTGTAAATTGTTCCGACATTTTTTTGATAATTATTTCCCTAGGATAACCTGTCTGATGTACCTCAGTTTTTATCATTAATTCTGAAATGGTTGTTTTCTCTTGATTTGCAAGTTCAATTAATTCTTTTAAACTTGTAAAAGACATGTGATCACTCCTAAAAAAGAATGTCTCTATGCCAGATGCATAAAGAACCGCTCTCTTTATTTACTCTTATCCAAGACATTCTATTATAACAGCTGCCATGGCTTTTGCTACGATTATTAAGGTATCTTCGTTAATGGAAATATCCCCCTTTCGTTAAGGTTCGGATTATTCCTTGATTCTATTCCAGTTCTTTTCGTACTGCCGAGGTGTTTCAGGGAACCTTTTTTCCTTCAATACGCTTTCAAGTACAATCTTCAAGTAGCTATCCCTCAGTAAATAAGAACTTCACGAACGAAATTCTACACTCTACTTTAACCATCAATTAGGAATAATACAGTCTTCTTCACATGTCCCCAATTTTATAAAATTTTGTTGTGTTTCTCTAAAGGAAACATGAAGCCCATTACAATGTACACGATTAAATTTTTTAACCCATTACTAGATCTATATAGTGACCTTTAGTTTCTCATTTTTCTTATGTGTCTTTAATTCGATTTCGAAATATCCTTTACTGTTCGCAACAACCTTCATTTTCCTTTCATACATAGATATGTTATTCTATGAAAATAAAATCTAGAAGGAATAGATAGCTACCCTTTTTTAAATCTTTGATGTTCTTTACCTAAGCAAAACTAAAAAGAAACACAAAAGACGCCTCCACATTAACCGTAGAGACGTCTTTTGACGTTGATATTACCTAATACTCGTTGTAATAACTTTTAGCCTATTGAACCGGTGGTCGGGGTCGAACTGGTACTCCCGAAGGAATACGATTTTGAGTCGAGTTTTCAATTTAGTTATTAAGTATTTAATCGGCTCCACACCGAGATATTAACGTTCCTTCAACATTAAATTATAAGGATTACTGAAACACCTCATACAAATGAATCGATCTTTTTATTTTTATCCTTTTCAATTGAAGCCTCTGTTAGTTTAGGAGTAGATAGTTTTAATCATGGTTATAGTTGTTATGGTTGTTATAATCATGGTTGTGAGGATTATCAAAATCATCATCATTTTCTTGTTCAATCTTTAAGATTTTTCCTGTCTTTGCGAGTATCTCTACTTCAACTATTCTGCCTTGTGATGTCATAATGAAGACTTCATAAACTAAAACACCATTTTCTAAATCCATGTCTACATGCAGAACTCTCCCAGGTACTCTTTGAAGGGCAATTGCTTGTGCTTGTTGTAAAGTAATTTGTTGTCTATACATAGGCTGATTATTGTAATAGAAATTTTCATACATTGAAAACATCCTCCTCATCAAAAATGCAACTAATTTATCCATATGTTCTGGACAAATTATCGGTGCATTTAAGTTAAAGAAGATAAGAAGCCTATTAACCATCATCTAATGCCTATCTTCGGACATAAAAACTACTCAAATTAATCAGTGCTCTCTTGAGGTCTAAATAATTCACCATTTTTCACATAAAAAAGGCAAAAATAAGCCTTGCCGGACTATGCAAGACTCATTTAAAGTTATTTTCAATAAATTTAGCTTCTTCTTCCTCGCTCAGTTTTCCGTAGGCTTTACCAATCGTTCCATTTTGTAATTCCCAAAAATAATTGTGGTCTTGAACGACAGCATCAAAGTCTTCTCGTTTCCATTTTTTCAAGATATTTAAGAGACTGTCTTCATTCTTAAAATCATTGGCTTCAACTATAGCCATTACTTCATCGATATTAGAAGAAGTCATCTGAACTGCTCCCCACTTATCCTCAGAGGCAACTTTCTGATGTGTCATTTTATGCATAACAGAGATTACTTCATATTCTCCTGAATCATCAGTTAGTCCAGTTTTAGAAGTTGCTCCACCGATTCTAGCAGTTTGTTCTTCAGCCTTTTTCTTTTCTTCTTTAAGTTGTTCGTACTTACTTCCAGACATTTCAGCAGACTTTGCTGATTCATAATCATGTGCATTTTCTAAAATCTTGTAGGAAACAAGACCTCCAACAATTATTAAGCCAGTAGCAATTATAGTGAATTTTTTGAATTTTTGTTTCATGGTTAATTCTCCGATTATGTTTATTTTAGCCACAACAAATCCCCAACAAAAGTTGAGTTATCTATTAATCTCTATACTCATTACATTAACATAACTAGGGAACAAGTACACAGATATATGCAATTGATTGAATGCTTATGTTGTTATTCTTCAAATAATAAAAAAAGCCTAGCAAGAAAAAGTAAACTCCCGGGGACCAGGGATTTATTCCCATACACTTTCCCATTACTGACCAGTTATTTAGTTTCCAAGAAAATCAAAATGGATCTTCATAACCTATTTCTTCATCAGTAAAAGTTGCTGTCCAATTGCCTTCTGGATCAAATCTTTTTCTACCATTTTCATCTCTATCAACATGCTCATATCCATTCATACCAGTATGTAAGCCATAAAGGATTCTATAGGTTAAGTAGATATCTCCACCATTTTCATAATCAAACCCTGTCCTTATTTCTCCTAAAGCCATATACAAATCTCTATCAAGATTGGCATTCTTCGTCGGTAACAAAGCTTCAATTTCATTAGCTCTTTTTTCCACTTCTAATTTGACTTCTTCAGTTAGCCAAGCATCTTCTTTACCTAAGTCTAACATTGGATCATTTGGATCTGCATTTCGAGATTCGTAGAAGTAATTGTTGTTTACAATCTTGTCAAAGTACTCGAAATTATCTTTAACCATTTCTTTGATTTCTGGTGTGATTGCTTTCTCACGCGAAACAGAATCTTGGAAACCATCTGAGTAATCGGACTGCTCAGATTCTACTGATTCAGAAACTTTTACCGACTTATTTGCTTCGTTTGTTTCCTGTACTTCAGCCACTTCTGATTTTTCTTCTTGCATACAAGTACTAAGCAAACCAATCGAAATAAAACCTGCTGCTAAAATTAAATTTTTCTTCATGCGATTTTCCCCTTTATTTTTTATATCTCACACAACTGTGGATGTTCCAAAGATAGCTAAAGAGGCAACTAAACCCATGCATCAATGTATTTTAAGACCTTTTTTCACCTCAGAAATTACTATTTATATCTGTAATTTTTACATTGATAATCTTCAAGTCATCATCTGAAAATTGCCCTTTTCTTGCCATATTGTCTCCCCCAAGCATAAGATTCGAAGCATACGATTTTAGCTAATTTCAGTCGTGCTGAAGATAAAAAAAGACCTTCAACATGAAATGTTGAAGATCTTGATAAATAAGGATTGGCGCCTTATTTATGATACCGGTGGCCGGGGTCGAACCGGCACTCCCGAAGGAACACGATTTTGAGTCGTGCGCGTCTGCCAATTCCGCCACACCGGCATTATTGGAGGCAGCACCCGGATTTGAACCGGGGATAAAGGTTTTGCAGACCTCTGCCTTACCACTTGGCTATGCTGCCGAACTCTTCTTGGAGCGGAAGACGGGATTCGAACCCGCGACCCCAACCTTGGCAAGGTTGTATTCTACCACTGAACTACTTCCGCAAAAATGGCTGGGCTAGAAGGATTCGAACCTTCGCATGACGGAATCAAAATCCGCTGCCTTACCGCTTGGCTATAGCCCATAAACGCTTTATGGGGCGGCTGATGGGAATCGAACCCACGAATGTCGGAACCACAATCCGATGCGTTAACCACTTCGCCACAGCCGCCATAATTGGCAGGGGTAGTAGGAATCGAACCCACACTGAAGGTTTTGGAGACCTTAGTTCTACCTTTAAACTATACCCCTATAAA
>NZ_QWVS01000036.1 GCF_003570725.1 Peribacillus asahii
AGACTACTTCAAACGCTTACCTATTGCAACCGATGCTTCAATAAGGGGTATCGTTTTTTCTTATTTAAGTAACGGGGCAAAGTAGCTCGAATAGTAATAACTTTTTTCTAATAAGGAAACCTACTTTTAATGAATAAATAAAGGTGGTCTTTATGAAGAAGAAGTTTATTTTAATTTTCATTTTAGGTTTATGTTTAGTAAGTTTTGAAACGGTAAATGCAAATGATGAAGATGAACACCCACCATTTGAGAAAATCTTTTTTGAGATAGGGTACAAGACAGTTGAGGAAGCAGTAGATGAATGTGAAAATCTTTTCAACGAGGATATTGTATTACCATATAAAATACCTCCAGTTCAATTCACACATTACTTTGGAAGGTGCAGCAAAGATATTGGGATTAATAATGACTTTGAAATTGAGTTTCTTAATGAGAATACGCCAGAGAACCACTATACTCTTACATTGAGACCTAAAAAACACGCTATTAAATTTAAACCAGAACGTATTAATAAAACAATAGAACTTGATTATGGCACAGCATTTTTTGTAAAAAGTCCTGTTTCTAATAATTTGATATTTGAGAGAGGGAATTGGCAATATATTCTAGGTGTTGATAAGAGAATCTCTGAACATATACCTTTAGAGGTGTTAGTTGATATTGCAAATTCTTTATAACTTCCATTTCCACTAAAGGGCGCTTTCCTGTAATAAGGATTAGTGCTTTTTTTATTTTAAGTCTAGAGTGTGAAGGAATGTACTTAAAGTAATAGGGAAGTTTACTTTAATAAGGGTGTTAGTCCATTGATTGGATAAATTACCCATAAACCAAAAAATAATGTTATAACTTATTTAATATGATAAATTTTTTAAAAAAGGAAACGGAGGTTATATGGTGAAAAAAATAGTAATCCTTTATTTTTTCAGTATTTGTATATTAGCAGGGTGTACAGATAATTCAAATGGTGAATCATCAAATAACATAGAACCATCAGATAATAATAAAGTATCTATAAAAAAAGAATCTGAACAAAATGATTCTTTAAGTGGTGAAGAGAGCTTTAAGCTGGACGTTTTTAATAATCTTCAATATATTCGATTAGAAGAGAGTGATAATGGTGAATATAAACTTCCTGATTTAGAAATAGAGAATGCTGGAGTTATTATATTTGAACCTATGTATTTAGAAAAATCAAAGAAAGTAACTATTGAATTTCAGTTACAATCTCAAGATTCGTTTAATCATATGACCATAGGAATAATTAAAGATTATTCTCCAGATTCTAATTTGAAATATGAAATAGAAAAAACTTATTCAGAGTCTATTGATAATAAATTAACAGTTACTTATACATCTCAAGAAGATTCTAGTTATTCTATTTGTATTTTAGGGACAATGGCAAATACTGTTGGAGTAAATAATGGAAAAATAATCAAATCAAATAGCTAGTGAAACAATACACTTAAAGTAACGGGCGCATTACTGGAACAGCAGTAATGCTTTTTTACTTCAAGTAACGGTGCAGGTGTGCGGCCGAGCCTAGGTCGTATCATATAACGGGTGGGATTCCCGTCGAGTAAGAACTAGCCATTCGCTCGTAGCGAGTCTTGGAGGGCTAAAGGTAACTTTAGTCTTTAAGCGTAGACAGTTAGGTGGAGCAGCCGTCAAGGCTGAGAATCTTAGTGTGCCAGGCATGGCAACTATCTAGGTG
>NZ_QWVS01000037.1 GCF_003570725.1 Peribacillus asahii
CTAGATAGTTGCCATGCCTGGCACACTAAGAAAACGATCCTTCATATTGAAGAATCGCGCCTGTTAATTGAATAACTAACAAATAGTATTATTCCTAAAATCACCGTTTTTTTCAATAACAATTTCTCCACCACCTTTAGATAGCTGTTCATATTTTTTAGGTAATAGGATAAGTGATGAATCGTATGAGACATTTGGTTTCAGAGTACCGTTTTCCACCATTTCCACTACTTCTTTTCTTTCTGATTTATTCATTTTAAAGTCCAAATCTAACATAACTTGAGTAAAAGGAAAGAACAGCCATAATAAGATAGTTAATAATTGGATTGTGAACGGCTTCCAATCCTTATTTTTAAATAAATTGATAATGGTCTTCACTGTAATGAAAATAAAAAGTCCAAATATCACTAACCAAATGGTCAGCATTAAAAATTCGGTTATTATATTAATCAAATACCATTGAAAAAGCGCAATTAAAATAACCAATATGCTACTTGCTAACGCCAAGAATAAAAGTCGATTATGCTTCAAGTTTTTCACTCTCTCATAGGATAGATTTGCTTCATTTTATAAATATAATCACGAGAATACCAATAGTATTTTATAGAAAACTTTTTCCACTAACCTCCGTTCGTATTATAAGGTCAATCAGAAATCTGGTGACCTTATAATACGAACGAGGTGCTTTTATTAAATAAGAAAGTCCTTTTCCTAAGTCTATTAAAAAGCAAATACCCCCTACTTTTGTCCTAAAGCTTGAGATTTTTCTTTGGATAACGGATCTCTAAACATTTCATTTAAATGCAATCCTTCACAATCTATTAGTAGACTCTCCACAAAAAACTATCTACTTTAAATGAGTATATTAAAAAACAAATATCACCAGTTGTAAGTCGACGAAAGAAAGCCTATCTGTCTTTTATTAGGTGAAGATATGGAAAATATTCAAACGGAATTTACTCAATCTAAGTATCTAAAGAAATATTTGATTGCATCAAGGCGTATTTTCAAATTACAATCTTCGCAACAATATATTCCATTCCTATTCACCTTAAATTGTTGATACTTCAGAGTTCCTCCGTATACTCTGAATATCTTTTTACAACTATAACAAAGTACCTCATAATAAATCATTGTTATCCTCCTAAGTGACACATTACTTTTTAGTTGATCTATTGAAGATTGTAACCAGCTCTCTAGCATATTCCCGAACATCTAACTGGAGATTTCTCATTAATTCAATAGTGAACCCGTCAATGGCATTTCTTATTTCGAACTTATTTTAAATTACTAATCTTTTTTATAAAGATACAGTTACGAAATTCTATACAAGCTTTTCTAACATCAAAAAGGTATAATCCCTCTATGCTTGTAAAGGGATTATACCTTTTTGATTAAAGTGATTTCGTTAGTTTTTTGAAATCATAGCAAACTTCATTTGTTTTTTAGATAAGACCAGTCAGCATATAAACACCGATGATGAAGAAAGCCGCAAAAGATTTAATAATCGTTATAGCAAAAATATCTTTGTAAGCTTGACGATGCGTTAAACCACATACTACAAGTAAGGTAATAACAGCACCGTTATGTGGAAGCGTATCCATTCCACCGGCTGCCATAGACATTACGCGGTGCATGACTTCTAATGGAATGTTAGCGGCATTAGCTACCTCTACATACTTTTCTGCCATTACACCTAATACAAGACTTATTCCTCCAGATCCAGATCCCGTCATTCCTGCAAGAATGTTTGTCGATACTGCCCCATTTACTAGCGGGTTGGTAAAAGTTGAAGAAAGGGCATTTTGAACGGTGGCAAACCCAGGTAAAGCTGCGATAACTCCTCCAAATCCAAATTCAGATGCGGTATTCATTGTAGCAAGCAAGGCCCCGCTTATCCCAATACTCATACTTTCTTGAAAATTCTTTTTAACCTCCTGAACGTTTAGAGCAATGGCCGTTACAATCCCTACAAGAAGCGCCATTACAACTGACCAAATACCAAGATTCTGACTTAAGTTAACCGTTCCAAAGCTCTCTAATCCAATTTTTGCAAAATCAAATCCATTCTCATACCATTTAGGAATGTAAGTGGTGAAAAACTTATTCATAACACCTACCAATACAAGCGGCAGAAAAGCAAGCCAATCTTTCGCCTTTATCTTTCCATCTGAAAGTTGAGTGGTAGGTGCAGACTTCGCTTCATGAATATCCGCTGCTTCACTAGCGGCTGCCATCTCATTGATTGCATTTTTTCCGATTCCGTAATACCCTTCCCCATTTGCAGCTGCCTTACGTCGACGGCTCTCTAAATACCACATACCGAGACCAAAAATGAACACTGCACCAATCATTCCAAGTATTGGAGCAGCATAAATATCGGTACCAAAGAAACTTGTTGGAATAACATTCTGAATCTGCGGTGATCCTGGAATGGCATCCATCGAGAAAGTAAAAGCACTAAATGCAATGGTCGCTGGAATGAGTCGTTTTGGAATATTTGCCTCGCGGAACAATTGAGCCGCAAAAGGATAAATAGCAAACACAGCTACAAATAAGCTAACCCCGCTGTAGGTAAGAATAGCACCCATTAGCACGACAGTCAGAATGGCTTGTTTAGCCCCAATAAACCGAACAATAACCTTAGCTATTCTCTCAGCGATTCCAGTAATCTCAATTACTTTACCAAAAATAGCACCAAGTAAGAAGACAGGAAAATATAGTTTTACAAAGCCAACTAACTTTTCCATAAAAATATTAGAGAAGAATGGTAACACATGACTTGGTTCAGTGAAGAATACAGCTAACAATGCACATATTGGAGCCAAAATAATAACAGAATAACCTCGATAAGCGCCAAATATAAGTAGCCCTAGAGCTGCTAGAATAATAATAAGATCCATAAATCAATCTCCTTTTACAGTTATATAAAGCCTCTCTAGATATAATCAATGTACTGCGATGACCTGCCTAAAGAAGAAGGAAGCATCTGTATTCTTTCTTGAGAATGAACATACAGAAAGTCCTTTTATTCTGCACTCTTTTTGTTCATCAAAATTTTCATACATTCCCTTATGTACTCACTTAGGATTGTTTTCTACGATTACTTATCTATAAATTTTGGTTTACGCTTCTGGATAAAGGCTTCAACCCCTTCTTTTACATCCTTTGTTTGCAAAACATGACCAAAATACTCAGCTTCCGTAACTAAGCCTTCATGAAGTTGTTGTTCATAGCCAACATCAAGAGAACGCTTCGCAAAGGAAAGGGCCGGCAATGAAAAATTGCTTATACATTCTGCTAGTTCCAATGCTTTTTCTAAAGATTTTCCTTTAGGAACAACATGGTTAACTAGTCCAATTTGTTTTGCCTCTTCTGCAGAGAGCGGCTGACCAGTAAAAATCATTTCTTTTGCTTTCGCTTTTCCAACTAATCGTGAAAGCCTTTGGGTACCCCCGGCTCCTGGAAATAATCCCAATTTAATTTCGGGAAGGCCAATTTGAATTTGTTCCTCCGCTATTCGAATATCACACGATAAAGCTAGTTCACATCCTCCGCCTAGCGCCACGCCGTTAATTGCAGCAATCGTTGGTTGAGATAAACGTTCAATCTTGTTAAGAGGCTCCTGAAGCCAAAGTGATTTTTGCTTTCCTTCTTCCACCCCTTTTTCCATCCATTCTGGAAAGCTCTTTATATCTCCACCAGCAACAAAAGCCTTTTCCCCTTGACCTGTAATAATTACAACTTTAATTTCCGAATCGTTTTCAATTTCATCTAATATAAGTGTCAATTGTTCAATAACATCAGCACTAAATACATTTACAGGTGGATTATCAATCACAATTTTTGCTATCTGACTCTGCTTCGACCATGATACAACTTGAATTTTATTCATTGGATTCCACACCAACTTTCTTTTAAATGTAAACATCAATCTACTATATAAGTATTTCTCTGCTTATCTACTAAAATATAGGGTTTAATTTATACCACTATACTGATTTCGTAAAACATACTTTTGAACCTTTCCTGAAGGGGTGCGTGGTATTTCATTCACAAATTTGACTTCTCTAGGCTTCTTATAACTTGCCAGGTGTTTTTTACAAAATTCAACTACATCCTCTTCAGTCAGATTAGCCCCTTCTTTCTTGACAATAACTGCACATACAGCTTCAATATATTTGGGATCAGGAACACCAATTATCGAAACTTCCTTCACATCCGGATGGCGGTATAAAACATCTTCAATTTCCGCTGCATAAATATTTTCACCGCCGCTTCGAATCATATCCTTTTTTCTTCCTACAATTGATAGATAACCCTCTTCATCGAATACTCCCAAATCTCCCGTTTTACACCAACCCTCAACAAATGTTTCCATTGTTGCATCAGGTCTCCTCCAATACCCCTCTGAAACCCCCGGGCTTTTAATTGCAATTTCACCAATTTCACCAACAGCAAGAGGTATTCCATTATCATCAATGATATTAATTTCTGTAAGAGGCATTGGCTTTCCAACAGTATGCCCCTTCGTAAAATTATCTTCTGGATCGAGCGCAGCCGCAATTGGTTGACCTTCCGTTAAACCATACACTTGAACAACTCCAAGATGTGGAAACTTCATTTTCAATTGTTCGAGCGCCCATGGCATGAGCGGGTCACCACCGGTATAAATTGTTTTTAAAGCTTTCAAATTATAATGATCTAGATTAGGCATATTTAACATTTCATAAATCATAAATGGGAATAAAAAACAATCAGTTACATTTTCATGTTCTATTACGGATAGAATCCTTCCAATCTCGAAACCTTGGCTTTTCGTAATAATAACCGTCCCACCCATCATTAGAATCGGAAGAGCGATATCTTCCATAGCTCCAACATGATAGAGTGGACCAGTAGTCATCCCAACTTCCTGACCATTAAACTTCCATTTCAATGCTTGTATTGCAGAGAACCAATATGTTGTATCATGAGTCCAAATCGCCCCTTTAGGTCTTCCAGTTGTCCCAGACGTATACATCAGCATAACTGGATCGTGTAATTTAATATGTCTCACGTTTACTTCTTCTATCGAACCGCTCTCTAACATACTCCATGGTTCAGACCAATACGGGATAGCATCTTGGGTATTCTCAAGACAAATAAAACGCTCAACAGAAACTTGATTCACAATTCCTTCCAGCTGCTTACATAAATTCGAATGAAAACATACTATTTTCGTCTGCGAATCGTTTAATGCATATTCAAGCTCCGCACTTGAAAGCCGAAAATTAAGTCGGACAGCAATTGCTCCAATTTTTGCAACAGCAAAATAAAGACCGAAATATTCAAGGCAGTTATGAAGTAAGATACCGACACGGTCTCCTTTTTCAACTCCAAGTTCACAAAGCTTATTTGCATAAGAGTTTGATATACGGTGAAGATCCGAATATGTCCATGATTTTCCCATTTCTTCTTGTATGGCTACTTTTCTATGATTTAACGTATTTAAATCATTGGCCATTTTTCTTGTGAAAAATCCAATATCCAAATAAAATTCCTCCCTTTCGTTATATTAACTATATTCAATGCAATATTTGTGCCAAATTTTGTAATATAAAGGTATCAACATTTCCAGGATTAAATCGTTAAATAATTAACTAATTTTTCCATAAATTCAGAAAGTCTTTACTGCAAAATTTCCTATAATTGATGAAAGTAACCCAATTGATAGAGTCTGATTTATTGCATCTCTTCCTAATCTATTGAGGAAAAACCAACATTCATTTGAAAATAAAAATAAATCCGGAATTTCGGAGTACATTCCGAAATCCCGGATTTGTTTTATTTGATCAGAATCTGATATTTCTTGATTTTATCGTATATAGTAGAATTCCCAATCCCAAGAGCTGCTGCTGCTCGGTTTTTATCGAAATTAAACTTCTTTAATACTTTTTCAATTACCTTCTTTTCTGTTTCTTCTACAATATCTTTTAAACTTCTTTCCTCCGCCTCCAACTTGTAATTTTTCAAATAATGGGGTAAATCATCTATTCTTATTTCTCCATTACTTGATAGATGAACCCCTGCATTAATTACATTCTCTAATTCTCTTATATTGCCTGGCCAATCATACTGCTCAATTAACGACAGAACTTCTGGGTGTACAGAAGTAATTCTTTTTCCTATTTTAGCTGTGGCTTTTTTCAGAAAATGCTCTACAAGTAAAGGAATATCCTCCCTTCTATCACGTAAAGCAGGGACAAATAATTGAACCGCATTAATTCGATAAAATAAATCTTCACGAAAAAGTTTTTGTTCAATCAATTTTTCTAAAGGACGGTTTGTAGCTGCAATTACCCGAACATTTATTTTTTTAGGGTACAGCGAACCTACAGGCTCATATTCATTCTCCTGAAGAACTCTTAATAACTTAACTTGCATATGTAAAGGCATATCACCAATTTCATCTAAGAAAATTGTTCCGCCATCTGCAAGTTCAAACTTTCCTATTTTTCCGCCCTTTTTTGCCCCAGTAAAGGCACCTGCCTCATACCCAAAAAGTTCTGATTCAATCAATTGTTCTGGAATAGCACCACAATTTACCTTTACAAACGGTTTATCCATTCTTCCACTAAATTGATGAATGCTATGCGCAATAATTTCTTTACCTGTACCACTTTCTCCTCGAATTAAAACAGATATATTCCCCACGGCGACTCTTTTTACCAAATCCTTTAATTGTTGGATTTCTTGTGATTTTCCGATTAAATCATGTGAAGAATACTTAATCCCACCTGGTATTTCCTGTTCCTTTTGATAAAACTTATAATTAATTAAAAGTTCGTTAATATGGCTGTTCATACTCTTCCAATCAGCAAGATCTCGAAAAGTAATAATCCCTATCGCACCGAGTATTTCATTATTTTTTATAATAGGGATTCGATTGGCAATGACAAAATCATTATGAAGAAAATGTAAGTCGGCCATTTCAGCTTTACCTGTTTGTACTACTAAATGCATTCTTGTATTTTCAATTACATTTGTTACGTGCTTACCAATCACTAGTTCCCTTTCGATTTTTAAAAATTCACAATAATTATTGCTCATATATTGGATTTTCCCATTAATATCAACAATTACAGTGCCATAATATGTACTTTCGAATACTATATCTAGTAATTTATTATTGAAAAAATGTTCTGTAATCATCGTAATCTCCTTTTTATAATTTGTGCTCTATATTAAAAATGGAAATAAAAGTAATATAGTTAACTATAGCACAATTACAATATTATGGAAATTCAAGTTTTCCGATACAGAACTTAGCGGTTCTTCACATATGAACAATGTAACCTCAAAATCTATAGGCAACGAACACTAATTATTTTGTAGAAATAGCTTGGAAAGTACTCATTAGTATCAGCCTAATGATGATGTAGCTGAACTGCACGACAAGCCCGACAAGAAATGGATGCATGGAACAAGACTATTTTTCTCTCAAGTGTTACTTACCCAAGTCTCTCCTCTACCTCTTCTTAGGAAGATGCTAAGTCGAATATTTGTGAGAAAAGAACCCCAGCGGCTTTAGCCATGGAAGTGGTTAGTGACGTGGGGCTAATAACATTACAGAAACTCCAACTAAGCATATACCTGCACCTATCCAATCGTATAGGTCAGGTGTTTTCTTATCAATGCCCCATCCCCATAATACTGAAAGAACGATAAATATTCCTCCATAGGCAGCGTACACTCGGCCAAACGATGGGAATGATTGAAATGTAGCAATCACACCATATAAAGCCAATGCTATTCCACCAAAGATTCCCCAATAAACGGATTTCCCTTCTCTTAACCATAACCAGATGAGGTATCCCCCGCCTATTTCCGCTAAACCAGCTAGTATAAATAATACAATCGCATAAAGCACTTCATTCACTTCCTTCAAAAATTTTAAAGATATACAAGTAATATCATAACGTACTCTTCTATTTTCTAAACTCTTAAAGATAGAAAATTTTTCCTATTCTTATTGAATAATACTACGAAATATTGGAATGTTTTGTATAATAGATTATACGGTTATAAATTATTTTGACAAAACATACTATGAATCCAAGGAGGATACAACATGAAACAGTGGGAGATTTCTGTTATTCCTGGAGATGGAATTGGAAAAGAAGTAATGCCAGAAGCCATTAAAGTTTTAGATGTGCTGGCCGATATTCATGGGGGGCTTAATTTTACATACAAAGAATACCCATGGAGTTGTGAATACTATCTCGAACACGGTGTAATGATGCCAAAAGATGAATTAAAGCAGTTAGAACAAAGTGATGCCGTTTTTTTAGGAGCGGTTGGAAATCCAAAACTTGTTGCAGATCACGTATCTCTTTGGGGACTGCTTGTTAATATCCGAAGAGAATTCGAACAAGTCATCAATGTTCGTCCTGCAAAACAAATGAAAGGAATCGTCTCTCCGCTCGCTAACCCACGGGAATTTGATTTCACTGTAGTAAGAGAAAATAGTGAAGGAGAATATAGTGAAATCGGAGGGCGAATTCATTCTGGTGAAGATGAAATGGCCATTCAAAATGCTGTTTTTACTAGAAAAGGGATTACGCGTGCCATGGATTATGCGTTTGAACTAGCTAAAACAAGAAAAGGGCATGTTACAAGTGCAACAAAATCAAATGGAATTGTTCATTCCATGCCTTTTTGGGATGAAGTCTTTCAAGATGTTTCAAGAAAGTATGACAATATCGAAACACAATCTATACATATTGATGCTCTTAGTGCTTTCTTTGTTTCAAAGCCGCATACTTTTGATGTAATTGTAGCAAGTAATTTATTCGGAGACATTTTAACAGATATTGGTGCATCTATTATGGGAAGCATCGGCATTGCCCCAGCAGCCAATATTAATTTAAATGGTAAATTCCCATCCATGTTTGAACCTGTTCATGGTTCTGCGCCAGATATTGTTGGCAAAGGAATTGCTAATCCAATTGGCCAAATTTGGACAGGAAAAATGATGCTCGATCACTTCGGAGAGCAAGAGCTAGGTACTTTATTATTAGATACAATAGAGGAAGTACTCCAAGACGGTATAAAGACTCCGGATATCGGTGGTACTGCGTCTACAATAGAGGTAACTGAACATATTATTAATAAACTAAAAGCCCGCTCATAAGATGGCCATATAACAGTTAAGGAAAAGGACTCTCGAAAGGTCCTTTTTTCTTGACCAATTATAAACCTAAATTTCTATATCATTACTTGCATTTTATTGATTATTTTCAGAATATTTATCCAACTATATGGTAATATATAGTAAGGACGGATGCTGATTATATCTCAAAAAAAGAGGAGGAAAAGCATGGGGAAAATGAACGTTCTTTTATATGAAGTCCATGAGTATTTCGAAAATGACTCGAACTTTATTAAAGCACAAATCGAAGAGTCTATAGGTACAGTCGTTTTAACTGGTGAAATTAGAGGAAAAGGTACAGGGGTCAAAATTTACGTTAAAGATTTGAACAAGGAAAAGTATCATCACACTTTAATCCCTTCTCTGCGCAACAAAGGGTATGATGTAGAATTTCTTTATACGGAACATGAATTATTCTTGTTTTAATTCATTACAGCGACTAACTAAAGGAAAAATAAAGAACAAACAGGGTTGCCTCATCTTATAAGACAACCCTGTTTGTTATGATAAACCATTAAAGCGCTAATCCTTATTTTCCCTGCTTACCTTTTTTATACTTAGAATAATACGCATAGCTCATCCAAGCATATAATACTGTCGCTATACTAAAAATGATTTTCATACCTGTTAAAGGATATATAATAGCCGATAGTAAGGCTAATATTGTTGCAAGTACATAAAGCCCTAGAACAATTGTATCTTTCATTTAAATCTCTCCTTCTTCTGTTGATACTACGCTGTTTTTCTCTAATGATTGTGGTTTATATGTATAAACGGCTTACAATAAGCTTCATTATATAAATTATCATTGCTACTATCACTTCATTTTACATATAAATTCTAACTTAAACAATGATAGATATGCATTTATCTAATCCTACTCTTTTATTATTTGGCTCTGTTATAGTCATTCAATTCGAAAAATATAATGGTCGGCAACGATATCACTGTAAATGCTGTAGCAAAACTTTTACTGATACAACCAATACTAGCTTGTACCGTACCCGAAAAAGTAACGAATGGATTACATTTGTTGATTGTATGCTCAAAGAATATTCCCTGCGAAAATGGGCTAAAATCGTAGAGGTTACTTAGTGAAATGCTTTAAAACAAATGGATTTTGATGGTATCGTTGAAATTGATGAGACTTATTTCCTGTATTCTCAAAAAGGAAAAACGGGCAGAAGAAACAAAACCTGAATGATAAAAGGATGAAGAGTTATGACAAACAACGTAAAACAGAGAAAAATAATTTTAGATTTAGCAGTTACTTTAGATGGTTTTATTGAAGGGAAAAATGGAGAAGTTGATTGGTGCATTATGGACCCTGATATGGGGTTCACTGATTTCTTGAATCAAATTGATACTATTTTTTATGGTAGAAAAAGCTACGATTTATGGGGACAATATATTCCAAAAAATGAAGACTCTGATACCGAAAAAGAAATTTGGAGATTGGTTCATAATAAAGAGAAATATGTATTTTCCAGAACACAAAAAGAAACTAATAATCAAGCAATATTTGTAAATGATAATCTTCTTGAGGAAGTAAATAAATTGAAGAAAAAGTCTGGTAAGGACATCTGGCTGTATGGCGGAGCAAGTCTCATTACAACCTTTATAAATTTAGGGCTTGTTGATGAATTTAGATTATCCATTCACCCTGTTGTTTTGGGAGAAGGAAAATCGCTGTTTATTGATATAAAACAGAGGATAAATTTAAAAATGGTTAATACAAGAACGTTCTCTTCTGGCGTTGTGCAAATAATCTATCATTGGAATGATAATTAATAATATCGTTTACTCCAAAGATATATTTTCATAAATATTATAAGCTAATACTCGACAGTAGTTGTCGCTTATTCAACTATTGGCAGATATAAGGAATAGGGGACTCATAAATAATGAGTTCCCTTAATATTATGAATTTTTTAACAAAACCTATTATTTTTTAAAAAAGCCCTGTAGAGGTTTCAACCCTTCACAGAACCATAATAAGTTTGTTCATAAATCTACACTAACTAAAGTCAATGGCACATACAATCGAATTGAACAGCGATACAGATTGATTTACTTATTTTGTTCCCATTCATACACTTCTATCCAATGATGTATCGCGACAATTACTTCTTTTAATGCTACACCACTAGAAGTTAGTGTATACTCCACTTTTTTTGTAGAGGAATCAAGATAATGCTTGTTTACGATATTAACGTCAACTAATTCATTTAGTCGTTTGGTTAAAAGTCGATCTGAAATCCCTGGAACTGCTGAAAGAATTTCATGATATCGCTTTGGCCCAGACATTAAAGTATAAATGATGATCCCCATCCACTTTCTTCCGATAAATTCTATCGTACTATGGTAATTACTACAAACATCCAATTTAGTTTCACAGTTAGGTTTCTTCAATACACTCCCCCATTTACTCTTCATTTATCTATTCTTATCTTATCATATATGTATATTTATTGACGTGAAAAACTTACTAATGGTAAGCTATAGGTCGTAAACTTACTATTAGTAAGTTTTAATAAAGGAGGAATATCAGTGACTACAACAATTGATTCAAATATATATTCAATCATGAAAGCAAGAAAGTCTGTCCGCGTATATGATCCAACATTCAGTATTCCAAAAGAAGAAATTGAAGAAATGATTCAGATGGCAACATCCGCTCCATCTTCTAGTAATCTTCAACCTTGGCGCTTTCTTGTGATTCAAGATCCAGAAGTAAAAAAAGAATTAAGAGCCATTGCGAATAATCAAGAACAAGTAGAAACAAGCTCTGCTGTTATCGCTGTATTAGGTGACCACGAAATGTATCAAAAAGTAGAGCAAATCTATAACCAAAACTTTGCTGAAGGTCATATGAACGAGGCAATCACAGAGCAAATGATTAATAGTACTCGACGTGTATATCCACAAATCTCAACAGAAGCTAGAAAAAATATTGCTTCTTTTGATGCAGGACTCATTTCTATGCAATTCATGTTACTCGCTAAAGAAAAAGGCTATGATACTGTTACAATGGGTGGGTTCGATAAGGAGAAATTCGCTGAAAGATTTGAGTTACCAGAAGGAACTTTTCCTATTGTTTTAATAGCACTTGGAAAAGCTGCTGCCCCAGCATACGGATCTTCTCGTCTTCCGGTAAACGATATCGTACGTTTTATTTGATAGGATGAATAAAAAATCAGAGCATGCTTTGAAGAGAAGATTCATCAAACTATGCTCTGATTTTCTTTAAAAATTCATTCTAGACTGTCCACCATCTACATTTATACTAGCTCCGACAATCCAAGAAGCTTTATCAGAAGCTAGAAAAGCAACAACATTGGCTATTTCTTCAGGAGTACCAAAACGACCTGCAGGAATTTCACGCTGAATAAATTCTTTCATTTGCTGAGGGTTCTCTTCGATTCGCTTTTTCCAATTTCCTGTTTCATGAAGAATACTTCCTGGAGCAATGCTATTTACACGAATTCCATAAGCGATTACCTCATCAGCGAACGATTTAGTAAAGCTAATCAAAGCCGATTTGGCATTATTATAGGTCACTTTTCCGCCGCTCTCTCTTCCAAATATAGATGTAATGTTAATAATTGATCCACTGCGAGATGTTTTCATATACTCAGCTGCTAATTTACTTAAATGAACGGCGGAAAAATAATTTAGCTCTAGCGCTTTATAAAATACATCCATCTCCGTATCTAATGCTTTTCCTCCATTACTGCCACCTGCATTATTAATTAGAACATCTATTGTTCCTTTTTGTTCAATAAAAGATTGCATGAGTTTTTCCCGTTCATCTGCTTTTAAAATATCCGCTTGAAAAATGGATATGCTGCCACCAAACTCTTCTTTTGTCTTTTGTAAAGATTCTAGGCCGCGGGCAGCAATTGCTACATTTGCTCCTTCTAAAACAAAAGCCTGAGCAATGGCTTTTCCTATCCCTTTCGACCCGCCCGTAATCAATATGTTTTTCCCTTGTAATTGTAAATCCATTTCAAAAATCTCCTACTCATTTTCAGTTAACTTTACATATGTATTTTGTCCGATATTGTACTTCACAAGTAAATTTCTCTTTTGGTATATCCATTATAAAAGAACTTTCTATAATTTCTTTAAATTTCTAAATATATGTCTAGCGATTTCTAGTTCGTTCATTTGATATTGTTCCATTAAAGATAAGCCCAAACAACCAATAAGTATAGGGCTATCTGAATTTGTTTGAAACTCCAGCCCACACTGCTGTAAATAATTAAGTAGATTAAATACGCGCTCGTCTTGGTGTACATATAAAGTATTGAGTCGACGATAAACAATTGCTTTAATCTTCCCGTGCGGCTCATTGTCCCATTCTTCTAGTTGTGAGTCAGCGACACCGTATGGAAATTCAAAATAACTATCTATTTCTTTAAATGAAAGATTTTTATCCTGACCAAACACCTTTTGTACAGTTTGATCAAATGCTAAAAGCAGATTCTTTTCTACTTCCGTTCTGTACAACTGAGTGGCAATCGATTGATAATACCAATCCTGTTCTTCTTTTCCACTATTAAATCGATTCCATACTTCTTCCCCTATCCTACTGCCTTCTTCTTTGATAGACGAAAGATTATTCAACTTATCCGCACAGACAATCGCCGCTCCATTTTTGGATAAGGAGTGAATTGTCTGCACTGTATGTAATTTTCTTACTTTCCATGGTAAGGTTTTATCTTTTTCCGATGCTGCTTCTACTAAATTGGCTACCCTAAGGCCGAATTCATCGACGAGTTGCTCATACGTAGCTTGGGTATCTTCAAGCACATCGTGTAAAATACCAGCTGTTATTGTCTCCTCGTTATAGCCATATTTTTGTAAGAGGAAGCCGACAGACAGGGGATGAACGACGTAAGGAATTGTTGTTTGCTTGCGCATTTGTCCATGGTGAGCGGAAAGAGCGAAATTGATTCCTTTTTCTATTAGTGATATACCCATTATTTTCATTCCTTTATTATTCCTTTTGAGCAAACCAATCATTCATGAGCTAATTACAAAAAAGACACCTTCTAGAATGAAGTTTACCCACTACATCCAAGAAAGGTATCATCATGATTAAAAATAACACAACATTACCAAATATATCCACACTAATTCTTAATAATCTGATTATTTAACCATCTTCCCCCATCCATAGTAATACATTC
Organism: Peribacillus asahii; assembly: GCF_003570725.1. Lineage (GTDB taxonomy): Bacteria > Bacillota > Bacilli > Bacillales > DSM-1321 > Peribacillus > Peribacillus asahii. The sequence goes on from NZ_QWVS01000037.1 coordinate 14,389, forward strand.
GCCATTCATATATTCAGCTTCTGGTGATAATAAGAAGTTTGCTAGATTAGCAATTTCTTCAGCTTTTCCAAATCGTTTTAGCGGTACAGAATTAATAGCTTCTTGATATACATTTCTCGTTTCAATCAATCTTGCTACCCCTTCTGTATTTTCAATCGGTCCCGGAGCAATGCAATTTACTCTAATCCCGTATTTGCTGCCCCATTCTACAGCAAGTGTACGCATCATCGACAACACTCCTGCTTTTGCACTAGCTGAATGGATAGTACCAGGTCCAGCCCCCTAGGCATAGGTCGCTATAATATTTAGAATACTACCGGTTTGGTTATTAGCAATCCACTCTTTTCCAACTGCTTGAGAACAATACCATGTCCCATTTAATACGATATCAATAACAGATTTCCAGCCATTTATCGAAAGCTCTTCGGCAGGACAAACGAAATTTCCAGCAGCGTTATTCACAAGTGCATCTATCTTTCCAAATTGATTTTTTGTTGCAAGAATCATTGCCTGCACATGTTCAAGATCACGAACATCCATTTGAAAATCCAGTACTTGACCGTTCAGTGATTTCATTTCCGCCTTTGCCTGCTTTAACCGCTCAGGATTCCGGCCACTGACCACTCCCATGGCTTAAGTTAAACAGACTATATTTAGGAGAGGATACTAT
>NZ_QWVS01000038.1 GCF_003570725.1 Peribacillus asahii
GGTTTCCCCCTGTGAGAGTAGGACGTCGCCAAGCTATATATTTTGTGTATATTTTTTATAAAAAGAGTATATACTATATATTATCATCAAGTTGTTTCGGTGCGTCCTCATCCTGAAGTTCTAGAGAGGGAAGAAATCGTCGAAACAAAATATCATTATTCTTATCGTCGCGGGGTGGAGCAGTCCGGTAGCTCGTCGGGCTCATAACCCGAAGGTCGCAGGTTCAAATCCTGTCCCCGCAATCAAACCAAAAAAACGAAACATTGTTTCGTTTTTTTGGTTTTTCAGCATGATTATTTTCTTATTTGTTTCTTGATGAAAAAACAGGTAAACTACATATAGAATGTTTTCTGTCCTTAGGAGAACGGTCCTAAGGATTTTTTATACTATGAGAATTTATAGTAAACGGACGATAGTATATATAAATAGGAAGGGACATCGACTTTCACCATGATCGACGGTAAGTCTTGTTTATCTAATCTTATTTAAATAACTGGTTACATAAAGGTGATTAAGATATGGAGCAATTTGAATGGATTTCACGAGGTGAAGAAGAGACTGCTCGTTTTGCAGGTCGGTTAGCAGAACATCTTGAAGGTGGAGATGTATTAGCTTTAGAGGGCGATCTAGGAGCAGGCAAGACCGCTTTTACAAAAGGGTTAGCGAAGGGGCTTGGGGTTACGCGAACTGTAAATAGTCCTACTTTTACGATTATTAAAGAATATCATGGGCGTTTACCGCTATATCATATGGATGTGTATCGTGTAAGTGAGTCGGAAGAGGATCTAGGATTTGATGAGTATTTTGAAGGTGAAGGTGTTACCGTTATTGAATGGGCTCATTTAATTCAAAATCAGCTCCCAGAGAATCTTTTAATTATTTATATTTATCGTGTAGACGAATATAGTCGCCGATTAGTCTTAGAAGCTCATGGAGATCGTTACGTCCAGTTGTGTAAGGAGATTATGGAATGAAAGTGTTAGCTATTGATACGTCTAATTTTACGCTAGGTATTGCTTTAATCGATGGGAATCAAGTCATAGGTGAGTACATTACTAATTTAAAGAAAAATCATTCTGTTCGGGTTATGCCAGCTATTGATACGTTGTTAAAAGATTGTGATACTCTGCCAAAAGAGTTAGATAAGATCGTTGTAGCGAAAGGACCTGGATCTTATACAGGCGTTCGAATTGGTGTGACGATTGCGAAGACATTAGCGTGGACATTAAATATTCCATTAGCAGCGATTTCAAGCTTAGAAGCTTTAGCTGCTAATGGTCGCTACTTTAACGGATTGATTTCACCGTTATTTGATGCAAGGCGTGGACAAGTGTATACGGGTTTATATGAGTATGATGAGAATGAGCAATTGAAAGAAATTGTGGCAGATTGCAATATCTTATCGTCAGAATGGGCTACACGTCTTAAAGAGTGGAAGCGTCCTATTTTATTTATAGGACAAGATATAGAAATTCATCGTGAAGCGCTTAGTGAGGTGCTTGGGGAGTTAGCGGTGTTTGTTCCCTATTCTTTATATAATCCAAAACCAAGTGAGCTAGCTTTCCTTGGAAAAAATAAAGAGGAAGAAGACATTCATTTGTTTGTTCCAAATTATGTGCGTATGGCTGAAGCTGAAGCAAAGTGGCTTGAACAGCAAGAGAACCAAAAAAATGATGAAAGCGAACGATAACAATGAGTAAAACGATGACGTTTCGGATGATGAATCGAGAGGATATTGATCAAGTGTTAGAAGTAGAACGACAATCTTTTACTTTGCCGTGGAGTAGAGAGGCTTTTTGTAATGAGCTCGATCATAATCAGTATGCAGTGTATCTAGTTATTGAGGATAACGGTAAAGTTGTAGGGTACTGCGGTTCTTGGATTGTATTAGACGAGTCACATATCACGAATATTGCGATTTTACCTGAGTATCGAGGGCAAAAATTAGGTGAGGCTCTACTTCTGAAGATGATTGAAATATCGATTAGTAAAGGTGTGGTTCGGATGACGTTAGAAGTTCGGGTGAGTAATGAAGTCGCAATTTCTTTATATGAAAAATTAGGTTTTCAAAAAGGTGGTATTCGAAAAGGATATTATACCGATAATTATGAAGATGCATATGTAATGTGGGTGAATTTCTCATGAAACAAGAGCAAATTATATTAGGTATTGAGACTAGCTGTGATGAAACGGCTGCAGCCGTAATAAAAAACGGAACGGACATATTAAGCAATGTTGTAGCTTCTCAAATTGAAAGTCATAAACGATTTGGTGGGGTTGTGCCGGAAATTGCTTCTCGTCACCATGTTGAACAAATTACACTAGTAATTGAAGAAGCATTACAGCAAGCGAATATTACGTACGAAGATATTGATGCCATTGCGGTGACAGAAGGGCCAGGATTAGTTGGAGCTTTATTAATTGGTGTAAATGCAGCTAAGGCAATCGCGTTTGCGCATGGAATTCCATTAGTTGGTGTTCATCATATTGCGGGACATATTTATGCAAACCGTTTAATTCGAGAGATTCAATATCCGGCGCTTTCCCTTGTTGTCTCAGGAGGGCATACAGAATTAGTATTATTGAAGGAGTCTGGCTCATTTCAAGTCATTGGTGAGACTCGTGATGATGCTGCGGGTGAGGCCTATGATAAAGTAGCGCGAACATTGAACTTACCTTATCCAGGTGGTCCACATATTGACAGATTAGCACATGAAGGAACGCCGTCTATTAAGTTACCTCGTGCGTGGCTAGAAGGAAGTTACGATTTTAGTTTTAGTGGATTAAAATCAGCTGTTATTAATACACTTCATAATGCAGAGCAACGCGGCGAGGAGATTAAACCAGAAAACCTTGCGGCAAGCTTTCAACAAAGTGTAATTGAAGTATTAGTGACAAAAACGATTTCTGCAGTAAAAGAATATGATGTAAAGCAATTGTTACTAGCAGGGGGAGTAGCGGCTAATAAAGGGCTGCGTGCTGCGCTTACTGAGGCTTTTAAGGAAGTGCCGGGAGTAGAATTAATTATTCCTCCGCTTAGTCTTTGTACAGATAACGCAGCGATGATTGGAGCGGCGGGAAGTATTTTATTCGAAAAGGGAAAACAATCCAATTTAGCGTTAAATGGAAATCCAGGATTAGATATCGAAGCTTTTTAAGAATATGCACATATATTAATAAGGGTTGATACGGCGGAGCTATGTATATAGCTCTGCTTTATTTATCCATAGAAATGATTTTGGTTGTATCTGTGGATAAAAAAGTCTGATAATTAAAAATTGAATGTGAATAACTTACGTTTTTGTTGATAAGTAGCATAATTCTTGTGGATATTGTGGAAAAGTTCGAATGAAGCTTGAGTAAAAAGGAGAAGGTTGTGTATATTTTTGTGGATAAAGTTTATTTTAGTAAGAAATGAATGCTTTAGGATGCAGATATAGAAAAAGGCCGACTTAAATCAAGATCGACCTTCTTAATATCTATATTTATCTCATACTTAATTTTATATATCCAGCTCTGCCCACTCTTCTAATAGAAGATCAAGGGCTGCTTGTGCCTGCTCTAGCTTTGTTTGAATTTCTATCACTTTTTCGTGATTTTGAAATACTTCAGAATCACAAAGAAGCTGATTACACTCTTCAATCTCTGCCTCTAATTTTTCTATTTCTCCTTCAATCTCTTCAATGCGGCGCTTGCGTTGACGTTCTGCTTTTTTCGCTTCTTTATCAATGATGTAACTGTTTTTATCTGTTACTTGCTCTGATTGTTTACTTTGTGTTTGTTGTTGTTCCAGTGCTTCATGCTCTGCTTGTTCTTGTTTTTTCTGAACATAGTAGTCATAATCTCCAAGGAACTCTACATTGCCATCTTTAGAGAGTTCAATGACCTTCGTTGCAATTCGGTTAATAAAGTATCGATCATGTGAAACGAAAAGCAATGTTCCTGGATAATCGATTAAAGCATTTTCAAGGACGAGTTTGCTATCGAGATCTAAGTGGTTGGTTGGCTCATCGAGTATTAAAAAATTACCTTTTTCCATCATCATTTTGGCTAAAGCAAGTCGTGCTTTTTCACCACCGCTAAGAGTAGAGACCGTTTTTAAAACGTCATCCCCGCTAAATAGGAAATTTCCAAGTACGGTGCGTATCTCTTTTTCCGGCTTTAAGGGGTGTTCATCCCATAATTCGTTAAGTACTCGTTTGTTGGAAACGAGGTTCGCTTGCTCTTGATCATAATAGCTGATCTGAACATTTGTGCCAAAGTGAATGTCACCTGAAAGGGCAGGCATCTTATCAATAATGGTTTTTAATAGTGTGGATTTACCGACTCCGTTCGGACCGACGAGTGCAATGCTTTCGCCTTTTGTGATTCGAACGTTAATGTGTTCAGCAATTTTTTCGTTTTGATAGCCAATGGCTAGCTCGTTTAGCTGCAGCACTTCATTTCCACTTTGCTTCTCAATTTGAAAAGAGAAAGAAGCAGATTTTTGATCGCCTTGCGGTCTATCTAAGATTTCCATTTTCTCAAGCTGTTTTCGTCTGCTTTGTGCTCGTTTGGTAGTAGAAGCTCGTGTAATATTTCGTTGGACAAAATCACGCAGCTTTTCAATTTCTTCTTGCTGCTTTTCAAATTGCTTCATATCTCGTTCGAAATCTTCCGCTTTTCTGACTAAATAAGAGCTGTAATTGCCGTGATATTTTTTCATTGAGTGTCGCGAGATTTCATATACTTGATTAACAACTTTATCAAGGAAGTATCGGTCATGGGAAACAATGAGTACAGCACCTTGATAGCTTTGTAAATATTGTTCAAGCCAAGAAAGTGTTTCAATATCTAGATGGTTTGTTGGTTCATCCAGTATTAAAATATCTGGTTTTGTTAAAAGTAATTTACCAAGGGCTAGTCTTGTTTTTTGACCCCCGCTTAAGGTGGAGATAGGTGTAGAAGGGTCAAAGCTGCCAAATTGAAGTCCATGCAAAACAGAGCGAATATCTGCTTCATATTGATAGCCGCCGGATTCTTTAAATTGAACTTGCAGGGCATCATATTCACTCAGTACTTTTTGATAAACGGCTTCATTAGAGAAAATATCTGGATTTGCCATCTTTGCTTCTAATTGACGTAAAGCTTGCTCTTGTGAAATGAGATGGTTAAATACGGTTAACATTTCATCCCAGATGGATAGTTCTGATTCAAGGCCTGTATCTTGGGCCATATAGCCGATTGTGACCCCTTTTGGTTGAATAATTTCTCCGCCATCATGAGACAACTGTCCAGCAATAATTTTTAGTAGTGTAGATTTCCCCGCACCATTCCGACCTACTAGAGCAATTCGGTCTTTATGTTGAACTTCGAGCTTCATATTCGATAGAATGAGTTCCGCTCCGTAATATTTAGATACTTGATTAACTTGTAATAAAATCATGAATTTCACCTCAGGTAGCATTATCCCGAACAAATTGTTATAGAACGTCTATCAATTTTCAGATATACTGTTTTTTGACTCTAGACGTTTAAGCTTTTCTTCTTAGTGTACCGTATCATTGAACTTATCGGCAATAGAATGGTTATTTCGTTTCAAAACAAGCTGTTACATTATGTGGAATAATGGTGTATGATTTATAATAGGGATATTATAACGTAAGATTGTATACTTTCGAACATAGTGTAATTTAGTAAGAGTAAGATGACAGAATCCCTATTATTTTAGAAGAACGAAGCAAGCTGGGAATGGAAGCGTTATCAGTGATATTTTGAATGCACCTCATACATCTATGGAATATAGGCAGAAGAATAGATTGAAAAGCGCGTGTGAAAGCGAGGGAGAATAATGAATCAAGGACAATTAAAAATACCGCAGGCTACGGCCAAAAGACTACCCTTGTATTATCGATTTTTACAAAACCTACATTCCTCTGGGAAACAAAGGGTTTCTTCAGCAGAGTTGAGTGAAGCCGTTAAGGTAGATTCAGCAACAATACGTCGTGACTTTTCGTACTTTGGCGCACTTGGAAAAAAAGGATATGGATATAATGTTAATTATTTATTATCATTTTTTAGAAAAACATTGGATCAAGATGAAGTGACGAAAGTAGCGTTAATTGGTGTAGGAAATCTAGGTACTGCTTTTTTGAATTATAATTTCTTGAAAAATAATAATACAAAAATTAGTATGGCTTTTGATGTGGATGAAAGAAAAGTCGGTACGAATATAGCTGATGTTCCGATTTATCATATGGATGAAATTGAGAGCCGTCTGCAAGAAGAGCAGGTTACAGCTGCAATTTTAACGATTCCAGCACATGTGGCTCAGTCCGTTACAGATCGTTTAATTGCTGCTGAAGTAAAAGGAATTTTAAACTTTACCCCGGCACGATTAAATGTACCTTCTTCTATTAGAATTCATCATATTGACTTGGCTGTTGAATTACAGTCATTGATTTACTTCCTGAAACATTATCCAGTATTAGAAGAAGAAACCGCTGATATAGAGGATGGAATCCCGTTAAATAAATAAATATATTCCTAGGGCTAATGAAATGATTGTTGACTCATGCATATGAAACCGTATACATGAGTGAAAGATGAACAATGTCTAACATAGCCAAAGAAATAAAGCAGCTGACGACAGCTGCTTTATTTCTTCTTTTGAATTGATTTTATTTTTATATGTAGTAAAAGCATTCGGATACCAGAGCCGAAGTCCAATGTAGCAATAAGGATAAGGAAATAAGCAAAGAATCCCCAACCTGATGATGTGACACTTTGGATAGCGAAAGCAGTGAATACGATACCTAAACATATATAAATAATGCTTAATTTTAAAGGTGATTGATGTCTCATAAAAATCCTCCGATGAAAGCTTGCATATTTTTCATGAAATTTTGGATGTCTTCAGAATACATTTGCATAATGACAACCAATGTATTCATAGATACATGAGCAATAATTGGAACTAGAATTCGCTTCGTCTGTGTATAAAGGAAAGCGAATGTAAAGCCCATGGCTGAATACAATAGCAAATGTTCTGGTTCCATATGTGCTAAACCAAAAAGGACTGAGCTAATTAAAGCTGCAATAAAGAAATTAAATCGCTTATATAAGGAACCAAAAATAATTTTTCGGAAAATAGTTTCCTCTAATATAGGCCCGATAATAGAACTTACGATAATCATTAACGGAATCCTATCAATGACAGACAAAATTTCTTGTGTATTTACTGATTCAGTTTGAATGCCCATCTTCTGTTCAATTGTAATCGCGATACTTTGTGCAAATAAAGCGAGAAAAACCCCGCATATTGCCCAAAAGGCAGAAATGGAGATGGACGCTTTATCGCGAGTGAGTGCTGATTCTTTCATATCATGTCGCATGAAAAAGAGAGTAAGCAGAAGAGCTAATAAAAAACTGAAAATGGACCAGTAAGCAAAGGCTGTTAATCGCAATTCTCCGCTAGGTACCCCTAGTGTTCTTCCAATAAACATAAAGAGCGGCAGTCCAATAAATCCAGAGAACTGCATGGCAAGATACGTAATAATGACATACCAATATTCTTTTCTCAAAAATAATTCTCCTTTAAGTGAAATCATTCATGCATAGGTACAGTGAAAATGGTATCAAAAAATATTGAATAACTCCACTTTTATAGGTGCTATTCAATCATATTTGTTGTAGAGATTTAATAGAATGGGTAGGGCTGCTTCTGATATGAAAATCTATTATTAAAAATTAATATGAAAATTTTTGATGAAGATACTTGCAAAACATGGATGATTTATTTAATATAATAATTGTGTTAGCACTCATAGGTGTTGAGTGCTAATAATTCAAAACAGTTAATCACAAGAATTTGAGGAGGTTGTTTCACTTGTTAAAACCATTAGGTGATCGCGTTATTATTGAACTAGTTGAGTCAGAAGAAAAAACAGCTAGCGGTATCGTACTTCCAGATACAGCAAAAGAAAAGCCACAAGAAGGTAAGGTCGTAGCAGTTGGTACAGGCCGTGTTCTTGAAAATGGCGAACGTGTTACTTTAGAGGTTGCCCAAGGCGATCGTATTATCTTCTCAAAATACGCTGGTACGGAAGTCAAGTACGAGGGTACTGAATACTTAATTTTACGCGAAAGCGATATTTTAGCAATTATTGGCTAATTATACAACAATACTTAACTGAACGAAAATTTTAATGAAAAATGATTAGGGAGGTACTTATACATGGCTAAAGAAATTAAATTTAGTGAAGAAGCTCGCCGCGCAATGCTTCGTGGTGTAGATGCGCTTGCAGATGCAGTAAAAGTAACATTAGGACCTAAAGGACGCAACGTCGTTCTTGAGAAAAAATTTGGTTCACCGCTTATTACAAATGACGGTGTAACAATCGCAAAAGAAATTGAGCTTGAAGATGCATTCGAAAATATGGGTGCAAAATTGGTTGCTGAAGTAGCAAGCAAAACAAATGACGTAGCTGGTGACGGTACAACAACAGCAACAGTTCTTGCTCAAGCAATGATCCGTGAAGGTTTGAAAAACGTAACAGCTGGTGCGAACCCAATGGGTATCCGTAAAGGTATTGAAAAAGCGGTTAACGCTGCAATCGAAGAGTTAAAAGCTATTTCTAAACCAGTTGAAAACAAAGAATCTATCGCACAAGTTGCGGCGATTTCTGCTGCTGACGAAGAAGTTGGTAAACTAATCGCTGAAGCAATGGAACGCGTTGGTAACGACGGTGTTATCACAATCGAAGAATCTAAAGGTTTCACAACTGAATTAGACGTTGTAGAAGGTATGCAATTCGACCGTGGATATGCATCTCCATACATGGTAACTGATTCAGATAAAATGGAAGCTGTTCTTGATAACCCGTACATCTTAATTACTGATAAGAAAATCGGTAACATTCAAGAAATCCTTCCTGTACTTGAGCAAGTTGTACAACAAGGTAAACCACTATTAATCATTGCAGAAGACGTTGAAGGTGAAGCACTTGCAACACTTGTTGTGAACAAACTTCGCGGAACATTCAATGCAGTAGCAGTTAAAGCTCCTGGATTCGGTGATCGTCGTAAAGCAATGCTTGAGGATATCGCAGCTCTTACTGGTGGAGAAGTAATTACAGAAGAAGTAGGTCTTGACCTGAAATCTGCTACAATCCAATCATTAGGACGCGCTTCTAAAATTGTTGTAACAAAAGAAAATACAACAATCGTTGAAGGTGCTGGAAATGCAGAAGCAATCCAAGCTCGCGTAAACCAAATCCGCGTTCAATTAGAAGAAACAACTTCTGAATTTGACCGTGAGAAATTACAAGAACGCCTTGCTAAATTAGCTGGTGGTGTAGCGGTTATCAAAGTTGGTGCGGCTACTGAAACAGAATTAAAAGAACGCAAACTTCGTATTGAAGATGCATTGAACTCTACTCGTGCTGCGGTTGAAGAAGGTATCGTAGCTGGTGGTGGTACAGCGCTTCTTAACGTATACAATAAAGTGGCTGAGCTTCAAGCTGAAGGCGACGAAGCAACAGGTGTGAAAATCGTTCTTCGTGCGATTGAAGAGCCTGTACGTCAAATCGCTCACAACGCTGGTCTTGAAGGATCTGTTATCGTTGAGCGTCTTAAAGGTGAAGCAGTTGGAACTGGATTCAACGCAGCTACTGGTGCGTGGGTAAACATGATCGAAGCTGGTATCGTTGACCCAACGAAAGTAACTCGTTCAGCTCTACAAAACGCTGGAAGCGTTGCAGCTATGTTCTTAACAACAGAAGCAGTTGTTGCTGACAAACCAGAACCTGCTGGTGCTACTGGAATGCCTGACATGAGCGGTATGGGCGGCATGGGCGGCATGATGTAATTAGGGTTTTAAAACCTTGTTATATCAACGTCTAAAATGATAATATGCTTTTCTTGTCCTCGGATTTGTCCTCGTTTTATAAAAAACAAGGCAACCTATGACAAAAAAGCTAACTATAGGAGAAGGTCTTTCATCAGTTTACTGAACTGGTGGGAGGCCTTTTCTTCCATATTGGCGGTCATATGAGCGTAAATATTCATGGTTGTGTTAATGTCTGTATGACCTAACCGCTGCTGAATCTCCTTAACTCCCACACTAGCTTCAATCAATAGAGATGTATGTGTATGTCTGAATGAATGGGGGGGAATGTTTTTATCAATATCAACCTTTTTTAATAAACGTTTTAGTCTAGTTTCAATCACTTTTCTTAATTGTGGGTGTCCATTATCTCGTGCAAAGATAAAATGGCTATCTATATAAGGGCCCTTTTTGCAATTTTATTTCCGCATGTCGCTTTAACATTTTTATGAGTCTTTCATGAATTCGAATGGCTCGGATTGAGCCTGATGTTTTCGGTGTTAGTAACTGATACTTATTTATATTATTATTTGGATTGTATAAAGTCTTGGTAACAAGCAATGACCCTTTTTCTTCATCCAAATCATCCCATTTAAGGGCTGCTTGATATTTTGGCAATGGACCGAAATTGGAAAGGGTGAGCTTGCCTATCATCACCGATATTGCTGATGTAATTATCTCGCATTTAAGAGAATAAATGAAAAAAGAGGAAACAAAGAAATCAGTTTATATTAAAACACTTCGTGAAATTGGCTATAATTAGAGGAGCCAAAAGGGGAAAGCATGTGAAGAAATGTACTTTAGGACTCTGTTGACAAATCAGAGTTTGAGAAGGGACATTGACAGGTTCTCCTAGGCAAAGAGTACAGATCCTTTGTCCCCATTCATTTTATATAATATCCAAAGGTATTTTTCTTGTTGGTTTTGGAAATACCTCGTCAAGTCTGTTCAGATCTTCTATGGTCAATTGAATAGTAGCAGCTTGAGCATTGGCTAAAACATGTTCTTCCTTAACAGCTTTTGGGATAGCTATTACGTTGTTCGAACGAATGGTCCACGCAAGAGCAATTTGTAATGCCTGCACATTGTATTTCTCTGCAATCTCAATGATGGTTGGATCGCTTAGTAATTGTCTTCTTAAGCTCCCTCCCTGGGCCAGGGGACTATAGGCCATAATTGGCATGTTATGTTCATGATGCCATGGTAGGAGATCATAATCAATTCCTCTAGAACCTAGATGATATAACACTTGATTTGTCACACATTTTTTCCCATTAGCGTTATCCCACAACTCTATCATATCATCCGTATCAAAATTAGAAACTCCCCATCTTACAATTTTACCATCCTTGCGCAGTCTCTCCATTCCTTCAATTGTTTCTGCCAAAGGAACACGACCTCTCCAGTGTAAAAGATACAAATCAAGATAATCTGTTCCTAGTCGTTTTAGACTATTTTCACATGAGCTTTCAATCAAATCTAACCCGGAATGATGAGGATATACTTTCGATACTAAAAAAACTTTATCTCTACGCCCCTTGATTACCTCACCAACTAAACGTTCGGAATCGCCATTTCCATACATTTCAGCCGTATCGATTAGCTTCATGCCTAGTTCTATTCCAAGTTGCAAAGCTTTGATTTCTTTGTTTTTCGATTGAGGATTTTCACCCATGTACCATGTTCCTTGACCAATGCTTGGAAGAAAAGTTCCATCAGGTAAAGTTACTACACGTTTTTCAAGTGAATGCTTAATTCTCAATATTTTTTCATGGTCACGTAAACTCATTTTCATCATTCCTTTCATATCTCACCTTGTTTTTCTTGAACTGCAATTCTTCAATCATTACCATTTATTGAAAAATTGGATTATTATTTAAAAAATAAATGTGGCTATACATTGTTGTAGTATAGCCACAAAAATAACATTATACTGCTCACTTACACCAAGTGAGCCCCGCCATCAATAAGAAGAACAGTACCAGTTGTAAAACCATTTTTCACTAAGTACACGTAGGTCTCAGCAATGTCTTCAGGCTGTGCCACGCGATTAACAGGTAGCTGCTGTGCAATTTTACTGTATAAATTTTGTCTTTGCTCGTCAGGCATCCCTCCGTAGAGTGGGGTGTCTACGATACCAGGTGAAACAACATTTACCCGTATAGGGGCCAGGTCTACTGAAAGCCCCCTAACCAATCCATCGATCGCTGAATTGATCGAAGCAAGTGTAGTTGCCCCCTGTGGTGGACGGATTCCATAAACACCAGAGGTCAATGTGATAGAACTGGTATCATTTAAGTACGGAATAGCGGCACGAACGGTTAAGTATTGCCCCCAAAACTTACTATCAAACGCTTCTCTAACATCCGCAACAGGTAAGTCACTAAAATGACCCATTGCACCTTCACCTGCCGTAACGACAAGGTGATCAAAATTCCCTACCATTTTAAAAAAGTCAGCTAGTTTTTCTTCACTTCGAAAGTCAATATTGTATGCTTCCACATTACCACCAAGTACATTCTTTGCCTCCGATAGTTTTGCATCAGAACGACTTGCAATAATGACTTGAGCAGATTCATCAAGAAATGCCTTTGCTGCGGATAATCCAATACCAGAAGTACCTCCTATTACGACCACACGTTTTCCTTTTAATGACATTGTATGAACCCTCCTTAAAAAATTCTTTTTAGATTGTATCTGAAAACAATATTACATACTACTTTTAGTGAAAATAATATAAACCAACGCTTCATTATTTTATTTTGCTAATAGTTTTAGCGCTTCACGATTGAATGCCGGGATATCATCTGGAAAACGGCTAGTCACAATATTATTGCTTACCACAACTTCTTCATCTTTGTAGTTAGCCCCTGCATTTTTTAAATCATTACGAATAGATTTGAAACCAGTTATGTCGACGCCTTTTAATAGGTCTGTATCGATCAATACTTGTGGTCCATGGCAAATGGCAAAAACAGGTTTGCCTTCTTGGATAAATTCTTTTGCGAATTGACCAAAGCGGTCATCTTCACGTAGTAAATCAGGGGAGAAACCACCCGGAATAAGCAAAGCATCAAAGTCTGCAGGATTAACTTCATCTATGGCTTTATCAATTTTTACGGTTGCGCCTTTTTTACCAGTTACTTCATTTCCTGCATGTTTATCAATTGTAATTACTTGATGACCAGCTTCTTTGAATGCTTCTGCAGGTTCTGTAAATTCAACATCCTCAAATAAATTGGTAATAAGTGTAGCAATTTTTTTGCCCAAACTAAAAACCCTCCTTGAATCGCAAAAATTTATTATTCTCACAAAAAATGCTTATATTTAATGGAAGCGGTGGGTTCGAAATTCACTTCCGAACCACACTCTATCCAACTAAAATGTAGAACTAACGTAATGCTTTAACAAGGGCTTTTCCAAATTCTTTCGCACCTTGTGGACCATCGCCAGTAATAATATCACCATGGGCAACAACGTGTTGTTCAACATATTTAACGTCAACAGCTATCAATTCGTTCTTTTGAACATCTACTGGATAGCAAGTTGCTTCTCTTCCAGAAAGCAAACCAGTTTTAGCAACTGTAACAGCCCCTGCACAAATTCCTGTTACAAGAACTTTCTCATTGTAAGCTTGCTTCAAAAAGCCTTGTAATTCCTGATTTCCCCATAGATGATCATTTGTACCAGATCCTCCAATTACCGAAACAACATCAAATTCTGTAGGGGATACGTCTGAAAAGATAACCGAAGCAGTTGCTTTCCCATCATAGTCACCAGTAATTTCACCTGCCACGGTGCTAGCAATGGTTACTTCGACTCCTGCATTTTCAAGCTCTTCTTTTGGTTTGAATAACTCATCTTCATTAAAACGTTCTGGCGGTATAATTAAGAGTGCTTTTTTACTCATTATTTTTTCCTCCTCAAAAAGATTTGTTGATAACACTTTTTCATATATTCGTATTTTTACCTGTGGCTGTTAACAATTTCAGCTAAAATTTTAGCGAGCTGTGCAAGTTCTAGTGTATTGCGAAAAGCATCAGCTGGAAAACTTCCAACGTGCAATCGGTGAAAGGTCTAGCAATGAGAATGGTATATCAAATACTTTTTTGTATGCATAGATATAGATTCATCCTCTTTCTAAAAAGTCTGTATTACATATGCTTTGAGATTATTTCTGTCAAAGCTTCTTTTGGATAGAACCCGATAACCTTATCTACAGCCACTCCGTCTTTGAAAAGAATCAACGTTGGAATGCTCATGACTCCAAATTTTCCTACTGTTCCTGCGTTTTCATCTACATTAAGCTTGATAATTCTAACTTTGTCACCCATCTCACCATCGATTTCCTCCAATACAGGTGCAATCATTTTACAAGGACCACACCATGGTGCCCAAAAATCCACTAAAACTAATCCCTCTTTAATTTCAGTGCTAAATGTTTGATCTGTTACGTGTGAGATAGCCATTATTATATCCTCCAATTCATTCTTATAATTTTCTAAAAGTATTTTTTAATGTTTACACAAAATACAAAATTACCCCCTTTAATGTAATGAAAAAAGTTACAGTTTGTTTGTCGTGGAACACACTGTAATAAAATAGTTTACAGTATAGACATTAAGAAGCAATGGTCTGGTAAATGTCCCTAACAAACTAAATTATAAAAGCCACTTTTCAAATTGATTGCTTCCTATTCAAAAGGAATTACTGTGATTTTAATATTTACAGTTTATGAAGTCAAGAAAAATTAACTCGATATTCTCAAATTCCACTATAGTGGGTATAAACCGATGAAAAGTTCTCATCGCATTTTTCGTTTTTCACCTGAAGCAGATTTTTGTTTATTTTGTTTATGATAATATACGAAAGTATCTGACTTTGCTAATGCCTCTTATTTCACCTGCGACGGTATTTTTGTGGTTGTGCTATTTCCGATAGATCTGGTTGAGGAGGGGATTAGTGATCTTAGGTTCGAAAACTACTAAGGTAAAAATAATATATTTAAAATGAAAGAAGTGAAGGTTTTGATTAGATATAAATGTCTCCATTGTGTAAGTCTTAATAGAAGTTTACGCGAAAATTTTATGTTTAAAAGAAATACCTCGTCCTAATTTTGATTTTCAAGGTGCATGAAATAGGGGGACAGCACCGCCACTTGATAGTCGAGCCAGATTCACAGACGATTCGTCAATATGAAAGCGTATCGGACATAGAAGGTCACTTTTCATTTAAAGTTGAGAACTATTATGACACTTCTTTTGAAGATAACAAGATGTCCATGGCGGAATGATTAAAAAGCGGCAATAAATGATCCCATTGGGCAAATTCTAAGGAAAAGAAATTAAGGGGAGTTAAAATAATAAAAAGAATCACCGTTCTTCAAAAACAAATGCCAGTAATTACTCGGAATCCGCTTGAAACCGTATAATAGATAAGTACTAGAAATGGGACGCTGATTTGCAAGTGGCCTTATGGGGGATCCAAATGTACGCACTTATTTTCAAACAGTCGACATTTCTGTGGAAGTTTGAATTTCATGCTGCCCTACCCCATCCATTGAAAGATAAAAAAGGAAATAATTATGCGAAAATTTTATTTGTAATAACTTTTCTGAATAGTTGTTCTTTTCGGATATTATTGATGATTGCGGTTCATATCTAACCTGAGCATTAAGCGTTAAATCAATTAGGATACGAGGACTAGGCTTGTTGGTTTCAACGGTGTAGGTTGTTTTGGAAGCAAGATTTCTCAACAATAAGCTAATCTTTTGATTGTTAACTTTTATTTTGACCTTACAGTTTCCATTTCCAGAATGCTGCTGCAATAGCAGTTTTAAAATAAATGCCTGTCTCATATTAATTTTATGGACATACTGCCCATGTCTTAACAAAGCTAAACCGTAAATCTTCAATTGACCTTTCTTCAATGATGATATAAGGTAAATAGCCATCCCTTTCTTCAGTATAAAAATGATTTAAAAGTACATTCAGGTTCATTTTGGGTAGATTGCCTTTTTCAATATTGTGATTGATTTTTTCACTTATATGAAATGGAAGCTGGACTTTTTCACTTGACGTTAAAATCTCTTGAGCCGAAGGATTGGCTATATCGATCTGCATACGACTCCCGGCAGTCGGGTCTTTACTGAGACTTATTAAAGCTTCAGCGACTCCTTTTTTTGCAAAATGTTTATCGAACAAAACCAAGTCTAATTTTCCAATTTCAACCGGCTAAGCGTTCCAATCTTTGAAGGATGTCCTCAAACGTAGTGGAAAAAGTTTTGAAATCTTTTAATACGGTTTTCCCTTTTTCCTTGAAGAGAGGATAGATCACCATTCCTTCGATTTTGTCTCTTTTCTTATCATAAGCTAGTGTATCAATGATTTGAATTTTATCGATAATTCGGTCATTACCACACCCTGATAATAGAACAAGAATGAACACAGCTTCGAGGAAAAGGGTTTTATTTTTTCCTTTTTCCTTTTTCATTCATTAACGTCACTTCTCTTCTGTCAGAATCAAACTTATTATTTAATTATGTTTTCCATCCCTTTCATTATTATCCAGTATCTCATTCAAGAGGCTAGTTTAAGTACAGTAATTTTTAAAAGTTACAAACTCTAATGCGTTCTGATACCTAATCCATAAATTTACAGTTGACTTCACTAACTGTAATGTTTAAATTTACAGTATAGCCGATAGGAAATGAGCTGAATAATATGAAGGAGTGTGTATAAGTATGGTTAATCTGTATATGACACCAAGTTGTACTTCTTGCCGAAAAGCAAAAGCTTGGCTTGAAGAACATCATATTGAGTATATTGAAAGAAACATATTATCCAATCCCCTTACAGTCGATGAGATTAAATCAATTCTTCGCTTGACTGAAGATGGGACTAATGACATTGTTTCAACTAAATCAAAAACATTCCAGGAATTAAATGTAAATATTGAATCTCTTCCGCTTAATGAATTTTATAAATTAATAATCAAGTACCCTCAAATGTTGCGCCGGCCAATTATCCAAGACGAAAAAAGATTACAGGTTGGATATAACGAGGAAGATATCCGCAGTTTTTTGCCTCGAAGACTTCGCACATTTTCGAACGTCGAATGGAAAAAAGTGGCCAATTAATATTATTTCGGAAGGAGGAAGAAAGTGATGATTGAAGTATTCGTTACAGTTAATTATAAAGATAAAAATTATCAAACCAATGTCATTGTAAATAAAGAAATGACATTGGAAAAAATAAAACAGTTAGCAGAAGAACAAGTTATAAAACAATGGGATTTTTAAACTTACTTATACAAAAATTTCAAAACACGCAAATTTATTTACGCACCTTTAAGGAAGAGAACGTGATTCGTAAAGCTTACAGGACGCCTGGAATTCCTTATTCATGGTTAAGAGTTGATACAACACTTCTAATTAGATACTTGACAAGAAAAACTGTAATGTTTATTATTACACTATGTTGATTGATTTTAAAAAAAGATGCAGAAGCTATATGTAAAGCAAAAAGCTGATTAGCTGTGTTGATTTCTAAGGAGGCAGGCCATGAATAGTGATTTTACACTTGCCGTTCATAGTTTAACTTATCTTGCGTTGCAACCGGACCGTATGTCAACAAGTGATTGTATCTCAGAGAGTGCTGGTGTCCACCCAGTACGCATTCGTAAAGTGCTAAGCTTGTTAAAAAAACATGGATTTATAAAATCAAAAGAAGGAACCGGCGGCGGATTTATTTTTACTCTAGAGCTAAGTGAAGTTAATCTTTGGGATATATATATGTTAACCTCTGAAGGTGCTTTGCAGCCTAGGTGTCCTGATTCAAATGAACAGTGTATTGTGGGAGCGAATATGAAAAGAGTATTATTTACAATTTTCTTAGGTGCGGAAGAACATTTGGGTGAATATTTAAAGAACTATACAATTAAAGAAGTTGTCGATCTTGTAAATCAAGAACAAAATAGCGGCTGTGACTGATGGCCGTAAACTTCTTTTTATTAAATGTAATAAAAAATATTACAGATTCATCTAGGTGATATATCCCCGATGACTGTAGCTTAAAAAAAGGTTCTTTCTTGATTACATTCATAAAATACAAAAATAACTTAAGAAGGTGAAAAAGGATGTTGACGAATGGTAATTCCGTTTTGAAAACAGGTGATTGGATTAAGGGAAAATCAGGGGATGGGGAATTAATAATTGGTTATATTGAGTCACAGAGTATTCTGGATGGAGTTGTTAAAGTAACGGTTGCTACGAGTGACAATCGTAAAACGCTTGGCAAAACAATTCCGATTTTAAGTAAAAATGTTAGGAAACTGCCACTTTCTAAGGCGGTAAACAAGCAACAAATTCTATTTCTAATAGACTTGGCATTATCAACGGGGGATGAAGCATGGTTTATTGAGCTTTCTTCCAAGTTAAACTCAATCAATCAGCTTGTTGATGGGGTACATTAAAACTTATACAAATTATATATAGATTTTTTAAATTAAATTACAACGTGTTTGGAAATATTCATTTTTCGTGAAAAATTTGCGATTATCCAATATATTTTTACTTTTTGAGGAGTGTTAAACATGGCTAATATGAAAGTAAATGTGAACGCTGTTTGGAATGACGGAGTAAAAGGGAATGGAACGCTTAATGCAAACTTCCTTGAAACAAAAATTGCAATACCTGCATCCATAGGAGGAAGCGGGGATGGAGCAAATCCAAAAGAGATACTTGTTTCATCTGTGACAACTTGTTATACAGCAACTCTTGTGTTTGTGCTCGAAAGTAGAAAGTTACCTGTAGTGGAGCTTACGGTGGATTCTGAGGCCAACATTGCTGATAATGAGTTTAAAATTACGCATTATCCACATATTGTTTTATCTTCTGATGCAAATCAAGAACAGATCGAATCAGCACAAAGAGCTGCAGAAGCGGCAGAAAAGGGATGCGAAGTGGGAAATCTATTGAAAAAAGCAGATGTAAAAATTGAGGTTCAAGCCAAAGTTTCCGCTAAGTAAAGCATTGACCTGAATATTTAAATAATTTGTTAGCGTAGAGGGGCAGGCAAAAAAGGGAGCTTTGGATTCGAATTAGGGATGCCATTAAAGATGTGAAGTTACCTATTTGCCAGTAGATGAAACAGGCAGAATTCGTTTAGATGATTTTAAGGCTGCTTTAAGGGATGATACAATTCTCGTTTCTGTCATGTATGGCAACAATGAAGTCGGAACACTACAGCCAATTGCAGAAATTGGCCAGATACTGGCAGAACATCAGGCCTTTTTTCATACGGATGCGGTTCAGCTTGTACAGCAGGATCAGTTGAACCTTCACATGTGATTGTGGCAATGTTTGGGAAAGATTCAGAGCGTTTGATCAATTCCATTCGGTTTAGTTTTGGTTTCAACACGACAGATGAACAGATTGTCGAAGCTGCCCATGAAACCGCAAGCATTGTGTGTGAGGCGCTTAAGAAAATAAATCTTTTAAAGTATGTTTACACGGAAAGTCGAGGTGATAGAATTGGCAACAAAGGATCCAAAAAATATAAGAGTTGTTGTTGGAATGTCTGGTGGTGTGGACTCATCGGTTGCAGCCCTTCTTTTAAAACAGCAAGGCTATGATGTTATCGGTATTTTTATGAAAAACTGGGACGATACAGATGAAAATGGAGTTTGTACGGCTACTGAAGATTACGATGATGTCATTCGCGTCTGCAATCAAATAGGAATTCCATACTATGCTGTTAATTTTGAAAAACAATATTGGGACCAGGTTTTTACTTATTTTTTAGAGGAATATAAAGCTGGCCGAACACCTAATCCAGACGTCATGTGTAACAAAGAAATTAAATTTAAAGCCTTTTTAGAGCATGCGATTAACCTTGGAGCTGACTATGTGGCAACAGGTCATTATGCTCGGGTTGTTTATCGTGATGGGGAATATAAAATGCTTCGGGGGATTGATCAAAATAAGGACCAGACCTATTTTCTTAACCAATTATCACAGGAACAGCTCAGCAAAGTACTGTTCCCGATAGGTGAACTTGAGAAATCCAAAGTTCGTGAAATTGCCATGGAAGCAGGCCTTGCGACTGCAACGAAAAAAGACAGTACCGGAATTTGCTTCATTGGCGAGCGGAATTTTAAAGATTTCTTAAGCAATTATCTTCCTGCTAAAAATGGGAAGATGGAAACCTTTGATGGTGAAGTTAAGGGTACGCATGATGGATTAATGTATTATACTATTGGCCAGCGCCATGGACTGGGAATTGGCGGTTCAGGTGAACCCTGGTTTGCGATCGGAAAAGATTTAAAGCGTAATGTTCTTTATGTTGGACAAGGGTTTCATCATGAAAAACTATATTCTGATTCCATTATTGCCGACGAAGTCAGCTGGGTATCCAATATAGAGAAACCACAGGAATTTGAATGCACAGCTAAATTCCGTTATCGTCAAGAAAATCATAAAGTGACTGTCCGCCTTTTGGAAAATGATCAAGTACAGGTGCTTTTCCATCAGCCAATAAAAGCGATTACACCGGGACAATCGGCTGTATTCTATCAAGGAGAAGAATGCCTTGGCGGTGGCACGATTAAAAAAGTATTCAAAAATGGTGAAAGACTTACCTATGTTGGGTGATACTGGGGGGCTGACTCAAAAGGTCGTTAAAGACGACTTTATTGAGTCAGTTTTTTTCTTTCATTCGAATTTTATATATTTTTGGATATTTGGAATGATATAGAGATGGGCCCTCCTCTTTTATTTCGTTAATTTCGTTGTTTTTTGAGTAGTTGTTTCCCACTTTTTCAATTATGGCAATACAAATAAGACCCCATTTTTGGAAAGGCCTAAACAGTATGGTATAAACAATCAAAAAGCTGATTCTTATGTAGTTCGGGGTAATATGGTTGATTTTAAACTGAGCATAAAATAAGAATTATATGCATTTAATATGGGATTTAGCTGCAAAGTTCGAAGAAGAAGTGGACTATATTTCAAAGTTAATACATAGAAAAAAAGAATCAAAACTAAAATTATCAATCTTATTCTTGAAGAATATTTGAATAAGAGTTGCTCGATTAAAAGATCAGGTAAAGGAGTGTGCGGGTATAGAAGGGTTGACACAAGAAGAATTTATAATAATAAAAAGTTTAAAAGATTGTTAACCCTTTAGTCTCTTATCGGGCAAAGAGTTCAAGTTTTAGAAAGGTAAAGACAGATATAATTGATACCAATCATCTCTGCGGGATGTATTACAAAGAGGATTTGGAACCTTATAAAAAACGCGGAATCCAGCTCTTGAACCTTCGAAACCTGACCAGGCAGCACAAAAATATTACGGGGATATATGTGCAAACAAAACTGCAATTCCAAGCCGTCTTGGATCAAGTGTTTCCAGTATATAGAGGAGTTTTTTGGGACTTATATTCTGTTGTCTCTCTCTCCTCACCTTACTTGAATTTCCTACATCTCAAAGTCTCTTGGAAGCAGGCGAATAACACAATAAAAAAGTTATGTCCAAGGAGCTCCATCAATGTGGGCTAATACAAAAGCAATAGCCCTTTTAGCTGACGCAAGCCAAAATCCCTTTAGGGAAAATCTGTACCAAAGCCATATTTTAAGCATGGAAATGTATATAAAAATGCTTCTGGAATACCAAAAGCATCTATCCAAATTTGAAGAAGAGATAGTAAACTTTTTAGTCAAAAAGTATATTTGAATATAAATTTCACCATAATATAGATAACCATGAGTGGCTCTAAGTGATGAGGTGATTATATGTCCTTTAAACAACGGTTCTTTAAAAAAAAAATTGAGAAACAAGCAATAGGTCCTCAAGATATTAACCATTTATTTACTAAAGCAAAAAAATCCAGTGATTTTAGGCAACTTTCACTTATAAATAAAACAGGACATTTCATCCTTTCTTACTACAACACACTAATTGATCTAGAACAATTTCAGTGCAAAGTATTATATGCTTTTCAAGAACCGTCTTTTAATATTGGTCACATCAAGAACATTGAGGATATTAGGAATACGATTCCCATTGAAGATATTTTGATTACAGACAACATCGAAGTGATCGAATCGAAATTCCTTAAAGGGTATGCTATTCTGCAAATGAAAGAAAATGATTATAAGTGTGCTTTAATTAATTTAGCCAATGACAAAGTTGGGTTGCGTGAGCAAAATAACGTTGAAAATGAGTTCAGCGTCATAGGACCTCAAATCGGATTTGTTGAAAATGTCGATATCAATATACATTTACTAAGGCAGCAAATCAGTACACCTAATTTAATTATCCAAGACATTCACATAGGGTCTATGTCACATACTAAAGTCATCATCGCTTATATTGAAGGGATTACAAATGAGCAGCATATTCAAACGATGACTCAACGATTACAAAATATCGATTTTGATGTGGTTTTTGATTCCTCTCAGCTTCATCAAATCATAACCGATAATTCCTTAACACCTTTTCCGCTACTTCTATCCACGGAACGTATTGATAGAACGGTCTTTGCTTTGATTAGCGGACAAGTAGCTGTTTTTAGTAATGGATCGGCTTATGCCGTCACGGGCCCCTCCACATTACTGGATTTTTTTGTTTCGCCTGAAGATTACTATTTACCTTGGATTATTGCGTCTTTTTTTCGTTTGATACGTATCTTTAGTGTGTTTTTCTCAGTTTTTGCAACCTCTATATACATAGCTGTTTTGACATATCACTATGAAATGATTCCAAGAGTGTTACTCGGTCCCCTTATCTTTTCACGTAATAACGTTCCGTTTACACCGTTATTAGAAGTACTTTTTTTGGAATTGACGATTGAACTTTTACGTGAAGCTGGAGCACGGTTACCTACTAAGGTGGGACAAACGCTGGGAATCGTAGGTGGCATCGTAATAGGCCAGGCCTCTGTTGAAGCAGCACTTACAAGCAATGTGTTGCTTATTATTGTTGCCCTATCTGCTTTGGCTTCTTTTACTACACCGATTTATAAAATGTCGAACACCATACGCTTTTTACGTTTTCCTTTGATTATATTAGCATCCATATGGGGCGGATTAGGGATTGTTTTAGGAATAAGCTTTTTGATCGTTCATCTGACACGTTTAGAATCATTAGGTACACCCTATACCGTTCCCTTATATCCATTTAGGCGTAAAGATTTTGCGGATAGCATTATACGTTCGTCCTATAATGCCACTTCAAAAAGACCAAGTTATTTACGACCTCGATCACTTTGGAGATATCATCCAAGTGACCAGATCAAAAAGAAAAACGATTTTGATGATTGATCAGAAAATAATAGACGAGGTGAGGTATGAACTCACGTTTTTTCTTTGCGGTTAGCTTCATTGTGTTCCTAACTGGGTGCGAGAATGAAAGGACTATTGATCAAGTTCAGATTATCGAATCGATTGGTTATGATCAGCATGAGGATGAAATCAAGGGTACGGCTATCTATCCTACGTTCAAAGAAAAAGGACAAACCAAATTAAATATCTTGACGACAAAATCTCCTTCGTATGATGATATCCTCCCGAGATTGAATACAAAGTCTGCGCATTCAATCGAAATAGGCCAATTACGTTTAGTATTGTTCGGCAAGAAGTTTGCGGAACAAGGGATTAATCCGGTTATAGAAAGCCTTAAACGGGATCCGATTGTGGGAAGTCGAGTGCAGCTGGGTATAGCCGAACATACAGCAGAAGATATATTAATATCAGGTGAACATACAAACTTTCCTTTCCATTTAAGCGAAAAAATTAATCAGAATATACAGAATGGAAAGTTGCCCAAAATGAATTTACACCTATTTTTGGAAAATTTTTACGATAAAGGTAAAGATCCGTATTTGCCTTACTTTACCATAGAGGAGGGAAGAGCCCACATTAATGGATTAGCTTTATTTAAGAATGGCAAGTATATAAATCATATTAGTTTAAATCAGTCATTTATTGTAAAAATGCTAATTGATGGAGCCAAAAATGGACGCTATTACATCAAAATCAATGAAAATAAAAAGGATGGTTTTATTTCATTGAAAAATCTGGATGCAAAAGCTCATTATACAATTAGTCAAATCGGTCAAGTTCCGAACATATCTATCGATTTAACGATGAATACTCAGATAAAAGATGTCCCGCCTTGGCTTAATGTAACCGTAAATAAAGATATCCTAAAAATAGAAAATGTTTTGAATAAACACTTTAATGAAGAAGTCCAGCAATTAATCTCGTTGTTTCAAGAATACCAAGTAGATCCAATCGGGTTTGGAGAAATGGTTAGAGCAAAATCAAGAAAGTGGAATTATAGCCGGTTTCAGGATATGTATCCACATCTTAAAACTACAGTCAATACAAAGGTGAATATTATACAAATAGGTGTCGGAGAGTAAGGATTTCATTTTTGAAGAGGAGGGGAATAATGTGCAAACTTTAACCGATGAACGATTTTTAGTATCTCCTTTTTTCGTTTTCTTTCTGATTTACTCTAATATTATTGGTGTGGGAATCCTGAGTTTTCAAAGAGATATTATAAAGAGTGCCGGTTACGATGCATGGATTTCCGTCCTATTATCCGGTATAAGCATTCATGTTTTAGTTTGGATGATATATCGTATTCTTACAATTGCTAATAACGATATCATTTATATCCATCAATTTTGCTTTGGGAAATGGATTGGCGGGTTATTAAACGTTTTTATCATCATCTATTTTTTTGTAGTGGGATTGATTGTTTTCCGTGCTTATATTGATGTTGTTCAAGCTTGGATGTTTCCTTTAATGAAGACATGGCAAATAAGCGTGATTTTTCTATTCCTTCTTTATTACATTGTTTCCAGTGGGTTTCGTGTGATTACCGGGATGTGTTTCTGGGGAACAGTTATACCTTTTGTTTTTCTGTTTCCTCTTTTAGTCTTTTCCTTAGAATTTGCCCAATTCAATCATTTACTGCCTCTTTTTAATCACTCGGTTAATGAAATATTAGGATCATCTAAAAAGATGGTGTTTCAGTTTCTTGGCTTTGAGACTCTACTCATGTTCTATCCATTTATCAAGAATCCTGAAAAATCAAAAAAATGGGCTCATTTCGGGGTTTTGTTTACAATCTTCCTATACCTTTCCATAACAATCATTACTTTTGTTTTCTTTAATGAAGAGCATCTCAAACATACGATTTGGCCGACCTTAACTTTACTTAAAATTGCGGAAATGCCTTTCATAGAAAGAGTTGAATATATTGTCGTTTCCTTATTGTTCCTTGTCGTATTGCCTCATATTTGCCAGCATCTATGGGCAGTCTGCCGCGGACTCAAAAAGTTAGTAAATATCAAACAACGTATCAGCTTATTCATTTGCCTCTTTTTATTCTTTTTGTTCTCTAATGTATTAGAGAGCCATAAACAGATAGAACGATTAGTTGATTTATACTCATCTGTCGGCTTCTATTTTATATATTTGTATGTCCCTTTTCTCTTTTTAACGATTAACATTAAACAAAAATTAACTAAATAGCGTTTTGATGCCAAAATACTTAGATAAGGATATTAAATTTCCCCGATAAAAAAACTGTATGGAATAAATTCTACACAGTTTTTTTGAAATTCCTATTAGATTGTCAGCAACTCCAACAAGAGTCCTTTTTTAAAGTGAATTTTCATATAATATCCAATGGCATTTTCCTAGTAGGTTTAGGAAATACTTGATCAATTCTACTGAGATCTTCTTCAGTAAACTCAATTGTTGCTGCTTCAGCATTTGCTAAAACATGTTCATCTTGAACCGCTTTTGGAATAGCGATGACGTTATTCGAACGGATGGTCCAAGCAATAGCGATTTGTAATGGTTGGACATTGTATTTGTCAGCAATATCATGAATAGTGGATTGTTTAAAAGCTGTCTTCTTAAAGAGCCTCCTTGAGCAAGGGGACTGTAGGCCAAAGAGTGGCTTACAGGGGCGGCTTATAGTCTTTTGGAGAAGATATCAGCCATTCCCGGTCATAACAGCGAAGGTGAATTAGACCCGGCCAGGATTGTAAAATGGGTTCAAAAGGTTCGTGAGTCGGCAATAGAGCTTGGCTGTGGAACAGGTGGGGACGACGAGAGGAAGTTGACCGAAAAGTACGAGAATTGGGTCAAAGCACTCGAATTTAGTTATCCAAGAGTCGCGGGAATCCTAAGTAATATGGCTAAATCCTATTTGGATGATGCTGTAAGAGAAGATCTTAGAGCTGGTGTAACAAAACGTTTGATGGAGTAGGTTTTACAAGAAAACTATAAATCAGTTGGTCCATGATTTTGTGGGTATTTGAGCTACGAGATAAAGGAGGACAATGAAAGGGGGATTTTTGTCCTCTGATTTGTCCTCGGCTTATTTTAATATTATTGCTTTTTATTAAGTTAAATGGAGCCCAAATCTTTATATAAGGTTAATATTTAAAAGGTATTTCTCCTTATTCAATACAAAAATGAATGGGCGGCATGATGTAATCTGCCCGGAAATCCTCTTGTAAGTAAAGGTTTCCTAGCTAGAAAAATGTGAAATGATAAAGTAATGTATATAATTTTAGGCTTCTCATTAATTGGTACAAATTGATGAGAAGCCTTTTTATTTTTTGGTTACATGCACAGTTTGGGACCCTAAAAGTCTCCCGTGCTGGGTATACATAAAATTAGCCGGGACAACATGTTCTCTAGATACTATCTTTCTGTATTCTTTTGTAAAAAGGAGCTGTACATCTTCTGGCAGCTGTTTTTTAATTGTTCCGAATAATAAACGAAATGATCTGTATCCCTCGTATAAAGTGCCGTCAAAATCAGAAATGACTAATTCCGCGTTTTCCATTATACCTCTTTCCATTGTTGCCTTCGTTATTTTCCTAAAAAGTTATCCACTAGTATATTTTCAACATAAAAAGGCCTAAAAATATATAGGGACTTAATGGTTAGTCAGGATAATATTTCGAGATGATGATTTTATTAAAAATTCACACTACTCGCACAATTACCGAACATTATGTTTAGTTAGGTAGGAAAATATTCGTGTTTTATTGACGGTTGGGATTTCTGGTGTTACTATGTGTTAGTAAAAATTAAATACGGTTCTCGTATAATCCTGGGAATATGGCCCAAAAGTTTCTACCAAGCTACCATAAATAGCTTGACTACGAGATTGTGTATATAAGTATGGAGATAAATTCATTTTTTATCCCCATTATCTACCTATCTGAAGTCGAGCTCCGGTGTATCTTGGGGCTTTTTTATTTTTTTACAAGTGACTATTTTAATATGAATATATTAGGAGGGTTATTTCAATAAAAAAAGGTAGTAAGAATATAGTAATTCACTTTTCAGGAATGGTTTAAGCCTTAAAAAGAGGCCTAAGAATAGGATACAAGGAGGAATTACCGATGCATGGGAATACTGCTAAAAAAATAGAATTACATGCTGAAGATACTGCAGTAATAAATGAAAAATATCTAGATCCCGAAAAATGGCATAAGCAAGATACTACCTGGGCATTGAGCCTCTTTGGAACAGCAATCGGAGCAGGAGTACTCTTTTTACCTATTAATGCAGGTTCAGGAGGTTTATTATCATTACTGTTAATTACCATACTTGCATTTCCTATAATGTATTATTCGCATAGGGCACTTGCTAAAATAATATACGCTTCCAATTCTGCTGAAGAGGGGATTACAGGTACGATAAGAGAGTATTTTGGAAAAAAGGCAAGTATAATTTTTAATATCGTATATTTCTTCTCCATTTACACAATAGTGCTGATGTATTCGGTTGCACTTACAAATACAGCAAGTAGTTTCATCGTGAATCAATTGCACATGAAAGAGCCTCCAAGGGCCATTCTATCGCTTGTATTAGTACTCGGTCTTATAGTTATATTGAATTTTGGTCAAGATATCACTGTAAAGATAATGAGTATGCTAGTCTATCCTTTCATAGCTTCTCTGCTTTTTATCGCAATATCTTTGATTCCACAGTGGAATACGTCAATGCTTAGTTTTTCAAGTGTTTCAACTGTTACAACAGGAACAGGATATTTCGGAATGATATGGATTATACTACCGATCATAGTATTCTCGTTTAATCACTCTCCTATAATATCGTCATTTGTTATGAAACAGAGAGCAACCTATGGAATAGAAGCTACTGACGCCAAAAGTGCTCAAATACAAAAAGTTTGTTATATAATGACATTCTCAGTTGTTATATTCTTTGTTTGGAGCAGTGTCTTGAGTTTGACTCCAAATGATCTTGTAATGGCAAAAGAACAGAACTTGTCAATATTATCATATCTTGCTAATGAGCTTAATTCGCCTATTATTACTATGGCAGCTCCTATCATTGCTTTTGTGGCCATAACAAAGTCCTTCCTTGGCCATTATGTGGGAGCATACGAGGTAATGCGTGACATGATTATCGAGTATAGTAAAGCACGCGGAAAAGATGTAAAAGAAAAAACAGTTAAGACAATGATCCTTGTTTTTGTCGTATTAACATGCTGGTATGTTGCTTATGCAAATCCAAGTATTCTTGGACTCATTGATACCCTCAGTGGTCCGCTAGTTGCTGCTATCCTATGTGTATTACCAATGTATACAATCCGTAAAGTACCTGTACTAGCTAAATACAGAGGGAAAATGAGTAATGTGTTTGTCATTGTTGTAGGTGTACTCACTGTCCTAGCAAGTATTAAAGCATTTTTCTAATTCACTATTGTTGTATAAATAGCGTCGTAGTTTTCAAGTATGAAGATTGTCAAGACTTTCTTTTCATCCAATTTACTTTTTCTGGAAAATAAGCAGCTGTGTACTGCTGAATGTACGTTGAAAAATGCTAACATGTTGCTAACGCAATCAAGTGGAAAAAGGTGAACTTTCGTTAAAGATGTTACACCTCATATTCAGAAAAAACTTGATATACCGCACTTTCTGCACACAACGTTAACGATATTACACATTCTCATCTTACGGGCGGCATGATGTAATATCCGCTTATGACACGAAAAGATTTACTCTATTTGGAGTAGATCTTTTTTGTATGATTTCTTTAGTAATGATTTAGCACTAGTGAAACGGATGGAAAGCATTCCAGTTTGTAAATTTCCTTTGAAGAAAACATTAAAAAAAACAGGAAAAAAAGACTGCCAATAATCGGGGGAAATTCCCGTTGAACAGCAAGTTGGTTACCTGTTTTTGTGAAAAATATCCTCTTATAAGCTGAAAGCCCAATCTACTATTTTATTATCCTTTACTATCAGGCTAACTCCTTTATTTACAAATCTTCACAGTCAATTAACAAATATTCACTATAATCAACGTCGTGGTTAAGAAATTCAATCCGAGAGGAGAAAAGAATCATGACGAATGAGAGATCTTTGGACGAATTAGTGAGAAAGTTTACTCAAGAAAATTTGAACAAGAATGTTGACCGTCGCAGCTTCCTTCAAGGTGCAGGAAAGGTTGCGGGATTGTCCCTGGGACTGGCTATCGCAAATTCAATGGGGGGATTTAAGGTAGAGGCTGCTCCGGTTTTCAAGGAATATCCTTTTACGCTTGGTGTCGCCTCTGGTGATCCGTTATCTGACAGTGTTGTATTGTGGACAAGGCTGGCTCCGGATCCGTTAAACGGCGGGGGAATGTCGTCTCATATCGTTCCGGTCCAATGGGAGCTCGCGACCGATGAAAACTTCCGCAACATCATTCAACGGGGAACAGAACATGCCTCCCCAAACCTTGCACACTCTGTCCACCTTGAAGTAAGCGGTCTGAAGGCGAATACCGTATATTATTACCGTTTCAAGAGCGGAAATGAACTTAGCCCTGTTGGAAGAACAAAAACCCTTCCAGCGCCTGGCGCCAGCGTAGCCAGCATGACGTTTGCTTTTGCTTCCTGCCAGCAGTTTGAGCACGGCTATTATACGGCGTACAAGCATATGGCAAAAGAGGATCTTGATCTAGTGTTCCATCTCGGAGATTACATATATGAATACGGTACAAACGAATATCTATCGCCAACAGGCAATGTGCGTGCTCATCGTGGCGATGAAATCATTACGATTGAAGATTATCGCAACCGCTATGCCCAGTATCGTTCAGATGAACATCTTAGGGCTGCACACGCTTCTTTCCCGTGGATCGTGACTTGGGATGACCATGAAGTAGAGAACAACTATGCCAATGTTATTCCTGAAAAAGACCAATCTGTTGAAGAATTTATCAAGCGCCGTGCCGCTGCTTACCAGGCCTATTACGAGCATATGCCGCTGCGCAAGTCTTCATTGCCTCACGATGGCGGCATGCAATTATACCGTGATTTCAGCTACGGTGATTTGGCAAATTTCTATGTTCTTGACACTCGTCAATACCGTGATGATCAAGCAAATGGAGATGGATCGAAAGCACATACAGCGGAATCCTTGGATCCAAACCGGACTCTTCTCGGGCCAGAGCAGGAAAAATGGCTGCTCGATAATCTGGGAAACTCGAAATCTCAATGGAATGTCCTTGCCCAGCAAATTTTCTTTGCAGAGCGTAAATCAGGATCCAGCACAGCACCAAAATTCAGCATGGATTCCTGGGACGGTTATCCGGCCGCACGCCAGCATATTACCAACTTTGTTGCCGGCAGAGACATCAACAACATAATTGTTCTAACTGGAGATGTCCATGCAAGTTGGGCTTCGAACCTGACGACTGATTACAACAATCCGGAGGCCCCCATTTTTGGAGCGGAGTTTGTCGGAACCTCAATCACATCAGGAGGAGATGGCTCAGATGTGCGTGCAGATACGGCGAAAACTTTATCGGACAACCCGCACATCAAATTCTTTAATAATTACCGCGGTTACGTTCGCTGCCAGGTCACTCCGGAACAATGGCGTGCCGATTATCGTGTTGTTCCATTCGTGACCAAGCCTGGAGCCGATATCTCCACAAGAGCATCATTTGTTTTTCAAAAAAATCAGCAAGGTCTGAAGGAAGTAGCTACTACTACGGTGCCTATGGGTGTCCAAATGTCTAGTGAAGTGGAAGAAGACCGTCATCGTGCCCATGACCGCGCGCATCAGAAGCAAATGGAGAAAAAAAGCAAACGCGAAGCAGTTTCTAATTAAACTTAAGCAGAACATGAAGGAACAGGGGAAATGGCAGAAAGAACGCTGCAATACCAATTAACTGCCATTTTCTTAAGAAAGGGAGGTGAACCTAAATGCTTTCCAATATTGGTATTCCAGGGTTAATTTTAGTACTCGTTATCGCTCTTATTATTTTCGGACCTTCCAAGCTGCCGGAAATCGGCCGTGCATTTGGCCGTACATTAACCGAATTTAAAAGTGCTGCAAAGGAATTAGTATCTGATGATAACAAAGAGGAGGCGAAAAGGCCTGAGTTAACCGCTTTGAAAAAGGAAAATTAATAGAAAGAGAGCTGGCGGCGCCGCCCGTCCGCTCTCTTTCTTTGGATAATATGAAAGTATAAATTTTGATTTTGAGAATTGTCCAGTTCCAGCGCCCTAGCGGCTAATGTCCTTCGCTCTCCGCCCTACGATAAGTCAACATCGAACGGCTTGAGCTCTTCGTGTTTCCTTTATTCCGGTTGTGGAGATCCTCAGGCGATATGCCGCTGACTAGGGAGCTTGCGCTTTTCAAAAGGAGGCTTCTGGAATGAAAAACAAAGAGCAGAATCTGGCTGATCATTTAGAGGAGCTTCGCCGGCGAATCATTTTGACGTTACTCGCATTTATTGCTTTTCTAATCATCAGTTTTATTTTTGTCCAAGATATTTATCAGTGGCTCATAAGGGATCTTAATGGGAAACTGGCCATCCTTGGTCCAAGTGACATCCTTTGGGTTTACATGATGATTGCTGCAGTATTTGCAATCGCAGCAACTATTCCGGTCGCTGCTTACCAGACTTGGCGCTTTGTAGCACCGGCGCTGAATCCTGAAGAAAGTAAGGTTACTTTAAGGTTTATTCCAGGACTATTCCTGTTGTTTATTTTAGGGATTTCATTTGGATATTTCGTGCTGTTTCCAATTGTGCTCGGATTTTTAACCACTCTGTCAGCAGGGCAATTTGAAACGATGTTTACGGCTGAAAAATATTTCAGATTCATGATTAACCTTACATTGCCGTTTGGGTTTCTGTTTGAAATGCCGCTCATTGTCATGTTTTTAACGAGACTGGGGATTCTTAATCCAATTAGGCTGGCCAAGGCGAGGAGGATTTCGTATTTTTGCCTGATTGTTATATCCGTTCTAATCACTCCCCCGGATTTAATTTCCGATGTTCTGGTGATTGTGCCATTGCTTGTGCTTTATGAAGTAAGTGTATCTCTCTCCAGGATTGTTTACAGAAAAAAATTGCTGCAGGAAGCAGCCTTGGAGAACCACGGCGTGGCAGAGAGTGGCCAGTCCTACTCATGATGGTGGTTTCAACTGTTACAACAGGAACAGGATATTTCGGAATGATAGGGATGGTACTACCAATCATAGTATTCTCGGTGTACGTTGAAAAATGCTAGCATGTTGCTAACATTTCTCTCCTTAAATTAGAGGTTTCTTATGAGTTGCGCAAACTTATGAGAAGCCTCTTTTTTTACGTGCAGATAGACGTTTTTTTCTATTTATCAAAATTTGGACAAGTAGACGGAGTCATAAGGTATTGGGGGAAATGAGTGAAATCTTTGCGGGGCTTAATGCTGAATTCTGGTTGCACGGCATGGTGTAATCTGCCCATAAATTCAAATCCTTGACAGACTTAAGGATTTTTGTGTAGGATGAAAAAGCTATATGCTAACATCTTGCTCAAATTTAGAAGGTTTCTCGATAATTT
Organism: Peribacillus asahii; assembly: GCF_003570725.1. Lineage (GTDB taxonomy): Bacteria > Bacillota > Bacilli > Bacillales > DSM-1321 > Peribacillus > Peribacillus asahii. Next base: position 32,750 of record NZ_QWVS01000038.1, read on the forward strand.
TCGAATTGACGGGAAGCCTTCTTTCTGTTTGGCTTGAGGAAAGTAGACAGAACGGTGTTTCTCCCGCAATTTTGGACAGTAAATCTGTCCCTTTACCCCCCTGACGGTAAGTAAGTGCTTCTACATTAAGAATAAGCAAATAGAAAAAGTGGATAATACAATTTAGTGGTAAATAAAAATATGCAGGTTTTAGAGGTGAATAAAAATATGCAAGTCGGATTAATCGGTTTAGGGAAAATGGGATTGAATTTAGGTCAAAATATGTTAGATCACAATCATTCAGTTGTTGCATATGATTTAAATCCAAAGGCAGTAGAAGAAATGAATAAATTAGGAGCTCAAGCAACATCTAATTTAGAAGAATTAGTACAGTCATTAGCAAAACCTAGAGTAATATGGATGATGGTTCCACACACTGTCGTAGATTCCGTTCTAAGTGATATTACTCCATTGTTGGAAAAAGGCGATATTGTGATTGAAGCAGGTAATTCCCATTATAAAGAATCCATTCGTCGATACAATGAATTAAAGGAAATAGGGGTTCGCTTTATGGATGCTGGAACTTCAGGCGGAATGGAAGGAGCTCGTCATGGAGCTTGTTACATGATTGGCGGTGACCAAGAAGCTTGGGAAGTTGTTGAACCGCTTTTCCGTGATACAGCTGTAGAAAATGGCTATTTATATGGAGGGAAAATTGGCAGCGGACATTTCTTAAAGATGATTCATAATGGTATTGAATACGGCATGATGGCTGCCATTGGCGAAGGCTTTGAGGTATTAGAAAAAAGTGAATTCGACTTTGACTATGAGAAGGTAGCGAGAGTTTGGAATAATGGATCCGTTATTCGTTCATGGTTAATGGAGTTAACGGAGAACGCCTTTTCTAAAGATGCGAAGCTTGATGGAATTAAAGGAGTCATGCATTCATCAGGTGAAGCAAAATGGACACTTGAGACAGCTTTAGATTTGCAAACATCAATACCTGTGATTGCTCTGTCACTACTATCCCGTTATCGTTCTTTAGATACAGATACTTTTAATGGAAAAGTAGTAGCTGCTTTACGTAATGAATTTGGCGGGCACGCAGTGGAAAAAGCCTGAGAAACAAGGTACAAGAATTTACGAAATAGTTAAAGGTAAATACAGATGATAGTTCTGAAGATAATATTTAATTTTTGATGAAAGTTTCGGTATGCTAACGTCTAGGGTTTTTAAAGTAATTTTGCAAGAGTTGGTGTAACAAGGGTGAGGAAGAATGATAGTCTCTTTTGGTTATGCAAATGTACGTTTACTTGTATAACAGAGTGAAGTTGATTATTTATCCGAATTTGAAAAAGTAGCGCACAACATGCTACATAACTAAAAGAGGCCGGGGTCTAATTATTTAGGATGGTTCCCCCCTCTTTGCGTGAATCAAGTGAACTCCATCTAATTGTATTAAACCATGTTGACGGTAGTGTACCAAATAGAATTGTCGGGTTAACTGAATATACATAGCGCAATCGTTTGCTTCTCCGAAAAAGCATATAGAATCAGTAGCTTACTTATAGGGGGGAATCCATTTGATTAACCTGGTATGGCGATATACTAAGAAAAATATACTCGTTCTACTTGAAAGCCAGGTTATGAAACGGAAAAAAGGGGCTTTATTAAAATGTTTAACAAAATAACATACTGTTTGGATTTTATTTATTAGAGGAGGCATCTTTTTATGGACGCATATCTGTTAATCATAACACTGCTATCCATTGTAATCGTGATACTAGGTGTTTCTTGGCTTAAATGGCATGCATTTATTAGTTTAACTATTGCTAGTTTATTCTTAGCTATTATGTCCGGAATGCCTTGGGAAAAAATTGTAACTGCTTATGAAACAGGAGTCGGCGGAACTTTAGGCCACTTAGTTGGCATTTTAGCATTAGGAACTATTTTAGGTAAGATGCTTTCAGAGTCTGGAGCTGGACTGCAGATAGCCAATTATTTTGTAAAGATTTTTGGTGAAAAAAGATTGCCTTGGGCTATGTTTCTTTCTGGGTTTGTTATTGGAATACCGGTATTTTTTGAGGTGGGGATCTTAATTTTATTACCGTTAGTGATTTCCATTCAAAAAGCAACAAAGCAAAACATCTTATTAATTGGGTTACCTGCTATAGCGGGTTTATCCATCGTACATGGTCTTGTACCGCCACATCCAGGTGCGGTAGCTGCGATTGGTATATACGGTGCTGACCTTGGAAAAGTTTTACTATATTCATTGATTATTGCGATTCCTGCTGGAATTATTGGTGGTCCTCTGTTTGCAAAGTGGACAAATAATCGAGTCATTCCCCAAGGAGAGCCTGAACTTGTTAAAATAGAAGAAACAACAAATAAACATTCTATACCTGGTACTGGAATTTCATTTCTAGCCATTTTAATGCCTGTTATTCTAATGATATTAGGTACTGCTGCACCTTTCATGGGATTTTCGGCTACTGTAGAAAAGTTTCTTACCTTTATAGGCAGTCCACTTATTGCACTGCTCATTTCTTGTTTCCTAGCCTTTTACTTTCTCGGTTTCCGTCAAGGAATGGATAGAAAAACTATTAAAAAATTCACTGAGGAGTGTATTCTTCCGGTTGGTTCAATTCTTTTAATTATTGGTGCTGGCGGAGCATTCAAACAAATCTTGATTGACAGTGGCGTAGGAGAAACAATTGGTAACTTATCTGAAAGTTTAGCGCTATCTCCGCTTGTTTTAGCCTTTTTTATTGCTGGTCTTATTCGAATTGCGACAGGTTCAGCTACAGTTGCTTTAACAACTGCCGCTGGAATTGTATCTCCTATTATTGCAAATATGTCTGGTGTCAACTTGGAGCTACTCGTTATTGTCACAGGTGCGGGGTCACTTATGGTTTCACATGTTAATGACGCTGGATTCTGGATGGTGAAGGAATACTTAGGGTTAACGATTAATGAAACGTTTAAAACCTGGACTGTATTAGAAACGATTTTATCATTTGTTGCTTTTGCCGGTGCATTAATCTTGAATATGTTTATTTGATGTATGAGTGGAAATAAGCTTAAAATATAAGTTGTTCTGTTACTTACTAGTACTATTAAAAACTAATCTAAACTTACAAAAGAAAAAGCTAAATTTTAAAGAAAAGAAAGTTTTTGAAATTGTTGTAGAAAGGGAAAGGATTAATCTATGGAGCATTCATCCTATTACTTAGGTGTTGACATCGGGACAACAAGCACAAAGGCAGTTTTATTTGGTGATAAAGGAACCGTTATTAGTACGCACCATTCAGGATATCCACTTTTTAGCCCATCACCGTCTGTCGCGGAACAAGATCCTGATGAAATTTTTCGTGCAGTAAAAGAAGCGATTAAAGGAGCACTCCGTAAAGGTTCCGTTGCTCCATCCCAACTAGAACTAGTTTCTTTCAGTGCGGCGATGCATAGTGTGATTGCCATTGATGACAATGGGAATCCTTTGACCCATTGCATTACTTGGGCCGACAGCAGGGCTACATCATGGGCTGAAAAGATTAAAAATGAGCTGAATGGTCTTGAGATTTACAGAAGAACTGGTACTCCAATTCACCCAATGTCGCCTCTTGCTAAAATTGCTTGGTTAAGAACTGATTACCCTGAAGTCTTTAATAAAACAAGCAAATTTATCGGTATAAAGGAATATGTTTTTTATAAATTTTTCGATCGATATGTTGTGGATTATTCTATTGCTTCTGCTACAGGCATGTTCAATTTAGAACAGCTAACATGGGATAAAGAAGCTTTACAGGTTGCCGGTATTACTGAAGAGCAGCTATCAGACCTAGTCCCAACTACTTTTACGTTAACTGGGCTGAAACAGGAATTTGCAAATGAACTTGGACTTTCCTCCCAAACACCTTTTGTTATAGGAGCCAGTGATGGTGTTCTATCAAATCTAGGTGTAAATGCAATTGAACCTGGGGTTGTGGCTGTAACAATTGGAACGAGCGGAGCCATCCGAGCTGTTACTAATAAACCTGTTACCGATCCGAAGGGAAGAATTTTTTGTTATGCCTTAACAGAAAATCATTGGGTGGTTGGAGGTCCTGTCAATAATGGTGGTATGGCGTTCAGATGGGTGCGGGATGAGCTTGCTTCTTCCGAAGTTGAAACAGCAAAACGCCTTGGAATGGACTCTTACGAAGTATTAACAAAAATTGCGACTCGTGTTTCACCTGGTTCAGACGGGCTGATTTTCCATCCTTATTTAGCTGGAGAAAGAGCGCCGCTTTGGAATGCCAATGCAAGGGGTTCCTTCTTCGGATTAGGTCTGCATCATAAAAAAGAGCACATGGTTCGGGCTGTTTTAGAAGGAGTCATTTTAAATCTCTATTCTGTTATGTTAGCTCTACAGGAAATGATTGGGGTACCAACTAAAATCCAAGCTACGGGAGGATTTGCTAGATCTGAGTTATGGCGTCAAATGATGGCGGATATCTTTAATCAAGAAGTAACTGTTCCTGAAAGTTTTGAGAGCTCTTGTTTAGGTGCTATCATCCTAGGGATGTATGCTCTAGGGAAGATTGAAGATTTTTCTATTGTATCAGAGTGGGTTGGTTCTACTCATGCCCATCAACCTATTGATGAAAATGTAGATATTTACCAAGATTTAATTGCCATTTATATTCGTGTTTTTCGTGCACTTGAAAGTGAATATGAAGCCATTGCTGGTTTCCAACATAAGTGGATGAAATAAGAAGTTATAAAAATAAGTTAAAGATTGAAATATTAAAGTATTAACAAACCTTATACATTTATGAACATAAGGTTTGTTAAGAACTGAAAAAAATTTTTTCGGTTGATTAAACATATAAAGATAGTAAATATAAAGCCTATATCTATGATTACCCAATAATCATAGATATAGGCTGTTTTTAATATGGAGTTACCTCAAATCATCTTTAGGTATATTGATTAATTGACAGATGGTTGTTAAATAGAGCTAGAAGAACCTAATTATTGTTAGTTAGGGAATAAAGACTCAATTGTAATAGTAAAGGATAATTTGTTAAAGAAAAGACTACTTTCTAGAAACAGGAGGTAGTCTTTTCTTTTTGTTAAAGTATTCTTTCATAAAGAGTTCAACAATGAATTGAAAGAAAGCTGCTGTTTATGAGGAGAAAGTAAATGCTTTAAAACTTAGGTAATTAAGGCATGCTCACTTATAGTCAGTCACTCTTTTATCCGATTTTGCTTTGTTTAAAAATAAAAAATTCCAAAAATTTAAATAAAATGTTTGACTTGGATTATTTTTACAGTATACAATACACATATAGAATAACACTTACCGATTAACGGTAAAAGGAGGATATTCATGTTTAGTCTACCGACAGTTCAATTTACTGATGAGCAAGAACAGTTTCGTTTAGAAGTACGAGCGTTTTTACAGGAGCATTTAGCTAAAGGGACATTTAAAACAAAATGTGATTCATGGTTAAGTGGTAGTGACCCTGCCTTTTCAAAGTTGATTGGAGAACAGGGATGGATTGGGTTAACATGGCCTAAAAAATATGGTGGTCAGGAACGCAGTACAATTGACCGTTACATTTTAACAGAGGAGTTTTTAGCTGTGGGTGCCCCTGTAGCGGCACATTGGTTTGCGGATCGACAAACAGGACCGCTTTTAATGCGCTTTGGTACAGAGGAGCAACGTGAGTTTTTCTTACCGAAAATCGTTAAAGGGGAATGCTATTTTGGTATTGGTTTAAGTGAGCCGAACAGCGGATCGGATTTAGCATCTGTTAAAACACGTGCTGAAAAGGTAGATGGCGGCTGGATTATAAATGGTTCTAAAACATGGACGAGCAACGCGCATGATGCACACTATGCGGTGACGCTTATACGGACTGAGCCGCTTGGTGAGAAAAAGCATGATGGGTTAAGTCAGTTAATTATCGATTTACATGCAGAGGGCGTTACGATTGTGCCGATTAAGTATTTAACGGGTGAGCATCATTTTAACGAAGTCTTTTTTGATAACGTTTTTGTTCCGGATAATATGGTTGTAGGCACTCTTGGAAATGGATGGAAACAAGGGTTGGCCGAACTAGCATTTGAGCGAAGCGGCCCAGAGCGTATTTTAAGTACATTCCCATTACTTGATGAGTTAATCGCTGGGCTGAAGAGACAAGGCGATGCAGCCGGTATGAAGGAGGCGTCAAAAGTACTTTCTCGCTTATGGGGACTGCGTAACTTATCTATCGGGGTTGCGAAGGTCCTTGAAGAGGGTGGAGAGGTCGCCATTCCTGCAGCGCTTGTCAAAAGTATAGGTACGAAGTTTGAGCAAAGCATTCCTGAGATTACACGCTTACTCGTGCGTACATATCCACGTCTTGAGGCTGAGCGCAGAATTGATCGTTTTATGGCTGAATCAACATTACACGCACCAGGCTTTACAATTCGCGGTGGTACATCAGAAGTGTTATATGGCATGGTAGCGAAAGGGGTTGTTGGACAATGAGCGAAATGAAAGAAATGATTGTAAATGTTGTCGAGAAGATTTTTAAAGATAAAGTGGACAAGGAAAAAGTGGATGTAGTAGAAGAAGGAAAATGGGCTGAGGATGTATGGCAAGTTCTTCAGGATAATGAAATGCTGGCGGTAGCTGTATCAGAAGAAAACGGAGGTGCAGGTGGTGATTTAGACGATTTACTAAATTTATATCGTTTAATTGGGAAATATGCTGTACCAATTCCGTTTGTAGAAACGACATTTGCCAACGTTCTACTAGAAAAGACTGGGCTTAACGTTACTCAGGAAAAAGCCACTTATGCCGTTGAAGAACAACTGAACGTATCCATTGACAATGGAACAGTATCAGGAACAATCGTTAATGTTCCATGGGCAAGGTATGTCGATGAATTAGTTGTTGTTGCTGCTGGTACATCGGGACTTGAACTTGTTCAAGTATCACTGAAAGATGCAGCTATTTCTCCGAATATGAATCTAGCGTGCGAACCGCGTGATACCGTGACATTAGTCCATGCACCTGTCCAGCAACAAACAAAGATTACAAATGAGCAGTTAGAGTATTTTATTGCCCTTGAATCTGCTGCAAAATCGGCTGCGATGTCTGGTGCGATTGACAAGGCCTATGAGTTAACTGTGCGTTATACAAAAGAGCGTGAACAGTTTGGCCGTCCTATTCATCGCTTCCAATTAGTACAGCAACATTTAGCAAACTTAGCAGGAGAAGCTGTTATTACAAGCTCAGCAATAGATAATATGATTGCTTCTATTGCTCAAAAATGTTTACAAAATGAAGTGGCTTATACGCGGATTCGTATAGAGGAAGCAGCAAAAATTGTTGCAGCATCTGCACACCAAGTACATGCTGCTATAGGTGTAACACATGAACATAGCTTACATCAATATACTCGCAGACTTTGGTCTTGGCGTGAAGAAGGTGCAGGAGAGGCTTATTGGACGAAGCAGTTAGCGAATCGTTTAATGGAAGTAGAAGACGATAGTTTATGGGGATATTTAACAAGAACAGAAAAAGTCTTTCAATTATAAGGAGGGAAATAGAATGGCGGATTTATTATTTGAAGTAAAGGACCACATTGCAACGATTACGTTAAATCGACCTAATCAGATGAATGCATTTAGTGAAGAAATGATCTTAAACTGGATTCGTGCCCTTGAAACAGTCCGAGATTCAGATGATATTCGCGCTGTCATTGTCAAAGGAAATGGTAAAGCATTTTGTGCAGGCGGCGACGTAAAGGCGATGACTGCTGGTAAAGGATTCTTTGAAAGCGAAACAGATATTACTTCTACAGGGTTAGCACGTAAAAACTCTCTATGGAAACGCGTACAACGTATCCCGCTTTTACTAGAGGAAATTGATAAGCCGGTGATTGCTCAAGTGAACGGTTTTGCATTTGGAGCAGGTCTTGATATGGCCTTAATGTGTGACATTCGAATTGTCGCTGAATCAGCTAAGTTTTCTGAAAGTTACATTAATGTAGGGATTGTACCAGGAGATGGCGGGGCCTATTATTTACCGAAGCTCGTTGGGATTGATCAAGCGCTTGATATGCTTTGGACAGCACGTGTCTTAACGGCAGCAGAAGCGAAGGAAAAAGGCCTTGTTACGTTTGTTGTTCCAGATGATGAATTAGAGCAATTCACATTAGATTATGTAACGAAGCTAGCCAATGGACCGACAACAACGCTTCAGTTTATTAAGCGTGCCGTGTATCAAAGTCAAAAGATGGATTTACGATCATCCCTTGATTATATCTCATCTGCAATGGCGATTGTAACTGAGTTAGATGATTATAAAGAAGGCGTGGCTGCAGTTGTAGAGAAACGCAAAGCTGTTTTTAAGTAAGGCTCTATATTCAGAACACTATTGATTTTGGCTCATTTTTGTAAACCTTAGTTTCACATAAATGAGCCAAAACTCGTATTATCAATAATATTGTTTAATAACGTCTTAAGTAAAGGCAATGACTTGCACTAGCTGTAGTTGGGCTCCCTGCACTATGCAGTTCCTATCGAAAGTGAAAGATATTCCAATTGGAATAAAAGGTGAGAAAGTGAATACCTCAGGACAATTAACCGTACAGGAAAATAATTGATAAGGGTGAAAGCGATGATACAACCACTGGAAAATATTCGAGTACTAGATTTATCCCGTGTATATGCAGCTCCTGCAGGTTCCATGATACTAGGGGATTTAGGGGCTGAGGTAATTCGGATTGAACATCCGGATGGCTCTGATAGTATGCGTGATTGGGGTCCTTTTATTGAAGGACAAAGCACTTATTATTTATGCGCCAATCGCAATAAAAAATCAATTACGCTAGATTTAAAGACAGAGAGTGGACGCACTGAATTTAAAGAACTTGTTAAGGACGCAGATATTGTTCTTGAAAATTTTAAAACAGGTGATATGAAGAAGATGGGGCTTAGCTATGATGTGTTGAAGGAAATCAATCCTCGTCTTATTCATTGTGCGGTAACGGGCTTTGGACAAACAGGGCCGCTTGCCTATGAACCAGGCTTCGATCCTGTCGTACAGGCGATGAGTGGTTTAATGGATGTAACGGGTCCAATTGATGGAGAGCCGACTAAAGTGGGGATTCCGATTGCAGATATTTTAACATCACATTATGTAGCTATTAGTGCACTAAGTGCGCTACGCATGCGTGATTTAACGAATCAAGGGCAGTTTATTGATCTTGCGCTGCTTGATGTACAGATTAGTAGTCTTGCTAATGTGGCTAGTGCTTATTTGAATGCAGGGATGGTATCGAAGCGCTTAGGTAATAGCCATAATAATGTAGCACCTTATCAAGTATTTCAATGCGCAGATGGTCCTCTAATGGTATGCGCAGGCAATGATCGTCAGTTCGAAAAGCTTTGTGTGATGCTAGGGCATGAAGAGTGGATAAATGATCCACGTTATAAATCAAATACAGGCCGTAAAGAAAATGAAGAAGAACTCGTTAGACAGATTAGCGATATTATGGTAACACGAACACGTGAAGAATGGGTTGAGGAGCTGCGACACTATAAAATTCCAGGAGGATGTGTGAATACAATTGAAGAAGCGTTGACCCAGCCGCAGGTCATAGCACGTGATTTAATTGGTGAAATAGAGCATCCGCAGTATGGGAAGGTGAAGTTTGTCAAAAATCCAATGCAGCGATCGGGACTAAATATAGTTTATCAGAGTGCACCGCCAATTTTAGGGGAGCACACAGATCAATTCCTTTTGTCAAAAAGGGTATAAAGAGAAACTTCCATCAATAGGCCTTTCTCCTAGGTGAGAGGAGGCCTCAACGTTCGTTAACAGTGCGATAAATTATATTCCCCCATTCTCCGCCGTTTTTGGTACGATAAAGGGAGACTTGCTTTATTAAATGAGGTGATGAGATGGATCAGGAGACTTTCAATAAAAACTATACAATGCAGTCACTTCACAAGGCCATTAAGGTATTAAAGGCATTTACACGGGAGGAACCTCGTCTGTCGCTAACAGAGTTAAATAAAAAGACAGGCATTAGCATTTCGAGTTTGCAACGATTTGTTTCCACCCTAGTATATGAAGGATTTTTACATAAGGATGAGCGTACAAAACAATATCAGTTAGGCCTATCACTTATGTATTTAGGTCGGCTTGTTGAAGAAGAGTCGAGTATAGTGACAGCCGCTGAGTCAATTTTAAAGGCATTAAATGAAGAAATTGGCGAGAGTGTGTCACTGAATATCGTGGACGGTGATGAACGACGTTGTATTTACAATTTGGCGAGCAAGTATCCGCTGGCAGCCAAAGCCTATGTTGGGGATACATCACCTTTATATGCAGGTGCTTCAGCTAAAGTTTTACTTGCATTTTTACCAAAGGAGCAGTTCGAGCAATATATGGCTAGTGTCGTCTTTAACCCGATTACGGAAAATACGCTTCTGTCGAAGGAGGCGTTAGAAGATAGTCTAGAGATTATCAAACAGCAGGGGTTTGCAATCAGTTACAGCGAGCGGGTTAAAGGTGCACATTCGGTTGCTGCACCAATTCTAACACCTGCAGGCCATGCCATTGCATCGGTGACCATCGTTATTCCGGATGTACGTTATAAAGATTTTGAAGAACAACATTTAATTTCGCTTGTAACGAATGCGGCACGTACAATCGAAGAACAATTGTATTAAATTGATATGATGGAAAAATGTTTATTATGGCATATTGTAATATTTAATTAAACGATTGATTAAATGCAAAACTAAGCCGAAATACGGAATCATTAATCGAACATTAAAACAGGCATAAACGTCACTTAGTACGTACATGCCTGTTTTTGTTTGTCTTCAATGACAATATAAGTGGCTTTAAATTGATTGAATTAGAATAAGATTTTAGGTTCCATCTTAGATGTTGGGGTTCTGTGAATTCATGGAACGTTAGATGAGCGGCATGCGATGGTTACATGAGCTATTAACTAGTCTTATACGAGCTCGATGATATAGACCTCTTATCCATTTTCAAATGGGTAAGAGGTTTTTTATTTTATTGATTAAAAACTTTATGACATCAATTAAAGTTTATAACGATTTTAAAAAATACCAAACCATACTTGTAAACGTATTTACTTGTGCTTCTAGAGGAGTTTTCATAAATGTTAGTTGAAATGGTTTTAGTAATGGTTGTAGAACGCATTTACGAATACGTTCTTGCTTTAATTCCGAGATAATTACGGTAAATAAATCTTGTTGTTCTTGAGTAAAAGTCGCTTCTTTTTCGATATGCTGCGCTAGTTCTATTAATTCTTTCACTGTGATGATACGTCGATCAACATTTGCCCGTAATAGATGAATGGCAGATTGATCGAGTAACTTACTGTTTTGTTCAATCATTTTCGGAATAATCAGCTCTATATAGGAAAGGATAATATCCACAATGCGATGGATGGAGCGTGGCATATTTGTAACGCGCATTGTAAACATTATATGTTGTATCATCCCGTAAAATAAAATGGTACATTCAAAGGCATATTCCTCAATATGGTATCCAAACACTTCTGTAAGCCGCTTAGCTAACCAATCCAGTTCGTACATGCGGTGGTGCAGCACTAATTTTTTTAGTTCCTTTTCATTTGAGCTTAAACTGGCTTCAAATAATGCATTTAAATTACGCTCTTCATTCAATTGGATTAAAATTGAGATTTGTTCAATAAGAACTTGACGGTCTTTCTCATCCTTTCCCATCTGCATTTCCATTCGGATTTGGCTGGCATCATACCGTAATCCTTCTAAAATTTCAGCAATGCAATCATTTTTAGATGAAAAATAATTATAAAAAGTTCCTTTAGATATATTTGCTTGTTCAATAATTTCTTGTATAGACGTTTGTTGAATGCCTTTTTCAACAAATAATCGTAACGCTACATTTGCTACATGTCTTTTACGGTTATTCATAATTCCTCCATCGAGCGTTTTATATACATTTAGTATAAAGTTGTTCGAGTTGAATCTCAATGATTTTAAACTCTTAGTATAAAACGCTTGAAAAAATTGTACTGAGGGTTTAAAATTCTCGAGTGACCAAAAAATTAAATAAAGAAATAGAGGGAAAGAAAATATGAATTCAATGGATCAAATGAAAAAGCCATCGTATTTGATGATTGCCGTTTTATTCGTTGGTGCCTTTGTATCATTTCTAAATAACTCGTTATTAAACGTAGCACTGCCATCCATTATGGTAGATCTAGAAATTGAGGATTATTCAACAGTTCAATGGCTTGCTACAGGCTATATGCTTGTGAGTGGGATTTTAATCCCGGCTTCAGCATTTTTAATTACACGCTTTTCAAATCGTAGCTTGTATATTACATCGATGGTGATCTTTACCTTAGGTACAGCAATGGCTGCTTTTGCACCAAACTTTGCAGTGTTATTGGCTGGACGTATGGTGCAAGCTGCAGGGTCTTCTGTTATGGGGCCGTTATTAATGAACGTGATGCTGATTAGCTTCCCGCGTGAAAAACGTGGTGCAGCAATGGGGATTTTTGGTTTAGTCATGATTAGTGCACCTGCAATTGGACCTACTTTATCAGGGTATATTGTAGAACATTATGATTGGCGCGTACTATTTGAAATGATTTTACCGCTTGCTATCATTAGTCTACTATTATCAATTTGGAAGTTACAAAATGTAATGGAAATAAATAAAAACGCCACAATCGACTATTTCTCGGTTGTTTTATCTACAATCGGTTTTGGTGGTTTATTATATGGCTTCAGTTCGGCAAGCTCAGATGGTTGGACAGATGAATTAGTATTAACAACCTTAACTGTTGGGGCTATTGCGTTAATCGTTTTCGTTATACGTCAATTAAAGTTAGAGAATCCGTTATTAGATTTACGCGTATATAAATATCCAATGTTTGCGTTAAGTTCAATTATTTCGATGGTTAATGCAGTGGCGATGTTCTCAGGGATGATCTTAACACCTGCTTATGTACAAAATGTTCGTGGTATTTCACCGTTAGATTCAGGGTTAATGATGTTGCCAGGGGCCATTGTTATGGCGATTATGTCACCGATTACCGGGAAATTATTTGATAAAATGGGCCCTCGTCTATTATCGTTAATAGGTTTAGGTATTACAGCGGTTTCTACTTATTTATTAGCAGAACTACAAATTGACTCATCATACACCTATATTGTTATGATTTATACACTTCGTATGTTTGGGATGTCGATGGTCATGATGCCTATTATGACAAACGGTTTAAACCAATTACCGACACGTTTAAATCCGCATGGTACAGCTGTAAACAACACGGCACAACAAGTATCAGGTTCAATTGGTACAGCTATTTTAGTAACCATTATGAACCATGTAGCAACAAATGAAGCGGAAAGTTTAATGGCTGGTGTTGACCCGGCTAAAGCAACGGAGCAAGCAATGGCATTACTTGGTCAACAAGCGTTATTAGCTGGTATTCAATATTCATTCTTAGTAGCATTAGGCATGAACATTATTGCGTTAATTTTAGCGTTGTTCCTAAAGAGAGTGGATGTTAGTGAAGATGCAGTTCGTAAAATCGAAGAAAGTGGAACACCAGAACGAGCTACAAATTAAAGCAAAATCACAATGCCTTCAAGGAATGGTTTATAACCAGAGGGCGTTGTTTATGTAAATCATTAATTAAATAAATGAGGCTGGATAATAAAAGGCAATAAGAAGACTACAGATCTCCTTATTGCTTTTTTTATGTTTATTTTTTAGTTAAAAAGTTACTGTGAAATAAAGTGTATAGTTTTATTCGCTGTGGATAATTTTACCTAAATAATCCATTTGATGATTCTTAAGATATAAAAATGTTCTTTACATAAGTGGCGTTTGGTGTGTATAAGTAACTATTTTATATTTCAAATATGGTACATATATGGAATGTTATGTATGATTTTTTAGAAAGTAAATAGAATAGCCATAATGTATAAGGAAGGAGAGGGACGAATGTTCACCAAGATAAAGGGGAATTCCTATTTGTTATTTATGCTTGTTGCAATGTTCTTCCTATTATTATCAGGATGTAGTACGGAGGAAACTTCTTCTGAAAAAGAAGCTGATAAAGAGAAAGAGGAGCAGGGAGCAGACAAAGAGAAAGAAGACCCAACGAAGGTTGCGGCAACGATTGAAGAAATTTTAAAAGAGGAGCCAGGTAAGTACTCGGGAACACAGTATAATCAAGCAATTATTCATAAAGAATTAAATGAGCAAAGTTTTGCTGATAAAGATAGCTTTCAAGTGTATCATGCGTTATTAGAACTAATGCGAGAAGGAGAAAATTATAAGGAACATTATCAGTTTTTTGAAGAGTTTAATCCTTCTATTGAAACAATCCTGACGGAAATGCCAGGAGGAATTACGGTTAGTGAAAACGGGGAATTAGGGGTAAATACGAATATTGCTATTTTGCTTGATGCAAGCGGCAGTATGGCTCAAAAGGTTGGAGGACAAACGAAGATGGAACTCGCTAACAAGGCGATTGATGATTTTGTTGCCTCGATGCCAGAGAGCGCTAATGTAATGCTTCGTGTATATGGTCATAAAGGAAGTAATGATGATTCGGATAAAAAAGTTTCTTGTGAAAACACAGAAGTTGTCTATGATTTTGCTCCATATGAAAAAGCAAAATTCCAAGATTCTTTAAATAAATTTAAGCCAACGGGATGGACACCTATTGCTAGAGCTATTGCTGAAACGAAAGCAGATTTTGAAAAAATAGGTACAGAAGGACAAAATATTATTTATGTTGTAAGTGATGGAATAGAAACATGTGATGGCGATCCTGTTAAGGAAGCGAAAAGCCTTCATGATTCAGATATTCAAGCCGTTGTTAATATCATTGGTTTTGATGTGGATAACGATGGGGCGAAGCAATTAAAAGAAGCAGCTGAAGCAGGTGGCGGTGAGTTTGAAACGGTTAATTCTGCAGATGATTTTAATCGACTTTGGGAAGATGAGCGCCGTCGTCTTTGGAATGAATGGTGGAATTGGGGAAATAAAAACTGGAGCAATGTTTGGAATGAACAAAATAAAAAGTCCACTGAGTTAATTAATCAAAAAAATAGTTTTTGGAACCAAGCAAATGATGAAAAGGTGCGTATGAGAGAAGCTTCCTCTTATCTTCAGAATAAGGAACAAATCAACTATGAAACATATGGAGAAGTAAACAGCTTAATCGATCAGCGCTATGAGATTATACGTGAATATTATGAAACGAAATATGAAGAGCTGAACACAACTTTAAAAACAGAGGGAGAAAAGCTAAAAGAATCGATTAAAGAGAAAGAAGAAGAGATGAAAAAGAAATATGCTAATTAATTAAGCGCCCTTAAATAGGGCGCTTTTTGAACATTACAACATAAGACCATATTCCTTCATTTTCCGATAAAGCGTATTACGGCCAATATCCAATTGCTTAGCGGCACGACTAATATTCCCATTTGTTTGTTCCAATACTTGCTGAATAAGAGCTATTTCATGTTCTCGTAAGCTCATAATCTTTTGACTTTTTGTTCGTTCTTTTTCTATTGGTTTAACTGGAGAAGGACAAAGAGAAAGCAGTAAGGATTTCGTAATACGACTTTCATTGGCTAGAAAAGCAGCCTGCTGTAATACATTTTGTAATTGTCGGAAGTTTCCTGCCCATTCATATTCGGTAATAAAGGTTTGGGCATCTTCGGTTAGTTCTATGTTTTCTTTTTTGAAGGGTAACTGAGATAAAATATGTTCGGCTAACAAAAGCAAATCTGTGCGATTGCGTAGAGGGGGAAGCTTTAATGTAAAGCCATTGAGACGAAAATATAAATCGGCACGAAAACGTCCCGCCTCTACTTCCTGTTGTAAGTCTTTATGAGTGGCCGCAATAATTCGTACATCAATAGGACGAGGAGTCGTTCCTCCGATGCGTGTGATACAACGCTCTTGCAGCACTCGAAGTAAGGAAGCTTGGGCAGTCAGAGGCATATCCCCAATTTCATCTAAGAACAGAGTCCCGCCGTTTGCTGCTTCAAACTTACCTGCTTGTCCCTGGTTTTTGGCTCCTGTGAAGGCCCCTTTTTCATATCCAAATAACTCACTTTCTAATAAACTTTCAGGAATAGCACTACAGTTAATGGCGATAAAGGGTTGGTTGCTTCTGAAGCTTGCACCATGGATAGATTGAGCAAATAACTCCTTCCCTGTGCCTGTTTCGCCAGAAATTAGAAGGTTTATATCTATAATTGCTGCTTTTTTCGCAATGGCTATCATTTCATTCATTTTAGAGTCTTGGCTAATAATATCGGTAAAGTGATAGCGATTCGTTAATGCAGCATTCTGTTGTTTTGTTTCTCCTCGTAAAAGCATATAGGACTGATCACGATAATCGCTAGTAAGAATGTGGGGAGTAAATACTTGATTGTTTAATAAAAATTTTTGCTCTGGCACTAAAGGGTTCACTTCTACTAGAATGTTGGAAATCGGTTTACCAATCGCAGCTTGTTCTGAATAACCAATTGTGCGGGTTGCTGCCGTATTCAATCTTGTAATGGTGCCTTCTTTATTAACGGTAATAAGAGGGGCAGGGTGATGATTATAAATAAAATCAAGATCTTTTGTGAAGTTTTTTGTTTGCTTTTGAGTATGAGCTAGTAACAGAGCTTGTTCAATACTATGAGCGGTTCTTTTGACCAAACCTAATGTGAGTGGATGATAGTTTTGTTGATAACTGCTTAAATTTAAAATGCCGAGAAGTTGTCCTTTAGAATCAAGAATGGGAGCTGCGGCACAAGTAAGAAAATGATTATTCTCCCAAAAATGTTGGCTTCCGTGAACAAGTACGGAGTTTTTTTCTACAATAGCTGTACCAATTGCATTGGTTCCCTTCGATTCTTCCAGCCAATTGGCTCCTTTTCTTAAAGCAACGTTATCAGCGTGCCTAATAAAAGAAGGTTCTCCAACGGTATCGATAATATATCCTTCAGGTGTAGCGATTAATAGAAGAAATTCCGTTCCACGAATAGAAGCGTGCACGTCTTTTAAAATAGAAGAGGAGTAATAAAGAAGCTCCTCATATTTATCGTAGTATTCGGTTAGTTCATATTCTCCAAGTATATGGTCTTGATTGATTGTTGTAGGGTCAAGTCCATTTGAATAACAACGTTTCCACGATTCTTGAATATGATTAGGGACTATTCCTTTAGATGTGTTGAGATCGATAGACATAGAATGACACCTCGCAGTTTGCTTAATATTCTGGGAAAAATATCAAATATAAGAACTATTATAGCAGAATGATAGAATACTGTAGAATTTTTGTACAATGTTCCAATTTTACACATATGTTCCATAACGGCACATGAAGTTGTTCCGTTATGGAACAGCTATATATGTTTAAAAATGATGGGATGCGAAAATCAAAGGTCTTTAATTTTGGCACAAGACTTGCATATATAAATAGTTGTAAGCGATACCAATATAGTTAATTTAAGGGGGATTTTTTAGATGGAACAAACATTATCAATCAAGCCACGTGTACAGGAGTTTTTAAAGGGAACGAAAAAGCTTTTGATTAATGGGGAATGGGTAGAAGCCGCTTCAGGCCAAACTTTTGAAACTCTTGATCCTTCTAATGGAAAAGTGTTGGCTGTAGTGAGTGAAGCAGGACCAGAAGATGTAGATAGAGCAGTAAAAGCTGCTCGTCAGGCTTTTGAAAACGGTCCATGGAGAAAGATGAGTGCTTCTGAACGCGGTCGCCTTATTTATAAATTAGCTGATTTAATGGAAGCGCACCAAGAAGAATTAGCGCAGTTAGAGACTTTAGATAATGGAAAGCCTATTAATGAAACAAGAAATGCGGATGTACCTCTTGCTATCGATCATATTCGTTATTATGCTGGCTGGACTACGAAAATTATGGGACAAACGATTCCAGTTGCAGGTAACTATTTTAACTATACACGTCATGAACCAGTTGGCGTAGTGGGCCAAATTATTCCGTGGAATTTTCCTCTGCTTATGGCAACTTGGAAGTTGGGAGCCGCTCTTGCTACAGGATGTACAATTGTGTTAAAACCAGCAGAGCAAACACCACTATCCGCTTTATATTTAGGTCAACTAGCACTTGAAGCTGGCATCCCGGCTGGAGTTCTTAACATTGTACCAGGTTTTGGAGAAACGGCTGGGGCACCTCTTGTCGATCATCCAGACGTAGATAAGATTGCATTCACTGGTTCAACATCTGTCGGAAAAATGATTATGCGCCAAGCGGCAGGAACAGTTAAAAAGATTTCTCTTGAGCTAGGTGGAAAATCACCTAATATTATTTTACCGGATGCGGATATGAGTAAAGCGATACCTGGAGCTCTAATGGGTATTATGTTTAACCAAGGCCAAGTTTGCTGTGCCGGTTCACGTCTTTATATTCAAAAGAAATCTTATGATAATGTAGTTGCAGATTTAGCCTCTCATGCTAAAAACATTAAGCAGGGGGCGGGGATTAATCCTTCTACTCAAATCGGGCCATTAGTTTCTCAGGAGCAATTAGAGCGAGTAGGAAGATATATTGAATTAGGAAAGACAGAAGGAGCAGAAGTTGTAGCGGGCGGTGTTTATGGTCAAGGAGAAGGCTATTTTGTTCAACCAACAATCTTTGCTGATGTGAATGATGAGATGACAATTGCGAAAGAAGAAATCTTTGGACCGGTTGTGTCTGCTATGCCATTTGAAGATTTAGACGATGTCATCCGCCGCGCAAACAACTCTGAATATGGCTTAGCAGCTGGTTTATGGACACAGGATGTGAAGAAGGCTCACTATGTGGCGAATCAATTAAAAGCAGGTACGGTATGGGTAAACTGTTATAACGTTTTTGATGCTGCCTCTCCTTTTGGAGGATATAAACAAAGTGGAATCGGCCGAGAAATGGGAAGCTATGCGCTTGATAATTATACGGAAGTGAAGAGCGTGTGGATTAACTTAAATTAATATCGGCTTTTTATGATTCGGAGGTTTTTAAAAATTCAAATGACGAAATGGGTATGGCAAAAAGAAAATAGTCAACCAATCATATATGTAGTCAATGCGTTTATCAAGGCTGGAGTAGAAGATAACCAAATCATTGCGGTTACTCGAACGATGAAAGATACTTTTGGATTAAGTTCAGAAGACGAAACAGAAGAAGTAGTGAAGCAGTATTTAGTATTACAGAAGTGTGTTTAAGGGAAAAGATAAGCCCCAGGAAAAAGAGGTGGAAATTACTCTTTTTTCCTGGGGCTTTCTACTAATAATTAATCTATTCCTTTAGTTAAAACATTTAATCAAACTTTACGAATGTACTTATACAGAGGAAAATTAAGTAAAAGTACATTCGTCATGCAAAGTATTTTCGTTAGTATTCTGCTTGTTGTCAAAAATATCTATTATAGAATGGACCGCGAATAAAGAACATCGATTCTATTATTCGCGGTCCATTCTATGTTTTAAAAGTGAACAATGTTATTTAATAAAGCCAAATCAAAATACATTGAATGAGATAAGCTTAATAGAAAAATAAGATTGTAAAGTTATAGCCATACTGTATAGAGGATTATGTTTAGGGATAGTCGAACTAGTTTAAGAGGGCAGGGGGGAGAATATGATGCAAGAACAAATACATCTGAAACTAGAAAAAGTGTTGAACAATATTGATCGAGTTGTAAGTGGAAAAAGGGAAGTCGCTGAATTAAGTATGGTTGCTTTACTAGCAGGGGGGCACGTACTGCTTGAGGATGTGCCGGGTGTGGGAAAAACTGTACTCGTAAAGGCTCTTGCGAAATCGATTGGAGCAACGTTTAAACGTATCCAGTTTACACCTGATTTGCTGCCATCTGATGTAACAGGTATTTCCGTTTTTAATACAAAGGAACAGGAATTTGTTTTTCGTCCTGGGCCGATTATGGGACATATTATTTTAGCTGATGAAATTAATCGAACTTCACCGAAGACGCAATCAGCACTGCTAGAAGGGATGGAAGAAGCCAGTGTTACGATTGATGGAGAAACGAGAAAATTAGAGCAGCCATTCTTCGTAATGGCGACACAAAATCCGATTGAACATGAAGGGACTTACCCGCTTCCGGAAGCGCAGCTTGACCGCTTTTTATTAAAACTGAAAATGGGATATCCGACTGTGGAGGAAGAGATGGAAGTATTGCGGCGGGCAGGTTCTTATTCACCGCTTCAGGAACTGCAACCAGTACTTCGTTTAGAGGAGTTATTACAGCTGCAAGCAGAGGTAAAGAATGTCGTGGTAGATGATAAAGTGAAAGCATATATTATTGACCTTGCGCATCGAACACGAAATGATTCCCGTATTTATTTAGGCGCGAGTCCGCGTGGGTCGATAGCTTTAATGAAGGCGGCTCAAGCTTATGCACTATTACGCAGCCGGGATTATGTGCTTCCAGATGATATCCAGTATTTAGTGCCATTTGTGTTTAGTCATCGATTAATTTTACAACCAGAAGCACAATATTCTGCAGAAAATGCTGAGTTTATTCTTCAAGATATTCTTTCGACGACTTCCGTGCCAGTGAAGAGAGTGGCTACGTGATGAAGAACGTGAAAAGATATACAAAAGTGATAGGGCTGTTTAGTTTGCTTCTAGCTATGTTTATATTTACGATGTTTCAAGGTAGTTTTGTGAGTTGGTTTTTGTTTTATGCCGTGTGCCCTTTTGTTCTTTATTCACTGGCGTTGTCTTTTCATTCGTTTCACGTATATAAGGTGGAGCGAAAGATTACCAAGAAAGAATATTCAGTTGGAAGTGCAGTGGATGTCTATATTACAGTGACACGGAAAAGCCGATTTCCTCTTCTTTATTTATTAGTAGAGGAGCATATAGAAGGGACCGCGCTTAGACCGCCGCAATCTCTTTTATTTGTTGGCTTTACAAAAACGTTGACTTGGCATTATACAGTAGAACATGTTCCGCGTGGGGAGCACGTTTTTCAAGGGATACGTCTACATACCGGTGATGTACTAGGATTGTTTCACAAGGAACAAATGTTTAAAACGGAGGATACTATTCTTGTTTTTCCGGCTTATCATGAGCTAAGTTATCGGGAATTTAATCGATTATGGAGCGGTGAGCAAGGCTTTTCGCAAAGAGCACGCTCCCGCCAATCTGTCATTTCTGGTGTGAGAGAGTATCAGGCCGGCGATCAGCTCTCTTGGATTAATTGGAAAGCGACTGCAAAAGCGAATAAGCTCATGACGAAAGAATTCGATGAACAAAGGAAGGAAACATTTTATATTATTTTAGATCAAAGTTATACGGACTCGTTTGAAGAAATGGTGTCCTTCGTTGCTTCTTTTGTTCATGCAGCGCTAAAGCGGGGGATACAGATTGGCTGGATTGATTCTATGCAGCATATATATCTGCCAACAAGTAAAGGGGAGAGGCACAAGAGAGAGATTTTTTATCATTTAGCTCGTGTACAGCCGAATTTGAATCAAAGTTTACCTCGCGATATTCGAATGGGGATGCATCAAGCGAAGCTTATTGTGATGACGACTCAGTTAACCTTTGAAAAACTTGAACACATATATGCGTATAGGAATAACCAAGCGGTTACTTGTTTTGTTGTGAAGGAACAGGTAAAAGATGAAGATTACATAGTGCAGGAAGTGGCGTTGAAACAAGGCGTACAGGTTCAGTTTGTGATATCGCAAACCGGGGGAGCGAGTAAGAATGATGCCTAAACGAGTCGAAAATATAATACAACTATTCATCTACGTATTCTCATTTTTTCTCCTTACAGAATGGATGCGTCCGGTCTCGGAACTGACGGATACAGGGAATATGAAAGTGTTTATTCTGTTTATCATTTTATCATTAGCTGTTCACTTCTTTTCTCTTCACTGGTTTGCTCGTTTTGTTGTGTTAATAGGATATATAGCCGTAATAGCATATATGTTATATGATGATGCACTGTTTTCGATAAGAGAACTTGGTGTCAATATAGCTTATGTATGGAGTGGCGATTGGGTGCTTATGACCAATTCATTTCGGACCTTATTATTTTTTGCGCTGTTATGGCTTGTGACGTACTTGATTCATTATTGGATTTATATGAAGAGCAATCTGTTTTTCTTTTTTAGTATGACGATTATTCTTTTAGCAGTTTTGGATACTTTTACTATTTATGATGCAAGCACAGCTATCGTTAGAGTCGTTATAGCAGGGGTTATGATATTGGGAGTAATGAAGCTGGTTCATCTGTTTCCAGCGTTGTCGCTCCGCCTGTTAGGGAAATGGTCTATGTCGCTTATTGTTATGGTAGCCTTTTTTGTATCAATGGGCCTTCTTTTGCCAAAGCCTGGTCCACAGTGGCCAGACCCTATTCCTTTTATTCAATCCTTTTCTGAGCAGGCAAAGGGAGAGGACAGTACAGCTTCCGTTAGTAAGGTTGGATATAGCGAGGATGATTCAAAACTCGGGGGTTCTATTGAGCCCGATTCGTCCGTTGTGTTTTATCATACAGCAACGCCGGATTATTATTGGAAGGTAGAAAGTAAGAATGTATATACCGGGAAAGGGTGGGTTTCATCGGTTGGAGAAGGAACGGCCTTTCCTGTAGCTAATGGCGATGAACTGACAGAGCTAGAGAATTATGAGGGGCCGGAGCAAGTAGCCGCAAAAGCACTCTCGGCATCGGTATCTATCATAGAGGACCAAGGACATATTCTTTATCCAGCAGGAAGTTATTTGAAAAACGTGAAGGCGGAGGGAGTCTCATTTTTTCTATATGAACCAAATCTAAAGAAACTAACGCCTCAGACAGCGGATGGAACTTTACAAGATATAAGTGAGTATATAGTGAATTATGAGCAGTCTCGTTATGATTTGGCGCAATTGCGAAAAGTAACAGAGGCTGATGAAACGATGGATGTATTGATGGACTTATATACGCAGCTGCCTGACAGTGTTCCGAGTAGAGTGTATGATTTAGCAAGGGAACTGACAGAGAATCAATTAAATTGGTACGATAAGGCCAAGGCTGTAGAAGATTATTTTGATCGATCGGAATTTGTTTATTCAAAGGAGGACATTCCTTATCCAGCGAAAGATCAAGATTATGTGGATCAGTTTTTATTTGAAACAAGGACTGGTTATTGTGATAACTATTCGACTTCAATGGTTGTTTTGCTGCGAGCAGCAGGTATTCCAGCTAGATGGGCAAAGGGGTACACGGAAGGAGAGCGAACGGTTAAAGAAGGGGAGGTTATTTATCAAGTAACGAATAATAATGCACATTCTTGGGTGGAAGTGTATTTCTCTGGAATTGGATGGATTTCTTTTGAACCAACGAAAGGATTTTCGAGTGAACCGGAATTTATTAATTCAGATAGGACAACTCATCGTGATATGGAACATGCTACTGTACGTGAAGATCAAGCCGAGACACCCCAGCAAGAAGAGAAGAATGCTATCAGTGAAAGAGGAACAAATGGGAAATTTGCCTCCATTATGAAGCCATTTTGGATAAGCTTAGGGATTGTAGTGATCGTTGTACTTAGCTTATTTTTTACTCGTCGAAAATGGGTACCACGTTTACTGATTACTCGTTGTAAACGAAAGTCCATTTGTTTTTCTGAAGCGTATGAAGTGCTTGTTAAACAACTGCATCGTGCGGGATTAAAGCGTCTTAAGGGGCAAACATTTCGCGAATATGCTGCTTATGTTGATTCGGTCTATGATACAAATCTCATGACCGAACTAACACGTCGCTATGAATTAATTCTTTACAGAGGAGATGAAGAAGGAGAAGCGTGGAGGGAACTTCAAGAGAGCTGGGAAACCTTAATGAGAAAAACTAGCTCTTGACCTTGTTTTTATTATACTGATACAATGACCGTAAAACGTATAGAGCCCTTCATATATCCTCGATAATACGGATCGAAAGTATCTACCAAATCACCGGAAATGATTTGACTATGAAGGCGGATTTCAACGTGTAAACTAGAAATCTGCCTTTTTGTTATGATGAAGGCATATTTCTAGTTTTTTTTATGATAATATTTTCGTTATGGAAATAGTAAAAGTAATTACTTGATTCGAAAGACTCAAGTGAAAATACATTAGTTGAGGTGACGATAGTGCCGGGGAAAACAGAAATAAACCAAGAAATGATCGTAGTACTTGATTTCGGAAGTCAATATAACCAATTGATTACACGTCGTATTCGTGAATTTGGTGTATATAGTGAATTACATCCACATACGATTACAGCAGAGGAAATCAAAAAGTTGAATCCAGCGGGAATTATCTTTTCAGGTGGACCAAACAGCGTCTATGATGAGTCAGCTTTCCGTTGCGATGAAGCGATTTTTGAATTAGGGTTACCGATTTTCGGAATTTGTTACGGGATGCAATTGATGACGCAATATTACGGCGGAAAAGTAGAGCCAGCACAGCATCGTGAATATGGAAAAGCGATTCTAAATGTTCAAAATGATTCTGCCTTATTTGCTAACTTACCGAAAGAGCAAACTGTCTGGATGAGCCATGGTGATTTAGTTGTTGAAACACCAGCAGGTTTCCAAGTAGATGCAACAAGTGCATCTTGTCCAATTTCCGCAATGAGCGATCGTGAGCGCAATTTATTTGCGGTGCAATTCCACCCAGAAGTGCGTCATTCAGAATATGGAAATGACCTTTTGAAAAACTTCGTATTTGAAGTGTGTGGATGTAAAGGTGATTGGTCTATGGAAAACTTTGTTGAAGTGGAAATAGAGAAAATCCGTCAAATCGTTGGTGACAAAAAGGTTTTATGTGCATTGAGCGGAGGCGTAGATTCTTCTGTTGTAGCTGTGTTAATCCATAAAGCGATTGGCGACCAACTAACATGTATTTTTGTTGACAATGGTCTACTGCGCAAAGGAGAAGCGGAAGGTGTAATGAAAACCTTTAGTGAAGGCTTCCATATGAATGTCATTAAAGTAGATGCAGCTGATCGTTTCTTAGACAAGCTAGCAGGCGTTTCAGACCCAGAGAAAAAACGTAAAATTATCGGTAATGAGTTTATTTATGTGTTCGATGATGAAGCAACGAAATTAGAAGGTATTGATTTCTTAGCTCAAGGTACACTATATACTGATATTATTGAAAGCGGAACAGCAACTGCTCAAACGATTAAATCACATCATAATGTTGGCGGGCTTCCTGAGGACATGCAGTTTACGTTAATTGAGCCGCTTAATACATTGTTTAAAGATGAAGTGCGTGCTCTTGGAACAGAGCTAGGTATTCCGGATGAGATTGTATGGCGTCAACCATTCCCAGGTCCAGGATTAGGGATTCGTGTGTTAGGTGAAATTACAGAGGACAAATTGGAGATTGTTCGCGAGTCTGATTTTATTTTACGTGACGAAATTAAAAAAGCAGGCTTAGACCGTGATATTTGGCAATACTTCACAGTGCTTCCGAACATCCGCAGTGTAGGTGTTATGGGCGATGGTCGTACGTATGACTATACAATCGGTATTCGTGCAGTAACGTCTATCGATGGAATGACATCTGACTGGGCACGTATTCCGTGGGAGGTACTTGAAACGATTTCAACACGTATTGTTAACGAAGTATCTCATGTAAACCGCGTGGTGTATGATATTACGAGCAAGCCGCCAGCAACAATTGAGTGGGAGTAGGACTTGCGAATAATATAATGGAAATAGGTTATAAACGCAGTCGTACTAATGTCTAAGTTGAATTGTTAAGTACTAATATTGTGATTAACGTACAACGATTTATATTTCAAAAATTAAACTCCCTTCTAGTTGTTTATAACAAATAACTAGAGGGGGAGTTTTTATTTTGGACAAAATTAATGATTTGATGGATGATTTTAAAATGAATCAGCAAATTCAAGATCGTAAAGAGTAAGTATAATGAATTACGATTTGGCTATGAATTATTTTACTAAGTTTTTAATGTTTTTACGGATATATGCAAGGTTAGCGGTACACTAATAAGGTTTACTTCAGTAAAATAAGGGACATTATATTTGTTGAATAGATTCTTTTTAAGGACAAGAAAAGTAGGTGAGTAAAGTGGGGAAATATCAATTGGATACCAAAGGTAAGGTAGCTGTGGCAAAGTATCATGAAAAACACAAGCCTGCCAAATTTGATAAAAAGCAGCAAATTGAAAAAATACGTGCGGAGTATTTGAAAAAGAAGCAAGAACAAACAGATAAATAATATGAACGAAAACATACAAGGGATTCACCTGCTACAATGGAGTAAAAGAATTACATGAATTGAACGGATTTTTTCTATCTTGATAAAGGGTGTAAAATACTTATGTACCAATGGATATTACGAGTAAGCCACCGGCAATAATTGAGTGGGATAATAGGGCTAATTCCTTATATATTCCGTATATTATTCTTGTTTGAAGAGGGAAAATAATCTAATCACGAACGATAGAAGATTTAATTGTCTGAATATTCGGCTTGGGTGTTGACGTGTGTATTAGGAATTGTTACACTATACCTATATTTATTAAATTAAAATAATGTTTCGTCGTATAATATCGGAAATATGGTCCGAAAGTTTCTACCAAGCTGCCGTGAACAGCTTGACTACGATGTAAAAGAATTTAGGTATAGATGTAGCATTTGTAAAGCCCTCTTTTACATGTAGTCAAGCTCCGTTCGGTAGAGAACGGAGTTTTTTTCGTATATGACGTTGCGGAGGAGACTAGGGAATGAAGAAATACTTTCAGTTTGAAGAACTAGGTACGAATTATCGCCGTGAAATTATCGGCGGAATTACGACGTTCTTAGCTATGGCATATATTTTGGCTGTTAACCCTAATATATTAGGAATGGCTAACATGGATAAAGGGGCGGTATTTACGGCAACCGCTTTAGCAGCTGCAATCGGTTCCATACTGATGGGATTAATTGCAAGATTCCCAATTGCACTTGCGCCAGGAATGGGGCTAAATGCATTCTTTACATTCGGTGTTGTATTGGGGATGAAAATTCCTTGGGAAACGGCTTTAACAGGGGTATTCATTTCTGGGGTTGTTTTCGTTCTTTTATCAGTATCAGGTATTCGTGAAAAAATCATTAACGCAATTCCAGCAGAATTAAAACATGCAGTTGGGGCTGGTATTGGTTTATTTATTGCATTTGTAGGATTTCAAGGTTCAGGAATTATTGTAGATAATCCAGATACATTGCTTGGATTGGGAGAGTTAACAGGTAATACGTTACTAGCTATATTTGGTATTGTTATTACTGTTATTTTATTAACAAAAGGAATTAAGAGCGGTATTTTCTTTGGGATGGTTATTACAGCAGTTGTCGGCGGAATCTTTGGTTTGGTTTCTACTCCTGAAGCGGTTGTAGGTGCTGCTCCGAGTCTTGCTCCAATTTTTGGGGCGGCGTTTGAAGCCTTTACTGATGTGAGCAGCTTGTTTACAGTAGATATACTAGTCGTGATTTTAACATTCTTATTCGTTTCATTCTTTGATACAGCTGGTACATTAGTAGCTGTTGCTCAACAAGCGGGACTTATGAAAAATAACGTACTTCCAGGCGCGGGTAAAGGGTTACTTGCAGATTCACTTGCTATCGTATCAGGTTCAATTCTTGGTACGTCTACAACAACGTCTTATGTTGAATCAACTTCTGGTGTTGCGGCAGGTGCTCGTACTGGTTTTGCAGCAATTGTAACAGGTATCTGTTTTATTTTAGCTTTATTCTTTGCTCCGTTATTAGCGGTTGTTACATCAGCTGTAACAGCTCCAGCGTTGATTATTGTTGGGGTACTGATGGTTGCATCACTTCGCTTAATTAAATGGGATCAATTTGAAGTAGCTGTTCCAGCATTCTTCACAGTTATTATGATGCCGTTAACCTATTCGATTGCTACTGGAATTGCTTGTGGTTTTGTATTTTACCCAATCACAATGATAATGAAAGGGAAAGCGAAAGAAGTACACCCAATTATGTATGGACTATTTGTAGTCTTTGTTCTATATTTCATTTTCTTGAAATAATACGAAAAGAAAAACGTTTTTAAAAGGAAATTGGATGGAGAAACGCAAGGAAGTTGCGAGTTGTCTCTATTCAATTCTCTTTTTTATTGTAGGTAACATAATGTTTTGAAAATGAAAATGGATAGATTTTTTTGAAATTTCGATTGACGGGATAAAAATAAAATGTTATCTTATTAAAACAGCGTTTACGAGATAATGTTTAAGAAAAATACTTCTAAAAAGTGTTGACTTAATTCGAAGTGAATGTTATATTTGAAAAGTCGCTTCTGCAAGGTAGCGGAAATTGCTCTTTGAAAACTGAACAAAACAAAGCGCCAACGTTATTTTTTTAAGTGAGCACACACGATAAAAAAGTGCAATATGAGCAAGTCAAATTCTATCG
>NZ_QWVS01000039.1 GCF_003570725.1 Peribacillus asahii
CGATAGAATTTGAATTAGCTCTTTGCACTTTTTTGTAGTGTGTGCTCACTTTAAAAATTAACGTTGGCGCTTTGTTTTGTTCAATTTTCAAAGAACAATATCTATTGATTTTAAAGAAACAACTTTAATATCATATCACTTTAAAACCATAATGTCAACAACTTTCGTGTTTCCCTGTCGACTTAAATAAGTATAACTAGTATTGTGAGCAATTGCAAGCTTTTTTTAAAAAACTATCATTTTATATTATATACCATTTAATTTTGTAGATTAATTAAGAAAATGATGTTACACGTGAAACATTATTTACTCTTACCTTTTTTATTATTATGTAAAATTTATAATGAACTGGACTTCATATATAATTAAAAAAGCCAAGGCTTTATGCCTGGCTTTTCTATCACTCTTCTCCGTCAATTTCTTCTGTCACAATTTCAGAGGGATTTTCTTCATCTTCTTCTTTATCATCTTCACGTTCAACAATTGCAACGGTAGATACATATTCATTTTCTGCTTCTTCAAGACGAATAAGTTTTACACCTTGTGTGCTGCGACCTGTTTTTGAAATATCTTCAACAGCCATTCGAATTAAAACACCCGCTGCCGTAATAAGCATTAAATCTTCTTCCGCTCCAGGCGCTACTGTTTTGATAGAGACGAGCTCACCGTTTTTCTCAGTAACGTTACACGTTTTAATCCCTATACCGCCGCGACTTTGAATTCGATATTCTTCTTCAGCTGTTCGTTTTCCATATCCGTTTTTCGTAACAATTAAGATTTCCTCTTTCTCTTCTAATATTTCCATACCGACGACTTCATCTTCAGCACGTAGAGAAATTCCTTTAACTCCTGCTGCTGTTCTTCCCATCGTACGAACATCGCTTTCTGGGAAACGAATCATCATTCCTGTTTTTGTTCCAATAATAATTTGTTTGTTACCATCTGTCATACGAACAGAAATTAACTCATCGTCTTCTCGTAGACCTAATGCAATTAATCCATTGTTACGAATATGAGCAAAAGAAGATAGAGGAGTTCGTTTTGATATTCCATATTTCGTTGTAAAGAATAAGAACCAATCATCCACGAATTCCTTCACTGGGATAATTGCATTAACCGTTTCCCCTTTCTCGACCTCTATTAGGTTGATCAAAGGTAAACCTTTTGCTGTTCTTCCGTACTCTGGGATTTCGTAGCCTTTAGCTCGATATACTTTCCCTTTATTTGTGAAGAACAACAGCGTATCGTGTGTTGAGGTTGTTAAAAGATGCTCTACAAAGTCATCTTCATTTGTCCCCATTCCCTGAATACCACGGCCGCCCCGTCTTTGACTGCGATATGTTGAAGCAGGTAAACGTTTAATATAGCCATTGTGTGTTAACGTAACAATAATGGTTTCTTCCGGAATTAAGTCCTCATCCTCTAAACTCTCAAAGCCGCTTAGTAAAATTTCCGTACGTCTTGTATCATTAAAACGCTCTTTAATTTCAAGAAGCTCTTCACGAATAATGTCAAGCAATTTTTCTTCATCAGCTAAAATTGCCTTTAATTCTGCAATAAGAGCCATAATCGCTTGATATTCTTCTTCAATTTTTTCACGTTCTAAACCGGTTAAACGTTGGAGACGCATATCTAAAATTGCTTGCGCTTGTTTTTCTGAAAGTGAAAACTTCTCCATTAAACCTTCACGCGCAATGTCAGTCGTCTTCGAACTACGGATTAAAGCAATAACTTCATCCAAATGATCGAGGGCAATTCGCAATCCCGCTAAAATATGAGCACGAGCTTCCGCTTTCCGCAGTTCAAACTCTGTGCGACGACGAATAACCACTTTTTGATGTTCTAAGTAATAATATAAACATTGTTTTAAATTCAATACTTTCGGCTGGCCATCTACAAGAGCTAGAAGGTTAATACCGAATGTCGTTTGCATAGATGTATGTTTATATAAGTTATTTAATAAAACGCTCGTATTCACATCTTTCCGAACTTCCATGACGATACGCATACCATTTCGGTCCGATTCATCCCTTAAGTCTGTAATCCCTTCAATTCTCTTCTCACGAGCAAGATCAGCAATTTTCTCAATTAGTCTCGCTTTATTTACTTGATACGGAATTTCAGTCACAAGAATCGTTTGTTTTCCATTAGGTTTCACTTCAATATCTACTTTTGCCCGCTGGACAATAGAACCTCTGCCTGTCTCATAGGCCTTTCTAATTCCACTACGCCCTAAAATATAACCGGCTGTTGGGAAATCTGGACCTGGAATATACTCCATTAGCTCTTGAATTGTAATGTCAGGATTTTTACTTAAAGCAAGAACACCATCAATTACTTCTCCTAATTGATGTGGGGGAATATTTGTAGCCATCCCCACGGCAATTCCTGATGAACCATTTACCAACAAATTAGGAAAACGAGCCGGCATAACAGCAGGTTCCTTTTCAGAACCATCATAGTTGTCCTGATAATCAATAGTATCCTTATTCAAATCCCGTACGAGTTCCATTGAAATTTTGGACATTCTCGCTTCTGTATAACGCATGGCCGCTGCCTGGTCACCGTCAACAGAACCAAAATTCCCATGGCCGTCCACAAGCATATGCCGATAATTAAATGGTTGAGCCATACGTACCATTGTTTCATATACAGCTGAATCACCATGCGGATGATATTTACCAATAACATCACCAACAATACGGGCAGATTTCTTATAAGGTTTATCTGCTGTAATTCCAAGGTCATTCATTGCATACAAAATTCTCCGATGAACTGGTTTCAATCCATCTCTCACATCAGGTAAGGCTCGTGACACAATAACACTCATTGCATAATCTAAAAACGAAGTCCGCATTTCGGTACTAATATTAATTTCCTTAACATTGGATCTTTCTTGTTCTGACATGGAGCCAACCTCCTATATAAAGCTTCTGACCTCATTTCATCAATGAGATGTCATATAAACAACAGGATGAATCCGTCATCCTGTTGTCCAATCAAATATCTAAATTTTTAACGTAAATGGCATTTTCCTCAATAAAGTTACGACGCGGCTCTACTTTATCCCCCATTAACATTTCAAAAGTTTCATCCGCTTCAATTGCATCTTTTAAACTTACTTGTAATAGCGTACGTGTATCAGGGTTCATCGTCGTTTCCCATAGCTGCTCTGGATTCATTTCACCGAGCCCTTTATAACGCTGCAAATTAGGTTTAGGTGTACTTGGCAAACTCGCCATAATTTCCTCAAGCTGACGGTCATTATAAGCATATTCTACTTTTTTACCTTGTTGAATTTTATACAATGGCGGTTGAGCAATATAAATATAGCCGTATTCAATAATTTTTCTCATATATCTGTAGAAAAAGGTTAGCATAAGAGTACGAATATGGGCACCATCGACATCGGCATCTGTCATAATAACAATCTTATGGTATCTTGCTTTTTCAATAGTAAATTCATCACCAATACCTGTCCCAAGCGCGGTAATAATCGTACCAATCTCAGCATTGGAAAGAATTCGATCTAAACGAGCCTTTTCTACGTTTAGAATTTTTCCTCTTAGAGGCAGAATTGCTTGGAAATGACGATCGCGCCCCTGTTTTGCGGATCCGCCCGCTGAGTTTCCTTCTACGATATATAATTCACTAATGGAAGGATCTTTTGATGAACAGTCTGCCAATTTTCCAGGTAAACTTGAAACTTCTAAGGCATTTTTTCTTCTCGTCATTTCACGAGCTTTTTTCGCTGCAAGGCGAGCACGCGCAGCCATCAAGCCTTTATCTACGATTTTCCTAGCTACAGCTGGATTTTCATACATAAAGGATTCAAGCTTTTCAGATAGAACAGAGTCTGCTACAGATCGTACTTCAGAATTACCTAGTTTCGTTTTTGTTTGCCCTTCAAATTGTGGGTCAGGGTGTTTAATGGAAACAATGGCTGTTAATCCTTCACGAACATCTTCACCTGATAAGTTAGCATCAGACTCTTTGATTAAACCATTTTTACGTGCATAGTCATTAATGACACGAGTTAACCCCGCTTTGAAGCCTGATTCATGAGTTCCCCCTTCATACGTATGAATATTATTAGCAAAAGAAAATACATTACTAATATAGCTTTCATTGTATTGAAGAGCTATTTCCACGGAAATACCGTCCTTTTCACCCTCCATGAAAATTGGTTCTTCATGGAGCACTTCTTTAGAACGATTCAAATGCTCTACATATGATTTAATTCCGCCTTCATAATGGTACTCATTAAACTTCCCTTCATCACGTTTATCTTCAATAGTGAGCTTTAACCCTTTATTTAAGAAGGCAAGTTCCCGGATTCTTGTCGCTAATGTGTCATAATCATATTCTAATGTCTCTTTAAAGATTTCACCATCTGGTACGAAGTGAATGGTCGTTCCTGTACGATCTGTTTCACCGATAATTTTTAAATCAGCCTGTGGAACGCCTCTTTTATATTGTTGGTAATAAATGTTCCCATTGAGGTGAACATACACTTCTAACAAAGTAGAAAGTGCATTTACAACGGAAGCACCTACTCCATGCAATCCACCAGATACTTTATAGCCTCCACCGCCAAATTTACCTCCAGCATGAAGGACAGTTAAAATAACTTCTACAGCAGGACGCCCCATTTTTTCTTGTATATCAACAGGGATTCCACGTCCATTATCGATGACTGTAATACTATTATCTTCTTCAATTTTCACTTGGATTTCTGTACAAAAACCCGCAAGTGCCTCATCGATACTATTATCGACAATTTCCCAAACAAGGTGGTGTAATCCTTTTGAAGACGTACTTCCGATATACATCCCTGGGCGTTTACGTACAGCTTCTAAGCCTTCTAATACTTGTATTTGATCTGCACCGTATTCTTGAGGTTGTAGTTCACTTTGTTCCATTGTCATCTCAAATCACCTACACTTTTCTATTCACATTTAACATTTTTCAAACTAAAGAAGCAATCGGCCTACTTATTCATCTACTACAATTGAATGTTGCTGCGAACGTTTTTTTAAAGTCATCGAAGCAAGAGGTGAGTAATATACATGCTTAGTTGTTACAACAATGGACTTTATGGAATTCTTCGCTAAATGCAATGTGACATCTGCCTTTTGCTGTAGAAACTCTGCAAGTATAGGGGAAGATTCGAGCAGCTTTTTATCTAAAATCGTCACAATTTCATCTGTTTTTACAAGAATGTCTTCACCGATATGAAGATACATAAGTTCACCTCTTTACTTTACCTTTGTAATCGTTCCTTGTTTCACAAAAAAGGTGGATGCGTCTTTTAACGTTTGATGATCGATTCCCTCAACAGAAGTTGTTGTAACAAATGTTTGAACTTTTCCTTGAATTGTATTTAATAAATGAGATTGTCGGTAATCATCCAGCTCTGATAAAACGTCATCCAAAAGCAAAATTGGATATTCGCCTATTTCTGCATGAATGAGTTCTATTTCTGCTAATTTTAAAGATAGAGCCGTTGTGCGTTGTTGACCTTGTGAACCAAATGTTTGCACGTCACGGTTATTGACGTAAAAAATCAAATCATCACGATGAGGACCAACTAATGTAACTCCACGGTCTATTTCTTTTGTTTTTATTCGATCACATTTTTCTTGAAACACTTCTATTATTTTCGACAAATCCATAGTTTCTAATACATGAAGAGATGGTTTATATTGTATTTTCAATTCTTCTAAGTTTCGTGATATGCCAGAATGGATTGGTTTTGCCCATTCTTGTAAAACAGCTAAAAATTGATATCTTTTTTCGACAATTTTCGCTGCATGCTGAATGAACTGTTCTGTTAAAACGTCAAGCATTGTTGTATCATTTTGTTTTTTTGTTTGCAACAGTTTTAAATAGTGGTTTCGTTGCTGCACAATTTTATGGTATTGACTCATATCATGAAGATACACAGGAGATATTTGACCAATCTCCATATCAATAAAACGACGTCGAACTTGCGGACTCCCCTTCACTAAATGAAGATCTTCTGGTGCAAACATAACCACATTCATGCTGCCTACATATTGGCTAAGCTTTTGTTGTTCAATATGATTAACCTTTGCCTTTTTTCCTTTTTTAGCAATGGTTAATTCAAGTGGTAAGGATGTATTCCGCTTTTTAACCCTACCTTCTATTTTAGCATATTCTTTGTCCCAGCGAATGAGTTCTTTGTCATTTGAAGTTCGGTGGGATTTTGCCATCGCTAAAACAAAGATCGATTCCATGACATTCGTTTTCCCTTGAGCATTTTCCCCTAGAATGACATTTACTTTGTTTTCAAAGGAAAGCTCAACTTCCTCATAATTTCGGTAATTTCTCAAATGAATATTTTCAATATACATAATCTGCTCTTCCTTTCGGCATTAGCCGATAATCGTAAAGCTACCGAATTCGGGAATCTCGATTTTGTCACCCACTCTTAACTTTCTTCCTCTCCGTACATCAAGCTCATTATTAATAAATACTTCATGTTCACTCAAGAACCATTTCGCCATACCGCCGCTTTGAATCACATCAGCAAGCTTCAAAAACTGCCCCAGTGTAATATAATCCGTACTGATTTGTATTTCTGTCATCCATTTTTCACTCATTTCAAAATAATTTCTAATACTTTATTTTACTAAATATCCGTTAATAAGACAAAATTTTGACTAGCAGAACTTTTTGCATAAGCCATACAAAAAAATAAAGACTTGAATATCAAGTCTTTATTTTCCCTCGTATCCCCTAATAGGTTCTAACAGGAAGAATTAATTGTAGCATTCGATCATCATGAAGTGGACAAATAACGAATGGACGCATTGCTCCTGTAAAACTAATTTTAATATCCGTACCTTCTAATGCTTTTAATGCATCCATAACAAACTTTGCACTAAAAGAAATTTTTAATTCTTCTCCTTCAATGGCTTCAGCAACAACTTCCTCTACAACTTTACCGACTTCGGGTGTATTAGACGACACTTCAATAACTCCCCCGTCATGTGTCAGTAATTTGACTACATTATTTCGGTTCTCTTTCGCCAATAAAGATGCTCGATCAATCGCTTGTAAGAGCTCTTTCGTTTTAACAATCACATCTGTTTTACTATCTGTCGGAATAAGTCGAGATGTATCGGGATAATTTCCCTCTAGCAATCTAGAGAAGAATAATAAATTTTTTGCTTTAAACAGAACTTGATTTTCAGTAATAACAATCTCGATTAATTCATTCGTATCATCAAGAATTTTACTTAGTTCATTCAAGCTTTTTCCTGGAATAACAACACTATAGGTACCATTGATTTTACTTTCAATGTTGGCTGTTCTCATGGCCAAACGATGACTGTCTGTAGCAATACATGTCAATTCATCATTTTCAACCTTCAAGTTTACACCTGTCAAGATTGGGCGTGTTTCTGAGGTGGACACTGCAAATACAGTTTGGCGAATTAATGTTTTTAAAAGATCTGTTGGCAGTTTAAACAAATTGGCTTCTTCAATGATAGGCAGATGTGGATATTCTTCTGGGTCTAGACCATTTAGATTAAACTCTGCTTTTCCTGAACGAATAATCGTTTGAAAATTTGTTTGAACTTCAATTTCTACAGTATCCATTGGTAACTTTTTCACAATTTCGCTAAAAAAACGAGCATTTAAAACAATATCGCCGCTTGCTTGTACTTCAACAATTTCATTTCCATCTTCCTCCGCTGGAATAAAAGATTGAATAGAAATATCAGAATCACTTCCTGTAAGTGTAATTCCTTCTGTTGTCGTATTGATTTTAATCCCTGTTAAAATCGGAATCGTTGTTCTAGATGTAACAGCTTTCATTACTTCTTGAACACTATGAACTAATCGATCTCGTTGAATGATAAATTTCATGAGTTCCCCTCCAGTCATATTTTTTACTAACTTGCATATATTATTAATTAATTTAGTTAAAAATATAGTAGTAATAGTAATAGGCCCTGTGAATATGTGGATAAGTATAAGAAAGCCAAGGAAAAACAGTCTATCCACATGTGGACAGACTGTGTGTAAGTGAGTTCGAGTTATTCACACTATAAACAAGAGCACTATACTTTTAATTGATCTTGGATTTCTTTAATTTGATTCTGCAGCTGAGAATCTGTGAGTAAAAGCTTTGAAATTTTTTCATGAGCATGAATCACTGTTGTATGGTCTCGCCCTCCAAATTCATCTCCAATCTTAGGGAGTGAGGAATCTGTCAGTTCGCGCGATAGATACATAGCAATTTGCCTTGGAAATGCTACAGATTTTGTTCGTTTTTTTGCCTTGAAATCCTCAAGTTTTACATTGTAATGCTCACCAACTGTTTTTTGGATTTCATGAATCGTAATAATTTTCGGCTTAGAGCTAGGGATGATATCCTTTAGCGCCTCCGCGGCCAAATCTGCATTAATATCTTTATTAATTAAGGATGAATACGCAACAACACGTATTAGGGCCCCTTCTAATTCACGGATATTAGAATCAATTTGGTTTGCGATATAGAGCATCACTTCATTTGGAATATCAAGACCATCTGCTTTTGCCTTTTTTCTTAAAATAGCAATTCTAGTTTCTAAATCAGGCGGAGTAATGTCTGTAATTAAGCCCCATTCAAAGCGTGAACGCAAACGATCTTCCAATGTAGGGATTTCCTTAGGAGGTCGATCACTAGAAATTACAATTTGCTTGCTTTCCTCATGAAGAGCATTAAATGTATGGAAAAATTCTTCTTGAGTAGATTCTTTTCCAGCTAGAAATTGAATATCATCTATTAATAGCACATCAACACTTCGGTATTTATCTCGGAATTCACCGGCTTTATTGTCACGAATAGAATTAATGAATTCATTTGTGAACTTTTCAGATGATAAATAGACTACTTTGGCTTGCGGGTTGTGCTCTAATACATAATGGCCTATTGCGTGCATTAAATGGGTTTTTCCAAGCCCTACGCCTCCATAAATAAATAAGGGATTATAAGCCTTAGCCGGGGCTTCAGCAACAGCTAAAGAAGCAGCATGGGCAAAGCGGTTCCCAGAGCCAATAACAAATGTATCGAATGTATTTTTTGTGTTAAGCATATGCTGCGAAAAATCATGTTGATCTTCTTCTTGTTTTTTCACCTTTTTTGTTGAAGGAGCAACATTCGGTTCATCATGGTTTGGTGGAATGATGAATTTAGCTTCAAGTTCTTCCCCTGTTAATTCTAATAAAATGCCGGCTATAAGCTTGGAATAACGTTCTTCAAGCCAATCACGAGCAAATTCATTAGGAGCAGTAATAGTTAAAGTGTCTCCTTGCAAGGCATAAGCTTTTGTAGCCTTTAACCACGTTTCAAAGCTGGGCTTACTAATCTTTTTTTGGATTTTTATAAGGGTTTGATCCCAAAGACTATCGATGTTTTCCAAGTGTCCCCCTCCTTTGCTACTAAAATTGAAAAGCTGTTCGTTTAATCGTTCATTTTTTAAATAAGGAGCGAATATATGGAATCGCAGTTTATGTTTGCAGGACAAAATAAATGTATCGATTGCTGTGTCCTTTAAATAATTTTCGACATAGCAATCGATTAGAATTAATCTCCAGAAATACTACATATAGTGTTGTATAACCTTTGTCCACTCTATATGTAGAATAAGAAAACGTATACGTATATTTATTCATCAACAGGCATTAGGCTGTATATATTAATAAGGAAGAAAAGAAGATTTTCTACAATATCCACGCGTTGTGGATAACATTATATACACAGTTAGAATAAACTATCCACATCTTATCCACATTTTGTGGATAACTATAATTTGTTGATAAAGTTATTCAGAGTGAAAACACATATATAATATCAAAACTTTAGGCTTTGTGCAATGGTTTTCAAAACTTTATCCACAACTATATCAGACTGTGGGAAAAACTTTTCCACAGGGTATTATTATGTGTAAAAGTGTTGAAAAAAGCTGTGGATATTGTTAGAAACGCGAAAAAACTATCCACAATCATTATTAGGACAGGCAGTGAAAGATTGACTCATCATTTTTTCTTAGTATTCGACAAATGTCGTTTCTTAATCTGTCATATTTCAATTATTTATTTCCATGAACAATACTTTTAGGAATTTCGGCAAAATTTTCTATGTTGATTATGAGGAAAATGATTTACAATGGAGGAGAACGTTTAAAAAGACTCACTGGACAAATAGGTGTAAAAAGAAAATTTAAAGGATGAGGTTGACATTTACCATACCTCGTCTATATAATCATAAGGACTGTCTTTAACTGTTATTCCTCAGGGAGGTGTCATAGAGAATGAAACGTACTTATCAACCGAATAAGCGCAAGCATAGTAAAGTTCACGGATTCCGTGCCCGCATGAGCACAAAAAACGGACGTAAAGTATTAGCTGCACGTCGCCGCAAGGGCAGAAAAGTATTATCTGCATAGACCACTGAAAAGTCTCAGTGGTCTTTTTTCGCAAATAGACCATCACTTAGGGATCCAATTCGTTTATTGAAGGTGTAGAAAATGAAAAAAAAGTTAAGGATAAAGAAGGATAAAGAATTTCAACTAGTGTTTAAAAAAGGCGAATCTTTTGCAAACCGTCAATTTGTAGTTTATGTCCTTGAAAAACCTGACCAAGATTACTTCCGAATTGGCCTTTCTGTCAGCAAAAAAGTAGGCAATGCAGTTGTTCGGAATCAAGTGAAAAGATACATACGACAAACGTTTTTGGAATTAAAGAATGAAATTGATGTCGGAAAGGATTATGTCATTATTGCTCGTAAACCAGCGGCAGATATGGACTTTTTTCAAGTGAAAAACAGTTTAATTCATGTTCTCAAACGTTCCAAATCACTAACTTTTAAACTGAAAAACAACTAAAGTATATATGAATACATAGATGAAACAAGAATCAGTAGAAAGAATGCGCTTTCTTTAAGTAAGATATCGAATTTGAGGATTGGATAATTTTTACTTGAAGTCTGCGTCTAAACAGGTCAAAATTGTTTCATAGAGATTGATTGTAGTCAGGAGGAAGTTACGGTTGAAGAAACGAATATTACCTATTATTGGATTGGCTTCGATTATGATGCTACTAGCGGGTTGTACGGAAATGAATGAGCCAATTACCGCAGAAAGTGAAGGGTTTTGGAATTCCTATATTGTTTATCCGCTTTCGTTGTTAATTATTTGGATGGCTGAACATTTAGGCCATAGTTATGGATGGGGGTTAATTGTTACTACATTAATTATCCGTACAGCTATTCTTCCACTTATGATTAAACAAGTAAAAAGCTCAAAAGCAATGCAAGCCATTCAGCCTGAAATGAAGGCTCTTCAAGAAAAATACAGTTCTAAAGATCAGGCTACGCAAAGACAATTACAGCAAGAAACAATGGCTTTATTTCAAAAGTACAATGTCAATCCGCTTGCTGGATGTCTACCAATCTTAGTGCAAATGCCGATTCTAATTGGTGTTTACCATGCGATTAGTCGTACAGAACAAATCGCGAATGACAGTTTCCTTTGGTTTGATCTTGGTTCACCAGATCCATTTTTTATTTTGCCGATTGTGGCAGGGATTACGACATTTATTCAGCAAAAAATATCAATGGTTGGTATGAATACAAATCCACAGATGCAAGCGCAAATGACAATGATGCTGTATATTATGCCAATTATGATTATGATTTTTGCTTTTAATTTCCCAGCGGCTCTTTCGTTATATTGGGTAGTAGGGAACATCTATGGTATTGTTCAAACTTATTTTATTAAAGGCCCAGAGTTGAAAAAAGCAGCTGCAGAAAATGCAGGAGGAGCAAAGAAAAAGTGAAAAAGATAACTGCTACAGGACAATCTGTCGAAGCAGCAGTTGAATCAGCTTTAGCTCAGCTTAACAGCACAAGAGATCGCGTTGAAATTGAAATTGCAGATGAAGGCAAGAGAGGGTTATTTGGTTTATTTGGTTCTAGACAAGCTATCGTCCATGTAACGTTGTTAGCGGATCCTATTGAAGAATCTCTTCACTTTTTGAAAAAAGTAAGTGAAGAAATGGGAGTACAAGCTAATATAACGGTTCAGCGGCAAGGAAAAACAATTACATTTCTTCTATCGGGAGAAAAAATTGCTTTAGTAATTGGAAAACGAGGTCAAACATTAAATGCTCTTCAATATTTGACTCAACTTGTGATGAATCGACATGCTAAACAATATTTGAATGTTGTCGTTGATGCAGAAGGCTATCGAGAACGTCGAAACGAAACACTCATTTTGTTAGCAGCGAGAATGGCTGACAAAGCAGTTAGAACAGGGAAAGCCGTGTCATTAGAGCCAATGCCTTCATATGAGCGAAAGGTGATTCATACTGCTCTTATGAATGACCGAAAAATTAAAACGACATCTCATGGTACTGAGCCTTATCGCTACTTAGTGATTACACCAATCCAATAAAGATAGAAAAACCCTTCGTATGAATAAGACGAAGGGTTTTTCTTATGCTAGGAGAAAACGATAAGAGATTTTGGAATGATGAAGAAAAAGAACTAGTGCAGACTGACAAAAGATGTGTGTCTTTGTTCAAAGGTTAAGAAGGTTAACAGCTTCAATAATCTAGTTGTTCTCCTCTTATATTGTTATTCACATGTGGATAAGTTAAAATAAACGTTACAGAATATAGCTTTAAAAGCTTGTGGATAACGGAGGACAGGGAATAGTCTCTACTTTTTTTCACCTCTTTCCTGTGGTATTGTAGGTATTTAGGGACTTTATTGCAGATGAACGGGCCATGAGCCTTTCACTTTGGGACGAAGAGGAATCAATCACAGATAAGTGGGGAATAACTGCCCATAAAGGCCTAATTCATTCAACGAACCATCAGTGGGGGAAACGGCCTATCCGTTGAGGGAAGTTTCATTTTATTAGAATAAAACAATACACATAGAACGATTTCTAGGTAAGAGGTGAAAGCATGGAATTTGATACAATCACCGCTATTTCAACGCCGCTTGGCGAAGGAGCAATTGCTATTGTTCGTATAAGCGGGGATGAAGCAATTAAAATAGCTGATGGGATTTTTCGAGGTCCAAGCGGAAAAAGCCTTCTTCAAGTGAACTCTCATACGATTCATTACGGCCATTTAATAGAACCGAAATCAGGGGAGATCGTCGAAGAAGTCATGGTGTCCGTTATGAAGGGGCCAAAAACATTTACAAGAGAAGATGTCGTGGAAATCAATTGTCACGGAGGCATTGTGTCTGTGAATCGGGTATTACAGCTCATTTTATCACAAGGAGCGAGACTTGCAGAACCTGGCGAGTTTACGAAGCGTGCCTTTTTAAATGGGCGTATTGATCTTTCACAGGCTGAAGCTGTGATGGACTTAATTCGTGCCAAAACAGATAAGGCAATGAATGTTGCTTTAGGACAGATGGAAGGGCGTTTATCAAAACTCATTCAAAAATTGCGACAGGAAATTTTAGAAACACTCGCAGTTGTCGAGGTTAATATAGATTATCCGGAGTATGATGATGTGGAGGAAATGACGCATCGTTTATTTTTGGAAAAAGGGAATTATGTAAAGCAGGAAATTGAAAAGCTATTAACAACATCACAGCAAGGAAAAATCTTACGTGATGGATTAGCGACAGTTATTATAGGCCGTCCGAATGTTGGAAAGTCTTCGTTATTGAATAGTTTAGTTCAGGAAAATAAAGCAATTGTTACCGATATACCTGGTACAACCCGTGATGTCATTGAAGAGTATGTCAATGTTCGCGGTGTTCCTTTAAAGCTTGTTGATACAGCTGGCATTCGTGAAACAGAGGATATCGTCGAGCGTATTGGTGTTGAACGGTCACGCGCTGTTCTAAAAGAAGCAGATTTAATTTTACTTGTGTTGAATTATTCAGATGAATTAACAGCAGAGGATGAAAGTCTGTTTGAAGCAGTTAGTGGTATGGATGTTATCGTGATTGTGAATAAAACTGATTTACCGCAAAAAATTGATTTGGAACGTGTTTATGAATTAGCCAGATCGCATAAAGTTGTCACAACTTCCTTATTGGAGGAACAAGGTATTGATGAATTGGAAGAATCGATTGCTGATTTATTCTTTGAAGGATCACTAGAAGCAGGCGATTTAACGTATGTATCCAATACTCGTCATATTGCCTTGTTAGGGCAAGCTTTACAGGCTATTACAGATGCAATTGATGCGATTGAAATGGGTACACCGATTGATTTAGTCCAAATTGATTTTACAAAAGCATGGGAATTGCTAGGTGAAGTTATTGGAGAAAGTGTTCAAGATAATTTAATTAATCAGTTGTTCTCACAATTTTGTTTAGGAAAATAAAAGTTAAGAGGAGACGTTTTTAAATGCAATATGAAGCAGGTAGTTATGACGTAATTGTCGTTGGAGCAGGGCATGCAGGCAGCGAAGCTGGTCTTGCAGCCGCTCGGGTCGGTGCAAAAACCTTAATGCTAACAATCAACTTAGATATGGTGGCGTTTATGCCTTGTAATCCTTCTGTTGGCGGTCCTGCAAAAGGGATTGTTGTGCGAGAAATCGATGCATTAGGCGGAGAAATGGGACGCAATATTGATAAAACGCATATTCAAATGAGAATGTTGAATACAGGGAAAGGCCCAGCTGTACGTGCTTTGCGTGCTCAGGCTGATAAATTTCTATACCAGCATGAGATGAAAAGAACGATTGAAAATCAACCTAATTTGACACTAAGACAAGGTATGGTTGAGCAGCTTATTGTTGAAGACGACATCGTGAAGGGTGTTATTACACAAACGGGTGCTATTTATCGTGCAAAAACGGTCGTAATTACAACAGGAACGTTTTTACGAGGAGAAATTATTCTTGGAGAATTAAAATACTCAAGCGGTCCGAACAATCAACAG
The DNA here is from genome assembly GCF_003570725.1 of Peribacillus asahii. Classification (GTDB taxonomy): domain Bacteria; phylum Bacillota; class Bacilli; order Bacillales; family DSM-1321; genus Peribacillus; species Peribacillus asahii. The sequence continues at coordinate 14,934 of NZ_QWVS01000039.1, forward strand.
CCTTCGATTAAATTATCTGAGCACTTAGAGGAATTAGGCTTCGACTTAGTTCGTTTTAAAACAGGTACACCGCCAAGGGTTAATAGCTCTTCAATTGATTATAGTAAAACCGAAATTCAACCTGGAGACGATATACCACGTGCATTTTCTTATGAAACAACGAAATATATTACCGATCAACTACCATGCTGGTTAACGTATACGAGTCTAGAAACGCATCAAATTATTGATGCTAACTTGCACCGTTCACCGATGTATTCAGGGATGATTAAAGGAACAGGTCCACGTTACTGCCCATCCATTGAAGATAAAGTTGTTCGTTTTAATGATAAACCGCGTCACCAAATCTTCCTTGAGCCAGAAGGCCGTAATACACAGGAAGTTTACGTACAAGGTTTATCAACGAGCTTGCCAGAAGATGTTCAACGTAAAATGCTTGCTTCCATTCCTGGCTTAGAAAACGTTGAAATGATGCGTGCAGGCTATGCCATTGAGTATGATGCGATTGTTCCAACTCAACTTTGGCCAACATTAGAAACGAAAAAGGTGAAGAACTTATACACTGCTGGTCAGATTAATGGTACGAGCGGGTATGAGGAAGCCGCAGGTCAAGGTCTTATGGCTGGTATAAATGCTGGATTAAGAGCCATCGGGAAAGAAGAAGTTATTTTAAGCCGCTCAGATGCTTATATTGGTGTTCTCATTGATGACCTTGTTACAAAGGGAACGAATGAACCATATCGCTTATTAACGTCTCGTGCAGAATATCGTTTGCTGCTTCGTCATGATAATGCCGATATGCGTTTAACGGAAATTGGCCATAAGATTGGCATGATTAGCGATGAACGTTATGAGCGTTTCTTAGCTAAGAAAGCGGCCGTTGAAGCGGAAAAAGAACGATTACAATCTATTATTTTAAAGCCATCTGAAGAAGTCCAATCAGTGATTAGAGAGAATGGCGGGACAGAGTTAAAAGATGGAATTCGTGCTGCCGATTTATTAAAGCGTCCTGAGATGAGTTATGTGCATATTCAACAATTGGCGCCGAGCGAAATCGAGCTAGACGATGAGGTAACGGAACAAGTGGAAATTCAAATTAAATATGAAGGCTATATTGCAAAATCCCTGCAACAAGTTGATCGTCTGAAGAAAATGGAGAACAAAAGAATTCCAGAAGATATTGATTATGATGCAATCGGTAGTTTAGCTACAGAAGCTCGCCAAAAATTAAAGCAAGTTCGCCCGCTTTCTGTCGCACAGGCTTCTCGTATCTCAGGAGTAAACCCAGCCGATGTTTCTATTCTGCTTGTGTATTTAGAGCAAGGTAAAATTGCCCGTATTTCACAATAGTTGAAACAAAAGTAATATTATTAAAGGCGGCGCGAACGAAGCGCACATGAATAAAAGCCTTAAGCTGGATGAAGTAGTTCTCAAACTTAAGGTTGAGCAAAAAAGATGTGCGGAGTTCCGCCTCTCTAAAATTAACGAGGTATGGAAGTTATAACGAATGAATCTAGAATATTAGTTGAAGAACAAAGGCGGCGCGAACGAAGCGCACACGAATAAAGGCCTTAAGCTGGATGAAGTGATTCTCAAACTTAAGGTTAATCAAAAAGATGTGCGGAGTTCCGCCCCTCTAAAATCAACGAGGTATGGAAGTTATAACGAATGAATCTAGAATATTAGTTGAAGAACAAAGGCGGCGCGAACGAAGCGCACATGAATAAAGGCCTTAAGCTGGATGAAGTGATTCTCAAACTTAAGGTTAATCAAAAAGATGTGCGGAGTTCCGCCCCTTTTCCTATAAAGGATGGAATAAATAGATGAATATTGAACAATTTCAGCAAGCATTAGAAGGGAAGGGAATTACCCTTTCGGCACAACAGCTTGAGCAATTTGAAACATATTACAAGTTGCTCGTGGAATGGAACGAAAAGATGAATTTAACGGCTATCACAGATAAAGAGGAAGTCTACTTAAAGCATTTTTATGATTCAATTAGTGCCTCTTTTTACTTTGATTTTAACAAGCCTTATCATCTTTGTGACGTAGGAGCTGGAGCAGGGTTTCCAAGCATTCCACTTAAGATTTGTTTCCCTAATATTCAGGTATCAATTGTCGATTCACTGAATAAACGTATTTCTTTTTTAGACCATTTGGCTAATTCTTTAAAGCTAACAGGTGTGAAATTCTATCATGATCGTGCAGAAACATTTGCCCAAAAAGCAGAGCAAAGGGAAACGTACGATATCGTGATGGCACGTGCTGTTGCTCGAATGTCCGTTTTAAGCGAACTTTGTTTACCGCTTGTAAAAGTAGACGGCACCTTTATTGCAATGAAAGCAGCAAGTGCCAATGAAGAAATAGAGGTTGGAAAGAAAGCAATTGTTACACTTGGTGGAAAAGTCGAGGAAGTTCACTCCTTCTCTTTACCAGAAGAACATAGTGATCGTTAAAAAGATCAAAAATACACCCAAAAAATATCCTCGAAAGCCTGGTACACCAAATAAACAACCGATTGAATAAGCGAATTACTAGCAAATTTCAACGAATACAAGCCCCGATTTTTGTTAGCTATTAAGACAAGTCAATGGGAAATGACAAATTTGTGCAGGACTTGTCAAGTTAATAGAGAATATGTTAATTGGGAGTTTTAAAAGGTGGTGTATGGAGATGAAGCATCCTTTTTCGCGGTTCTTTGGATTTGGTGAAAAGGAAGAACAACTAGAGATAGAGACACCTAGCAGTCAAGAAGGCATCAGGGAAATTTCCATTTCTGAGATTGTGCCTAACCGTTATCAACCAAGAACTGTTTTTAATGAAGAGAAAATTGCTGAACTAGCTCAAACCATTCATACACATGGGATTATTCAACCGATTGTTGTTAGAGAATATGAGCAAGGGAAGTTTGAAATTATTGCTGGTGAGCGTCGTTACCGTGCAATGAAGAAGTTAGGCTGGGAAAAAGCCCCTGTTATTGTGAAAGAATTTAATGATGCTGAAACAGCCTCCGTTGCTTTAATTGAAAATTTACAACGTGAAGAATTAACACCAATCGAAGAAGCTATTGCCTATGGTAAGCTAATTGAATTACATAGTTTAACCCAGGAAGCATTAGCTCAAAGACTTGGTATCGGGCAATCTACAGTTGCGAATAAACTCCGACTACTTAAGCTTCCACAAGAAGTTCAAGATGCTCTTCTTCAAAAACAAATTACTGAACGGCATGCCCGCTCGTTAATCCCTTTGAAAAATCCGATGATGCAGGTAAAGCTTTTAGAAGAAATTATCGAGAAGGGTTTAAATGTCAAGCAAACAGAAGAATGTGTAGTTAAACTACTCTCCAATTCTAATCAAAAACCGAAACCAAAGCCAAAGCGTAAAGCTTTTAGTAAAGATATGCGAATTGCGGTCAACACGATTCGCCAATCTTTAAATATGGTTACAGATAATGGAATTAATGTAGATACAGAAGAAGAAGATTTCGATGATTATTATCAATTTACAATTAAAATACCGAAGAAAAGACCTTAAATAGTGAGCGGCTTGGTAATCTTGGATTACCAAGCTTCTTTTTCATTAATTCTGTGTCGTTTTTAGTATAGCGAGGAAAGGGTCATTAAAACAAATCTATGTGAAAAGGTAATCTAATAAATAACCAATATTTATAAGATTTTAGTAAATTATTCATGATAAAATAGATAATAGATAGAGAGATAGATTTGTGTCGAAAGTAGGTGACTTTGTGGGTAGGATTCTTGCCATTGCGAATCAAAAAGGCGGTGTCGGAAAAACGACAACAACCGTTAATCTTAGTGCTTGTTTAGCCTATATAGGAAAAAAAGTACTGCTTGTAGATATTGATCCACAAGGAAATTCAACAAGTGGTGCAGGGATTGATAAATCGGATGTGGAACAATGTATTTACGATGTATTAGTGGATGATGTGGAAGCAAGTGCTGTCATTAAAGAAACGAAGATTGAAAATCTAGATGTCATTCCAGCATCGATTCAGTTAGCAGGAGCTGAAATTGAACTTGTGCCAACCATTTCAAGGGAAATTCGTTTAAAGCGGGCTTTAGAAGAGGTTGCTAAGCAATATGATTATATTTTGATTGATTGTCCGCCATCATTAAGCTTGCTTACGTTAAATGCACTTACTGCTGCGGATGCTGTCTTAATTCCTGTACAATGTGAATACTACGCCTTAGAAGGTTTAAGTCAGCTGCTTAACACGGTTCGAATTGTGCAAAAGCACTTAAATCAGGATTTGAGAATTGAAGGTGTTTTACTCACGATGTTTGATGCTAGAACAAATTTAGGTATTCAAGTTATTGATGAGGTAAAGAAATATTTCCAAGATAAAGTCTATCGTACAATTATTCCACGAAATGTTCGTTTAAGTGAGGCGCCAAGCCACGGAGAACCGATTATTATATATGACCCAAAGTCAAAAGGGGCGGAGGTTTATCTAGAATTGGCAAAGGAAGTGGTAGTAAATGGCTAGAGGACTTGGCAAAGGGATTAATGCATTGTTTAATAATGTTGAAAAGGTTGAAGTCGAAAAAGATGAAGTTATTAAAGAAGTGAAGTTAAAAGAATTAAGACCGAACCCTTACCAGCCAAGAAAAATCTTCGATGAAGAGGCAATTGAAGAACTAAAGCAATCCATTCTTGTACATGGTATTTTACAGCCTATTATTGCCCGGAAAAGTATTAAAGGCTATGAGATTGTTGTCGGTGAAAGGCGATACCGTGCAGCAACAGAGGCTGGTTTAAAAACTGTACCTGTTGTGGTGAGGGAATTTAGCGAGCAGCAAATGATGGAGATTGCTGTTTTGGAAAATTTACAAAGAGAAGATTTAAATCCAATTGAGGAAGCGTTTGCTTATCAACTATTACTAGAGCGATTAAATATCACTCAAGATGAACTGGCAAAGCGTCTTGGAAAAAGTCGTCCCCATATTACCAATCATGTTCGACTATTAACATTGCCGGAAGAAATTCGAAATTATATTTCAGAAGGCAAGATTTCAATGGGGCATGGACGAGCCTTGCTTTCTTTAAAGAAAAAAGAAAAATTAAATATAGTTGTTTCAAAGGTGATGCAAGAAAAGATGAATGTTCGTCAATTAGAACGATACATTCAGCAATTAAATGAGGGCGTTTCACGTGAAACAAAGAAAAAAGAGCAAACAAAGAAAGATATTTTTATTAAAGAGTATGAAACGAATCTTCGTGAGAAATTAGGGACAACTGTGACAATTAAACAAAGTAAGAAAAAAGGAAAAATTGAAATCGAATTTTTCTCTCAAGAAGATTTAACTCGTATATTAGAATTAATTAATCAAGAGAATGGATAATAACAACTGGCGGAGAGATTATGGTCTTATTAGGAACATTAGTGAATGCAGCATGTATTGCGATCGGAGCAATTGTAGGTAGGTTTCTACAAAATATTCCTGAAAAAGTGAAAGAAACTGTAATGAGCGGGATTGGTTTAGCAGTCGCTGTTATGGGATTACAAATGACCTTTAAAAGTGAACAATATTTAATTGTTATTTTAAGTATTGTAATCGGAGCAGTCATTGGAGAATGGATTGATATAGAGAAACATTTAAATGCGTTAGGAAAATGGATTGAAAGTAAAATGAAACAAACAGAAGGAATGTCTGTTTCACAAGGGTTTGTGACAGCGACGCTTATCTTTTGTATTGGAGCAATGTCTATTTTAGGTGCTTTAGATAGTGGAATTCGGAATGATCACACAGTGTTAATTACAAAGGCCATTATTGATGGATTTACAGCGATTATTCTTTCGAGTACATTAGGAATTGGCGTTTTGTTTTCAGCTGTTCCTATTATTTTGTATGAAGGGGTTATTGCTCTTTTAGCAACACAAATTGATCGGTGGATTCCATCGGGGCTGATGGACATGTTTATTGCTGAAATGACAGCTACAGGCGGGTTAATGATTGCTGTTATTGGGCTGAATATTATAGGATTAACCAAAATTAGAGCTGCTAACCTGCTGCCTGGAATTTTAGTCGTTGGTATATTCGTATCGTTTGTTTATTTATTTTTATAATATGGAAAAGGTTTTGTTAAATAATGTCGTTGATTTTTGACTCATTCGTGTGAAACCATGGTTTTATACGAATGAGCCAAAATTGTATCAATCAACAATATTCATTAATGATAGCCATGAAAAAAAGGAAAGACGGGGATTTCCCACACCTTCCCTTTTTGGGGTCATTAAATATGCTGCGTGAGTCGGTAAAACCACTCACGTTTTTTCATTTATAACGTTTTTTCTTGATTGATGGACCAAGGAAGTGGTTGAAAATTATGTTTGAGGTTAAATTGAAGCTGGGTGGAGTGAATGCCATCTGCAATTGTTCTAGCCATATTTAGCACAAGGTTTAAGCGGGTATTTTGTAAAACCATGAATTCCATAAACCCACTAACATTTACGATTCCTGTGATATGGGCATGACCGACAGATGGTAGCTCCTTATTAACTCCAGCCCCTGGTTTAACAGGCCCTTCTCCAATTTGGACAATGCCAACACTTCTTACTTTACCGAGACAAGCGTCAATTCCAATAATAAATGGATTAGTATGCAGCTTCTCAATTTCAGCTAACTTTTCCTCTAAGTTCATGGCATGAATGGGTTCTGCTAACGTACCGTATACATAGAAGGAAGAGGTAGACGTCTTTTTTTCTTTTAAAAGTGTACCAACTAGTGGGCCAAGAGAATCACCTGTTGAACGATCTGTACCGATGCATACAAAGACAATGGGTTGGAGTTTTTCTTTGGGAAGAAGATTTAGTAATTCTTTTGATATTTTGTATGATGCATCTGAGTCCTCGTGTAGAATGCGGCTCAGTCTATTGTCATGATTAAATATACTAGAATTTATCGTCATAGGCCCCACTCCTTTCTAAAATGATTAGTAATCAGTATACGGCAAAAAATGGAAAATTATACGTACAAGTAGCTAAAATGAGGGATGTTAAGCGGAAGTATATGGTTCTTTATTAAGAATATCCTAATAGTATATATTAAAGAGGGTCCCAATATATTCCTGCAGACTTATAAAAAAATATCGTTTTACTATGTTATTGTGTATAGCTTTTTGTAGAAAAAGAGTTTATTGATGATAAAATAATATAGATTGTTTTATTGAAAGAGATAGGTGGGAATGTATGGATTATTCAGCGCGTATGTATAATCAATTTATGGATAAAATTTCAAATGAGGCGACATGGATAGCCCTAACAGACACGATTATTAAAATTATCCTTGTATTGGTGCTATCAAAGGTCATAATTACAGTGGCAAAAAAGACACTTCGTAACATTTTTCTTGTTCGAGCAAAAAGCCCGCTTCGGACAAATGAACGAAGAGAAACGACATTATTAAAGTTACTAGAAAATATTATTACATACGTAATTTACTTTATATCCGCCATTATGATTCTAGAGTACTGTGGATTTGCTGTAAAAGGATTGCTTGCTGGGGCGGGGATTGTTGGACTTGCTGTTGGTTTTGGAGCGCAAAGCTTGGTCAAAGATATAATTTCCGGTTTTTTTGTTATTTTTGAAGATCAGTTTTCCGTAGGAGATTATATTAAAATTAATACGTTTGAAGGTGAAGTCCTTGAAATTGGACTGCGAACGACAAAGTTGAAAAGTAAGACAGGAGAGTTACATCTTATTCCGAATGGAAGTATTCTTCAAGTGACGAACTACTCGATTTTAAATAGCGTGTCTATCGTAGATATGACTATCGCTAATGATGATCGGCTTGAATTAGCTGAGAAGCTTATATATGAGAAATTAGGTCAGTTAGAAAGAAAAGTAGATGAAATTGTGAAAGTACTGGAGCTTGAGGAAAGTGAAATACTTGACTCGGGTGAAATTGTTCTTAGAATTACTACGGAAACGCAACCAACCAAGCAAGATGAAGTCAGTCGTTTGATTAGGAAAGAATTAAGGCCTGTTTTAGATGAGTTTGGCATAAAATCAACGTTAGATAGTGGCGAGGAAGGATCGGTGTGAGCATGGAAGAGAAAGAATTTGCATTATATGATGTTGTGGAAATGAAAAAGCCGCACCCTTGCGGTGTGAATAAGTGGAAGATTATCCGTTTAGGAATGGACATTCGTATAAAATGTGAGGGATGCGGCCATAGTGTAATGCTGCCAAGACGGGAATTTGTAAAAAAAATGAAAAAAGTTTTATTGAAGCATGAAGAATAATCATGCTTTTTTTATGGAGATAGTGTAGTCTACCCTAGGAATAGGCTTGTCTTTTTATAATGTGAAATCTATAATTGGGAAAGGTTTAAGTTCGTAATTTAGAGGAGTGAAGATAAATGGCTTTAACAGCTGGTATCGTCGGTTTGCCGAACGTAGGTAAATCGACATTGTTTAATGCAATTACACAAGCGGGTGCAGAATCTGCTAACTATCCTTTTTGTACAATCGACCCAAATGTCGGTATTGTAGAAGTACCTGATCATCGTTTACAAAAACTAACGGAACTTGTACAACCAAAGAAAGTTGTACCAACTGCTTTTGAATTCACGGATATTGCTGGGATTGTAAAAGGAGCAAGTAAAGGGGAAGGGCTAGGAAATAAATTCCTTTCACATATTCGTCAAGTAGATGCAATTTGTCAGGTTGTTCGTTGTTTTGCGGACGAAAATATTACACACGTATCAGGTAAGGTTGATCCAATTGATGATATTCAAGTTATTAATCTTGAGTTAATTCTTGCTGACTTGGAATCTGTTGATAAACGAATTGAGCGAGTAGCGAAAATGGCGAAGCAAAAGGATAAAGATGCTATGTTTGAGCATGAAATTCTTGTTGCTTTAAAAGAAGCGTTAGAGGCAGAAAAGCCAGCTCGTACGGTTGAGTTTACAGAAGAGCAATCAAAAGTGGTTAAAGGAATGCACTTATTAACAATCAAACCAATGCTGTATGTGGCAAACGTAAGTGAAGATGAAATTGCTGATCCGTCTGGAAATGAATATGTACAGCAAGTTCGCGAATATGCAGCTAATGAAGGTGCAGAAGTAATCGTAGTTTGTGCAAAAATTGAAGAAGAGATTTCAGAGCTTGATGGGGAAGAAAAAGCGATGTTCTTATCTGAGCTAGGCATTGAAGAGTCTGGCTTAGATCAATTAATTCGTGCTTCCTACCATTTGCTTGGTCTTGCAACATACTTCACGGCTGGTGTACAAGAAGTTCGTGCATGGACATTCCGTAAAGGCATGAAGGCTCCACAATGTGCTGGTATTATTCATACAGATTTTGAACGTGGATTTATCCGTGCAGAAACGGTTGCTTACGAAGACTTGTTAGCAGCGGGCAGTCACAATGCGGCAAAAGAAGCAGGAAAAGTCCGCTTAGAAGGTAAAGATTATGTCGTTCAAGACGGTGATGTCATCCATTTCCGTTTTAACGTTTAATAACTAGATGAAAATGGATTTCCTTTTTTGGGAATCCATTTTTAACTCTTGTATTAATATGAATGTAGAAGTGAAAACATAGTATCGATTCTTCTAGTTTGAGTACTTTCGTTTTTGTTCGTTGCAAAGCCTAAAAAAACATGCTATAATCTTATCTTGTGAGTAATTATAAATAATTGCTCCTTGCCCAATTGGGCCGCTTAGACCAAAAGGAGGTGACAGTGATGAGAAAATACGAAATTATGTACATCATCCGTCCAAACATTGAGGAAGAGGCTAAAAAAGCTTTAGTTGAACGTTTCAACACAATCCTTACTGACAATGGAGCGGAAACAGTAGAAGCTAAAGAATGGGGTAAACGTCGTCTTGCTTACGAAATCAATGATTTCCGTGACGGTTACTACGTACTTGTTAAAACTGATTCTAATGCAGCTGCGATTCAAGAATTTGATCGTCTTGCAAAAATCAGCGAAGACATCATTCGCCACATGGCAACAAAAGTTGAAGCTTAATTTAACATTTAATATAAATTCCACAATATGTTTCACGTGAGGCATATTCGGTAATGTAGGGGTTGATTCTGATGATGAATCGCGTAGTTTTAGTAGGTCGCTTAACGAAAGATCCTGATTTGCGATATACACCAAATGGAGTACCTGTAGCTACCTTTACTTTAGCTGTTAATCGAACGTTTTCGAACCAGCAAGGTGATCGTGATGCGGATTTCATTAATTGTGTAGTTTGGCGTAAACCTGCAGAAAATGTAGCAAACTATTTGAAAAAAGGTAGTTTAGCTGGCGTGGATGGACGTATCCAAACACGTAATTATGAGGGACAAGACGGCAAACGCGTATATGTAACAGAGATTGTAGCTGATAGCGTTCAATTCCTTGAACCACGAAGCAGTTCAGCGGGTGGAAGAAATGAAGGCGGTTCTTACGGAGCTCAAAGAAGTTATAACGATAACAACTATGATAATCCGTTTGGAGGAAATCCAAATCCAAATCAGAATCAACGCAACAATGATAACTTCACTCGTGTAGATGATGATCCATTCGCAAATGACGGTAAAACAATCGACATTTCCGATGATGATCTTCCATTCTAATACATTTGAAGGTACTAAAATTTGAGGAGGGAAATGAACATGGCAGGTGGACGTAGAGGTGGACGTGCTAAACGTCGTAAAGTTTGTTATTTCACAGCAAACGGAATCACTAACATTGACTACAAAGATGTAGATTTACTTAAAAAATTCGTTTCAGAACGCGGTAAAATTTTACCACGTCGTGTAACAGGTACAAGCGCTAAATACCAACGTAAATTAACGATTGCTATTAAACGCGCACGTACTATGGCATTATTACCATATGTATCTGGTGAATAATTCAAATAAAAAGACACATTGGGAGTTTTCCCAATGTGTCTTTTTTTATAATCTAAGATCTGTTAAATCATATTGTGCACATGCAGGTGTGATATTTATCTAGGTAGCGCATAGGCATGATATAACCTATAGTAAATGTCTCCTTAAAAGTAAGGAGAGGATTTTATGTCAGATTGTAATAGCTTTGGAGTCGGCGGAGGTTTTGTATATATAACTGTTTTATTTATCCTCCTAATCATCGTTGGAGTTAATTTTTGAGGAGGATATGTTGCTGCCTAATCAAATTATGGAACCAAGTTATTGTTTTTAAAATGGGAATATAAGCGATGTTTGAAATTCTATAGTAGAAACAGCTACAATAAAAGCAGTACATAAGAAAATATGTTGGATGGAGAGGATGTGAAGGATTGAATAAAGGAAAGAAAATCGCTGAAGGCGGTATGCTTTTAGCTCTGTACAGTATTTTATTATTTATAACGATAAATATCCCGTTCCTAGGAATGATTACTTTTTTCTTGTTACCCATCCCTTTTGTATTAGTAATGATTAAAGAAACCATTTCTTGGTCAATCGGGTTTTTAGCTGTGGCCTCTGTACTGGGGATCGTTATTGGAACTATTTTATCCTTGCCTACCGTTTTGTTAACGGGAGTACTGGGAATCGTTATCGGATATCATGTGAAACATAATAAATCAACAATTCAGATGTTTATTAGTTCAGTTCTTGCTTTTTTAGTCGGGAGTTTACTTATCCTTATTGCCACGAATATCATATTAGACATCAATGTAGTAGATGAAACGTTAACGATGGTTGAAGAATCGATGGAAACATCCTTTGATATGATGGATATGCTTGGGCAAAATGTAACAGATGATGTGAAGCAGCAAATGCGTGATTCGATTGAGATGATTCCGATGCTGATTCCAAGTATGCTAGTTATTTCTGCAATGGTAATGGCGTATATATTCATTCTAGCTTCTCAACCGTTTATCAAACGATTTAGTGACAAAGTGGTGAAATGGCCGCTTTTTCGTGAACTTCGCCTTCCCAAAAGTATTTTATGGTATTATTTAATTACACTTGTAGCTACTTTTTTCGTGAATACGGATGATCATAGCTATGTGAATATGGCGATATTAAATTTGATGTTTATTTTGCAATTATTTATCCTTTTGCAAGGCTTTTCACTTGTTTTTTATATAAGTTATGTGAAAGGCTGGGTAAAATTTGTACCTATCTTAATTACCATTGTATCGTTACTAAATCCAATTTTCCTTACTATCGTCCGGATATTAGGTATAATAGATTTAGGATTTCCGTTTCGTGAGGCAATTACGAAGTCGAAGTAGCTTTAGTAAACCAGATGCTTTTAGGAGCTGAAATTATGCCATCTTTTTTTAAGGAGCGTTCGATGCGATCTCCATTATATGGGCTGTTTATTGTCGCTGTTTTATGTATAGGTATGTTTGCGTATTATAATTGGATAATCGCAGCCATTGGAGTAGTTGTCGTATCAGGCTTATTTTATTTGACGATACAAAAAATGATTCTACATCAACGTCGAACAGAAGAGTATATTACAACCTTATCTTACCGATTAAAGAAAGTCGGTGAGGAAGCCTTATTAGAAATGCCGATTGGGATTATGTTAATTAATGACGATCATTATATTGAATGGACCAACCCATTTTTAGCGTCTTGTTTTGCCGAGGATTCGCTCGCAGGAAGGTCGCTGTATGATGTCGCAGAGTCTCTTGTACCGCTTGTAAAGCAAGAAATTGAGATGGACATAGTGACATTAAATGAGCGTAAATTTAAAGTCATTCATAAACGAGATGAACGATTACTGTATTTCTTCGATGTGACAGAGCAAGTAGAAATAGAAAAAACGTATGAAGATGAAAGAACGGTTATTGCAACGATTTATTTAGATAACTATGATGAGTTAACACAGGGCATGGATGACCAACGTAAAAGCAGCCTGAATAGTTTAGTTACTTCTTTGCTTGATAAATGGGCAAAAGAAAATGGCGTGTTTTTGAAACGAACATCATCTGAGCGTTTTATAACAGTCTTCAATGAAAATATTCTTCACCAATTAGAAAAAGGAAAGTTTACAATATTAGATGAGATTCGCGAAACGACAGCGAAGCAAAATGTTCCGCTCACTTTAAGTATTGGTGTTGGTTCTGGTGTTTCCTCTTTACCTGAACTAGGAGCCCTTGCTCAATCAAGCTTAGATTTGGCATTAAGCCGTGGTGGAGACCAAGTTGCAATTAAGCAGTCAAATGGAAAAGTAAAATTCTTTGGCGGTAAAACAAATCCAATGGAGAAGCGCACAAGAGTGCGGGCTCGCGTTATTTCTCACGCTTTAAAGGATATGGTACTTGAAAGCGACAAAGTGATTGTTATGGGCCATAAAAATCCCGATATGGATGCAATTGGATCAGCTATTGGGATTTTAAAAGTAGCTCAAATGAATGAGCGCGATGGATATATTGTCATTGATCGACAACAGCTCGATAATAGCGTTCTTCGTTTAATGGCTGAAATTGAAAATAAGCCGGAATTATATACACGCTTTATTTCACCGGATGAAGTATTAGAAATGGTTACTGATGAAACATTGCTTGTTGTAGTGGATACACATAAGCCATCGATGGTGATGGATGAGCGCGTGTTAAACCGCATCGATAAAGTAGTTGTGATTGATCATCATCGTCGTGGCGAAGAGTTCATTAATCATTCTTTACTTGTTTATATGGAGCCTTATGCATCTTCTACAGCCGAACTTGTGACCGAATTACTTGAATATCAACCAAAACGAAGTAAAATTGATATGCTGGAGTCAACAGCGCTGCTTGCTGGAATTATTGTGGATACGAAAAGCTTTACACTTCGCACAGGCTCACGTACGTTTGATGCTGCGTCTTATTTGCGGGCACGTGGAGCGGATACTGTTCTTGTGCAAAAGTTTTTAAAGGAAGATGTTGATACGTATATTGAACGAGCGAAGTTGATTAAGGAGGTTTCCTTTTATAAGCAAGGAATTGCGATTGCCACCTCTAAAGATAATGCCATTCATAATCAAGTATTAATTGCGCAAGCAGCCGATACACTTCTCTCAATGGATGGAGTGTCAGCGTCATTTGTGATAGCAAAGCGTTCTGAAGACACAGTTGGAATCAGCGCTCGCTCACTTGGTGATATTAATGTTCAAGTGATTATGGAAATGATGAACGGGGGCGGCCATCTTACGAATGCAGCAGCTCAGCAAATTGGCTCTGTTGAAGAAGTAGAAAAAAGATTGTTTGAAGCTATTGATGAATACTTAGAAGGAGGACAAAAAGAATGAAAGTTATATTTCTAAAAGATGTAAAAGGTAAAGGGAAAAAGGGAGAAGTGAAAAACGTAGCGGACGGCTATGCACATAACTTCTTATTAAAGCAAGGATTAGCAGTAGAAGCGAATAATGCAAATATCAAAACATTAGAGGCACAACAAAATAAAGAGCAAGTGCTAGCTGCAGAAGAGTTACAACAAGCAAAAGAGTTGAAAGAAACGTTAGAGAAATTAACAGTTGAGCTTTCTGCAAAGGCAGGAGAAGGCGGCCGATTATTTGGATCGATTACAACGAAACAAATTGCTGATGAACTTCAAAAGAAACATGGTATTAAAATCGACAAACGTAAAATGGATTTACCAGAGGGCATTCGTTCTTTAGGACATACGAAATTCCCAGTGAAACTTCATCATGAAGTAACAGCTACACTAACTGTTCATGTAAAAGAAATTAAGTAAATCTAGTGTGATTTTAAGTAGTAGAAAATTTTACTCCTATCTTATCTGTAGAAAATTGATAAAATAGAGATAGACGAAAAAATGTGATTGGGCAGTACGTCCTTTCACTTTTTTCTTTTTCTATGAATAGTAGATAAAATTGTTATCTTGTCTTACGCTTATTCTTAATAAGGTAAGAGAATATAAATTTTCGATATGTTTTGGTATCTAGCTCCGGGCGCTATCGGTTCTATGGCCTAGATGAGCACTTCAGAAGGCAAAGAACGCCTTAGCGCTTATCATTATGCTTATTGCCGATAAAAGGGGTGCCTTGGGCTTTTCTTAATAACCTCTGAGGACAGGAGGCTCTTAAATATGAATGAACAATTTCAAGATCGTATCCCGCCACAAAATATAGAAGCAGAGCAGGCGGTGTTAGGTGCGATTTTTTTAGAACCTTCGTCATTAACAGTTACGTCTGAGGTATTAATTCCGGAAGATTTCTATCGTAGCGCGCATCAGAAAATCTTTAATGTAATGCTTAAGTTAAATGATGAAGGAAAGGCTGTTGACTTAATTACTGTAACAGAAGAATTGGCAGCCACTAAAAGTTTAGAAGAAATCGGCGGAGTTACGTATTTAAGTGAACTAGCTGGTTCTGTGCCGACTGCGGCTAATGTCGAGTATTATGCACGTATCGTTGAAGAAAAATCATTGCTGCGTCGCTTGATTCGAACAGCAACGAATATTGCTCAAGAAGGATACAGTCGTGAGGATGAGGTAGAGGATTTACTTGGCGAAGCTGAGAAAAATATTATGGAAGTCGCCCAGCGTAAAAATAGCGGTTCATTCCAAAATATTAAAGATGTGCTTGTACGTACCTATGATAATATTGAAGAACTAACAAACCGTAAAGGTGATGTCACAGGGATTCCTACCGGCTTTGCTGAATTAGATCGAATGACAGCTGGGTTCCAGCGTAATGATTTAATTATTGTTGCCGCTCGTCCATCTGTTGGTAAAACTGCATTTGCGCTAAATATTGCTCAAAACGTTGCAACGAAAACGGATGAGAACGTTGCAATCTTTAGCTTGGAGATGGGAGCAGAGCAACTTGTTATGCGTATGCTTTGTGCGGAAGGAAACATTAATGCACAGAACTTACGAACAGGTGCTTTAACGGATGAGGACTGGCGGAAGCTCACGATGGCAATGGGAAGCTTGTCTAATGCAGGTATTTATATTGATGATACACCAGGTGTTCGAATCGGTGAAATTCGTTCCAAATGTCGCCGCTTGAAGCAGGAGAATGGTCTTGGAATGATTTTGATTGATTACTTGCAGTTAATTCAAGGGAATGGCCGCTCAGGTGAAAATCGTCAGCAAGAGGTATCAGAAATTTCACGGTCGCTTAAAGCGTTAGCTCGAGAACTCGAAGTGCCTGTAATTGCCTTATCACAGCTTTCACGTGGTGTAGAGCAACGTCAAGATAAGCGTCCGATGATGTCGGATATTCGTGAATCAGGAAGTATTGAACAAGACGCTGATATCGTTGCGTTCTTATATCGAGATGACTACTATGATAAAGAATCCGAGAATAAGAATATTATTGAAATTATTATTGCTAAACAAAGAAATGGTCCAGTAGGTACTGTCTCGCTTGCTTTTGTTAAGGAATATAATAAGTTCGTCAATCTAGAACGTCGTTTTGATGACTCTAATATGCCGCCAGGAGCGTAGAATAATCCTCGCCTCACGTTTAGTGGGCGGGGATTATTTTATATCGTGAATAAAAGTTCAAAGGAATTGAAAAAGACGAGCAATGATAGAGGCAGTACCCTCTATTAATATAGAAATATACGAACAAAGATTTTGTAGAATTTTATAATGTTCGGAAGTTTATTGACTTTCCATTTCTCTTCTTGGTAAAATAGGTTTGTTTGATAAGGAATAGTTAGTGAACCTTTGGAGGTGCTTTAATAAAATGTCATCAGTTGTAGTCGTTGGTACACAATGGGGAGACGAAGGTAAAGGTAAAATTACAGATTTTCTATCCGAAAGCGCGGAAGCCGTTGCACGTTATCAAGGTGGTAATAATGCAGGGCATACGATTAAGTTTAACGGAGTAACATATAAACTTCACCTAATTCCATCAGGGATTTTTAATAGTGATAAAATCTGTGTCATTGGTAATGGGGTTGTAATTGACCCAAAAGCTCTTGTTACAGAGATTGCTTACCTGCATGAGCATGGAATTAGTACAGATAATCTTCGTATTTCTAATCGTGCGCATGTAATTCTTCCATATCATATTAAATTAGATAGAGTAGAGGAAGATCGCAAAGGTGCAAATAAAATTGGAACAACAATAAAAGGGATCGGACCTGCATATATGGATAAAGTCGGGCGTGTTGGTATCCGTATGGCAGACCTTTTAGATCGTGAAATTTTCGAAGAAAAATTAACAAAGAATCTTGTTGATAAAAATCTTCTGTTCGAACGTTTTTATGAAACAGAAGGATTTAAAGTTGAAGATATTTTAGATGAATATTATGAGTACGGACAACAAGTTAAGCAATATGTTTGTGATACATCTGTTGTTTTAAATGATGTACTTGATGAAGGAAAACGCGTATTATTTGAAGGTGCTCAAGGAATCATGCTAGACATTGACCAAGGTACATACCCATTTGTTACTTCATCTAACCCTGTAGCTGGTGGTGTAACAATTGGTTCTGGTGTGGGTCCAACAAAAATTGACCATGTAGTAGGTGTATGTAAAGCCTATACAAGCCGTGTTGGAGATGGTCCATTCCCAACTGAATTACATGATGAAATTGGCCACCAAATTCGTGAAGTAGGCCGTGAATATGGTACGACAACAGGAAGACCACGCCGCGTAGGTTGGTTTGACGCTGTCGTTGTTCGTCATGCTCGTCGTGTAAGCGGTATTACAGATCTTTCTTTAAACTCTATTGACGTATTAACAGGGCTTGAAAAAGTGAAAATTTGTGTTGCTTACAAATATCGCGGTGAAACAATCCAAGAATATCCTGCAAGCTTAAACGCAATTTCAGAATGTGAGCCAGTATATGAAGAGCTTCCAGGCTGGACAGAAGATATTACAGAATGTAGAACACTAGAGGAGCTTCCAGCTAATGCACGTAAGTATGTAGAGCGTGTATCTGAATTAGTCGGTGTTCCATTAGCTACTTTCTCTGTAGGTCCTGATCGTACACAAACAAATGTTGTTAATAATCCTTGGAGGTAATAATTGCATAGATGATAAAAGGCTGGATATCCAGCCTTTTGTCATGTAGTAAATAGAGGTTTATGCTGCTCAATAAATCAAAAAATATTTTTATGAAAATTTATATAGAAATAGTATTGCTTTTTTATATAATATCGTGATATTATAATAAGCGTCGTCAGAAAAGAAAACGACTTAGAAAATGAGTCATTAGCTCAGTTGGTAGAGCATCTGACTTTTAATCAGAGGGTCGCAGGTTCGAATCCTGCATGACTCACCAT
>NZ_QWVS01000004.1 GCF_003570725.1 Peribacillus asahii
TTAACGTGTCCACTTTTTAGACTAACCTCATCATCACCCTTATGAAGACCTTTTGCCGGAATCGATTCTCTCATTTTATCCTTCAACTAAACGAAAAGGCTGTCCCGAAAGCCATTTTTTCTGACTTTTGGAACAGCCCCATGAAAAATAAAAAGAAATCTTCATAAACTCTAACCTTTAATTCTGTTCATGATATTATTAAGCTCCGTATCGTGCTTACCTGTCTTTGAACTTAGAATTTATTTTAAGATCGCCTCTATTTCAATTCACTCCACGCTCTTTTATTAGAGTATAGCACGTAGACTTTTTTCTTTTCTGTCGTTCCTTCACTATAACGCTGTTCGGAAAACACCATCCCCTAACAGAGCCAATGATAAAAAAAATGACTGCAGAAGCAGCCATTCAAAAGTGAGGGGAATCAATTATTATTGATTCAATAGAAGGAACGTTCGGGGGTGGTCTTACGTGGTGAATCACCATGCCGTGATTCAAAGTTCAGAGGGGACTAAGATGTATGTTGCTCAGCGCTGAATTCTACTTTCTAGTTTTGGAGTTCTGTTAACTTTTGTTCCAAAGCTTCGCAACGTGCTTCGACGAGCTGTAGCTTTCGCTCAAAATTGGCTAGCATTGCTTCGTTTGTGACTGTTTTCACTTGCGTATTCGCAATGAATCGAATCAAGTTTTGAATCAGCTTCTCTGTTCGTTCAACGTCTTGAAATGAGTGGAATGAATGATTTCCTTTCAAATATATCTCACCTCCTACACACTACAAACCAATAGACTCATATGCTTGCTTTGGAACGTCTAACTTCCTCGGTCCAACAAACTGAACCATTTCAGCCACTACTTCTGTTACATATACTTGCTTACCCTCTTGATTCTCGTAACGACGTGTCTGGATTCTTCCAGTAATCCCAATCATTGAGCCGCGCCGACAATATTGGACCGTATTCTCAGCCGTTTTCCTCCATAGCGTGCATTGCACAAAATCAGCATCGTATTCACCAGCTTGATTTCGAAAAGGGCGATTCACCGCAATCGTTACATTCGAAACAGCTTTTCCATCTGCTGTGTACCGCAACTCAGGATCTTTCGTCAAGCGTCCAACCAGGGTTACTTGGTTAATCAACATCTCAGCTCCTTTCTTGTAAGATGCTTTTATCATACTGAAGCTTGCTCAAATTACCAAATCGACAAAATGCCATTTTTTTCACCCATTTTCGTGCTAAAATGGCATTTTCCCGTTTAAAACTACTATTTTGAGGCTATATTTATAGTGAAAATAGAGGAAATATGCCATTTTAGTATTTTTCTTAAAAATTTTTCCTTTGTTCATATTTTAGACAAACGTATCGCATTCTTTCTATTTCTTCGTTATTTTTGAGTGTGTTATAATAAATTGGAATATTTACATTTTTTTACGAAACTGAGAAGTAGGAGGAAGCATATGAAGTCATTTAAACTTATTTCATTACAACTTGTGAATGAAAAACTGCAGCTTATTGATATTCATCTAGTCGATGGGCTCATTATTAATAAAGAAGATCGTGCAAATACATGGCTTCTTGAAGCAATTATCCCCCCTGAACATTATGAAGAATTAAAACATTCCCTACCACGTGAACATGAAAATGCGCTTATCCAAGCAGTGATTACGAAAAAAGAAAACGACCCGGCCATGTTTAAAACGGTTTTAAAAACGCAAAAACTTATCGACGGTCACATTAGTCTTCTTTTCGTTGGCCACCTTCAAAATACACGCAGCAAATATGCAGAACTACTTCTTGAAGATTTAGTCCACAAAGGCTTCACCGGCGATTTACTCATTAAAGAATTCAAAGAAAAGATCCGCTCTAGACCTAAGCTTACCACTCATAAATAACTCCATTTCTCTGTCATCCCACATCTACAATAAGTGGGACAATGTCTCTTAACAAATAGTTAAATTCAACTACTAACCAAAAAGAGAAAGACTGTTTCCCGTAAGAAACAGTCTTTTCCATTGTTATTTGTTGTCATTGTCGTCTTGATCTGTTAATGTGTCATCATTATCGTCTGGATCTAAGGCATCTTCTACGTCATCTACGCCTTGTTCAACATCATCTTCTACATCATTAACATCATCATTTACATCATTTCCCAAATCATCATCTACGTTGTTATCATTTACGTCATCATTTACATCGTTGTTATCTTCATCGATAATATTGTTATCATTCTCTGGTGCCGGATCATTATCGTCATCTGTCCCGCAACCAACTAGAAACATCGCTGATAGGAATGAGCCACCAAGTAGTGCTAATAGCCGCTTTTTCATTATGCGTAACCTCCCTTCTTTTCTCGACAGTAAATATGTTGCCCGAATTCGACATTAACTTGCGTGTTTTTCAAAAAAAGAGAGGAGATGTTCATCTCCTCTCTAGCCCTATTCCTTATCGCTAAAAGCAAACATAATCTCGGTTTCACAGGCTACCTCACCATCAACCGTTGCTACTGCTTTTCCTTTACCAACAGACCCTCTTAAACGTAAAATTTCCACTTCTAGGCGAAGTTGATCTCCGGGCTTCACTTGACGTTTGAAGCGGCAGTTATCAATACCCGCAAAAAAAGCTAAGCGTCCTTTATGCTCCTCTTGCTTTAACACGGCAACAGCACCCACTTGAGCCAACGCTTCAACAATTAACACCCCCGGCATTACTGGATAATCTGGAAAATGACCATTAAAAAACTCTTCATTTGCTGTTACGTTTTTCAATCCAACCGCTCGTTTTCCCTCTTCGATTTCAATGATTCGATCCACTAATAAAAAAGGATAGCGATGTGGAATAATTTCTTTAATTTGCGTAATATCTAACATAAATTAGACCTCCTTGATTTAAAAACAACCGCATCATGCACCTTCATTGACGATGTCAACAATATGAGTCCACGTTGAGATTTTAAATACATCTACTGCATTTCCGCTCCCAATGACACTATACCCAATTAATACCCCTATGATAACCATAAGGACAATTAAAGCAGCAACAATCAACAACCGAAGCCAAATTGGTAACAGTCGAATTTTAATTTTCTCATCTTGTCTTACTTCCTGTTTTGGTTCTTCTTCCCACTGTTGTTTTGTTAAACTTCTTTGCTCCATTTTATATCATGTAAGCTCCTTTTTAGAGATTCGCTTTAACTTTATCATGTTTTCATAAACAGTACGAGTCCCAACCTTTGGCAGGACTAGGCCTATTTATTTATGAAATCTTTAACGAATCGAATTTACTAAGCCTAACATTTGATCTGCCATCGTGATGGAACGGGATTGGAATTGATACATTCTTTGAGCTGTGATTAAATCTGTCATTTCCTTTGAAAGATCGACATTCGATGATTCAAGTGCACCTTGTTTCATCGAGATATCTGTGCGTGAAGCGCCTGTTAGTTCAGTCAATACATCATCAGCCGTTACACCTAGACCATCATAGTTATCCGGAAGCCCATACAAATTATCGCCTAGCTTTTCAAGGAATTGCGGTTTTTGAACCGATACAACACCTAGATTGAAGGTTTGTTCCCCGCCATCGGTTGTAATTGCTTTTACTACGCCTTCATCAGAAATCCGGATTTCTTTAATGTCACCTTCAATGACAATATCATTACCGTTTTCATCAAGCACATTATGCCCGTCCGCTGTTACAAGCATGTTTTCATTTCCATTAGGCGATAGATAAAACGCACCGTCTCTTGATAAACGAATGACGTTCCCTTCTTCTACACCAATCATAAAGTATAAGTTTTCCTTTGTGAAAGCTACATCTAAATCCCGATTTGTCGTTTTTAGGGAACCTTGAGACTGGACATTTTGAATTTGACCAATTTTTGCTCCATTTCCTTGGCGAATTCCAAGCGGTGTTAAACGGCCCACTTCAGCCACTTGATTCGGTTGATTATTCAATTGCTGAACAAGTAAATCTGTAAAGCTTGCTTCGCCTCGCTTAAAACCAGCTGTCTCAACATTGGCCATATTATTGCTAATAACATCGATTTGTTTTTGCAATTGGCCTAGCGTATTGCTTGCTGCTATCATCGTTCGATTCATCGCTATCCTCCTTCATTTACGCTGATTCCTTGAAATTAGCCAATTTTACCTACTTCATTCACCGTTTTATTTAAACTTTGATCATAAGCTTGCAGCACTTTTTGATTGGCTTCAAAAGAACGATATACAGACAACATTTCCGTCATTGTCTGCGCTGCATCTACATTAGAGTTTTCAATATACCCTTGCTTGATTGTAAAAAATACATCGTCCTCATCGTACGCATTCGTAAGTTCTGCATTGGCACTAAAAAGACCATCGCCTTCTTTTACAAGCTGCCCAGCAGGGTCATTGGAATAAGCAATGCCAATTTGAGCGACTTGTGCAGCATCTTGTAAAATAACGCCATTATCCGATACTGTAAACTGATCATTATCTAGTTGAATCCGCTCGTTATTCCCATCTAACACATAATAGCCGCCGGACGTCGTTAAATATCCTTGACTGTCCAAGGTAAAGTTTCCATTGCGTGTGTACCGTACATCACCATTCCCATTTTGAACAGTAAAAAACAACGCACCTGCTACCCCCGTCTCTTCATCAATGGGCATTTCGCCATGTACTAAGGCAAGATCTGTTTTCAAATCTGTTTGTTTAATATCACCTTGTTTAAATAGCGGATTCGTTTCTTGTATATATACGCCTGTATGCAAGCTGCCGACCTGTGCAAAGGAAGGCATTTTCTTTCCATTCCCATTTGGAATCGTTTCATCTTCCATTCGGTTCAGCAGCATTTCTGGAAAAGAACGTACGCTTGATTGATCAGCTTTATAGCCCGGGGTATTCGCATTCGCCATATTGTTTGTTAACATTTCTGTCCGTCTTTGCTGAGTTAGCATCCCTGAAGCTGCTGTATAAAATCCTTTTAGCATCCTTATCGCTCCTTCTCATATGTACCGTTCCATTTTTGACCGTATATGTACATTATCGGCTGTTTCTATCTATATTTGAAGTGAAAAATGAAGGAGAATATTGGTACGAAGTATCAAGGAACTCTTTTAAAGGCTATACAAAAAAGGATCTATTGCTCAACGGGCTTCTGTTTCATCCCTGCTTATCTGAACGTTAGATCCTTCTTTCACATCATTTAATTAAATTTACGTTTTGGCAACTTGTCCATATTATCAAGCATGACACCTGTTCCGATTGCCACACAATCCATTGGATTTTCCGCTACTAATACCGGTACTTTTAACTCTTCTGCAAGAAGTAAGTCAATACCGTGCAATAACGCACCGCCGCCTGTTAAAATAACACCACGGTCGATAATATCCGCTGAAAGTTCTGGCGGTGTTCTTTCAAGCACACTCTTCGCCGCTTGAACGATAACCGATACTTGTTCACGAAGAGCCTCTTCAATTTCCTCTGAATTCACCGTAATCGTTCTCGGTAGACCTGAAACCATATCACGCCCGCGAATTTCAATTTCTTCTTTACGTGAACCAGGGAAAACAGTCGCTACTTGAATTTTAATATTTTCTGCTGTGCGCTCCCCAATAAGCAGTTTATATTGACGTTTAACATAGTGTAAAATCTCATTGTCAAACTTATCCCCAGCCATTTTAATCGAAGAAGATGTAACGATATCCCCCATAGAAAGAACGGCGATATCTGTCGTTCCACCACCGATATCAACGACCATGTTTCCGCTCGGTTGGAAAATATCCATTCCTGCTCCAATTGCAGCTACCTTTGGTTCCTCTTCTAAATACACCTTTTTACCGCCGCTTTTTTCTGCTGCTTCTTTAATCGCTTTTTGTTCAACGCTTGTAATATTTGTTGGACAACAGATTAAAATTCTTGGCTTAGAAAGAAAACCTTTTACATTCAATTTATTAATAAAATGTTTAAGCATCGCTTCTGTAACATCAAAGTCTGCAATTACTCCATCTTTTAACGGACGAATAGCCATAATATTCCCAGGTGTACGTCCGACCATTTTTCTTGCTTCTTCACCGACAGCCAACACACGATTTGTATTTTTATCAATCGCCACAACAGATGGCTCATTTAAAACGATTCCTTTGCCTTTAACATGTATTAGAACATTTGCTGTTCCAAGATCAATCCCAATATCTCTAGCAAACATTTGTTTATATCCTCCTTGATTATCCTCACATGAAACCGAAACTATCCTAATTTTATATTTTATCATATTGTCTTATGACAAGTAAGAGTCAAAACAGAAATCCTGTCGAATCATGTCTCTTACAGTAAGAAATACATAGGCGACTCTTATCTTTTCACGACAAACTAAACATCAAAACGTACCGAGTGTTTTCATGTCTAGTAAAAAAATCACGACCTTTATAAGGTACCATATTCCTGCCTAAAATGCCTAAAAAAAACCACCTACAACATTTGTAAGTGGTTTCAGTTATTACTTCACAATTTCTTCCTCTCTCTCAGAGCGCTTATATTTGAGCTTGGTTGCTTCGCCTCCTCTAAGGTGACGAATGGATTTATGATAATCCAATATATCCTTCACTTCATTAGCCAATTCGGGATTAATCTCTGGAAGTCTTTCGGTTAAATCTTTGTGAACGGTACTTTTGGATACACCAAACTCTTTTGCAATGACACGCACTGTTTTCCTTGTTTCCACGATATACTTTCCTATCTTGATAGTTCTTTCTTTGATGTAATCGTGCACACCACTCGACCTCCCCAAGTTGGATGTGAGAAGTGTGAAATGAGATTCGTTTGTCGAATCTAATGGTGCTAACATTTTCCTTCAATTATAAAATAGACGAGTCCTCACCTCAAACACTCTCTTTGTACGGTTTCTAACAGTGTATTAGCTTGGGTAAGGATATATACCATAGGATAAACCTTTTTTTCAAAAAATTGACGATATTGGGCTTTTGGAATAAATAATAAATATAAATAGCTGTTTATCTTCGAGTTTTCTGTTTTATCTATCGAAATTTTTAATTTATCGTCGAGTTTTTCATTTTATCTATAGCAAAAGAAACCCGCCTGTCGACGAGTTTCCTGCACCAAATTGTTCAGTTGTCGCATCATAACATGGGTTGACGAATGCTTTTATTGTACTGGTTGTTCGTCTGCTTCGTTTGAATTGCTGTTCTCTTCTTGACTTGGTTCTTCTTTTGTATCTTCTTGTGTAGCTTCTTTTGGTTCTGCTTCTACTTCTTCATTATCTGAAGATACTGATTCTACTTGAATAGAAGAAGCTTGTTTACCTTCATAATCACTTGGATTTACTGCAACTTTATCTTTGCGAATTTCAAAGTGAACATGTGTACCTGCGTCTTCATTGATTTGACTTTTTCCTGCAGTAGCAATTGCTTGTCCTTGCTTCACTTGATCTCCAACCGCAACTTGAATGTCTGTAACAGCTTGATAACGTGTTACAACACCATCTTCATGCTCTACTTCAATAACATTTCCCAATAAAGCATCTTCTTGCACTTTTGTTACGACGCCACTTAAAGCAGCTACTACATCAAAGGCTTTTCCATCTTTTTGTGCGATATCAATTCCTTTATTTGGCTCATAACGGTTATCATAAGAAACCAATGCTTCTTCTTGTGCTTTTTCATCAGCATTCACATCATAGAATGGCTTCTTTACGACAGTACTCGCAACATCTTTCACCGGCATTTGAATCGTTTCAAGACTACTGTTTACTTCAACTGCAGGCTCATCGTAATTTTCACCTGATTGTGCTGAATCCTCTACCTTATCAGGACTAGCTGAGTTGTTGAAGCTATTTTGAACGATAAATACCAAAGCTAGGATAAGAGCTGCACTTGAAATGTAGATTGCTGGTAACGCCCAACGTTTTTTCAGAATACGTCGGAATTTGGAAGTAGATTTCTTTTCTTCCTCTCTCATAATTATCACCTCAGCAATCATTCTGAACAGATTACTGGAAGAATATACATATCTTGAAAAATATTTTTAGATTTATTTTGCGACAAAGGTATTTCTTTTATGCACGGCTCTGTTAAATAATATTTTTGGCTCATAGCGCCAGAGCCAAAGATTAACAGTGTCATCTAATAGTTTTATACAAAACAAATGTAAAACGTAAAGATTATGGCAACATTTACTGAGATAATCTCGCTTGTTCATTCCACTCTGCTGCATTTCCTGTTAAAATGACTAGTAGTATAGATAACAAAGGATGTTTTATAGATGCAGAAAGTTTTTCGTGTTACTTTGACGCTGTTACCGCTCCTTTATATGATTGCGGTTTGGGTCATGTCGAGCTTGCCGGATGATACGTTCGTTGAATTGCCTTCATCAACGACAGATCGTTTCGTAAAAGAAGCACTTCACTTAGTGGAGTTTGCGATTTTGTATATGCTGTTTGTGGCCGCTTTTGCTGCTAACCACAAGCTAACAGCTAGTTTGAGTTTGCTGGCTGCGATTGCCGCTAGCCTGTATGGAATTGTTGATGAAATCCATCAATCATTTGTACCAGCGCGTTCTGCTACACTGATTGATGTCGTGAAAGATATCATCGGAGTACTTGCCGCTTATTTCCACGTTCAATATCACTATTTCAAACGTAAGCGAGGCTTCTTAACAATTATTGAAAAATTAACCGACAAAAAATAAGAGCTGGGATCCCAGCTCTTATTTTTTTACTGTTAGCGTATTCACCCACTTGTTTGATGACTGAATCGTGACCCCTTTATAATAATACTTTACGATGTCTTTATAGCTTTTTCCCTCCTGAGCCATGCCGTTCGCGCCATATTGGCTCATCCCTACTCCGTGGCCATATCCTTTTGTGGTAATGATAATTTGATTACCTTGACGTTCCCAGCTAAAATCGGAGGACATTAAATGTAGTTTTTCCCGAATTTGCTTCCCTGTTAATTCTTTTCCGTTAATTCTTACAACTCCTACTCTCTTCCCTGCTGTCCGTTCAACAATCGTTCCAATTTCTGTCCCACTCGGAACATTTACACCTAATTTTTGTTCAAAATCTGCCACTGTCATCGCGACCTTGTTATAAAATTTTGGAGATTCTGTGTCCCAAGGGCTTGAAACACTTTTTAAATAAGGATAATCAGCTTTCCAATATTCTTCAGAGTTTTCCGTATATCCGTTACTCGTGGAAAAAAAAGTAGCTGTAATAGGATCACCATCATATGTTAAAATCTGCCCCGCTGTCTCCTGCACAGCTGCCTTTATCTTTTGAAGGTTCTGTTTATACTGAGAGCCCCATAATTCTTTTAGCTCTTGATCGCTTTTATACACTTGGTGGTTTTCACCGTCACTTACATCTGCATTAGCTGGTAACCCTGTTCGGTCTCCTTGAATGAGCTGATTGACAATATACGTTCTAGCTGTTAATGCTTGAGCTTTCAACGCTTCTTTTTCAAAGTTAACGGGCATTTCAGCTGCAACAACACCAATTAAATATGATTCAAGCGGTAGTTTTTGAACTTGCTTAGACGTTGTTCGAAGCACAGATACTTCGACAGCCGGCTCTTTCATCTTCTCCTTACTTTGTTCTTTCGTTGCCTTTTGTTCAATCTTTTCCGTTAATTTTCCAAACGTTGTATCATTGGAAAACGGAAGCACAAGCATAGCTGGAAGGAGGATGATCACGACGATTACAACGACTACTAGCATGAGCATCGGTTTAAGTGCTTTCAAAGTTCCTTGGCCTCCCTACACATTTTCTACTCTCCTCATAAATGTATGGAAGTGGACAAGCAAGTAGAACTAAAATAATCAATTGGCATGATTTTTCACGAATTTGGCGGGATTATCGGGGAAATTGGCGGGATTTTTTGCAAATTTGGCGGGATTATCGGAGAATTTGGCGGGATTCCTTACTCACAAACAGAAAAAAGACTGCGTTTAATCGCAGTCTCTCTATCTATTACGCATTAATATCCAAAGCAATCGTTTCCGTTGGCGTTACCTCTGTCACACGTTCGATATCAGCTCCGAGTGCAGCTAATTTGCCATGGAAATTCACATAGCCTCGATCTAGATGCTTCAACTCCGTTACACGCGTAATGCCATCTGCAACAAGACCTGTTAAAATTAACGCCGCAGCCGCTCGTAAATCAGTTGCTGCCACTTCAGCACCTTGTAAATCAGATGGACCATTTGTAATAACAGAACGGCCTTCAATCTTGATGTTCGCATTCATTCTACGGAATTCTTCTACATGCATAAAACGGTTTTCGAACACCGTTTCTGTAATCATTCCTGTTCCTTCTGCACGAAGAAGCAAGGCCATCATTTGTGATTGCATATCCGTTGGGAAACCTGGATGCGGCATCGTTTTAATATCGACAGCTTTTAGTTTTTCTGGTCCAATTACACGCAAGCCGTCCTCTTCTTCCGTAATCTCAACACCCATTTCTACCATCTTTGCAATCAAAGAAGTTAGATGTTCAGGAACGGCTCCTCTAACAAGTACGTTTCCACGCGTAATCGCAGCCGCTGTCATAAATGTACCTGCCTCAATACGATCAGGAATAATCGTATGCTCGGCACCATATAATTTCTTGACACCTTCAATTTTTATCGTTGCTGTTCCAGCACCTTTGACTTTAGCTCCCATTTTATTCAAAAGGTTTGCTAAATCAACAATTTCCGGTTCTTTTGCAACGTTTTCTAGAATTGTTGTACCTTCAGCCAATGTAGCAGCCATCATAATATTTTCTGTAGCACCTACACTTGGAAAGTCAAGGTAAACTCTTGCACCTTTTAATCCGCCTTCTACTTCCGCATCAATGAAGCCGTTCCCGACCTTCACCTTTGCTCCCATTGCTTCAAAGCCTTTTAAATGCTGATCAATTGGACGTGAACCAATTGCACAGCCGCCAGGCAATGCTACACGAGCACGGCCAGTTCTTGCAAGTAGTGAACCCATTACTAATACAGACGCGCGCATTTTACGTACATATTCAAATGGCGCTTCTTCTAAAAGCTCCTTTGATGCATCTACAGTTACTTGATTATTGTGAAAGGCAACCTCTGCATTCAAGTTGCGCAAAACTTCGTTAATTGTATATACATCGGAGAGCGTTGGAACATCATGAATGATACTTTTTCCATCGCTTGCTAATAAGGTTGCAGCGAGCACCGGCAAAACAGCGTTCTTAGCCCCTTCTACTTTAACTGTTCCGCTAAGCCGTTTTCCGCCGCGGACAATGATTTTTTCCAAAAGTATTCCCCTCCGCGTCCATTTTCTCTATATTAATATTCAAACGTAATGATGGGTGTGCCAATAACAAAACTTGTCCTTGCGCCCAATCCATCTGTCCGTAAACCAAGTTGCATATTGATTTTAGTATTCTTTAAACTTTGTGTAAATAAGGTAGAATGAGCAGAAGTAGAAATAAAGTTCTCATCCTCTACACCCTCTATTTCGCTTGCATTAAATCTTTGTAACAATTTTTCCATTTGTGCAAGTAAAGCCGAATTCATATTATCACTGATGTACCCTTCCATACAAGCAAAAACTGAAGGAGTACCCATAAATATGCCATTCATCCTGTGTTCAAAGGTTGTAATTAAGAAATGGGGATATCCTTTGTCCCATTTGTATCCCTTTACTTCATATATGATATAGGTAACGATGTTCGCATGTTCCTTTGTTGTAACCATTCTGATTGATTCTGTCAGATGAGATCCGTGGCTGAATGTTGCTTCTGCCTTCCAAGCATCACCTTCGTCGAAAAAGCTCCATTGAAAGTCTGGATACTTTTGTTTTAAAGTATGCACTTTTCTCTCGAACTCTTCTTTTGTAGCAATCTCGTTATTTACTTCTCTCGCAAATACAGACCACTCTTCTATGCTTACATTCTCTTCTTTTTCTAGATGTTCAGCGATTGTAACAATATCTAATTGGTCCTTCGCCACCGTTGTACTGTTCCCCCACACCATCACCAGCAAACTACTAAATAGTATGTATGTTAACATTTTATTGTTCCATTTGTACATGTTAAATCCCTCCCTCCTATCATTCTTGCCCAGGGAAGGGAGTTCATACTTCGTTTTTTTCGCCAATTGATGACATGCTCGTTAAATAACTAGCAATAATTAGTTATACATAGTACATGCTGCTTACTGATTGAATATATATGGCAGCTGTTTCGCAAAAACTAGGTAATCGAGGAAGAAATTACTTACAACTGATCCAATCGCAATCGTTAATAAAATATATAATACTCTCGCTTGTAAGACCGCGTTCGATCGTAAAAGCTTCTGAAAGTTTAACGCTTGCAAAGCCCACCAAGTTACTGCAATAAAACATAGATGTACAATCATGCTGAGTAAGGCTTGCTGGCCAATTGCTGAAAACATATAAACCCTCCTATATACATACATGTTCATTCTATCACAAAATACCTCTTAATTTGGAATTAATCATCTCAATTACGCAAAAATATTTTTCGACAGGATCAAAAGGCTTGCCTTCTGCACGTGCAAGCCTTTCTTCTATATCATTCGATTACCCCATGGAAATAAAGTCCGTAAAATCACCAAAATGTTGATGAAGAAAATCTAATGCTATATTTGGAGCAAGTCCAAAAATCATCGTACCCACTACACAAACAAGAAGTACAATCATCAAGCTGACAGGGAACCGCACCGCTTCTTTTGTTGCAGCTGGGCGAAAAAAGATTTGAACGAGTAAACTAAAATAATAAACATAGGAAAGAATCGTTGTTGCTAATAGAATGCTAGCTAGAATATAATCCGTTGGCGTGCTTCCTAACAGCGCTCCTAGAAAAATATGAAACTTTCCAATAAACCCTGCCGTTCCTGGAATGCCTGCTAATGAAAGAAGAAAAATGGTCATAGCAACCGCTGCTGCGGGAGACCGTTTCGCTAATCCGACAAAAATAAACCTTTGTTCCGAACTATTTGCATCTGCTAACCATTGAAACACAGCAAAGGCTCCGATATTCATGAATAAATAGGCAAGAAAGTAAAACCAAACCGTATCTAATAAAAAGTAGCCTCCCCCTAATGTGGCCACCGCTACTAACAAGTAGCCTGCATGAGCGATGCCTGAATAAGCCAGTAATCGCTTCACATTTTGCTGCCTTAACGCTAACACATTCCCAATAATCATCGTTGCCCCAGCTAAAACGGCAATAAACACGCGATTTTGCTCTAAAAACGCCACCGTTCCGAACGTGTCACCCGATGCTGCAAGAAAGAGCGATAATAACAAGCGTAACAAAATGACAAAGCCTGCTATTTTAGAAATTACACTTAAAAATGCTGTTACTGGCGTAGGGGCGCCTTCATATACATCTGGTGCCCACATATGAAACGGTGCTGTTGCCAGCTTAAAGGACAACCCGACAAGAACCATAAAGAAAGCTAGACCGAGTAAATAGAGCACTTGGCTATCACTTACTCTCGCCATCGTTTCACTCATCTCTCCTAAATTCGTCGAACCAGTTAATCCATATAAATAACTCATGCCAAACAATGTAATCGCTGTTGAAATACCGCCCATCACTACATATTTTAATGCCGCTTCATTAGACTTCAGATTTTTTTTCTTCATCCCTGCCAATATATAAGAAGAAATAGACAATAGCTCTAACCCAACAACTAACGTAATTAAGTCACCGCTCGATGTCATCATCATAGCACCAAGTAAAGCAGTTAAGAATAAATAATAAAACTCTCCTTGATAGCCTCCTAAACCATCATTAGCTGAATGACTTGCCGCCAATACAATGACAAGACCTGCTCCTATTAATAAAAGAAGCTTACTGGCCTTTGCAAAAGAATCCAGACGAAATGTATCCGCTAAAATACTCGTTTCGGCTAACGGCAGCAAACTGATGAGTGATACGAAAGCAAGCACAATGCCTATTAGCGCAAACCAAGCGAGCGGCCTCCGGTTGAATCGCTTCGGTGCAAATAAGTCAAATAAGGATAAAAGAATCGCTGTCCCAAGGATTATAAATTCTGGCATCATGGCGCCCCATTCATATGAGAGCACGGTTTTCATATCCATTTCATCATCCTCCGATCCTTAACAGCCATGTCGTAATATCCTCTTGCACTAGTTGACCAAGCCACATCGGATAAACACCAATCGCTACAATAACCATAAACAAAATGGCAATAGGCACATACTCGATGCCCTGCACATCCCGCCAAGTCATGGAGTATGTCTTTTTTCCAAACGTTATTTTTAAAACAGCTCTCAGCGTATAAGCTGCTGTTAAAATAAGACCGATTACAGCGATGATGGCTAACAGCATTTGTTCTTTAAAGAGGCCTAAAAAAGCCATAAATTCACTAATAAACCCTGACATCCCAGGTAAACCAAGCGCCGCTAGCCCTGCCGTCAGAAGCACACCTGAGAAAATGGGCAGATGTTCAGCCAAGCCTCCGAGTTCATTCAGCTCTGTTGTTCCTGTCCGCTCATATAATAGCGCAATTAAGAAAAACAGAAGCGCGGCAATCGCACCATGAGAGACAGCTTGAAAAACAGCACCTTGAAGACCAGCATCATTAAGCGTTCCAAACCCGAAGAAAACAATGCCCATATGTGATACGGAGGAATACGCCCAAACAAGCTTTAAATCCGTTTGAACAAGCGCCAAAAACGCTCCATATAAAAAGCTGATAACCCCGACAATCATAAACAACAGCGCAAGCTTTTCCACCTGTTCTGGAAAGATTCCAAGGCCGAAGCGAATCATGCCGTAAGCTCCAATTTTCAACAGTACGCCTGCATGAAGCATGACAACAGGCGGAGCGGCTTCACGATGTACACGAACCATCCAACTATGAAATGGAAAGACCGGCAATTTAATTGCAAAAGCGATAAATAGCAGAATACAAAGCATGTCTGTCAAGAAAGGAGAGATTGGTGCTAATAGCGCTACATCACCAACATTTAAAATATGCGTTAACGCATCAATATTCGTTGTTCCTACTCGAACAAATAACGTTGCAATGACAAATAACAATAAGACAGAGCCAATACCGTTATAGACGAGAAAATGATAGGCTGCCTTCTCCTTATTTACATACCCCCATCTTCCGATTAAGAAGAAAAGAGAAACAAATGTCACTTCAAAAAAGAGGAAGAATAAAAGTAAATTATCTGCCATAAACACACCTAACATCCCGATTTCGAGCAGCAAGAACAACAAAAAGTAGCCTTTCCATTCTGTTTTAATATAAAAGGAAGCCAGTGCTGCAAGCATCGACAAAACGGTTGTTAATAGGATAAACACCAGGCTAAATCCGTCAAGGCTTAATTCAAAATCAATCGTATACAAGGTGTCATCATACATCGCTAAATTACCAAACTGAATCCAATTCCATTTAATCTGATAAGAAGATAGTGAAACACCTGTCAGCCATTGTTGATAAAGAAATAATGAGATCAACAGCGGCATTAATGTACCTATCCACCCAAATTGCTTCAGTGTTTTTTCCTCTGTTTTTGGCATCAGCCAAATCATAATCATCCCGATGACTGGTGAGAATACTAATAAGGGAAGCAAATAGTCATTCAT
Organism: Peribacillus asahii; assembly: GCF_003570725.1. GTDB lineage: Bacteria > Bacillota > Bacilli > Bacillales > DSM-1321 > Peribacillus > Peribacillus asahii. Next base: position 15,592 of record NZ_QWVS01000004.1, read on the forward strand.
CGCAAGTACCCCCCTGCAACCAAATATACGACCACTAAGACGGCTAAGCTAAGAAAGGCAATTGCGCCATACTGCTGCACTTGTCCCGATTGCAGCTTTGTTGCCTTCTTCGCAAACATACGAGTAATTCGGATTACAACCAACAAAAAACCGTCTATTACATATCGTTCTATATAAACCAAACTACGGCTAACAGCTTTCGTGGATACAATCATAGTTCGTTCATACAATTCATCGATATAATATTTATTGGCAACTACTCGATAGGCACTCGACTCACCTTCTGTAAGCAAGCTGCTTTTGCGATGCAGTATATAAGCAATCCCTATACCGATTCCCGAAACAATGGTCGCGATAAGCATGAGCCAAAGCGAGAACTCATGATGACTATTTTCATTTGTCAGCCAATCCCCAAGAAATGTGCCAAACCACGGTGTTTGAACATAGCCAATGCCTATCGAAAAAACAGCGAGAATGATCATTGGCAGCCACATAATCATAGGTGATTCCTTCACAGCATGAATGGGTGTTTTCTCTTCGCCGCCAAAGATGGAAAAAAATAAACGAAACATATAAAAAGCTGTTAAAAGCGAAGTAAGCAATGCCAGCGTAAATAAGAAATAGTTCCCATTATCCCAAACGGAAAGAAGAATTTCCTCTTTACTAAAAAAACCCGATAATAGCGGGACTCCTGAAATGGCCAACGTCCCGATTAAAAATAAAGGTCCTGTCCATCGCAGCTTCTTCCAAAGCCCGCCCATTTTCTCAATATTTTGCGTATGCACAGCATGAATGACACTTCCAGCTGCAAGAAAAAGGAGGGCTTTAAAAAAAGCATGTGTCACTAAATGAAAGACCGCCGCAACATACCCTGCCGTACCAAGTGCAAGAAACATAAACCCAAGCTGACTCATCGTTGAATAAGCAAGAACCCGCTTCACATCTGTTTGGACAACCGCGATGCTTGCGGCAAATAAAGCGGTCAAACCACCTGTCACCGCTACGACTAAAAGGGCTACTTCACTGGCCTGAAATAGAGGATACGTGGCAGCGACTAAATACACCCCCGCTGCGACCATCGTTGCTGCATGAATAAGAGCAGATACAGGAGTGGGGCCTTCCATCGCATCTGGAAGCCAGGTGTGTAAAGGAAATTGTCCAGACTTACCAACCGCGCCGACAAAGATCATAATCGCAATAAACGTGAGCAATGATTGCGATATGTCCCCCGCTTCCACAGCTTGAAAAATAACGCTATATTCAAAGCTGCGTGTTTGCCAGAATAAAAGAATCATCCCAATGAGGAGGCCCATATCTCCAATTCTTGTCATAATAAAGGCCTTTTTCGCCGCTCGCTTGGCTTCTTGTTTATGAAAATAAAAGCCGATTAACAAGAACGAGCCTAAACCAACAAGTTCCCAAAAAATATATAATTGAAGTAAATTAGGAGACATCACAAGAGCTAGCATCGCAAACGTGAAAAGTCCTAAGTAAGCATAAAAAATGGAGATTCGTTTTTCTCCGTTCATATACCCTTTTGAATACATATGAACGAGAAAACTAATAAACGAAACAAGTACAAGCATAAGAACATTCAATGGATTCAGTTCAAAACCGACTGTAATCTGCGCATCTCCAACTGTTAGCCAATTGAACGTTTGTTTATAGCTTGATTCATGTAAACTCTTAGTGAAAACGACAGCTGCACATATAAAGGACACAAACGTAAATAGACTGCCAACCTCTGCGCTTCGCGAACCAAAACGCTTGCCGAATAGAAGCAACAGAAAAAATGAGGCGAGCGGAAAAAGCGGTATCAGCCAAGCATTGTCGACCATGACTATCCAACTCCTTTTTCAACAGGCTTGTTTGACACGGATATGATTAATGCTTCATCGTATTCATTTCGTCGATATGAACCGTTTTACGATTGCGATACAATGCCATTAAAATCGCTAGGCCCACCGCTGCCTCTGCTGCTGCAATCGTCATCGTGAATAAAGAAAAGACTTGCCCTGTAATGGCTGGCGTCATTCCAAATTTACTAAAAGCAACGAGATTAATATTAACGGCATTTAACATCAGCTCAATCGAAATGAGCACAATAACCGTATTTCTCTTCGTTAAGGCACCGTATAACCCAATACAAAATAAAATAAGCGCTAAAACAAGATACGCAGACAACGGGACTGATGTCATCACTTATGCCCCCTCATCATCTTTTTTGGCTAATACAATCGCTCCTACTAAAGCAACGAGCAATAACACTGACATTAGTTCAAATGGAATCACAAACTTTGAAAATAAAGCAATCCCAATCTGCTCTGTATTTGCTTCATGCAACGTTGTCGGTTGAACAGGGATATCTAAGTTATAAATCCCGATATACACAGCAAAGGCAAAGCCGAGAATCCCAAGTAACAAAAGAATCTTACGCCACCTGTTTCCCTTTTCTTCCTCCTGTTTTTGATTGTTTGTGAGCATAATTCCAAACAGCATCACAATGGTAATCGCTCCTGAATACAGTAAAATTTGAACAACGGCCACAAACTCAGCTGATAACAACAAGTAAATTCCCGCAATACTAACAAAAGTAAACACAAGCGCAAGAACCATATGAACGACTTTCGTTAACTGAATCAGTAAAATGCCTCCTAAAACAGCAACAAAGGCTAACCCTAGAAAAGCGAGCATTTCACCGGAAACACTCATACTTTATTCTCCTTTCGAACATGCTGATCATTTTCATCAAGCCATTGTAAATCTTTAAATAGTTCATCCCGGCTATATTCCGCTAACTCAAATTTATTCGTCATCACAATCGCTTCCGTTGGACAGACCTCTGTGCAAAGATCGCATAAAATGCAAATTTCAAAGTTGATATCATAGGTGGAAATCACTTTTCCCTTCTTCGTTGGATCTGGATTTTTCACACCTGTTAATTGAATGCAATCCGTTGGACAAATATTCACACACATATTGCAGACGATGCATTTATCTGGATAAAACTTTTGAATACCACGGAACCGATCAGGAAGCGGCAATGGTTCATCAGGATAGGAATAGGTCACTTTTTTTCGCGATAAGTTTTTTAATGTATAGGCCAATCCTTTTGCTAGTCCGAACATGGGGGTGAACCTCCCTTCGCTTTTTTAAAATAATTCCTTTAAAAGAGCCGTTAAGAAGATATTCGCTAAAGCAATCGGCAGTAATACCTTCCAAGCAAATTCCATAAGCTGGTCTGCACGTAGACGTGGAAAAGAAACTCGAATCCAAATGAGGACATAAATAACAACGCTAAATTTTAGAGCAAAGGAGACAGCACCTGGAATAAAGTCTAAAAACGGAAGCGAATGCCATCCGCCTAAAAAGAGCAGTGTCGTTAAGGCCGCCATCGCAAACATATACACATACTCCGCCAGCATAAAAAACGCCCAGCGAAAACCGGAATATTCTACATGAAATCCAGCTACAAGCTCTGACTCTGCTTCTGGAAGATCAAATGGAACTCGATTTAATTCAGCAATCGCTGCGATAAAGAACACGATAAATCCAACTGGTTGTAAAAAAATAAACCAAATATCTTCTTGGGCCGCCACAATTTCTCTTAAATTTAAACTACCTGCTAATAGCACTACGCCTACAAGTGACATCACAAGAGGAACTTCATAAGAAATCATTTGAGCAGCTGCACGCATGCCACCCATTAATGAATACTTATTGTTAGAAGCCCAGCCTGCTGTTACAACCCCGATGGTCGTAATCCCTGAGATGGCAATATAATAAAGAAGGCCTACACCGATATCTGCGAACTGAAATTGATTCGTAAACGGAAGTGTCGCCAGCACCATAAAAGCGGGAGCAAAGGCGAGAACAGGAGCTAATATATAAAGTGGACGATCGGCTTTTTTCGGGATTGTATCTTCCTTTAACAGCAGCTTTAGCACATCCGCTACTGTCTGCAAAAGCCCCCAGCTTCCCCCAACCTGATTAGGTCCAATCCGCATCTGCATAAACCCCATAATCTTCCGCTCTGATAAAATCGCAAACGTGACAAACCCTAGTACAACAAACAAAAAGAGGACCGCTAAACCGAAGAAGATGCCTACTTTCGTCCAGCTTGGAGCCGATTGCAGCAATTCTTGCATCATTATCCATCGACCTCCCCGAGCACAATATCAATCGCTCCTAAAATGGCAATTAAGTTCGCCATATTTTCTCCTTCCAACAGCTTCGGGAGAATTTGCAAATTATAAAAAGAAGGGCGACGAAATTTAAGTCGATAGGGCTCCTTTTTCCCATCGCTCGCAATATAACAGCCAATTTCGCCACGCGGCGATTCAATTCTAATAAAGGCTTCTCCCTTTGGTGGTTTAATGATTTTCGGAACTTTAGCTAAAATAGGACCGTCACTCGGGAATTGAGCAACCGCTTGCTCTAGAATTTTCAATGATTCTTCTATTTCTTCCATACGACACTCATAGCGCGACCATGCATCACCCGCTTCACGTGTAGGAACCCCAAAGGAAAAGCGATTATAAATCGAATACGGTTCATCTTTACGCAAGTCCCTTTTTACTCCTGTGCACCGTAAGTTAGCACCACTTAAAGAATAAGCAATCGCCTCTTCTCGCGTATACGTACCGACTCCTTTCACTCGATTTAAAAAAATTTCATTCCCAGTTACAAGCTGATGATACCCGTGAAGCTGCTCTCTCATATATGGAATAAACTCCGCGACTTTCTCGAGCCACCCGTCCGGTGCATCCCATTTTACCCCGCCAACGCGCATATAGTTGAAGGTAAGTCTGGCACCGCATAGTTCATTTAATAGATTAATAATCATTTCTCGTTCACGAAACGCATATAAAAAAGGACTAGTTGCTCCTAAATCTAATAAATACGTTCCCCACCATACAAGGTGACTGGCAATTCGTCCAAGTTCCATTGTGATAACTCGTAAGTATTCGGCACGGTCCGGCACTGTAATATTCGCCATCGTTTCCACTGCATGACACAATACATAGTTATTAGTCATGGCTGCTAAATAATCCATACGATCGGTATAGGGAATAATTTGCGTATATTGTAAATTCTCTGCGAGTTTTTCGGTACCACGATGAAGATAGCCAATGACAGGTGTTGCTTCTTTAATGATTTCTCCTTCAATTTTAATCACAAGTCGAAACACACCGTGTGTACTAGGGTGCTGCGGACCTACATTCAGAAGCATTTCCTCTGTACGTAACATACACTACACTCCCTCATCATGCGGCTTATAATCTTTTCGAAGCGGGTACCCAATCCAGTCTTCACCGAGGAGAATTCGTTTCAAATTCGGATGCCCGCTAAACTTAATTCCAATTAAATCGTACGCCTCACATTCTGGCCAATCAGCTCCTTTCCATAATGGAACTAACGATGGAATCATTGGATTGTCTCGGTCAAGCTTTACCTTTAAAACGACAGACTGTCCATTCTGTAAAGAGCATAAATAAACATACACTTCTATATGTGTTTCGAAATCCGTTCCATGTAGTTCAGCTAGAAAGTCAAAGTGCAATTGCTGCTTCAACACTTGTGCGATATCCATATAGGTGTGCGGCTTGGCTAAAATGGTTGGCACGTCTTTTGATAATCTATTAATATAGTATTCTTCATATGAATCCGTACCTACTTGTCTTTCAATAATCTGTATATAGCGTTGAAGAAGCGGTTCATTCGGTGATGGTTCAACGCTTGATTCCTCTTCTTTTTTCTCAGTGGAAGCTGCTTTCGCTTTCGCCCTTGCAGCAGCGGCAGCCTTCGCTTTAGCGGCGGCGGCGGCTTTCTTCTTAGCCAGTTCTAAATCCTGTCCGCTTTCTGATGCTTGCCTTTCTTTCTCCTGTCTTCTTTTGATAGCTGCTGCTTTCGCTTTTTCTGCGGCTTCTTTTTTTAATCGGGTTAGTTCGTTCTTATCCATTTACATCACTCGCTTCCCCGTTTTGGCTTCATAGCGAATCTTTTCTTTTAGCTTATGGATACCATAGATGAGTGCTGCTGGATTCGGTGGACATCCTGGAATGTACACATCCACCGGAACGATTTGATCGACGCCTTTGACGACGGAGTAAGAATATACATAAGGCCCGCCAGCTGTTGCACAGGAGCCCATCGCAATGACCCATTTCGGCTCAGGCATTTGATCATACAGCCTTCTTAAAATGGGAGCCATTTTTTTCGTTACCGTCCCTGATACAATCATGACATCCGATTGACGAGGCGAGGTACGAAAGAAAGAACCGAAGCGATCCAGATCATAATGCGATGAGCCAACACCCATCATTTCAATGGCACAGCACGCTAACCCAAACGTCATCGGCCACAAAGAGTTGCTTCTTGCCCAGCCTTTAAGCTGTTCAAGCGTGGATAAAAAAACGCTTTGGCGAAGCTCATGTAATTCAGCATCCGTAACACCCGGCACATTCATTTCCATGTTAACACCCTCTTCTTCCAAGCATAGAGTAGTCCAATGAGCAGCATCATCACAAAAATGAGCATTTCTACTAACGCAAAGATTCCTAATTTCTCATAGGCAACGGCCCATGGATAAAGAAAAATGGTTTCTACATCAAAAATGACAAATAGTAAGCCAAATAAATAATAACGTACATGAAACTGAACCCAAGAATCATGAAATGGTTCGACTCCACTTTCATAAGTGGTATATTTTGCTTCAGTCGGTTTATGCGGTCGAAGCAGCTTACCAAGAAAAAGAGCGATTACAGGTAATAAAATCCCAAGGCAAAGGAAAACAAACACCATCACATAATTATTCTGATAAAGATACCATTGAGAATCCATGTTGGGCTCCTTTTTAAAAAAGTATCGGCTTGTCTATTTAGCTATGGTTCATTATTATGCACAAGAGAGTGTGGATATGAGTAAAAGACTTGAGGAAATAAGGATGTAAGCGTATGCATTCAATAGGAGAACTAAATGGACAGTATTCGACAGAAACTGATGAGATTCCTAACCTAATAAAAAAACACATTCACATAATATAGGGGAAAAATAAAAAGCACCTAACCCTCTTATAAAAGAAAGCTAGGTACTTTGGTAGTTATTATTTCATTTCAGAAATCTGGATTCGATTAATTGCGCGTTTTAAAGCTAATTCAGCTCTTTCCACATCAATCGCTCCTTGATTGTCTGCTAATCTTTTTTCAGCCCGTGCTTTAGCAGCTTGTGCGCGGGCAACGTCGATAGTTTCAGCTCTTTCAGCAGATTGAGCTAAAATGGTTACGACATCTGGACGAACTTCTAAGAAGCCACCGTTAACGGCAACATACTCAGTGCCATTCTCCTTTTTTAGACGTACAGCTGCGATATCAAGAGGCGCGACCATCGGAACGTGGCCAGCCATGACTCCAAGCTCGCCGCTTTTTGCCTTTGTACTTACCATTTCAACTTCTGCATCATATACTGGGCCATCGGGAGTTACTACACTGACTTTAATGGTCTTCATTTCATTCCCTCCTTGGTCCCTTTAATTAAGCCATTTTTTTAGCTTGTTCAACAACTTCTTCGATTCTTCCTACTAAGCGGAAAGCATCTTCTGGAAGGTCATCATATTTACCTTCAAGGATTTCTTTGAATCCTTTAACTGTTTCTTTAACAGGTACATAAGAACCTTTTTGACCAGTGAACTGCTCAGCTACGTGGAAGTTTTGCGATAGGAAGAATTGAACTTTACGAGCACGAGCAACTGTTAGTTTGTCTTCCTCGCTTAATTCATCCATACCTAAGATCGCAATGATATCTTGAAGCTCTCTATATTTTTGTAAAGTAGATTGAACTTTACGAGCAACTTCATAGTGCTCAGCACCTACAACTTCAGGGCTAAGAGCGCGAGAAGAAGATGCTAATGGATCAACCGCAGGGTAGATACCCATCTCAGATAATTTACGTTCAAGGTTTGTTGTCGCATCCAAGTGAGCGAAAGTAGTCGCTGGAGCTGGATCCGTATAGTCATCGGCTGGTACATAAATCGCTTGGATTGATGTAACAGAACCAACATTAGTAGATGTAATACGTTCTTGTAATTGACCCATTTCAGTAGCAAGTGTTGGTTGGTAACCTACCGCAGAAGGCATACGACCTAAAAGGGCGGAAACCTCAGAACCTGCTTGTGTGAAACGGAAGATGTTATCGATGAAGAAAAGAACGTCTTGTCCTTGTTCATCACGGAAATATTCAGCCATTGTTAAACCAGATAAGGCAACACGCATACGTGCTCCAGGCGGCTCATTCATTTGACCGAATACCATCGCTGTTTTGCTGATAACGCCAGAATCGCTCATCTCGTGGAAAAGGTCATTTCCTTCACGAGTACGCTCACCAACGCCGGCGAATACAGAAATACCGCCGTGCTCTTGTGCAATGTTGTTGATTAATTCTTGGATTAATACGGTTTTACCTACACCGGCACCACCGAATAGACCGATTTTACCACCTTTGATATATGGAGCAAGAAGGTCTACTACTTTAATACCTGTTTCAAGAATTTCAACTTGTGTTGTTAAGTTATCAAATGCTGGAGCTTGTCTGTGAATTGGATCACGACGAGCATCAGCAGGGATTGCTTCTGCAAGGTCAATGTTTTCTCCAAGTACGTTGAATACACGTCCTAGAGTCACTTCACCTACAGGTACAGAGATTGGAGCTCCTGTATCTACAACTTCTTGACCGCGAGTTAAGCCGTCAGTAGAAGCCATTGCGACTGTACGAACAGTGTTATCGCCTAGTTGAAGGGCTACTTCAAGAGTTAAACCTTCACCGCCAGACGCTGTTTTTTCGATTCTTAAAGCGTTATAGATCTTAGGAAGTTGACCATCTTCAAATTTAACGTCAACAACTGGACCCATAACTTGGGTAACGCGTCCTAAATTCATCGTTTTCCCTCCTATCATTACTGTGACGACTATTCAAGATTAGGGAGCGAGCAGCAAATCGTCGGAAGCTGCCCGTCCATTCTAAAATGTTCTATTCTAAAGCAGCGGCTCCGCCAACAATTTCTGTAATTTCTTGAGTAATTGCTGCTTGACGTGCACGGTTATATTGCAAGTCTAATGCTGAGATTAACTCTTTCGCATTGTCGGTTGCATTTTTCATAGCTGTCATACGTGCAGAGTGCTCACTTGCTTTACCATCTAACAACGCACCATAAATTAAGCTTTCCGCGTATTGAGGTAGTAAGACTTTAAGAATTGCTTCCTCATCCGGTTCAAACTCATAAGAAGTCAATTTGCCGCCGGAAGAATTAATGTCAGATAACGGAAGAACTTTCTTCTCCGTTACATCTTGTTGGATTGGGCTGACATAATGGTTGTAATACATGTATAGCTCATCACACAGTTCATTTAAGTATAAATTCACTGTTGATTTCGTTAAAGAGTTGATATCAGCAAAACTTGGCTGATCTGGTACTCCCGTTACTTCAAGCTCTACATTGATACCACGGTTGACGAAGAAATCGCGACCCATTCTTCCAATTGCGATAATGACATACTCATTACTCGATGTATGACGTTCTTGAATGGTTTTATAAACATGACGCAGCACACTACTGTTGTATGCCCCTGCCAATCCACGGTCCGATGTAATAACAAGGTAACCAGTTTTCTTTACAGGACGGGATACTAACATTGGGTGCGACGCATTATTACTACCGCTTGCGATACTAGCTACTACTTCTTGAATTTTCTCCATGTATGGCACAAATGCTTTTGCATTTGCTTCAGCACGGTTCATTTTCGAGGCAGATACCATTTGCATCGCTTTCGTAATTTGACTTGTCTTTTTAGTCGAATTAATTCGAGTCTTTATATCGCGTAAAGAGGCCATTGATTCTCACCACCCTTTTCAATTATTTAAAGTTCATTATTCAGAGATTACGAATGATTTTTTGAATTCGTTAATCGCAGCTACGATATCAGCATCTTCAGGAAGACCTTTTGTCGTGCGAATATGATCTAATAATTCAGGATGATTTTTATCTAAGAATACATAGTACTCTTCTTCAAAGCGACGAATATCTGCTACTGGAATATCATCTAAGTGACCTTTTGTTAAAGCGAAAAGAATCATAACTTGCTTCTCTACTTTAATTGGCTTGTTCAAGTCTTGTTTCAGAACCTCAACTGTACGAACACCGCGATCTAGTTTCGCTTTTGTCGCTTTATCAAGATCTGAACCGAATTGAGCGAACGCTTCCAACTCACGGAAAGCAGCCAAGTCAAGACGTAATGTACCAGCAACTTTTTTCATTGCTTTAATTTGAGCTGAACCACCAACACGTGATACAGAAAGACCAGCGTTAATCGCAGGACGTACACCTGAGAAGAACAAATCAGATTGTAAGAAGATTTGTCCATCTGTGATGGAGATTACGTTTGTTGGAATGTAAGCAGAGATATCGCCTGCTTGTGTTTCAACAAATGGAAGAGCTGTAATTGAACCAGCACCTAATGTATCGTTCAATTTCGCAGCACGCTCAAGTAGGCGTGAGTGCAAGTAGAATACATCCCCTGGGAATGCTTCACGACCTGGAGGACGACGAAGTAGCAGGGAAAGTTCACGGTATGCAGATGCTTGTTTAGAAAGATCATCATATACGATTAACACGTGTTTACCGTTGAACATGAATTCCTCAGCCATTGATACACCAGCATAAGGAGCTAAGTATAACATTGGAGATGGTTGTGATGCAGATGCAGATACAACGATTGTGTAATCTAATGCACCATTTTTACGTAAAGTTTCAACTGTTCCACGAACTGTTGATTCTTTTTGACCAATAGCAACATAGATACAGATCATATCTTGGTCTGCTTGGTTAAGGATTGTATCGATTGCGACAGATGTTTTACCTGTTTGACGGTCCCCGATGATTAACTCACGTTGTCCGCGTCCGATTGGTACAAGAGCATCGATCGCTTTAATTCCAGTTTGTAGTGGCTCATGAACAGATTTACGATCCATAACACCTGTTGCAAGGCTCTCGATTGGACGAGTTTTTGTTGTATTAACTGGGCCAAGACCATCTAATGGTTGTCCAAGTGGGTTTACAACACGACCAATTAATTCTTCACCAACTGGTACTTCCATGATTTTACCTGTACGACGTACTTCGCTGCCCTCTTGAATGTCTCTGAATGGTCCAAGAATAACGATACCTACGTTATTTTCTTCAAGGTTTTGTGCTAGACCCATTGTACCATTTGAAAATTCAAGAAGCTCTCCCGCCATCGCATTATCTAAACCGTGAACACGTGCGATACCGTCACCAACAGAGATTACCGTACCAACATCGCTCACTTTAATTTCAGATTGATAATTTTCAATCTGTTTTTTAATCAGTGCACTGATTTCTTCAGCTTTGATGCTCATGAATTTCACCCCTATCTTGTGAATACTAACCTAATAGTTGTTTGCTTAAACGATCAAGCTTTCCGCTCACTGAACCGTCATAAATACGGTTGCCAATTTGCAACTTGATTCCGCCTAACAGATTGCTATCTGTAATGTTCGTAATACGTAAAGTTTTCTTACCGATTTTCTTTGCGAATGAAGTAGAAACCGCTTCTGTTTCTGCTTCAGTTAGTGGGCGCACTGTATATACAGTTGCATCCGCTACTGATTTTTCTTCATTTGCTAATTCAACAAACTCATCCGCCATTGGCGCAATCATATCAGAACGATGACGCTCAACCATTAGCTTTAATGTGTTTTGAACATATGTTGACAGACTAGAAAAAGCACTAGAGATAATGTCTCTTTTTGCATCACTTGTTAATTTTGGATGCGCTAAAAAGCCTAACAAGTCCGTATCATTTGAGAATACTTCTTTAACGGTGCGAAGCTCTTCTTCAATTTGGTCAAGAAGATTTTGCTCTTTCGCAATTTGGAAAAGAGCTACAGCATAACGTTTGGCTACTGCTAAATCGCTCATCGCTCTTCTCCTACCTCTTGAATGTATTCATTAATTAATTTCTCTTGATCCGCTACTGAAAGTTCTTTTTCAATCACTTTCGACGCAATCATAACAGATAAGGATGCCACTTGCTCACGTAATGCCGCAACTGCTTTTTCCTTCTCTTGTACGATTTCACGTTTTGCTGATTCTTTCACACGCTCAGCTTCTGCACGAGCTTGATTGATAATATCTTCGCGTTGTGCCTCGCCTTGTTTCTTCGCGTTTTCGATTAGTTGAGCTGCTTCCGTGCGTGATTGTTTCACGATTTCACGTTGCTCTTCTAAATATTGAAGCGCTTCTTTTCTGCTTGCCTCTGCTGCTTCGATTTCACTAGCAACATGTTGTTCACGTTCTTTCATGATGCCCATTAAAGGACCCCACGCAAACTTTTTAAGCAAAGCTAACAAAACAATAAACACGACAAGCTGATAAATGATATCTCCACCATTAAAGTGCGCTGCTGCTGCACCAAGTACAAAATTGCTTGTTAACACGCTCGATTCACTCCCTTCATGAGATTCACTATTGAAGCTTTAAGTTTCTATTTCACAATACCATTCTAGAAAAGTTTCAAGTTAACATAAAGCAATGGCGAAGGTTCTCCTGGAATGCTCTTCGCCATTATTAAACTTCTTAAAATTATCCTATTGACCCATAACGATGAATGCGATAACTACCGCGATGATTGGAAGGGCCTCAACTAACGCAACCCCAACGAACATTGTAGTTTGAAGCATACCACGAGCTTCTGGCTGACGAGCCATCCCTTCGATTGTACGACCAACGATAAGACCGTTACCAATACCAGCACCTAATGCACCTAAACCAACTGCGATTGCAGCAGCGATAAGACCTAAAGAACCTGTCATGATAAATTTCCTCCTTGAAAATGTTTATTAGTTTTTAAATAGAATGTTCAAATATTGAACAAAGTTTATAATTAATGGTCGTCACTTACTTTATGAGAAAGATAAACCATCGTTAACATAGTGAAGATAAACGCTTGAATGGAACCAACAAAGACACTGAATCCTTGCCAAGCTAACATTGGTATAACAGCACCAAGTGCACCAAAAACACTACTTGTTCCTAATCCTACAAGTAAGCTTAAAAGCAACTCACCCGCATAGATGTTCCCGTAAAGACGCAGACCTAACGTTAACGTGTTAGAGAACTCTTCAATTATTTTCAGCGGGAATAAGAACCCCATTGGCTGAACATAAGTTTTCGCGTAAGCTTTTCCGCCTCGCATTTTAATACCATAATAATGAGTTAATCCCATTACCATTACGGCTAATGTTAACGTAATCGCTGGATCGGCTGTAGGTGATTTCCACCATAATTCATGCCCGACTACAACCGCGAACGGTAATCCCAACATGTTGGATACGAAGATGTACATGATTAATGTCATCCCTAACATAAGGAAACGACCACCTGTACGCCAATCCATATTGCTGTTGATGATATTTTTAACAAAATCCATAACCCACTCAATAAAGTTTTGGATTCCCGTTGGCTTCATCGCAAGTTGACGAGTTGCCGCTACAGCGATAATAAAGACTATAAGACTTGCGACAGTAATCATAAGGACGTTGGCCAAATTGAAATATATCCCGGTATCCATAAGTTCCCACAAAGGAGCTTCATGATTCAACAGTATTCACCTCTCTTCTTTACTAGCGACGTAAAATTTGTATAAAATAATCTATCATAATGACAAAATAGGATGTCATTAATCCCATAACCACACTTGCTATTTGAAACTTGTCAGGATACTGTAAAGCGATCACCGCAGCTAGGGCTCCTACTGACATTCTTGTTACACTGCCAAGGGACTTCATCTTTCTGCCTGCTGCTGCTGCCTCAGTGAATTTTCTGTTTTTTTTGACCATTGACCAGAAATTAATTAGGCTGCACATTGTTCCAAGCATAAGTCCTTGGAAAACTGTATCATACGGAGTAAAGGCTGCTCCTAGTATGTAAATACTCAATAAATACAAAATGTACTTTCGTTGCCTAATGAACATAGCATCTAATTCTGGCATGTTGTCATATAATCTCCCTAGAAATATTGTCGAACTGTGCTGAGCATTGCAATAATGCCGGTAGCAAGTCCTATTAGAAGGCCTACCACTAAAAGCAGCGGTTCGGTATTAAATGTGCTATCAAGCCATTTCCCCAAGAAAATGCCTATCAAGATTGGACCGACTAATTGTGAAAGAATCACTGAAATCAATGCCATGGCCTTAAATGGGTGGCGCTTGTTCTGACTCATAATCGCATCCTCGTGGTTGAATTTGGTGATGGATAAATCAAGGAAGAAAGTGGCACTCAAACGACATTTTTCGCACTTGAAAACCCTCTCATTTCATATCCTTAGTTAGCATACAATAGGCTAGAATCAATGTCAATGAGTGGTTAGTGAAATTTGTCACAGATTCGTAAGTTTTAACGAATTGTTCACATCTTTTGTCGAATTTTGACTTGACAACTTTTTCAATCGATGTGTATCATCGTTTCAATCCGATCTTCTCTTGTACCTTTTTTAGCAAAAATAATGGCTTTATATATCCCAGATGGAGGTAGTTTCTTTCCTTTCACTTCTCGTTTAATAAGTCCTGGTGAGACTGTTTTTTTCCAGTCCAAAAACCCAACAAAGGCTAAGCTATCTACATCATACAGGGCAATGCCAAATTCATCTGCTCCGCGAGGTAAATACATTTCATAGCGATACGTACCTATTTTATCTCCTTGGCCAAATTCAAATCCCATAATTCTAGGGTAATCTGGTTCTTCTTTTACATACAAAAATGGCAAGTTAATTTCTCTAGTTCCTTCCATTAAAGTAAGATATCCGTCATAGACCCCTTTCTTCATTTCAGATGGGTTTATTTGTAATCCGATTATCAGTTTTTTCTTTTCACCTGGCTGAACGGTAAAGATCGTTGGCATATTCCAAGTAATACCTGGTTCTTTTAATGGCATACGAAATGAGTAATGCTGCTCTGTCGGCCCTGTATTTTCTACCACAATTTCTTCTTGATGTTCGTCAATTCCTTCTTTTCGTGTATACATCCCAAACGAAAGAGAACTTGGATACAACAAAGTATCTGCCTTAAGAGCTTCCGCAATCTGCAAGCGGCCTGCCCCTTGTTCAAACGTATGATACCAGTCTTGACTCTTATTCTTTAAAGGCTTGGCTGTTGTCATCAAGGCTGATTTAATTTGGTCTGGTGTCCAATTAGGGTGAGCTTGCAGTAATAGAGCACAAGCTCCAGCAACATGGGGAGCTGACATACTTGTTCCAGCAAGTTTCGTATATCCATTAGGAATCGTACTATAAATCCCGACACCCGGAGCGAGGATATCAGGTTTAATATCCCAACTTACGGTCACTGGCCCCCTTGAGCTAAAATCAGCTAGTCTATCTTGTTCCTTTCGATAAACAAAACGGACGGTCCGGCCTTCTTTATTAGCAATCATCCTTTTGATACGCTCTCCATCCTTTTTGGGAATCGTTGCGGCAGGAAGGTTGACATTTTTCCCTAATCCAGCTGTAAAAGATCCTTTTGTATTATTAAAAATAACAACAGCTTTAGCTCCTGCTTTTTTCGCATTTTTTACCTTATCCAAAAAACTTAATTTTCCTCTTTGAATAAGAACAATTTTCCCTTGAACGCCTTTTAGTTCTTTTCGTTCACCAAGTCCGCCGTCTACTATGTTTTCTGAAGAAGCGATAGACCACTCTTTCGCCCCTTGTACAGGCAGCAGACTTACTTCACGTTTTTCCACTCCGAGCCCGTATATAAGGTATGGAACGTTCATCGGTGGTGTAGAGGCTCCAACAGATATCGCTTTTTCTGATGTTCCCGGAGAACCGACTGTCCAAACGGCTGGACCTGAATTGCCGTTTGAAGTAACCGCAACAATACCTTGCCCTACGGCTTTATTCAGAGCCAAAGATATTGGTAAATCTGGACCATTCACTTCATTACCAAGTGACAAATTTAATACGTCGACCCCATCTTCAATAGCGGCATCAATCGCTAACAACACTTGCTCTGTATCCCCCGCTCCTCCTGGTCCTAAAGCACGATAGGCATAAATTTCAGCTTCAGGGGCAACCCCTTTCACCTTTCCGTTCGCTGCAATAATTCCAGCAACATGTGTTCCATGAATCGTCGCTAACTCCGCGTTCCCCTTCGTTTCCATTGGGTCATTATCATGGTCGACAAGATCTTTTCCCCCTTTATAAGCATGCTTTAAGTCTGGATGCGTATAATCAATCCCTGTATCAATAACCCCCACTTTAATTCCTTTTCCTGTTATTCGTTGTTTCCTTGAATCATATATCCCTCTTACTTGATCGCCTCCGATAAAAGGGACACTCTCATCTAACGCAGCATGATAAACTGCTATTTCCGTTACTGCTTGAATAAACGATTCTTGTTGTAATTTGGCCACATCACGCTTTTTCCCAGATACAGAAAAGCCTGTAATCGCATGTTTATATATAGTCCTTAGCTTTAGTTTGGGATATTTTTTTAACACCTGCTCAATTTGCTCTTTCTTCATTGGGTCCTTAAGAATCACAACCGCTGTTGTATGTGTTAATTCTGAAACCTTTGGTAATGGCGGTACATGAATCGCCGCAAATCCACTACCATTTCCTAAAACTAACAAGAAGCTTATTAAACAAATCAGCTTTTTCACATGCAGTCGCCTCCCCCCTTTAGGGTTATAATTTCACAACAAAGAGAGAGTATACGTAGAAAGTTGGCGGGATTTTCTTTATAATTAGCGGGATTACCCAGCCATTTGGCGGGATTTCATTAAAATACTTCCAAATAATACACATAAAAAAGAAGCTGTCTAAAGCTAGACAACCTCTTTCTCAGGTTCAAATCGATTTGGCGGCGTATCAATTTGTTTAAAGTAATAACGAATGGCTTTTGCTATCCTCTCTGAAGCATGTCCATCTCCATATGGATTCGAAGCTTTTGACATCTTGTCATGCTCAGAAGGATTCGTCAGCAATTCACGCGTTAGTTTATAAACCGTTTCCTCATCCGTTCCAGCTAAGCGTAACGTACCAGCCGCAATCCCCTCTGGACGCTCTGTCGTATCTCGCAAAACAAGCACCGGTACCCCAAGTGAAGGAGCTTCCTCTTGTATACCGCCCGAGTCTGTCAAAATCAAATACGCTCTTGCTGCAAAGTTATGAAAATCTAACACATCTAATGGTTCAATTAAATGAATGCGCGGATCATTGCCTAGTATCTCCTCTGCCAATTCCCGAACAGCTGGATTCAGATGAACCGGGTATACGACTTGAACATCTTCTTGCTCCATCACAATCCGCTTTACTGCACGAAAAATATTTCGCATCGGCTCCCCTAAGTTCTCACGACGATGGGCCGTTAATAAAACGAGACGATCCTCTCCAAGTGCCGATAAAACTGGATGAGAATAGGCAGCTTGAACGGTTGTTTTTAACGCATCGGTTGCGGTATTGCCTGTAACAAAAATATGGTTCGTTTTATGTTCTTGAACTAAATTTTGTTCAGCTTGGAGCGTTGGAGCGAAATGAAGGTCAGCCAGCGTACCCGTTAACTGGCGATTCATCTCTTCGGGATATGGAGAGTATTTATTCCACGTTCGTAAACCAGCTTCAACATGACCAATAATAATTTGGTTATAGTAGGCAGCGAGGCTTGCCGCAAATGTCGTCGTCGTATCTCCATGTACAAGGACAATATCCGGCTCAGCTTCTTTCATCACACGGTCTAAGCCAGACAGTGCTTTTGTTGTAATATCCGCCAGTGTTTGACGGTCTTTCATAATATTTAAGTCATAATCAGGCTGGATAGAAAATAAATCAAGCACTTGATCGAGCATTTGTCTATGTTGAGCCGTTACCGCCACAATTGGCGTGAAAAATTCTGGGTGCTTTTGAAATTCAAGAACAAGCGGAGCCATTTTAATAGCCTCTGGCCTTGTCCCAAAAATGGTCATAACCTTAATTGGTTTTATCACATCAAACACCCCAATTTTCATATAGTCAAACAAAATAACAACTGTTTAACATGTACAGTCGCTTTCTTCGCTCAGCTTATTTTGTACCAAACAAACGATCTCCGGCATCGCCAAGTCCCGGTACAATATAGCCATGGTCATTTAATTTCTCATCAAGACCTGCGATATAAATATCAACATCTGGATGCGCTTCTTTAAGTGCATCTACGCCTTCTGGAGCTGCAATTAAGCACATGAATTTAATATTGACCGCACCGCGTTTTTTAATAGAATGAATAGCTTCAATCGCAGATCCGCCTGTTGCAAGCATTGGGTCTACAACGATGCATTCTCTTTCTTCTAAATCACTTGGCATCTTCACATAATATTCAACCGGCTTTAATGTTTGCGGATCACGGTATAAACCAACATGACCTACTTTTGCAGCTGGAATGAGCTTAATAATCCCGTCAACCATTCCAATACCTGCACGCAAAATCGGAACAATGCCTAATTTTTTCCCTGAAAGCATTTTTACTTTTGCTTTACTAACAGGTGTTTGAATTTCTACCTCTTCTAACGGCATATCTCTTGTAATTTCAAAAGCCATTAAAGAAGCTACTTCATCAACAAGTTCGCGAAATTCCTTTGTTCCTGTATTTACATCGCGTATGTAAGCTAATTTATGTTGGATTAACGGGTGATCAAATACATATACTTTTCCCATTTTGCATCTCTCCTTCATTTATGTTACTACTCCATTATTAACATTTTACTAAGCAAATATTAAATATTGATAAAATGTGTACGTATGTTTTTCACTTCTAATATTCACATCAACTCATTGTACAGAAAAACCTATCAATCTTCAATAAAGGTTTAAAAGTCTGATTTTTCAAAAAGAAAAAGGACCAGCCTCTACAAGACCATGTTGATATGGTCATGTTGTGGAAGCTAGTCCCTTTACGTCACTCTCTTATTTGATTAAAGTGATGGATATAATTGATATTTACCAGAAAGAGCCGCTACACGTTGTCTTGCTTCTTCTAGTTTCGCTTCATCTTCATGGTTTTTCAATACAAGACCGATGATAGACGCGATTTCGTCCATATCTTCTTCTACAAAGCCACGAGAAGTAACCGCAGCTGTACCGATACGAATTCCGCTTGTAACGAATGGTTTTTCCGGATCAAATGGAATCGCATTTTTGTTAACTGTAACCCCTACTTCATCCAACACAATCTCAGCTACTTTACCTGTTAAGTTAACGGAACGAACATCTACTAGAAGAAGATGGTTATCTGTTCCATCAGAAACAAGTGTAAAGCCTTCTTTTTTCAAGCCTTCGCCAAGACGTTTTGCATTTGCAATAATTTGTTTTCCGTACTCTTTAAAATCGTCTTGAAGTGTTTCACCAAATGCTACAGCTTTCGCAGAGATAACGTGCATTAATGGACCGCCTTGAATACCAGGGAAGACTGATTTATCAATTTGTTTACCAAACTCTTCTTTACAAAGAATCATTCCACCACGTGGTCCACGAAGTGTTTTGTGTGTTGTTGTTGTTACGAAATGTGCATGCGGCACTGGGCTTGGATGTAAACCTGTAGCAACAAGACCTGCGATGTGCGCCATATCAACCATTAAGTATGCACCTACTTCATCTGCGATTTCACGGAAACGCTTGAAGTCGATTTGACGTGGGTAAGCACTCGCACCAGCTACGATTAATTTTGGTTTATGCTCACGTGCTTTTTCTAATACATCGTTATAGTCAATACGGTGGTCTTTTTCATCTACACCATACTCAACAAAGTTGTAGTTTACACCACTGAAGTTTACGTGGCTTCCGTGTGTTAAGTGACCACCATGAGAAAGGTTCATTCCAAGAACTGTATCTCCCGGTTTAAGAACTGTAAAGTAAACCGCCATATTCGCTTGTGCTCCAGAGTGAGGTTGTACGTTTACATACTCCGCTCCAAAGATTTGTTTCGCACGGTCGCGAGCTAAATCTTCCACGATATCAACATACTCACAGCCACCATAATAACGTTTACCAGGATAGCCTTCTGCATATTTATTTGTTAATACAGATCCTTGTGCTTCCATTACCGCTTCGCTTACGAAGTTCTCAGAAGCGATTAGCTCGATTTTACTTCTTTGACGACCTAATTCAAGTTGAATCGCCTTAAACACTTGTTCATCTTGTTTTTCTAAAATACTCATTACGTAAAGCCTCCTAAGTTATTGTTGCGGGTATCTTCGCTTTTTTACTTATGGACAACATGCCCTCAAAATAGGCATGAAAAAGCCTAGTGCTTAATTATTTCGAAAATTCTACTCCATTTTAACACGTCTTTTTTGGAAACGATAGTCTCTTTTTGCGAACATTTAAAATTAAACAAGAAAAAATCGTTCGCTTTTTCCATCTTCCACCGTTATAATCCTTCCTTATACCGTTATTTTACAACGTGAATTATAAAAATGGGATGTTGTTGACTTCTGCTCATTTATGTAAAGACAAACGAGCCAAAAATCGCGTGTTTAATAATAGTGTTTAACAAAGCTTAGAAAATAAAACAGAAAAAGCTGATGCAAACGATTGTTCACTACAACCCCTTGCATCAGCTTTATTTAACAACTGGTATTCATAACATCATTCGTATAAACTGCTCTTTCGCCGCCAATTAGTTTCGGACGCGTTTTAGCGAGGGTTACATGAGCGTGCCCAACCTCTTTGATTGATGTTCGAATTGGAACAGCAACATGTTTCACATGCATTCCAATAAATGTATCCCCAATATCGATACCTGCTTCAGCTGTAATATGCTCCACAACAACAGGATTATTTAACTGCTGATAAGCATACGTAGCCATGGAGCCGCCCGCTTTACGAACAGGAACGACAGATACTTCTTCATATCCCCGTTGCTCAGCAATTTCACGCGGTAAAACGAGCGCACGGTTTAAGTGTTCACAACATTGAAACGCAAGCCCAACCCCCGTTTGCAGTTGAAAGGCCTGCAACTCACCGTAAACCATTTCAGCTACGGCAAGTGTTCCCTCCGTACCAATTCGCTTACCGATGACTTCACTTGTACTGCATCCAATCACAAACAAATGCTTATCATTTAAATGAGCAGCGTCTTGAAACTCTGTTAAAATCGTACGAAGTTGCTCTCTCCACTTGTTCAATTCTGTTGAAAAAGAAGCCTCATCCATCATCTAGCGCATCCTTTCAAAAATGCTTACTTAATTATTTCCCTTCATAATCAGCAATTTTGCCGATACGATTTGCGTGGCGTCCGCCTTCAAATTCATTTGTCAGCCAAGCTTGTGCAATTTCACGTGCTAATCCAGGTCCAACAACACGCTCTCCCATAGCTAATACATTGCTATCATTATGTTGACGTGTTAGTTTTGCACTATACACATCATGCACAAGTGCACAGCGAACACCCTTTACTTTATTCGCAGCAATACTCATTCCAATCCCTGTGCCGCAAATAAGAATACCACGATCAAATTCTCCTTGAGCTACCTTCTCAGCAACCGGTAGTGCATAATCTGGATAGTCCACTGATGTTGAACATTCACAGCCAAAATCTTCATATGGAATTTGTAATTCATCCATTAATTGTTTAATTTCTTCACGGATTTTAATTCCTCCATGATCTGATGCAATTGCTACTTTCATCCTTATATCCCCCTAGATATTTGATATATGTATTGTGTCACAAAAGTATAAAAAGATAAAGAAAAGCAAGAAATCTTATCATGATTTCTTGCTCCACTATTAAATCCGAAATCGAGTAATAGTTTGCTTCAATTTCTCTGCTTGATCTTTTAAATCCGAAGCCAAACTATCTACATTCTCCATAATTAAAGCTTGTTCATGTGTAGTTGTCGTTACTTCCTCTGCTCCTGCTGACGTTTCTTCTGCAATAGCTGCTACTTCCTCCGTTTGCTGAGACGTATGCTCAATGCTCTCCATTTGACGATCGACAAGCTCAGTAATATCTTGAACTTCCGCTACCACAGCGTGAACCTTTTTCGTCATATCAGCAATGACCACATCGGTTTTGGCCCCTTTTTGCGCACCTTCATTAGCCGCTGCCACTTGCTCTGTAATTTGTCTAACAACAACTTGAACTTCGTGCTGAATATTTTGAATAAAGCCCGTGATACCTTGAACCGCTTTCGCACTTTCGTCGGCTAATAAACGAACTTCCTCCGCCACAACCGCAAAGCCTCTCCCATGCTCTCCAGCACGAGCAGCTTCAATAGAGGCATTTAAAGCAAGCAAATTCGTCTGTGCTGCAATATCGCCAACAAGCTCGATAATTTGGCCAATCTTATTTGCATTTTCCTCTAAACGCTTGACCGACTTTAAGGATGCTCGATTTTCTTCAGCTAAACTCTCAATTCCTTGTACGAGGGAAACAATCACTTCTTTACTCTTCAGCAGTTCATTCATCATTTCACTTGAAGAAGCAACGGATGCCTTCGCCTTACTTTGTACTTGATGTGCAATCATCGTGACATCTTCCATAGATTCAGCCGTACTCATAATAGATACAGCTGAAGTATCTGCACCTTTTGAAATATCATCAATTGTAGCTGCAATAGTTTCCGCTTGCTGAGAAGCCTTCTTCGCTTCTTCTGAAATATGGATGACTTTACGATTCGTTTCTTGAAAATTCTCCTCAATGCTTTGAACCATTTCTCTTAAGTTAAACAACATATGATTGAAAGCAACACCTAGAGAACGAATTTCATCATCCGCCTTCGCTAATTCAACTTCTTCTGTAATATTTCCATTCGCTGCATCTAATGCTACTGCCTCTAATTTGCGCAATGGATTAATAATCACGCCTGCTGCAAAAAAGGCAAGTATACCCGACCAAATAATTCCTAATGATAATGTAATAATAATAAAAGCAACTAAATTCCATTCTGGAAAAAATAATGGTTGTAGAACAAAAATAAACAAACCTGACGTTGTATAAGTAACTAAGGCTACCAATGTAATAAAAATGGCCATTTGTTTTCGTAAGCCGAACTTAAATTGCTTTCTCTCTGCCATTGCTTTTCCCCCTTGTACACGTGCCTACACTCCTAATTTCTTAATTAGTTTAGTAATTAAGGACTCAAGCTCCCTAAATGTTTCTCGATATACATCTTGCGAACCACCATAGGGATCCATAACATCCGTATTGTTTATATCGTCATTTACGTACTCTTTTAAAGTGAAAACCTTATCCAAAGTATTTGGGAAAGAATTAATAATGGTGGATTTATGTCCTTCTGTCATCGTAAGAATATGAGTAGCCCACTCCAATTCTTCTTCTGACAACGACATAGAGGAATGATGATGTATAATATTATGCTCACGTAATGTTTTTTCGGCATATACGGAGGCTTCTTGACCCGTAGCTGCATATACACCTGCTGATTTCACCTGAACTCCTGGAATATTCTTGTCTTTCAAAATCGCTTCTGCCATAGGACTTCTACATGTATTCCCTGTACAAACGAAAAGTATTTTAATCATTTTATCGAACCTCCTTTATTTTTATAATTATACATGACAGCCCTATGAGTCTTGTTGATACTTTTGGCCTACTTATTATTAAAATGTAACATATCATTACTGTAAAAAACTAGATTTTCTCTGTAATTTTTACAGTAATTTCACATTTCCGACATCCCCCTTTATTCAACAAACTTCAAAATCTCAGAGCTTACGAAGTTTTGTTATGTATATCGCTCTACTATTGCATCAGCAATCGGGACACTACATCAAAAGCGCGGTTTAATAGGGATAATTACCCACATCCCTAATCGTAACGCATATCAAGAGCAGAAACAATTCACGCACTATTAAATTTTTATGAACTTTTTCACAACTACAACTGTATTAGTATCTAATTAAACAGTAACAATTTTAGTCCGAACGCACAAAGAATACTTCCACCTAATATTTCACTGTATAACCCTAAAAGACCTTGAATCTTCCTTCCAATCAATAGCCCGCTCCATGTTAAAATCATCGCCGCCAAACCAAAGCATGTAAGTGCCAGAATAGTCCTCGCTCCATAAATCCCAAGTGTTAAACCAACGGAAAAGCTATCTAAACTCACACTTAAAGCAAATACTAGCAACCCTTTGCCGACTGGTGCAAGCGCAGCACTTTCCCCGCCTTTTATACCTGAAAACAACATCTGAATTCCAAGAAGAATAAGCAATATCCCTCCCGCATAAGCAGCAAATGTACCAAATTGTTCCGATAAAAACCGACCGCACATCATACCTAACAAGGGCATCCAGATATGAAAGAATCCAACTGTCAGCCCAATCTTGAATATTTGTTTTAGACGTAATTTAAACATTCCCATACCTAATCCTATAGAAAAAGCATCCATCCCTAAAGCAAATGCCATAATGATTAATGTAATCAGTTCACCCATAACAGCCTGCATACGATTCCTCCTCGAATATGCTTGTACTTATACAAGCTATGTACATCGGAGAAAAGTTAGAATCAAAATGAAACCATAAAAAAGGGAAGCACCCAGCTAATGATTAGCTGGGCGCTTCCCTTTAAAATACACTCGATTATTGTTCAATCATTTGTTGACCCGCCGCTTTACACAAACGATTCATAATCGCTTGACCAATGCCTGCCTCCGGGAACACTTCACTATAAATAATATCCACATGTACATCATCAAATTGCCGCAGTGCATCATATAGACCGCTCGCAACTGTGGATAACTCCGCTAAAGATCCTGGAGCTACAATATAGTCTGCTTCATACAACGCTTGATGCTCGCTAGCCGCAAGCAGACCTACTTTCATTCCCTCTGCTCGTCTCTCATTAATCAATTGCTGTATAAAAGCATTCTCACCTTTTACTAATATAAGTGGTGCCTTTGGGGCATAGTGAGTATATTTCATCCCTGGTGCCTTTGGAGCCTCGTCTTTTTTTACGAATGCTCGGTCTTCTTTTACCGGTCCAATAATCGTTTCTAATTGTTCTTTCGTCACACCACCCGGACGAAGAATGATTGGAATATCTTCTGTACAATCTAATACCGTCGATTCCACCCCTACTCCCGTAGGACCACCATCCACAATACCGGCTATACGACCATATAAATCATCTTGAACATGTTTCGCTAAAGTAGGGCTAGGCTTTCCAGATGTATTAGCACTTGGTGCAGCGATAGGAAGACCACTTGCCTCAATTAACTGACGAGCTACAGCATGATCAGGCATACGAACAGCTACTGTATCTAGTCCAGCTGTAACCGCTGCAGCTAGGGTTCCAGGCTTTTGCTTCAAAATAAGTGTTAAAGGCCCCGGCCAAAATGCATCCATTAATTGTTTCGCAATAGGCGGAATATCCATAACAATCTCTTCAAGCTGAGATTGGGATGCAATGTGGACAATTAACGGATTATCATTCGGGCGCCCTTTTGCCTCAAACACTTTTTTAACAGCTTCTTCACTTCTCGCATTTGCTCCTAATCCATATACCGTCTCTGTTGGAAAGGCCACTACTTCATTTTTAGCTAATAAATGAGCAGCCTCTATTATCTGTGGATAAGACTGTATATTATCCACATTTTTATCCACTATCCAAAGCTTTGTTTCCACAACTAACACCTTCATTTCATCTTCACATTTCATCTTACTTCAAATTGTTATTAAAACAACAAATATCGACATAAATTATCAACAATTATCCTCTCATACACTTAGAAAGTATAGAAGAATACACCCTATAATACAAATATTATCCACAAACTGTGTATAGACTGTGGATAAATATATCACAGTGACTTTGATAGCTGTGTACATAATGTGGATAAATTTGTGTATAACTTACCTAAAACACTTTAGAAAAGATTTCTGCAAATAAAGATTTTTCTACGATTTGCGGCTCTTCTTCTCCGTTATATACAGGTTGACTGGCGGTAACGATTTTTTGTGCCGGTTCTTCTTGTTGTCTTTCTTCCTCATCATATACAGGTTGATTAGCCGTAACCACTTCTTGTGCTGGTTCTTCCTGTTGTGGTTTTTCCTCATCGTGTACAGGTTGGCTTTCAGCAGCTTTCTTTGGCGCGATTTGCTGTTGTTCTTCCTGCTCTTCAACATTAGCATCAGTCTTATTTTCTTCCACTTGACTATTTTCTGTCTCAATGGGTTGTACAGACACAGATTCAGCAGGTACTTGTTCCTCTTCAAATGGAGTTTGACTTACTGCTGTCCCATTTGAAAAATCAAGGAAACACATCGGTGGAAATAACACACACCACCAATTCGCTCCATCCCCTTCACCTAATGTAATAATGACAGCCTCATAATCACCTGCTGGATATAAATATTGACCATACAGTTTTGTCGGAAATTCTGCTTGACCAAAATCTACTTGTACCGACTGATCCAATCCTTCCTCAGCCATTACACGCTCAGCCGTTGCCTGAATATCATCTAAATGTGACGTAATCACTTTCCTTGCTTCCTCTAATGACGTTAATTCCGCCACCCATTCTGTAATATCTTTATTCACTTCATCCCGAATTAAACGTTTAACAGCCTGATCTGCTTCCCGATCACTATTAGCTAGTATTCTTAAACGAATCGCCTCATCCGGAATAACCATCGTATCCGCTTGTGCCGTTTCCTGCTTCGGTATATATAAACTAATAATTGTTCCTATTGTTAAGATTAATAGATATATAATAGCTAAGTTTCGTTTCTTCATTCCTCTCGCCCCCTTGTACCCACAGTCTCACCAATTTTTCCATATCTTAAACTAGTAAATTAATATATTTTCTAAATGGTGAGATGGGAAAGGGGCTTGAAAAACTTCCTCATATGGACCGGCTGTGTAGACAGCCTATTTCAAAAAAGACTCTCCCATAAAGTGAAACTTACGTCAGCAGAGTTTTACAGCGCAGGATAAAAAGGCTGCCTAAAGAGTCTAGACCAGCCTCGCAAATACCATACGATCTTTTCCGTTTATATCATATTCCACCGATACTTCAGCCTGGCTAAACGCACCGCGCAAAAGCTCGGCCACACGTTCACCTTGACCCGCACCAACCTCAAAGCCAATTAATCCAGGAATACTCATTACAGATGGCAATTCTTCCATAAACCGTCGATAAAAATCGAGGCCATCCATACCTGCAAATAGCGCACGATGCGGTTCATGCTCCGTCACCACTTCAGACATCTCCATCCTATCAGCATCCGGAATATAAGGCGGGTTGGACAATAACACATCAAATTGTTGACCTGCTTCTATAAAGGGCTTCAATAAATCTCCCTGAATGAATTGGACATCCGCTTCTAAAGCTTGAGCATTCCGCCTCGCTACTTGCAGGGAAGGACTAGCGATATCCGTCGCCGTGACTTGTAGACGCGGTTCTTCAAGCTTCATGGTAATGGCAATTGCTCCGCTGCCAGTACCTACATCCACTACATGCACTTCTTTATCTTTAGGGAACATCGATTGAATTTTGCGCAGTGTATGATAGACTAATTCTTCTGTTTCCGGCCTTGGAATAAGTACCTCTTCATTAACCAAAAACGTTCGTCCATAAAACTCTTCGCTTCCTATAATATATTGAATTGGCATTCCTTCTGCATGTTGTTTGACAGCTTTTTCAAAAGCAGTGAATGCATCACCCGATAATTCATCACGCAAGCTTGCAAATAGCTGCGAGCGACTCATTTGTAAAACATGCTGCAATAACAGCTCCCCAGCATTTGCATCACGACCGTATTCCTTTAAAAAAGAAGAAGCCCAATTGAGGGCTTCGTATACTTTACGCACGGAACTACTCATTAGCTTGCTCCAATTTCGAAGATTGATCTTCTAAAATTAATGCGTCAATTACTTCATCTAGTTTCCCTTCCATAATTTGATCTAACTTTTGAATCGTTAAACCAATACGATGGTCAGTTACTCGATTTTGCGGGAAATTGTACGTACGAATACGTTCTGAACGGTCTCCGGTACCAACCGCAAGCTTTCGATTTTGATCGTATTCCGCTTGAGCTTCTCTTTGAAACTTATCATACACACGAGCACGCAACACTTTCATCGCTTTCTCTCTGTTTTTATGCTGCGATTTTTCATCTTGACACGTAACAACGACGCCTGTAGGAATATGGGTTAATCGAACAGCTGACATCGTCGTATTAACACTTTGACCACCTGCACCAGAAGATGCATATGTATCAAAACGGATATCTTTATCATGAATTTCAATTTCTACTTCTTCTGTTTCAGGTAAAACGACTACTGTTGCCGTAGACGTATGAATGCGGCCGCCTGACTCTGTTTCAGGAACACGTTGAACTCGATGAGCGCCATTTTCAAACTTCAGCTTCGAATACGCCCCTTGACCATTAATCATAAAGATAATTTCCTTAAAGCCGCCTAAACCTGTTGCATTCGCCTCAATGACTTCTGTTTTCCAGCCTTGCATTTCAGCATAACGGCTGTACATGCGGTATAAGTTCCCAGCGAATAAAGCAGCCTCATCTCCACCAGCCGCACCTCGAATTTCCATAATAACGTTTTTATCATCATTTGGGTCTTTCGGAATCAGCAAGATTTTCAATTTCCCTTGAAGCTGTTCTTCTGCTTCTTCTAGCTCACTAAGCTCTTCCTTTACCATGTCTCGCATATCTGCATCCAGCTTCTCTTCAAGCATCGCCTTCGCATCTTGAATTTGTTCTTTTACTGATTTATATTCTTTATATGTCATAACCGTTTCTTGAATATCTGATTGCTCTTTCGAATATTCACGAAGTTTTTTCGAATCATTAATTACTTCCGGATCACTTAATAATTCATTTAATCGTTCATATCTATCTTCTACTGCTTGTAATCGATCAAACACGCTTATTCACCTCATTATGTTCTCTGCCGTACACCAAGAACTCGACTTTGTAATCACACTTCTTTCATTATAGTATATGCAAATAATGAACGTCAAAGAGATTCAAATGAACTGCAAACAATACTAAAAAACGAAACGAACATCAAGAACTTATCCTTCCTATATATAAAAAGCTGATCTCTCTTAGCGCAGGAAAAATCAGCTTTATCATGGAATATTCTTTATTTCTCGCTCATTTTCAAAGTTATAGCGGTGGATGAGCATGGCACTTCCTACAAACTGGATAATAGGTATCATTTCCGCCAATTTGTATTTGGTCCCCTACATAAATTGGTTTCCCTTGTTCATCTACTCTTAAATTCATAATGGCTTTTCTATGGCAGAACCAGCATATAGTTTTCATTTCTTCAATTTTATCAGCGTATATTAATAAATAGCGACTTCCTTCAAATAATTCATTTTGGAAATCATTTTTAAGACCAAATCCCATAACAGGAATATCTAATTCATCGACGATTTCTGTTAATTGCAGAACATGCTCTTTTTTTAAGAACTGCACCTCATCTACTAATACACAATACGGCTTTTCAGCATGCTCTTTGACGATATTCACAATATTCGTTTCATCAAAAATAGGAATTGCTTTTCGTTTTAGTCCTATTCTACTCGAAACATGCCCTACCTCATCCCTTGTATCGATACCAGAAGTAAACATTAAGACCGGCTTATTTTGTTCTTCATAATTGTACGCTACTTTTAAAATTTCAATAGACTTCCCGCTGTTCATAGCCCCATATTTAAAAAATAATTGTGCCATTAAAATCCTCCTTGCTCACTTACTTCACAGCATACCGAATGACTTGCTTTCTATCCATTTTACCAAGCCAAATACAAAAATCCCTTTTCGTTTATCCGTTTAAAGCCATAAAAAAACAGGCAAGATAATGCACTTGCCTGTTTTTTAACTTCACCTTATGATTTAAGGCCGTATTTTTTGTTGAAACGGTCAACACGTCCGCCAGCTTCAGCGAATTTTTGACGTCCAGTGTAGAATGGATGACATTCAGAACAAGTCTCAACTCGGATCTCTTCTTTTACTGAACCTGTTTCAAATGTGTTACCACAAGAGCAAATAACTTTTGCAGTTTTATAATTTGGATGGATTCCAGCTTTCATTCTTTTCAGCTCCTTCTGCCCTGAATCTTGCGAAACAGAGTTATATTAACCAAGATGTGATTGCAATAACCACACATTTATTGTAAAAACACATGAATCTATTATAACAAGTCCAAGGGCGTTGTGCAAGTAGTTTCATGAATACTCCTGACTAAGAGCGTTTTGCACTTGCAACTCCCTTTTTCATTTCCTCATCTAACTTGCTAAAAAATTCTTCATTGCTCTTCGTTTGTCTTAAGCGACGCAGGAACTTCTCGGCAAAATCAGGAGAATCAGACATCGTTTTACGGATAGCCCACAGCTTGTCTAAATGTTCTTTCGGAATCAGAAGCTCTTCCTTCCTTGTTCCAGAACGTCTAATATCAATCGCTGGGAAAATACGTCTTTCTGCCAATGAACGATCTAGATGAAGCTCCATGTTACCTGTCCCTTTAAATTCTTCATAAATAACATCATCCATACGCGAACCTGTATCGACTAATGCCGTAGCTAAAATCGTTAAACTGCCGCCCTCTTCAATATTACGCGCAGCACCAAAGAAGCGCTTTGGTCGATGGAAAGCCGCTGGATCAATCCCTCCGGACAATGTACGTCCACTTGGTGGAATGACAAGGTTATAGGCACGAGCCAAACGCGTAATACTATCCATTAAAATAATAACATCGCGTTTATGCTCCACTAAACGCATTGCACGTTCCAGCACAAGTTCAGCTACTTTAATATGATTTTCAGGCACTTCATCAAACGTTGAACTTACAACATCGCCCGCTACCGAACGTTCAATATCTGTTACCTCTTCCGGACGCTCATCAATAAGTAAAACAATCAATTCCGCATCAGGATGATTCGTTGTAATGGAATTAGCAATTTCTTTAATGAGCATCGTTTTCCCTGCTTTTGGAGGGGCAACAATTAAACCACGTTGACCAAATCCAACAGGGGCTAACACATCCATAATTCTTGTTGATAAGTTTCTAGGAGTCGTTTCCAATTTAATTTGACGATTTGGATATAACGGCGTTAAACCAGGGAAATGCACACGCTCTTTAGCGGACTCCGGATTATCTCCATTAACCGCCTCCACGTGCAAGAGTCCATAATAACGCTCGTTTTCCTTCGGTGGGCGTACTTTCCCCGATACTTTATCCCCATTACGTAAATCAAATCTGCGAATTTGCGACGCAGAAATATAAATATCTTCCGAACTAGGAGAATAATTAATCGGACGTAAGAAGCCAAATCCCTCTGAAGGAATAATTTCTAATACACCCTCCATAAACAGCAACCCGTCTTGTTCAGCTTGAGCCTTCAAAATAGCAAAAATCAGTTCCTTCTTCGAGAGCTTGCTGTAATAAGACACTTTATACTGACGTGCGTGCTCATATAGATCTTTTAGTTTCATGTTTTCTAAATTAGAAATAGTTAAATTCATTCTGACACCACACTTTAGTTAATTAGACATATTTCACCCATACTGAAAAAAGAAATGATTAATGGATAGAAAGAAAAACCATAATCTTGTACCTGAACCGGCTTTTCTCTTTTAGAAAGGATGATACACTCTCACTTTAATGAAGAAATAAATGGAAGGCTTCTTGAAGTTAGGAGTTAAAGGTAGAATATTTTTTTATATTATAGGAAATTAAGTTTTATTGTACTTCCTTTAAATTAAATATTCAACTTAAAAAATTTTTAATCGAGTAGAGGGAAAATAAATGTATTATTTT
>NZ_QWVS01000040.1 GCF_003570725.1 Peribacillus asahii
TTGGTGCGAAATGTTCCTGGCCCAAATGAAATGTGGTCACGCAATTTCGGTAAAGGTCAGGCAGTTTTAGAGTTCTAAAACTGAAGGGTTATGTCGAGGGGTCGAATGAGGAGGTAACGCTCTGAAAGGCTCCCCCTGCGTCGAATAGCACGCTGTTTAGTAAGGAAAAGCGTGTTATAAGCTCGGCTAATAGGCATGAGAATTTACCGTAACAGTCTGGCTGACGAAAGCCTACCCGATGGGGTGGTGTAAGTCATGGTGCTGGGGTTGAATAAATATGGTGAGAATGCAATGTAAATACAATAACATACTGTATTGCTGACGAACTTCTGAATGTACGGGTCTAGACGCGCGTTATATAGAAATGTATTTACTACTAAATGTAGGGTTAGCTGTGGATGAGTAAGAATCAAGAATATAAAAATCCATCTTGTGTTACAGGCACATGCCATGCTAACAGGCTCATAGGAAGCACCTAAGTTTGTTCCATAATAGATGTAACTCAACGTTGTAAGCTGATAACGTGGAGAGCTTACTCTCGATGAAGCGTTGGAAAGGAAAACATTCGTGAGAATAGCGACTGTATAACTTTCCTTCATATCAGTGAAAGTGGTGGCACAGTATCGTTGAAACGTGTAATGAACGTGGAGAGATAGCCACTAGACTGATAAAAGATTCATTCACCATGCAAGGCAGTTCTTCAACGATTAATAAGGTTCTTGTAGGACTAATAGAGGTTCAGCTCCAAAAGGAGCCACCGACTTGTTAAAACGAAAGAAACTGAGACACAACGAGTATTATGACATGCAATTTCATTTGGATTCCTTATATGCTCAAAGTGCTAATGGTCAAAATTTTTATGGTTTACTAGATTTAATGCAATCCGATGAAAATATTCGATTAGCTTATCGGAATATTAAACGAAATACTGGCAGTAAAACGGCTGGATATGATGGATTAACGATTGAAGATATAAAGCGATTATCTGTATCAGAAGTTATATCGAAGATACAACGAATGTTCGAACACTATACACCCCAAGCCGTTCGGCGGGTCTTTATTCCAAAGGCGAACGGAAAAACACGTCCTTTAGGAATTCCGACTATTTGGGATAGATTGTTCCAACAGTGTATTCTTCAAGTGCTTGAGCCAATCTGTGAAGCGAGGTTTTACAAACACAGCTATGGTTTTAGACCAAATCGCAATACACATCATGCGAAAGCTAGGTTCGAGACGCTCATCAACCGAGCGTGTCTATATCATTGTGTAGATGTTGACATAAAAGGATTTTTCGACAATGTGGACCATGCCAAATTATTAAAACAAATGTGGTCGCTTGGTATTCGTGATAAGGCACTACTTTCTATTATTTCGAGTCTTTTAAAAGCTGAAATTATTGGGGAAGGCATCCCAACGAAAGGCACACCACAAGGCGGCATTTTATCACCCCTCTTATCTAACATTGTATTAAATGAATTAGATTGGTGGGTTAGTCATCAATGGGAAAGTTTTGAAACACGAAAGCCATATAAAACGTATGGTGGTAGATATAGTGCATTGAGACAATCGAATTTGAAACATTGCTATATTGTAAGATATGCAGATGACTTTAGGATCCTTTGTCGCACTCGTTCACAAGCGATTAAAATGTTCTATGCCGTAAAGGATTTTCTTCAAACAAGGCTCCGCCTTGAAATTAGTGAAGAAAAGTCGAAGGTGGTCAACCTAAAGAAGAACTCATCAGAGTTCTTAGGTTTCCGGCTTAAAGCACATCTAAAGAAGACGAAGAAAAGAACACTCTATGTAGCTCGCTCACATATGACAAAAAAGGCACTTAGAAATGCACAAATAAAAATAAAACAAGCCATAAAGGCAATTCAGAAACACCAAACAGTCAAAAATGTTTGGTGTTTCAATCTGGCTATAATGGGTATACAGAATTATTATTCTGCAGCGTCACATATAACGATAGACTTAAATGAGCTGAACACTCGTCTTAATAAAGCATTATATAATCGTTTAAAAGAAATGAGAAAAGAAGCTATGTTTCAAGACTTCGCAAAATCTTTACAGAAACGGTATAAGGGATATGAATGTAAACTTTATAAAATAAAAGAAATGGTACTTGTTCCAATCCATGCCCAGCGCTGTAAGGTGAATCTTAACTTCTCTCAAACTATTTGTAATTATACTACCGCAGGTAGAAATAAAATCCATCAAAACTTGCGAGCTATTAATAAACAAACGCTCGCTCATGTGATGAAACAATTTATACCGAGCCGTTCCATCGAATACAATGATAATCGGATTAGCCGATTTATCGCACAATACGGAAAATGTGCTGTTACAGGCATTGAATTAGGACTGAATGATTGGCATTGTCATCATAAGATACCGTACCATCTCACAAAGGATGATTCATATGGAAACTTAACGATATTGCACAAATCTGTTCATTTTCTTATACATTTGAGAGACCAAGAGAAAATACAAGTGCTTTTAAACTCACTCAAGTTAAATGAAAAGCAACTCACAGAAGTTAATAAATTGCGCAAGCAATGCCTGAACGGAGCTATCTGATTCTACATTTCATCTTGCATATACATAAAAATATTGAATGAATTGGATTAGTTGGAACGCCGTATGCTGGGAAACTCGCCTGTACGGTGTGAAGTGGGGGAAAAGCTGGCGATAACTTCAAAAGCTTACCTATCACTATA